>CAYUAI010000032.1:0-39737 GCA_964442745.1 uncultured Chromatiales bacterium
ACCGCTTGGGTTTGGTTGACGCCTAATAATGCGGCTTTAGGCCGGTCGAGTTGCAGAACCCATTGGCTTGTGCCAGTTTCAACACTGTCATCAATATCGACAATACCGGGGGTGGCGGCAAAAAGCTCGCGAATTTCTTTGGCCACCCGAATTTGGCCAGCATAATCGAGCCCATAGATTTCCGCCACTAGCGGCGATAATACGGGAGGGCCGGGGGGCACTTCGACGATTTTTACATTCGCGTGATATTTTCGGCCAATGGCTTGTAAGGGTTCACGTAAGTCTTGGGCGATGTCATGGCTTTTGCGTGATCGGTGTTTTTTATCAACTAGATTAATCTGGATATCTGCTACATGCGAGCCTTCTCTCAAAAAATATTGGCGAACTAACCCGTTAAAGTTAATGGGGGAGGATAATCCGGCATACATTTGAAAATCGGTAATGTCTGGTGTATGTTGCAGTTGATGGCCGATTTCGGTTAATACCCGAGCAGTTTGTTCTAGACTGGTCCCTTCTGGCATGTCGACCACAATTTGGATTTCTGACTTATTATCGAACGGCAGCATTTTGAAAATCACGGCTTGGTTTACGGCCAGTAACAGCGATAAACCAATCAGTGTGAAAACAGCCAATAATAATAACCAGCGTTTTAATCGTGCATAGCGGCCAATTAAAAAACTGCCGATAACGGTGTTAAAAAAGCCATACATCAAGCCATGGTTTGGCGCGTGATGGTCTTCGCTATGCTGGGTAACTGAGTGTTGATTCTTAAAAACTTTATAAGCAAGCCAAGGTGTGATGATAAATGCCACGGCTAGCGAAATAAGCATGCCGAGGCTCGCGTTGATCGGGATGGGACTCATATAGGGACCCATTAAGCCAGAAACAAATGCCATGGGTAATAGGGCAGCAACCACCGTAAAGGTGGCTAAAATGGTAGGGCCGCCGACTTCATCGACGGCTAAGGGAATCGCTTCTGCCAAGGAGAGTTTTGCTTGGTGCATGTGGCGGTGAATGTTCTCCACCACGACAATGGCATCATCGACCAAAATACCGATAGAGAAGATCAATGCAAATAAGGAGACTCTGTTCAGGGTAAAACCCCAAGCCCAAGAAGCGAACAAGGTGATCAATAAGGTGATGATCACTGCCGAGCCCACGACAAAGGCGGCACGCCAACCTAGGGTGAGCAGTATTAGGACAATGACAATTAAGGTGGCAAAGGTGAGTTTTTTTATTAATGTTTTGGCTTTGTCATCGGCGGTTTTACCATAATTGCGGGTGATGGTGACTTGCACGTCTTGTGGTATGTAAATCCCTTGCAGTTGCTCGATGAATTGAATGATATCTTGGGCTACATTCACGGCGTTACTGCCTGGTTTTTTAGCGATGGCTAAGGTGACCGCTGGATAGATGCCTTGTTGCTTTATGCCTTTATCCGGCGCAGCGGAACCGGTACCAAACCATACGTAATTATCGGGTTCATCCGGTCCGTAACTAATATTGGCCACATCTCGCAAATAGATAGGGTGTCCATTTTTAACACTAATAATTAATTCACTGACCTCTTCCGCATGACGGAGAAAAACACCGGCCTGGACGGGCATTTCGGTATTATGCTCAACAATATTTCCCACATTTTTTGAAATGTTTGCCGCTTGTAAGGCCTGGCGTAAGTCATTGAGATCGATGCCGTAGGCAGCAAGACGAGTCGGGTCGAGTACCACTTTGATAGCACGTTCTGGGCCGCCAATGGTATAGATATCACGGGTCCCTGGAATACGCTTTAATTGAGTTTCCAGGGAGTGGGCAATTTTTTGTAATTCATAGCCATTAAATAACGCATTTTCACTCCACAAGGTTAGGCTGACGATGGGAACGTCATCAATGCCTTTGGGTTTGATCAGCGGTTGCCCAATACCGATACCTGCCGGTAACCAGTCTTGATTGGAATAGATTTTATTGTATAAACGCACGATGGCGTCGGTTCGGTTTTCGCCGACTAAGTATTGCACCGTTAAGATGGAAAGCCCGGGGCGTGATACCGAATACACATGCTCAATCCCGCGAATTTCCATTAATACTTGTTCCGTGGGTGTGCTAACGAGCTGCTCCACCTCTCTGGCGGAGGCACCAGGGAAGGGAATAAAAATATTGGCGAAGGTGACATTGATTTGTGGCTCTTCTTCGCGTGGGGTAACCAATACCGCAAATACGCCCGCTAATAAACCCATCAAGGCTAATAAAGGCGTGATTTCGCTTTGCAAAAACAGTTTGGCGATGGACCCGGAAATGCCTAGTTTTGTCGACATGACTTTATTCATTAATGGGAGGTTTGTTGTTTTTGCAGGAGACTGGCTTGGATAGGATCATCAGCCACCCGCTCACCTTCCATGAGTCCCGCTAATATTTCGATTAAGCCATTTTCCAACCGGCGACCAATTTTGACATAACGCATCCCGAGTTGGTCTTGATCATTTTTTACATATAATGCAGTTATTTCACTGCGCTGCACTAACGCACTAAAGGGAACAACTAATTTTTTGGTTTGACCGCGAATCAAACCGACTTTGACAAACATGCCGGGATAAAGCTCTGGGGTGTTTTTCGGCAATATCAAGCGCAATTGAAAGGTATGACTAAGCGGATCGGCTTGTGGGGATATAATGATATTCCCAATCGTTAATTCTCTGAGTGAGCCATTTTCGGGGAGCAGCAGGCGAGCCTTTTTAATTTTTCGAATGGCGCTAATCAGGCTTTGTGGCAAGTCCACTTGCACCCGCAATTGTTCCAAGGATAGGCCGGTCATGAGCGGTTTCCCAGGTTGAGCGATTTCACCCAGTTCAACATGGCGTTTTACCACAATGCCACTGTAAGGTGCTTTAATGATCGTGTGGCGTAATTGCTCTTTGGCACTGTCTAATTTAGCTTGTTCCATTTTGATGCGTGAAGCAGCGGCCTCAACGCGAGTTTGAGCATTATCCAGTGTGGCATCAGAGGCCAAGTTTTCTTGCTGGAGTTTTTTAATGCGATTCAATTCGGTTTTCGCTTCATTAAGTCGCACCAGAGTCTCCAACAGGCTAGCATTGGCCTGATTTAGTTGTGCTTTCTGTTCCGTATTACGCAATCGAATCAGCACTTGTCCCTGGGTAACAATATCTTCCACATCGAACTTTATGTCAATGACTTCACCGCTGGTTTGAGCCGAGACGGTTGAGCGATTGATTGCCTCAATGATACCGTCAGTGAAAAATATGTCGGGCAGGGTTAGGCGCTTAGCCGGTGTGCTGCTTAACTGGGAGATTTCTGTGCCAAATAATGCGGTCAATGGGAGGCAGGTCAAGAAAATGGCCAGTAGTTTTCTCATCATAGGCGGTTCCTTGGCAGATGGTTATGTTTTAGGGACTGGGTGATAAGGAGTGTGTCGTATTTTATCATGATCATGCATTCGGTAGCGAGCAAAGGCTTGTGGGTCATCAAAATGCATAAATGGGTTACCGACGATTTGTTCGGCTAGGCTTGAGGAGGGTTTGGTGGCGTAATTGTGTCCGGGATGGATAATCGTATCTTTGGGCAGGGTACTGCCTAATTGTCGTAAGGTATCAAACATCACATTGGGATCACCACCATCGAGATCACAACGACCGCAACCAAATACAAACAAGGTATCGCCGGTAATGAGTTGGTTGGCCAGCTGGTAACATGCTGAACCGGGGGTGTGGCCGGGGGTATGAAGAATAGCAATGTCCGTGTTACCCAGTTTGATGATGTCACCACCATGATGAGCACTCGACGCGCCTTGATAATGCCCCCAAAACTGCGCCTCTTGTTTGAGCAGATGAACCTGGGCGTCATATTTTTCCAGCACCTGTTCGACGCCGTTTATATGATCAAAATGACTATGCGTCAATAAAATGTCGGTGATTTGTACATCTTTGTCACGGGCAAGCTTAATGATTTTATCGACGTCCCAGGCGGGATCAACCACGGCGGCTCGGTGGCTGGCGGTATCATGAATGAGATACACAAAATTATCCATTGGCCCAAGTTCAAGTGTAGTAATAGTGAAATTGTCGGTTGGCATAAAGGGTTTCCTGTGGAGAAGTAAGGCGCTGATATAAAAATTGATGTCAATTTTTCGTTCAAAACGCAATCTGAAAAAAGAAATTATGCATAAATAATATCATTAATCTGATGTATGTCGCATTTTCTACATTCTATTGTCATTTAAGTTTCACAGACGAACGATACCCTTAATAAGAATATCCCATCACCTTATCTGAAGCGACGGAATTTCTGACACTTGCTGAATCGCAAAAAAATTAAACGATTGTTTTATTTCGAGTAAATAAAGATGGTACGTAAATCGCAGAGCTAATATTTGTAAGCCATTGTTAGCTTGTAAACCGGATAGGCCTCATTCTTTCGTGAAGCCGAGTCCATCAATGGAGGCATTTATGAGTGATCAAAGTAATTATCTGGATAATGTATCTAAAGATCAATCTGGCGTTGCGATTAATGATGATGAATGGAGTCTCAATGCCGACGAGGTAGAGAAACCTGTTAAATCTAAGCGGGGTCGTAAAAAAAGTAGTTCTGCGCGAAGGGCGATTGAAGATTATTATGAACAAAAGCGTATGAGCGAAATTTTAGATGACGAATTATACATCGGCTATGACAAAGCCAGTTAGCTTACATTATTTAGCCCATTAATCGGGTATACCCGCCAAAAGCGTTATTCACTGGGGTAGTGAGAGTGAACAACGCTTAACGGTATTCGTTTTTTTAGTAACTTCATCCGATCCATTCTCAGAATTTTTTAGTCGCGCATCGTATGTCATTTTTCAGCGGCTGGTTCCCCTTCGTTAAATTATTTCTTCCATTCCTTGTGAGTCTAAGTCACTGATTATCAATCGACGTGAATAAAGGGGTTTGGTCATCGATGCATAGTGTCGATCAAATTTTGACTTGAGAGGATGGAAGGTTTGGCTGTTGCCAGTTATGTTTCGTGTGACTGGTCGGCATCCATTCTTAAATCGGTTCAGAGATATCTTCCAGTTCTTCGGGTTTATTGATGGTAATAATACCTTTTTCACAGGAGATGAGCCCATCTTCTTCCCAGGCACGCATTTGTTTGTTGATGCTTTCCCGGGTTGCCCCCGTTAAGCGGCCAATTTCTCGTTGTGAAAGTTTAATCCCTATTTCGATGCCCGTGTCCGTTTTATTGCCGTAAGTTTCAGCCAGCCCCAAGAATTTTTTCGCCAATCGGCCAGGTAAATTGCGGAAAAAGATGTCTTCGAAAAGTTCGTCGGTGCGGCGCAAGCGCGTGGCTAATGTGACTAATAGCTTAATTGCGACTTTGGGATTTTTCTCCAAAAAAGGGATAAAATCACGTCGTTCGATGACCAACAGTTCAGTGGGTTCTGAGGCCACCACAGAAGCCGTGCGCTCATCGCCATCAAAAATAGCGATCTCACCGAATATTTCACCACCGCCCAGCATGCCGAATACCAGTTCTTTGCCGTCTTCGGAGTCTGTGTGCAGGGTGACTCGACCATCGACAATCACAAACATTTGAGTGCCTGGTTCCCCGCGATGGCATATAACCGTCCGGGTTTTCACCTTTCTGCTCTTCACAAAAGGCACCAGTCCTTTAAGATCTTCAGGAGGAATGTTATTAAATAATGTGCAGTTGCCTAATAACTTTAATTTGTCTTGGCTACCTGAATTATTCATTCGGGATATCCTGTTTAGCGTAGCGTATTATGTTTGGGTCAATGATATGGGGTTTACAATGGCGTCATTGACAATATGTTTTTCCGTTAATGTTGTTGAATATATCAACAAGCGTGAATCACATCAAATGATTAATAACGGGTTGTGTCAAGTATTATTATCGATCACTCTGTGAACGATACTATCGCTTGATGAGCCATGTATCTCATGTATACTTAGCACCGGCATAAACTCTCATTTTCACATCCCACATTGATGGCGACCTTCGCCTAAAGCGCCTACTTTTGTGACCGATCTTTCGTTACAAAATTCGTAGAATAGCACAACGATTCCTGCGGTTTTTCGCCATCAAATTGGCCAAATCTGGACGCGAAAACCCCACATTATGAGCGTGCTGAAGTATGTATTACTGTAGTACAAATAGTAATCAATTTAAAGTGACCAGATATGTTGTATGGCGCCGTGGTATTCAAATCGTCTCATTTTTCATCGTTAAGCGCGAAATATCGCTTTACAAACAAGTGAAGTTAATTAGATGGTTTTGGCTTTTATCGGTGGATTGGCCTAGGCTGATAACACCATTGCGCCATAAGGGAACTTCTTCTCTGCGAAAATAAACTTCTTGATTATCTTGTGCTTTTATGAAGGTTCCATTAGTGCTTTGGTCGATTAAAATAAATTTTCCACGGCGATATTCCAAAATGGCATGCACTCTGGAAACTAAATCGGCATTGACCACGATGTCACATTGTTGACTCCGGCCAAAGGATAAGGAAGGAGCCGCCGCCGTCACTTCTTTGGTTATGCTATGGTATTCAATTCTTAGCTGAGTTGTGATGATATTTTCTGCAAGATTAAAATTGCCTATCAGAGTAAAATCTGTTTTCTCCCAAATGACATCATAGATGGTAAATTCGGTTTGTTTGCCTTTAATCGCAATGTGATCAAATTCTCGTGTTTTATTTTGATTGACGGGACTCAGTAAATCGACAACGTCCTGGGTGGTTATGATCTGACCGCCTTTGGCAATATGCGCCATGTGCGCTGCCACATTAACCACATCGCCAAATACGTCATCCGTTTTTACGATCGTATTGCCAAAGTGTAATCCGATACGAACCACAGTGTGGTCACCATTTGCCATCGCTTGTTTCTCAATATTCTCTTGAATGCTGCACGCGGCTTGAATTGCGCTATCAGCGGTGCTAAAACGGCATAGTATTTCATCTCCGATGGTTTTGACCAAGGTTCCCTCGCACTGATGACTGATATCAATCATTAAGGTGAGACATTTGTCGATGCAGGCTTTCGCCTCAGCATCACTCAAAATGTCATATAGATGGGTGCTTCCTACCACATCGGCAAACATGATTGCGTTTTTCAAGACAGAGCTGCTCTAATAACTATTCTAATTGGAAATCTTCCTCATTCTCATTTTTGCTCCGATTGATAGGGGGTGTGTCCCGTTGATTGTGTGCTTAACAAAGGCCTTGATAAAAATCCACATTCCTACTCACAATGCTATATTCAATCCGCTATCAGTATTTTAAGCTGGAGCCGGCTTAAAAAGCTAGAAGCGATCGCGGCTTTCTATCGGCTTAGCGGGTATTTTAACCGCCATTGGCAAAAGAATTTGGTTTCGCCGTAATTTTGCATGGTGGGGTTGATGTGCTTGATTTTTACTGATTTAAAAAACATTGTCGATCGATCTAGGATCGAATGAGAAGGTATTGACTTTATTCGCCTAAGCGCACACACAGTGAGCTGCTATTCAGGGTTTGGAGGACGATGAGTTGCCGAACTGGTTATAAACCAAACTTTAACGTAGGGGATACAATTGAGTGATGGTTTATCGCATTGCCATTGACTCGATTAAGCAATGAACTTGTGAGAGTGGGGTCATTTATGCTGGTTAAATAAGCGTTACTGTTTTGGTGAGTATTGGGGTGGTGTGATGATTATGACCCAAGGCTAGCAATGAGTAAAACAACAAGGGTAAAAGCAAACGAGACGAGTATCCCAATGGTGAGACTCGACAGCAGTGTGATGCCTAAATCATATTTTAAACCTTTGCTATTTTCTTCTGCTAAGCTGGCTAAGGTTAATGCCTGATAAAGTTGTTTCATGAAAATGTCTCCTAACATTAATGGAAAAACTAAATTATATTGTCAAATCATTCAAGCTGCTTGCGATGGATAATTACATTCAACAGTATCATTGAAGCATATAATTATGACTTAGCAATCAATCAAAAAAAATAGTTGATGATGAAAAATGACAAATTATGACAATGGCTAATTTCCTATGCCCATAGCGTTATCTATATAGCTGTTGATAGTGCCTTAATCTTCGTTCTCAGCCAGGCGAGACAAGACCACATAGCCATATTGGCTACGAAGCGAAGAATGAAGAGGGGATCTGTTCAAAGGCTTAAATTCATCACACTATGGATATATATCCTCAATGTGGTATTTTGAGTAAGACCCCACCCCCTAATAAGATGTGAAAACGATGAGTAATTTCTATGTCAAAAACGATTGCGATTGTTGAAGATGAAATTGACATTGCAGATAATTATCGAGAAGCCTTGCAGCGTCAAGGGTATGAGGTCAAATTGTATGCATCAAGAGAAGTCGCGCTGAATGCATTCAGACAAGCATTACCTAATCTGGTGTTATTAGATATTGGCTTAAAAAATGATTACGATGGCGGGTTTGAGTTGTGCCGGATGTTGAGAGGTATGTCAGAAAGTTTGCCGATTATTTTTTTAACAGCAAGGGATTCGGATTTAGACGCCATATCGGGGCTCCGTTTGGGAGCGGATGATTATTTAATTAAAGATATTAGTTTGCCGCATTTGTGTGCTCGAATTGCGGCATTATTTCGTCGAATTGATGCATTCAATCAACCTTCAGAGGCTGAGTCGATGCTCGAAAGAGAAGATTTAATATTGGATATGAATCGTTACGTGGCTCATTGGAAACAAACCAAGGTTGATTTGACGCTCACTGAATTTTGGTTGGTTTACAGTCTAGCGTTGCATCCAGGGCATGTAAAAAGTCGAGAGAAATTAATGCAAGATGCCCATGTCGTGGTGGATGATGCGACAATCACTTCACATATTAAGCGTATTCGGCGTAAATTTTGTGAAATAGACTCTGCCTTTTCTAATATTGATACGGTGTATGGTATGGGATATCGTTGGTCAGCTAACTAACCATGCCCAGATTAGTCCAATTACCCCTAAAAAAAACCTACCTGCAATTACGGGGTAAATTGTTTTTTGGCTCACTTAGCTTGCTTATTATCCCATGGATGGGATTCCTGTATTTTCAGGAAATGAAGCTTTATTTACAGACCAACCAAGAGCTTAAGCTGCAAGAGCGGGCCAATGTTATTGCCGAGGTACTACGAGGGCAGCCGAGATTATTTTATCAATATTTTACCTCATCTGCTCAGCAACAGGTATCGCATCTGTTTATTCGACAATTGAAATCTCCGATTAATATCGACGGTTATGATGATGATTGGCGAGTCTATCGTGATCGCTGGTTGACCTTGCGTCCCGATCCATCGAAAACGGATAATGCCATCAAGGACAAGGTAAGAGTGGACTACCAATTGGGTGTGCTTGAGCCATATATGTATGGTATTTTCAGGATTTATGACAAATCAGTTATCTATCATGATCCAAATGATGCTGATCCATTGTCGAGTGATCATTTGGTCGTTTCAATGTTCCATTCCAAGCATGATTGGCTGCGCTACTATATCACGACAGTGGCACCCGGAGGGGTGATGGCAAAATATGCGACAGAAGATCAAGGTGGCGATACTGTTTGGGCGATGAATCGAGATATTTCCGGTGAATGGCAAGAAACCTCATACGGTTATAATATTGAATTAAAAATTCCGACCAATCTGGTGGCAAATCAAATATCTTTTGATGTGGTTGATGTTGATGATGAAAAAAAACGTGAAGTGATGACTAGGTTGAGTGTGCCTCTTTCCAGCCTGAGTGGTCTTATCAATCCCATGGAGGCGAACATGCGAGCGTTGTTAGAACGCTTGAGTGAGCCGGGGATGCGCATTTGGCTAATGGATTCAGAACAGCGAATTATCGATTTATTTGGCCAATTATCTAACGATGATGTAGCACAAGCGCTGATGCCTGCGTCGGATATGGCAGAATTCAATATGTCATCGAATATGTTGAATGTGTTTTACCGATTTTTATTAAAACAACCGGTATTGGAATTTCAAGATGACCTTTCGCAAGCTTCGCGTTTACAAGGGCCGGCCATCAATATGGCGCTTACTGGCGTGGCATCGGCCCATTGGCGGGAAACACCGGATCAGCGAGTGAATATACTCAGAGTGGCTCAACCGATTTATTTTAATGAAGCCATTGTCGGCGTGGTGGCCATTGAAAAGACAAGTAACCGTATTTTAGCCTTACAAAATCGAGCCATTGAAATTTTAATCAATATTAGTGTCATTGCATTTTCGGTGGCGATGATTACCTTATTGATGATCGCGGCAAGGTTATCTCAGCGTATCCGTAAACTACGCAATGAAATTAATGCAGCGATCACCCCGGATGGACAAGTGATTGGTGGCCTAACGACGACCAATAATCGTGATGAGCTGGGTGATTTATCGCGTAGCTTTGCGGATATATTACGACGACTATCGCAATATAATTTATATTTAGAATCGATGTCAGAGAAGTTGGCCCATGAGCTACGTACCCCGATTACCGTGGTGCAGTCCTCATTAGATAATTTGGATGCGATTGATATTCATTCTGAAGGAGAGAAATATGTTAAGCGAGCTCGAGAAGGTGCTATACGGTTACATAATATTGTCAAACGAATGGGTGAAGCGACGCGCTTAGAGCAAAGTTTACAGCATGAAACACCGGTAATTTTTAATATTGTGGAGGTGATTCAAGGGTGTGTCGAGGGCTATCAAATGGTATATGTTAATTGTCAATTCCGCTTACAATTACCAGCGAAAGCCGTGACTGAAACCCTATTAATCAATGGGGCGCCTGATTTGATTGCCCAGCTATTGGATAAATTAATTGTCAATGCGATTGATTTTCATCGCGAGCAAACAGCCATTGTGATACGTCTTAGCAAACAACCAAAACAAGTGATGTTGGCGGTGCTTAATGAAGGAGCGCATTTACCAGAGGAAATGCACAGCCATTTATTTAATTCAATGGTATCTGTCAGGCAAACATCCCAGGCAGAGCCCCATTTAGGATTAGGGCTTTATATCGTGCGCTTAATTACGGAATTCCATCAAGGCAAGGTGGCTGCACATAACCGTTCCGATGTGGCGGGAGCAGAATTTCGTGTTTATTTTCCATTGGCTAAATGATCATAAAAAACCAAATGACCGAGGCATTAACAATCGAAATTAGCACCGCTGCCGAGCCGATATCCTTAGCTCGACCAGATAATTCATGGAATTCAGTACCGGTACGATCCACCACCGCTTCGATGCTTGAGTTGAGCAATTCCACAATGACAATCAAAAATAAACTGCCGATCATTAAAGCACGTTCAATACCATTGTCACCTAACCATAAGGCGATAGGCATTAATACTAAGCATAATAACAGTTCTTGTCGAAACGCTGCTTCGTGTTGGTAACATGCCTTTAAACCTTGCCAAGAATAACCGATGGCATTGCTGATGCGCCTTAGTCCGGTGTGTTGTTGGTTTGCCATGTCAGGTCCAATTGTTTAGCGGCACGAACTTCATCCAAGCGTTTTACCGGCAGGGTGTGTGGTGCTTGTTTGACAATGTCGGGTGTCGTTTTCGCTTCGTCAAGAATTTTTGCTAAAGTATCGATAAAACCATCTAAGACTTCTTTCGGTTCTGTTTCGGTGGGTTCGATCAGCAAGCATTCTGGGACTAATAATGGAAAATACGTGGTAGGGGCATGATAGCCGTAATCAAGGAGTCGTTTGGCAAAATCCATGGTATTAACGTCGTATTCTTTCGCGGACTTTTTAAGGGTCACGATAAACTCGTGAGTAGCTCGGCGAGTTGGGTAAGCAAGCTCAAATCCTTTTTCTGCTAATTTAACCATCATGTAATTGGCATTCAGAGTCGCGTATTCAGCCACGCGTGTCATGCCTTCTTTACCTAATAAACGGGCATAAATATAAGCACGTAATAAGATGCCAGCATTTCCCATAAAGGTAGACAATGGGCCCATGCTTTGCGGGCAGTCTTGTTCACCCAATAAGCGGTAGCTATCATTTTCATGGGCAACAACGGGGGTTGGTAAATACGGTAATAAACGCTCATTCACACCGATGGGACCGGCACCCGGTCCACCACCACCATGGGGTGTGGAAAATGTTTTATGCAAGTTTAAGTGGATGACGTCGAAGCCCATATCGCCTGGACGTGTTTTGCCAAGAATGGCATTGAGGTTGGCACCGTCATAATATAACAGACCCCCTGCCTGATGAATAATGCTGGAAATTTCTAATATGTTTCGTTCAAAGACACCGAGGGTGGACGGGTTAGTTAGCATAATACCGGCCGTGGCTGGACCAACCGCCTCGCGGAGTGCGGTTAAATCAATATCGCCTTGTTTGTTCGTCGGAATTTCTTTAACTTGGTAGCCACACATGGTGGCCGTGGCTGGGTTGGTGCCATGAGCAGCGTCTGGAACTAAAATTTCTTTGCGTTGGGTGTCACCTCGCGCATCGTGATAGGCTCGAATCATGGCAACGCCAGCGAATTCACCTTGGGCTCCAGCCATGGGAGCTAAGGCGATGGATTTCATCCCGGTGACATCTTTTAGCATTTCTTGCAACTCAAACATGCACTGTAAAAAACCCTGGCTAAACTTGGCTGGGCTGAGCGGGTGGCGTCCTAAAAATTCGGGAAGCATCGCTAAACGGTTACATGCACGAGGGTTGTATTTCATGGTGCATGAACCCAGTGGATAAAAATGGGTGTCAATAGAAAAATTTTTCTGCGATAACCGAGTGTAATGCCTAACGGTTTGCAATTCAGAGACTTCGGGTAGTAGCAGTGTTTGTTGGCGGCGGTGTTTATCTGGAATGGATGATAAATCAATATCCGGATTAGCTTGCAGCTGGGAAAGATTTTGCCGATTTTTTTGGGATTGATCAAATATTAACATGGTGTGCTTAGTAGGATAATTAAATTAAATTTTCGCAAGGTCGTCAATTAAAAAGGAATCATTGACGACCATGGCGATGGGCATATGATTAGGTTTTAGCTAAGCGCCTTCATGGCAGCCTCATAATTAGGCTCTTGGGTAATGTCAGGCACTAATTCGGTATATAAAACTTTGTTGTTAATATCTAATGCCACAACAGCGCGGGCGGTAATACCCGCCAGTGGTCCATCTTCGAGGAGCACACCATAATCTCTTGCAAACTTTTTGGAGCGCATCATGGACAGCGTTACCACGTTGCTCAGTTTTTCTGAGCTGCAAAAACGACCTTGGGCAAATGGTAAATCAGCGGAAATAACGATGATAGCCACACCCTCTTTACCGGCAGCATATTCATTAAATTTTTTAGTGGAAATTTTGCAGACGTCAGTATCCAGGCTGGGAACAATGTTTAATATTTTTTTCTTATTGGCAAAACTATCTAAGGTGACTTCAGCTAAATCACTGTTCGTTAATTTGATACTCGGCGCAATATCGCCAATATTGGGTAATTCGCCATTGGTGTGACATTCGGTGCCTTTTAATGTAACTGTTGCCATGAGTGATATCTCCTTTGCGTAGTTGTGGTCAGGGTGGTTATCATCAGTGCTTTCTATTGAGTACACTTACCATTTTTTCGGTATAGCTATTCAGGTCTTCATTCGTTTTGGTTTCGGTAGCGCAGACTAACAGGCTATTCGACAATTCCGGATAGTCGCTGCTTAGATTGTAACCACCAATAATGCCATATTCGCCTAATTCATTGAGCACCTGAGCAACAGGTTGGTCAAGAGTAATAACAAATTCATGAAAAAAAGCATTGCCAAAACGCGATGTTACCTGAGGAATCGCACACAGTTTTTGTTTGAGTTGATTGCTGTTGTGATGGCATAAGGAGGCGGCCTGAATCAGCCCCGAGGGACCGAGTAACGATAAATAAATCGTCGCCGCCGTGACCATTAGCCCTTGGTTAGTGCAGATATTGGAGGTGGCTTTTGAGCGGCGTATATGCTGTTCTCGGGCTTGCAAAGTGAGTGTGTAACCGGGTTTGCCATCGCTATCGACGGTGCGGGCGGCAATACGGCCGGGCATTTGCCTAACTAGAATTTTTTTGGCGCACAAGAAACCAAAATAAGGGCCGCCTGAGGCCAAGGGTATCCCCAGTGGTTGACCTTCTCCACAAGCGATATCGGCCCCTTGACTACCCCAAGTACCGGGTGGATTTAAGATGGCTAAACTTAATGGGTTGACGACGGCAACGACCAGTGCATTGTGCTGATGTGCCCAATCTGTCAGTGCATCAACGTCTTCGTAAGCGCCGAAAAAGTTGGGTTGTGGGATGACAAGCGCGGCAAATTCACCGTCGATACCTTGTAAACTTTCGATATCAATGGTGCCGGTATCGCGTTGATAATCAATTTCTTGTAGTTCAATACCTTGATTTTTAACGATCGTTTGACAAACTTTTCGATAGGTAGGATGTAATGTCCGTGGTACCAGAATACGTTTGGTTTGGCATTTACGATTAGCACGGATAGCCATTAATATGGCTTCTGCCAGGGCGGAGGCACCTTCGTAGAGTGACGCATTCGATACCTCCATCTGGGTGAGTCCAGCCATCATGCTTTGATATTCATAAATTAACTGAAGGGTGCCTTGACTAGCTTCTGCCTGGTACGGGGTGTAGGCGCTATAGTATTCACCGCGTGTGGCGATTTCCCAAACCGCGGCCGGAATGTGGTGTTCGTAGGCGCCGGCACCGAGAAAACCTAGGGGTTGGCCGTCTTGTTTAGCGCGCTGGTGTAATAACCGGCTAATGTCTTTTTCTGACATTCTGGGAGGCACATGTTCAAGTGCTTTGAGGCGCAATTCGTTGGGAATATCATCAAATAACTGCTCGATATCCGATATTCCTATGGCAGTGAGCATGGAATCAATATCTGCCTGAGTATGGGGTATAAAAGGCATAATGTTACTCTAGATCCTTTATATTTTTTTGACTAAGCTAAGCAATGAAAATCAATTATTATTATGAGGTGTGCGGCTTAATGATCTTCTGCGTTGGCAAATTCATCATAGGCATCAGCATCCAATAGGCTATCGAGTTCGTTCGGGTCGTTAAAGCGTATGCAGAAAATCCAGCCTTTACCGTAAGCGTCTTGATTGATGTGTTCCGGAGTTTCGCTCAGTGCATCATTTATTTCAATGATTTCACCTGTCAGTGGACTATAAATGTCAGAGGCGGCCTTGACCGACTCGACAACGGCACAGGTGTTTTTTGCTGTGACAGTGGTACCGACGTCGGGTGCCTCAACAAAGACGATATCGCCTAATAAATCTTGGGCATGATCAGTGATACCAATGCGGGCAGTATTTTTATCTACGATATCTATCCACTCGTGAGTACGCGAATATTTGAGTGTTGCCGGGGTATTGCTCATCGTTGATCCTCTTTAACGAATAGGTTGGTCGATTGGGTTGTACCAGTTTAACTTGAATTAATTGATACAAGATTTGCCTTTTCTGACAAACGGTGGTTTGACTACTTTGGCTGGTACGAGTTTGTCTCTGATCTCAACTAAAACAGAATCACCTGTCTCAACCGGGACGCGGGCGAGCGCAATGGCTTTACCTAGGCTTGGGGAAAATCCTCCACTGGTTGTTTCACCATTGCCAAGGTTTTCAATAGCGACTTTCTGATGGGCACGTAAGATGCTTCGTTCGATTGAAACCAAGCCAACTAATTTTTTTAATACGCCGGATTCGCGCTGCTGTTCCAGCGCCTTTCGGCCAATAAAATCTCGTTCAACGGGTTCCCAGGCAATCGTCCAGCCGAGTCCAGATTCCAGCGGGCTCGTCGTTTCGTCCATATCGTTGCCATATAAATTCATGCCGGCTTCCAAGCGCAAAGTGTCGCGGGCGCCTAAGCCGCAGGGTTTAATGCCGATATCGAAGAGTTGATTCCACAAATTTTCTGCCTGATCGTTGGGTACGATAATTTCGAATCCGTCTTCGCCAGTATAACCGGTTCTCGCGACGAATAAGTCACCGACTTCAGCGGCATAAAAGACTTTAAGTTGTTCCAATTTTGAGCGATAGTTCGGGTCGATGACGCTGAGTGTTTTGTCGCGGGCATTCGGGCCTTGAACAGCGATCATCGCGAGCTCAGCTCTTTCCGTAATCGATAGTTTAAATGTGGCGGATTGTTTATTTAGCCAGTCCAGATCTTTTTCTCGGGTTCCAGCATTGACAATCATGCGATATTGTTTTGGTTGCATGTAATAGACGATAAGGTCATCAATGACGCCCCCTTTGTCATTAAGCATACAGCTATATAAGGCTTTACCGGGCTCGACAAGACGATCGACATTGTTGGCAAGTAAATATTTGAGAAAAGCGGCGCAATCATCACCGGCAAGATCAATAATTGTCATGTGAGAGACGTCAAACATGCCGGCGTCTTTGCGGACGAATAGGTGTTCGTCGATTTGGGAGCCATAATGAACGGGCATTTTCCAGCCAGCGAAGTCGACAATTTTGCCCTGTTCTTCAACATGGCTATGATAAAGCGGTGTTCTTTTTCCCATGAATGAAACTCTCTTGGTATAGGTTATGGTTTTGGGTATTCGTCGCAAATTTGTCTGCGATGAATATAATAGCCCCTCTGTCCATATACCTGAGAGTTTAGGATGTTTGACTTATCATCTGTATTTCGTGCCAAGGCATGTGAAATACAGGTGATAAAGAAGACTTTCTTGCGCGTGGCTGAGCGAAAGTTACCATCACAGATAATAATATCCTCACCAAATCAAGCGTGTCGCCACGGATAACATGATTGGCCAAGAAAAATGCAAGTGTTCATCCTGTCCCCTTCGGTGGGACATGGGGTTTGTTTGGCCTGCTTGGCTGAGTATACGCCAAAACGGGTTGAACGATATCCACTGTCCACTCTCCAGAGCCAACTAACTCTTATTGGTCCTTTTGCCTGAGCGATTCCGAGCATGTTGCGCCTTCGGCGCCCTAAGATTTTTGCAACTTCGCAAAATATCGTTGGGTCTCTCCCAATAGGAGCATGAGTTGAGCAGCCATTCTAGCTGGCATTTGTGGATAGATCCACTATTTAATGTTGTTTTCTGGTTGAATAGGCATCATTTTATGACGTTGGCATGATCTGGCCGTGCTGCTTAGACTGAAATTTAAACACCTAAAGGCGATGCTTGGTAAAACCAAGCACCGTTGGGGAAGGTTTAGGGGGGTGGAAACATTCGGACCTGCTGCTGAACATGGTTGCACAAGTCATGCTATCAATATCAGGCCAGGGGGAGGTGGGGGGTGATTTTAGCCTGGCCTGATACCTTCGCACAAACACTATGGGAGTTAAAATGCTCCATGACGGCAACACGAACTTAAGCACATTTCTTAGTTAATATCTCCTCCTTGTCTTGTCATCTAATTCGGGGTAACTCTCTCCTTGCTTCTACTAAGCACCTCCTTATGCGATATCATATCACTCGTAGAATCATATTATTTCGGGTACCTCCAAACGCTCACAAATTTTCTCTGAGGTTTTCACTTTGCTCCGACGCCGGTTGTTATGAGCCTCCAATTGCCGTCGAACCGCTTCAAATGCATCGCGTATTGCGACATAAACATCTTCATAATCTCGCTTATCATCGTGACTCCGCCCGATAATAAGTCCATAATGCGGTATTGTCAGATCAATATTCACCTCGTATCGTCTTCCCTTTACGCGGTGTTGGTGAGGCAGCCCAATGGTGACATGGCATCGAATGACGGCATGAGTTAATTGTTCTAACTTTGCCAGCTTCCCTTCTACGACACTTGCAACAGCCTCAGACCACGCCATGTTTCGAAATGTAATTTCTAATGATTTTTGCATTTAATCCCTCAGTTTTCTGGATCATTTTCTGTTTCGTTAAACGCTCCCTGCATTTGTAGTTTGCCTGTTTCAACGCTGGTGATTGTTGATCTAGATCAAATAAATCGGATTATTTCCAGAAAAAAATTATTGAATTTTCATAATGGTTTGATTTTAAATATTTTTATCTTTGATGTGAAGGTATATTTAGTATGAAAATTAAATGAATGAGGTGAGGAGAAGTGATTGTATCGCCCATTCCTCAGCTTGATCGAATGCCGTTGCGTTCACTTTTAATCATCAGCCAAATGGCCGGCAGGGTACCGATGACTAAGGTCAGCGCGGCGGGGGCAGCCAGTTCCAACATTTCTTCACTGGCTTCAATCCAGATGCGTACTGGCAGCGTGTCAAATCCAGTGGGACGTAATAATAAGGTGGCTGGTAATTCTTTGAGCGCATCAATAAAAACGAGTACCCAGGCACTAGCCAGTCCACCACGGATAATCGGTAAGATAACGTGCTGTAAATTATTCATGGGTCCTTTTCCAAAGATACGTCCGGCATTGAGTATGGAGGGTGTCAATTGCTGTAAGGCCGCTTCTTGCGCGGTTACCGCTAGCGGCAAAAATCGAATAATAAGGGCAATAAGTAAGGCGATTAATGTGCCATAGACGATGGGCAATACCGCTAAAATAAAACTCAAAACACCTAAAGCGATGACGGGGCCGGGTAATACGAAACCGATATTTGATAAATGTAAAAAGGATTGACTGAGAAACGTATGTTTTTGTGCATGAAAGAAGGCAACGGGAAAGCCTGCCATTAAGGTAATCGTTGCAACACTAAATGCCAAAACGCCAGTGTTGAGGGTATATTCCCAAAATTGATTATCAATGAGTTCTTGTTGCCAGGCTTGCCAGCTCCAGCTAATCATCCAGAAAAGTGGAAGCAAAAAACTAAAAAAGGCAATGAGACCAATCCAGCTCCAAATAAACAGGGTTTCTTTGGGGGTGGCAACCGGACGTTCTGCATAATTTCCTGAGGTATTTGAGTAATAGCGCTGCTGGTTACGAAAAAATCTTTCAAGCACTAAGAATGACAAGCTTAACGCGACTAATACTAAACTCAAGCCCGCCGCCGCGTGATAGTCCATTCGACCACTCATTTGAGTGTAGATGCTCAAGGTAAACGTTTGGAAATGCAGCATGCTGACGGCGCCAAAATCTGATAAGACATGCAATATAATGAGTGCAAGTCCGGCCGCAATAGCGGGGCGCAACAGCGGTAAGTTGACGCGCCAAAATATTTGCAACGAATTTAAGCCTTGCAACCGAGCGGCTTCTTCCAGGGTTTTGTGTGACTGGTATAAAGCGGCTCTAACCAACAAGAAGATATAAGAAAAACCCGCCAAGGAAAGTATCAACGTGGCACCCCCCAGGTTGTAAAGGTCGGGCGGCGGTGAGCTATCACCAAACAGCCCGATCCAGGCTTGTCCAATCCCGCTATCCGGCTCGGTTAAGGAGGTGTAGATATGAGCAAATACATAGGTAGGAATACTGAGAGGTAAAACCATTAACCAGACAGCCAGCATTTGACCGGGAAACCGACGATAACTAATTAACCAGGCGCTTGAAATGCCTAACACTAAACTGACGATAGCCACGAGGGTCGCGAGTGATAGGGTATTCCAAAGCAATTCGGGAAGGCGCTTGCTCCAAAGCGAGGTCCATTGCTCGATGGAAAGCTGGGTGCTACTCAATAAAACAAAAATTAAAGGAATGCTAGAGCAAAGTACAACAAACCCGGCGGTCCAGCCGAGTTTATTGAATCTTGTTAAGGCGAAACCATACCCGCGACGAATCATTTTTAGGTGCTGAGGTTGCTTATTTTTTGTTCATGGGTGTGTTAAAAAAGTCCTGCATTGCCAACCCGGCAGGGAGATTTTTAGCGGGCAACAAGGGGGAGCGCTAAAAATGGTTTATCACGGATATATATAAAAGGCTAATCGACTGCATATTGTTCACGATCGCCGGTTGTGAGAAAGAATACCATGAATTTTATATTATGGCATGCCAACTTTATCGAGCAGCTGTATTGTTTTGTCCCGTTGTTTGCCTAATTCATACATAGGGACGTTGGCGACCTTGATGCTAGTTAAGGCGGGAATTTCGGGCGCTGTCACGATGCCTGGACGAGTGGGATACTCCTGGTTGACTTCCGCAAATATCTTTTGGCCTTCAGCAGAAACGAAAAACGCAAGGAGTTTGAGGGCAGACTGGGTTTTCTTTGAATACTTAGATAATGCAGCACCTGCGACATTCCAGGCAATACCCATGCCTCCGTCTGTTTGATCAGGAACGAGCATCCGAATGGGGGCGTTAGGGTGTTTCTTTAGGTGACGGTAAATGTAGTAGTGGTTGACTAACCCAATATCGAGTCTTCCCGAAGCGACGGCGCTGACAATTTTGCTGTGTTTGTTGAAAATATTGCGCCCGGCATTCGCTTTAATACCCGTTAACCATGATTGTGTCGCGTCTTGTCCTCTCGCCAGCATATAAACCGTCACTCCCGCAATGAAACTCTCATTGGCGCTGTTGGTGATACCGATATGGTCTTTATATTGGGGCTGAGCGATGTCAAAGATGGATTGCACGGACTGGACGACTTTTGACTGGGTATTGACCACAAAGACCCGCGCTCGTGCGGATAAGCCAATCCACGTATTGTCGTTGGCTCGATAATTGGGGGGAATGTTCTCGGTGATATTCTCTGGGAGGGGAGAAAATAACCCGAGATCACTCCCTTTTTGCAAATTGCCGGCGTCATTGCTCAGGAATAAATCGGCATCAGTGCGATCCCCTTCCAGTCGTAACTTATTGAGTAATGACGTTGATTTTGCGTTGTGAACGATAACTTTTATACCTGTTGATTCGCTGAATGCATTCACCGCCGGCTTAACGAACTTGTCGCTGCGTCCCGAGTAAATAACTAAATTTTCAGCGGCATAAGCCACCGTTGACAAGTGACAAAATAATAAAAATGATAACAGGAGTTTGTTTCTTTTTGACATGATGTAATCAATACCTGTGAGTTTATGTTTCAACCTTGTATGATAATGATAATCATTCTCATTTGAATTTGCAACTGTAAAATCACGCATGGCTGGTTGGTCGGTTATAATTTACCCGATCAATCGATGATTAAAACAGATTCGCCATGTGCTTAAGTAGGCTAATTTCAATGCTCATGCTAAACTTTGCGCTGATTGCCATGCGTCCGGCTGAAAGGGTACTTATGTTATTAATGATTGATAATTACGATTCTTTTACGTACAACCTCGTGCAATACTTTGGTGAACTCGGCGTCGATGTCCAAGTGTATCGCAATGATCAGATTAGCTTGCAAGCGATTAAACAGCTATCACCGGAAAAAATTGTGATTTCGCCCGGTCCTTGTACACCCAATAAAGCCGGTATCTCTTTGGCGGTGATTGAGCATTTTAAGGGACGGCTGCCTTTGCTCGGGGTTTGTTTAGGGCATCAAAGCATTGGACAAGCCTTTGGCGGAGACGTGATTCATGCCAAGCAAATCATGCATGGCAAGACATCCATGGTATACCATAATAGTACAGGGATTTTTCGCGGGTTAGAAAATCCGTTCGAAGCGACGCGTTATCATTCACTGGTCGTGGCGAAAAATTCGCTACCCGATTGTCTTGAAATAACGGCTTGGACAAGGGACAGCCAGGGTGAATTTGATGAGATTATGGGATTGCGCCATACCCATTATCCGGTGGAAGGCGTGCAGTTTCATCCGGAATCGATACTCACCCAGCACGGTCATGATATGCTATTGAATTTTTTGAAAATATAAGGATAGTGAGCATGGATTTAGTCAGTGCCATCAGCACGGTCAGTGAACGTCGAGATTTGACGAAAAAGGAAATGATCCAGGTCATGCGATTGATAATGACTGGCCAGGCCACGCCGGCACAAATCGGTGGATTTTTGATCGGATTGCGAATGAAAGGCGAAACCACTGATGAAATTTTTGGCGCCGCTCAAGTCATGCGAGACCTAGCGACCAAAGTATCGGTGGGGCAGCAATATTTAGTGGATACCTGTGGTACCGGTGGTGATGGCACCAGCACTTTTAATATATCGACGGCTACCGCGGTGGTGGCGGCAGCGGCCGGGGCCAAGGTAGCCAAACATGGTAATCGCTCAGTATCCAGCCGCTCCGGTAGTGCCGATGTTTTAGAAGCGGCTGGGGTCAACCTGGATTTATCCCCCGAGCAAGTGGCACAATGTGTCGATAAGATCGGGGTGGGGTTTATGTTTGCGCCGAAACACCATGGGGCGATGAAACATGCGATTGGTCCACGCAAGGAAATGGGAATACGCACGATATTCAATGTGTTAGGCCCATTAACTAATCCAGCAGAGGCACCCAATCAGGTACTGGGTGTTTTTGATGTCAAGTGGCTTGATCCGTTAGCTAATGTATTAAAACAATTGGGTAGCCAACACGTATTAGTGGTCCATGCCGATGATGGCATGGACGAAATCAGCATTCAATCAGCGACTCAGGTAGCGGAATTAAAAAATGGCGAGATTATCCGCTATACGGTGACACCTGAACAATTTGGTATGGAGCGAGGGACCATTGAAGCGATTACCGCATCAGATGCTCAGCAAAGTCTAACCATCATCAAGCAAGTTTTCAGTAACCAAGCTGGTCCGGCGCGAGATATTGTGCTGTTGAATGCGGGGGCGGCCATTTATGCATCAGGGATTGCGGAAAATTTAACAGCAGGGATTGCCAAGGCGCATGAAGTGCTTGCCAATGGTGGTGCAGCGAATAAGCTCGATGAACTGGTAGCCTATACTCAAAATACCTGAGACTTAGATGTTGACCTCAAAGCCTATTTGGGTCCTAACAACTCATCGCAAGGGACCTATTGCGATGAATTTTAGTGCCATTAGGGAAAAAATAGTCGATACTTACATCTATATTTAAAGATTGATCACAGTGATGAAGCAAACCCCAGATATACTAAAAAAAATTCTTCAGCGTAAAGCCGAAGAAATTGTCGATCGTGTCCAGAAAGTCAGTCTGCAAACATTGAGTCAACAGATTGCCGCGGCGGATCCACCACGTGGCTTTGTGCAAGCGATTGAATCCTCACTCCAAGCAGGACGGCCAGCCATCATTGCAGAAATAAAAAAAGCCTCGCCAAGTCGGGGGGTTATTCGAGAGAATTTTTTTCCGGCAGAGATTGCCAAGAGTTATCAAGCAGGAGGGGCCACATGCCTATCGGTGCTGACAGATATGGATTTTTTTCAAGGCGCGGATGACGATTTACAGCAAGCCCGTGCCGCTTGCAAGCTGCCGGTGATTCGTAAAGATTTTATTATCGATCCCTATCAGGTATACGAAGCACGAGTCATCGGAGCCGATTGTATTTTACTGATTGTTGCCGCGCTGGGGGATGCGCAGTTAAATGAGTTAACGGGTTTAGCGTACCATTTAGGCATGGATGTGCTAGTTGAAGTGCACAATGCCCAAGAGCTGGAGCGGGCTTTGGCCTTGGATGTACAATTGATTGGTGTGAATAATCGAAATTTGCGAACCTTTGAAACCTCTCTGCAAACGACGCTCGGACTATTAAGTAAGATTCACGGTGATCGTATTGTGGTCACCGAAAGCGGCATCCATCAGGCTGAGCATGTGAAATTAATGCGGGATCACCAGGTCCACGCTTTTTTAGTCGGAGAAGCCTTGATGGCGGCTAAAGAGCCGGGTGAAAAGCTGAGCGAATTATTCTTTGGTTAGCGTGTTCCAAAAACCACAATGGTTTTGCCTGATGCCGTGAGCAAACCACGCTCTTCCAGTTCCTTTAACACCCGACCTGCCATTTCTCGTGAACAACCAACAATGCGGCCAATTTCTTGCCGGGTGATACGAATTTGCATACCGTGAGGATGGGTGAGGGCATCGGGCTCGTTGCATAAATCCAATAATGTGCGAGCAATCCGTCCGGTGACATCCAGGAAGGCTAAGTCACCGACTTTGCGGCTGGTTTTGCGGAGCCGGTTAGCCATTTGGCTTGACAGTTTAAGAATAAGTTCGGGATTTTGGTGGGTTATTTGGCGAAACTTAGGGTAACTTATTTCCCCCAAGGTACAATTTGCCCGTGCTCGGACCCAAGCGCTACGGCTAGTATCCTGTTCAAAAAAACCCATTTCTCCAAAAAAATCGCCTTTATTAAGATAGGCAAGTACAATTTCATGACCATCATTATCTTCCATTAATACCGCTACCGAGCCTTCGATAATGTAATAGAGAACATCGGGTTTATCTCCGGCATAAATAATAATCGTTTTTGTTGGATAATGTCGGCGATGACAGCTCTCCAGGCGATGATCCATGCTGTCTTTAGGGGGAAAAGGGTGAGTTTTATGTCCGGAAAAGCTGGAATTGAGTGCCAATGGATGGTCCATGATACGTTCCTCGTCATTTAGCGACCTTGTTGAAAAATAAAAAATATAAGGCGGTTTATGGTTCCTATAGATGTTTACATTTTATGCTGTGCCAAGTCGCTGCTGTTAGGCTTGGAGCACTTTTTGGGTTATGTTATTGTATCGACAAAAAACAGAGGAGTTAAATGATGCAGGCGCGAATTAAATGGGTGGATAATGCGATGTTCGTCGGTGAGTCTGGCAGTGGTCATGCGGTTGTCATTGATGGTCCCGCTGAGGGTGGTGGTCGCAATCTAGGGGTCCGCCCCATGGAATTGTTGTTGATGGGGGTTGGCAGTTGTTCGGCTTATGATGTGATTCACATTCTTAAAAAAGGCCGGCAACCCGTGACGGATTGTGTCGTGGAATTAACGGCAGAGCGCGCTGACCAAATCCCTCAAGTATTTACAAAAATTCATATGAATTTTATCATCTACGGACATGATAAATTAACCGATGCTCAGGTAAAGCGAGCGGTGCAGTTGTCAGCAGAAAAATATTGCTCTGCATCGATTATGCTAAGTCACAGTGTCGAAATCACTCATAATTATCAAGTGATATACTCATAACTCGATGGGTATATAGCAGTAGCGAACTATTTTTAGGAATCTGTGAACATAATGAATCATTTTGAAAGACCGCCCTCGACGGCTGGCTTACGGCATGTGGCATTGTATGTCAAAGAGCTAGAAGCCTGTGTTGCATTTTATGTCGAGTTGCTTGATATGAAAATAGAGTGGCAACCGGATGCGAATAATATTTATTTGACAAGCGGTAATGATAACTTAGCATTGCACCGGGCGAGTGCGGCATTTGATGCAAACAGCACACAACGCCTGGATCACATTGGGTTTATCATTATCACGGCAGCGCAGGTGGATGACTGGTTCAATTACTTGAAAAATAATCAGGTGAAAATGAGAAATGCACCTCGAACACATCGAGATGGCGCACGTAGTTTTTATTGTTTTGATCCTGACGGAACCGTTGTGCAAATGATTTATCATCCGCCTATTTCCTAAATAAATTGATCTTTATTTTTTGACCAATCAGGCGATGATGATGGTGATGAAGGAGGAGGAAGAAGTTGATAGTGAGAGTGCAATGCAAAGAAAATCCAATAAATTGAAACTTCATGGCTTTAATAATTTAACCAAATCACTGAGTTTTAACATTTATGATATTTGTTACACGGCGACTGAGCAACAACGACGTGAATATATCGAGTATATCGATGAAGAGTATAATGCCGATCGCTTAACGCGTATTTTGTATGAAGTATCATCAATCATCGGTGGCAATATCCTGAATGTTGCCCATCAGGATTATGATCCGCAAGGGGCTAGCGTTACCATGCTCATCAGTGAGGAGCCGATAGCCACGGATAAATTGGTCGTCAAGGAAGGCAATATGAGTCATAGTACTGAGAAACCTGGTCCGTTGCCGGACTCCGTTGTCTCACACTTAGATAAAAGTCATATCACGGTACATACCTATCCAGAAAGTCATCCACACAAAGGGTTCAGTACCTTTCGTGCCGACATTGATGTATCAACCTGCGGGCGTATTTCGCCGTTGCGAGCATTAAATTATCTGATTCATATCTTCGATTCAGACATTGTTACCATGGATTACCGGGTGCGTGGTTTTACTCGCGATGTGTATGGTGAGAAGCATTTTATTGATCATAAAATAAACTCCATTCAGAATTTTATTTCACAAGATACTCAAGATCGATATCAAATGATTGATGTAAATATTTATCAAGAAAATATTTTTCATACTAAAATGATTTTGAAAGAGTTTGAATTGGATAATTATTTGTTTGATATTTCAGAGTGTGATTTGCCGAAGGAGGAAGTACAAATCATCAGAAATCAATTACAGCAGGAAATGGTAGAAATATTTTATGGCAGAAATATTTCTGCTAAGGATTAGCATCAGCGAGCGATCGTGTTAATATTGGTGCAGCACGACAAAATCTCATCTAACGTCTTTTTAAAACCACTTTTTAAGACAACGTTGACCAGATGATTTCTTCACTGACTTTGTGCCTGATGATTTCCGGATCGATGAGTTTGACAATGGCAAGCGACTTGACATCCGTTTTTCTCAAGATGGGAGAACCATAATGTTTTCCGGTCGGTGATAATAGTGCTTTGACAGTCGGTGTATTAACTTGACCTCCTCTTTTAGTTACGATACCAATTTCTTTATTGGCCAACTGAACGATGCTTCCGGGTGGATATAAACCAAGTACCTTGACAAATACTTGAACAACGGAAGCATTGTCATGTTTGTTTTTGACAAGATAAATATCTCTGGCAGCGATGTCCGCTTTAATTGGCGTGCGATAAGTACGGCCAGTAATTTTAGCACAATAGACATCAGCTACATTTAATAAGACGGCCCCAATGGGTAACTCATTGTCACTTAAACCTAAAGGGTAACCTTTACCATCTCGGGTCTCGTGATGCTTTTCCACAAAGTCGAGCCAGTTTTCATCCTCAATTTCCAATGATTTTAACAAGCGAGTACTGTCGGCAGGGTGTGCATCAATAATGTGCCTTTGTTCGTCCGTTAACGGGCTTGATTGGGTTTGCAGCTCATCCTGTAGCAGGGCAAGTGAAATATTCATGGTTAATGCCGCCCCGAGTAGTGAGCGGCGCTTATTCTTATTCCAATTAAGAAAACCCGCGGCTAATTCACATAAGATGGCGGTATGCAGTGAGTGCTTTACGGTATAGTTACTTTTTCCATCTAATAATATTTTTGCGAGTGCGGTATCCGGTGATTTTTCGCATAACACTTGTATACGTGAAATAATCGTAGAGAGCAACGCGTTGATATCTACTTCTTTGGGGGAAACAAAAATTACTTTCAATTCGTCTTCTAGTTTTTCAAAACGCTTAATCACGGATGAAATTTTAAATACAAGATGCTTCTCGTATCCTTTATTTTTTTTAATGGCGGATAAGGCATTAACTAATTCTTTATCAATCGTATATAAATCGGTGTGTTTGGATAAGTTTAAGGCAACAGTAAAGCTTAGCACTGTGCCTTTTTCAGCTAATAAAATGCCGTCACTATCGTAAATGGGTACAGATAGTGGGTGATCGGCGATAATCAAACTTCTTGGTAATGAGCTAAGTTTAGGTTGTATCATGACTAAGCAATTTAGAATTCTTTTCGATCCGTGATAAAATTATTTCTGTCTCAAATCCATCGGGTGGCGCTGAATAGAACTTTAGGTTTTAGCTAGCAGTTGTTACTCAGGCCGCAGGTTTGGTTGGTTTTTGATCGAAATGAGAATTTAATGGGATGCCATGTGATCGGTTTTTCACCTCATCGTTCATCCATCTTAGCCCGTTCTTCCCTCGCAAAAACATTAAAAAACCCGCCAGAGGAGAGCGGGTTTTTTAATGTTTAAATTTAAGATCAAATATTATCTATTTCTCAACCAATCTCTACATGAGTGATGGCCATTTCGATCTGTCGCAACTGACACGCCGTTAACAGGTTTCGCATAGCATTTACCACCATCGATTTGTGCTGCAGTTAATCCAGTAAAGCCCCCCGCAGTATAAACTGCTTGACCTTCTGGACTGCGTAAGAAATTAATGAATTTACGTCCACGTCTTTTATTTTTTGATGTTGCCAATAAAGCCAAGGAATAAATTTTATCCGCATTAACACCCACCGTATTAGGAATGCCTAAGTTAGCAATATCTTGTGTGCCCATCATACCTTGAACTTGAAAATTACCGTGATTCAATTGATAAGCCAGCTCAGTAATCCAAACGTAACCCACATCAACCGGAACAAATCCTGGTTTATTCAAAATTCCGTTGGGTGTTTCAACATGATGTACACGAGACTCGTGAGTGTTAAATTTATTCAATACGGCATATTCACAAAAGACTAAGTCGTCTACTGTACCACAGCCATTGTCAACTAAATTATGTGAGGTGTGATTTTCCCCAGCATCGCCCTCAAGAGGATCACCCGAACCCGGCAGGCGTTTAGCACCTGGCGATGATGGATGTGGTGTAGCCACAGCTTGCAATGCTGATTCTAGCCACTCAGCGGCTGTTTTAGTGGCAGTCTCCATGGTATCGTCACCATAACGATAAGTCATTGTGATTGATGTATTAGCCGCTGCATGACTGTTAATGTAAGCATCGACTTTTTTCATATAACCATTAGCCGCGTTATGAATGCCTTCGTTAATATGGTCAAGCGAAGAAGCAACGATATCGCCTGATAATAAATCCATGGCGATATCAAATTGTTTGTCAAAGTCTATATCGGCAGTATAACGATCCGCACCAATCGCTTCTGGATTAACCACTTTAACCATCAAATCCAAACGATTAGCAATATAGGGTACCGCTTTATCAATGAAGCCACTGTTTGCCAAATCTTGCATCAAATTATAATTAGTGGAAGCAAACACATCAAAGTTAACTTGAATGTTGTTTGGCAAAAAGTTACGGTCTTCATCATTACCTAGCAGCATGCAACCTGATTTAATTTGTTTTCGGATTTGACCGGGTGGAATTAATTGTACATAGTAGCGGTTTGCTTTGTCATTTAAATCAGCTAAAGTGAAACCATTAGCATCATTCGGGCGGTAAGCCGGCTCGCTACCATCTCCTTTGCCTATCCAAACATTAAACTCTTGCATTGATTTTTCAAATACAACCCATTGGTTACCTGCCATGCCTAAATTGAGTTTTGATCGATCCGCATTACCATGGAATTCTGTCGCACGGTCTGCCGGTAAAAAAGCACAAGTCCCTTGTAAGGTATAGCTGCTGGGTGGACTGGCAAATGCAGAAGAGCTACCTAATAGAATCGCACTAACAAATTGTGCTAATAATGCTTTTTTAAATTGATTTTTCATGGGCATATTAAACCTCTCCGGTGACTGAATAATTGTTTAATTGAATGCCCGAAACCACCAGGTAACCAGTATATGACATTAATGCACTCCTACAGGAAGATGATAATGCAAGCAAACACAAGAAAATATATTATTAAAGATCATTAGATCGGGTTTTGTAAAAAACATAATGTACCTTCATTAGTGCTGTTTGCTAATTATTTAACGACTTATTTTGTTAAATTGATCACAGATGTTGCGAAGTAATAAAGCGTCCACTGCATCACAAATTGTAGCAATAATTTCATGTCAATCAACAAAAATGAGGCTCAAATCTCGGTTTCAACAGATAATCAGGATGTAGCGATTCTATTTCGAGCTTTTGTGATCAAATAACCGGCTGAAAATGACGATTGCACGGAGGTAGAATAACGCATAGAGTCCGAGATGCACGTCGCCTATTCCTAGTGTTATAATCGCAAGCTTGCACTGTTTAGGAACAAAGTCATAGCTATCATGATGGTTAATCAAGCCAAGAAAAAATCAAGAATCAAGCAAAAGACACCAAAACCCCCTCGCTATCAAGGCTGGCTGAGTAATGACGAGCAAGAAATTGCTCCGCGCCAATATCGAGCTAGTCAAGAACTAATGAAAATCGAGAAAATTCCAGCCTCTCAAGAGTTTTTTGATCATTACATCGTTTATTCGGCTCATGGTGAATCATCTTATCAGGTTGAGATACGCTCATTAAGCACACATATTAATAGCTGCTGTTGTCCAGACTATCAAGTGAATCGCCTAGGAACATGCAAACATATCGAAGCGACATTATTAAAACTAAAAAACCGGCGCAAGCGTCGCTTTCAACAAGTGGCAGAGATAGGATCTCAACCAATCGAAATTTTTTTGGATCGTCGGGATGAGGCGATTAAGATCTGTTGGCCTGGCCACAGTAAACGACGCACAAAAGCCCATGACATACTTGAACCTTATTTTTCTGTTGATGGTATTATTATTGAGGGCTCACGTAAAAATAGGTTAGCGCAATATCAACAATCGAGTTTTTTCTATCTCGCCAACTATGAACAAGTTCGTCCTGACGGACAAGAAATGAACAAAATATTAGCCCCTGATATCATTACTATTGATGAAGCTCAGCGCATCAACAACTGGCAAACAAAAATTGCTAATGCGGTAAAAAAACTTTCCAGTCGTTATGCATTTGTATTGACAGGGACGCCGATTGAAAACCGTATTGACGAAATCTATTCGATTGTGCAATTTCTCGATCCCCACATTTTTGGTCCTTTATTTCGCTTTAATCGAGATTTCTATCAATGAGACGAAGAGGGTCGAGCCACGGGTTATAAAGACCTGGATGAGTTACATCAACGTTTGCAATCCATTATGTTGCGCCGACGCAAAGAACAAGTGGAAGGCGAGTTACCTGGCAGAACCATTAACAATTATTTTGTGGGGATGGACAAGGAACAATCGAGCCGTTATATCAAATATAAAGAAATGGTCGCTCGCCCTCACTGCCAAAGCGAAACCTCGCCCTCTGACGAAAGAAGAAATGGATAAGCTGAAAAGATGGCTTGCCTGTATACGCATGTTATGTAATACCACCTATATTTTAGATCAAAATCATCCTAACTCTCCTAAAATAAAAGAACTCGCTAAAATATTGCGAGGAGATCTTAGCTGATGGGAATCACAAGGTCATTATTTTTTCTGAATGAGAAAGAATGCTTGTGCGCCAGTATCTGGACAAAAAAGGATTTTATTTTTTCTGGCACACAGGTTCAACCCCTCAGAAAAAAAGACGCGAACAAATTAATCGGTTTAAAAAAGAAGAGCAATGTGGATTTTTTCTCTCCACCGATTCAGGTAGTGTGGGATTAAATTTACAAGTCGCAGATATCGTCATTAATCTAGATTTTCTCTTGGAATCCTGCCAAACGTTGAACAACGCATGTTGCATTTATTGGAACAAAAAAGTTTTCTCGCTAAAGAAATCATGGATGGTCTTGGCGATGTAAAAGAGATGAGCTTGCCCTCCGGCAGAGCAGCATTTCTCGAACGACTCGAATCGCTGCTGGACAATACCGCCACTTCCTATCCAGGAAAAACGCCATCACCCATTCAGCCATCAGAAAATACTTTACTTCAATGGCAACAACAACTGGATTTAATTGAAGTCTATGACACCCAAAATCAACAAACCGTCGTCGCTGTTACTAAAGCGCTTGAAAATGTCGGTGCCTCTTTGCTAACAAAGAATATAACGGAACATTTCTCAGATAAAGAGCTAAAACTAGAGCTATTAGATCGAAAAACATTCGACACCATTCAACGCCTAATTGAAGCTGGCGTATTAGCGACGACCGAGCATACCCCTCAAATATTGCATCACGCCAACGATATTGTCGTTGATCAAAATGAATTACGTAAAAAAAGGTTACCAGAATCGCAGGTGCAGTTTTCAAAAGCGGAGCATAAACAACGAATGGCAACAGTATTAGCTAGTGGTAACTTTATTTTTGAAGCACTGGCTCCTATGTCTGAGGCCATCTAAACCGCCTGACAATCACTAGCTCACTTAGTGGGTGACCCCGCGAGGGAAGAAATTTCAACTCAGTTTATTGAATTGCGCCTGAGCAAAGAAAACCTGGTGCCACAAGAAACGGCAGTACTCGTTAAGCTCTTTCGGAAAAACCAACAAACGAATGATACTTTATTGGCTAAGGAATTAATTAACAAAGCGAGTCATCTTATAGAATATATTGCTGCCGTATATAACCAAGAAGAAGCGGTTTAATTTTTTGAATTAATACTATTTTAGAGGTATACCTGAATCAAAAAATAACAAGTCGACGATCTTTGAATGTTTCATAGAGCGTTCGATAGTTTGCAACCATTGGTCGAGGGATATGAATGCCGTCCCAGTTTTGCAAAGAAAATATAGTAAAGAATAAAGCGATGTTGCTTTTGCTATGTGCAGCTTTTAGGGTGTTGGATTTTTGACGTTCATCAGTAATTGAAAATGACAGCACAAACTATGAGTGGTAATGGTGTTAGTCCACTATTGGTAGGGCTTAATTGCCAAAGAAATTCATCTAGGGTTGATCGGAACAGGGCCACAAAGGTCTGGGTTCTGTCAAAAAAGTTGGTATAGTTCAAACTTAAGTGTAAAATCCCCCTAATTTAGTTTTTTTGCTCATTTAAAATCATGGGCATCGAATAAGGAGGTTAGCTGTGCTAAAAGAAAGTGAGCAAAATCTAAACTTTCGCCAGAAAAATGAACTCGAATATCATCGAAAACACGCACTTGATAATAAGGCAATACTGGACAAGCCATTTTCTTGGGATGTTCTTGAGCAATCATCTCGGCGATGGTGGAATGCTTATTGGCAGATGTACGCTTATCTCAAAGAGTTGAATTTAACGAATAAGCGTGTGCTTATCGTCGGATGTGGGTTTGGCGACGATGCGCTGCGTTTGGCAAAGCTTGGGGCCGATGTTTATGCCTTTGATTTGAGTCCCGACTCACTGTCTATCGCAAAAGCTCTGGCAGAGCGAGAAGGACTGAAGATTTCGTTTGAAGAGATGCCGGCAGAATCATTGAAATATGAAAATAAATTTTTCGATTTCGTGATTGCAAGAGATATTCTTCACCATGTAGATATTCCGCGTGCAATGAGCGAGATCTGTCGTGTCTCGAAACCGAATGCATTGTTCATCGTTAACGAAATCTATTCCCACTCTTTCATGGATCGCATTAGGCATTCTGCACTGGTGGAAAAAATACTTTATCCTCGAATGCAGCGCTTTATCTATGGTGTAGAAAAACCTTATATTACAGAGGATGAACGAAAGTTGACGGAAGTCGATATTCAGGCGATAACGACAGCGTTGCAGCCTCTTGAATTTAAAAAGCACTTCAATTTTTTTGTCACGCGAATTGTACCTGGCAGATATGAGACCTTGTCAAAAATTGACCGGATACTTCTGATCATGCTCAAACCGTTAGCTCATTTATTGGCTGGGCGAGTGGTTTTTGCTGGCCATATTTCCGAGTGATGCATTAAAATATCGATAATGAATTGATTTTAGCCGGTGCCGTTAAATTAGTTATTGGAATAATAAGGAATGGGAACACACTCACTTCCCATTTTGGCATCTTATCTTTGGCCTGTCTTCGCCTAAAGCGCCTACTTTTGGTGCCCGCTCTTCAATCAAAAAATGCTCACTTTAGCCCGGCTAGAGCGACGTTTTTTCTCAGCCAGAACAAACAAATACAAACCAAATCTAAGCGAAAAACAGGGAAGTTATTCCATGCCCATTCCTAATCTATTATATTAGATATTGGCTCAATATGGATTCCGGGGTCTTATTCGACCACTTGCAGTAAAAAAACCAATTTGGACAATAATTTACAGATTTAGCACACAATACAATCATTTTCTGCATGTAATTTAACCGAATCAACCGTTACAGTCTGAAATTCATTCACGCCCTTGGAATCCATATTGAGCCTTCTTTTATTTCACCATCGATCATTGCCTATATCAACTACAAAGTGATGCATGGTCATACCATCAAAGACACTGAAAAACCGAGTCGACTGATGACACAATGGAGCCAGCTGTCGATAGGTGTTATGACATTATTCGGCATTGGCTACCTGTGGTTAATTACAATGAAGAGATAATAAAATATGTCTAGCACTCAAAAGCAAAGCCGTCAACCCAGCTTATTCTCAATCATTATTCCCGGCATTCTCATTGCGGCGACGGGTGTCGGAGCCGGCGATCTAGCTACCGCCAGTTTTGCGGGTAGCCAATTAGGCTTGGCCATTTTATGGGCTGTTGTTATTGGTTCGATTTTTAAGCTGGTGCTCACTGAAGGTTTAGCCCGTTGGCAACTCGTGACAGGGCAATCACTGCTAGAAGGGTTAGTAAAAAGCCTGGGACCCTATTTCGCCTGGTTGTTTTTGCCTTATTTATTGTTATGGTCCTTCTTCGTCGGCTCGGCGCTGATGAGTGCCTGCGGTGCGACCTTGCATGCGATGTTTCCCATCTTTGAAGAGGCCGCTCAAGCTAAAATTGTATTCGGTATTGTTTGCAGTTTGCTGGGACTGATATTGGTCTTACTGGGTGGTTTTAAATTGTTTGAGAGAATGATGGCGCTTAGTGTTGCCATCATGTTTACTGTGGTACTGGTGACGGCGGCGATATTATGGCCGGGAATGGGTGAGATAATACAAGGACTGATTGTGCCCAGCATTCCTGATGCGGAGAGTAAAGGCATCGCTTGGACCATTGCACTGATTGGCGGTGTAGGTGGCACTCTGACCATTCTTTGTTATGGTTATTGGATAAAGGAGAAAGGTCGCAACTCCGCTGAATATATTCGTACCTGCCGCATTGATCTGGCAACAGGTTATTTACTCACGGCGGTGTTTGGCATCGCAATGGTGATCATTGGTAGCCATTTGGACTTAAGTGGTAAGGGCGCTGATTTACTGGTAACGCTGGCCAATACTTTAGCACAACCGTTGGGCGAGATAGGACGCTGGCTATTTCTTATTGGTGCTTTCGGCGCGGTATTTAGCAGTTTATTAGGGGTATGGCAGGCGGTACCGTATTTGTTTGCTGACATTTATCGATTATGTATTCACCAACAACCGCACAAGACTGTTGACACACAGGCTTGGCCTTATCGTGGTTATTTGTTTGCCTTAGCACTTGTCCCCATGCTGGGTTTAATGATAAGTTTTAAGCAGATTCAGCAATTTTACGGCATCATCGGAGCCGCATTTCTCCCCCTGCTAGCGATTGCGCTATTGATAATGAACAGCAAACGTAAACGGTTAGGACAATACGCTAATCGTTGGCCTAGCCAAGCGCTGCTAAGTACCACTGTGATATTTTTTGCGGGAATGGCGTGGATGAAATGGAGTGGCTAGGCGCCATCTCAACACTTAACAGCCACCTGAAAGAACGGCATGTATTAATCAAAAATCACTCGCATAACGGGGTGGTAATCAGCCATCTTGCCGACTTGTGTCGCAAAACGGTAACATACTCATTTAGTGATGCGATATAATTCGCTATCATTCAATCATCTTATCACAAAACAACGACTGATAATTGGGCAATTACGGTAGCCATATGGAAAAAACTTACAACCCACAAACCATTGAGCAACATTGGTATCATTGCTGGGAAAAAGAGAATTACTTCGCGCCTCGCGGCACCGGTGAACCTTACTGCATCATGATTCCTCCGCCGAATGTGACAGGCAATTTGCATATGGGTCATGCGTTTCAAGACACCGTCATGGACATATTGATTCGCTACCACCGCATGCAAGGCCACAATACTTTATGGCAAGCGGGTACGGATCATGCGGGTATTGCCACCCAAATGGTAGTCGAACGTCAATTAATCGCCGAACATAAAACCCGTCACGACCTTGGCCGAGCCGCATTTACTGAACGCGTTTGGGACTGGAAAAAACAATCCGGTGGCGCCATTACCCAACAATTACGCCGTTTGGGTGCCTCGCTCGACTGGTCCCGAGAACGTTTCACCATGGATGATGGCCTATCGGAAGCCGTCCAGCAAGTTTTCATTCAGCTTCACCAAGAAGGCCTCATCTATCGTGGCAAACGTCTCGTCAATTGGGACCCGGTATTGCACACTGCCGTTTCTGATCTTGAGGTGTTATCACAAGAAGAAAAAGGCTTTTTGTGGTATTTTCGTTATCCTTTAGACGATAGCTCAGGGCATTTAGTGGTAGCTACGACCCGCCCAGAAACCATGCTTGCCGACATGGCGGTGGCCGTCCATCCAGAAGATGAACGATATCGACATTATATTGGCAAACATATTCGACTACCGCTCACCGATCGCACGATCCCGGTCATCGCCGATGAGCATGTTGATCCTCAGTTTGGCACAGGCTGCGTAAAAATCACCCCCGCTCACGACTTCAATGATTACGACATTGGCAAACGTCACCAACTGCCCATGATGAATATTTTTACCGCGAACGCCTGTCTCAACGAAAACGCTCCGGCCAATCTGCAAGGCATGGATCGCTATGAGGCACGCAAAAAAATCGTAGAACTCATGGAGCAGCAAGATCTTTTAGAAAAAATTGACGCTCACACGCTGATGGTGCCACGAGGCGATCGCAGTGGTGCCGTGGTTGAGCCCTACCTCACCGACCAATGGTATGTCAAAGTCGCACCACTGGCCGAACCTGCCATCAATGCAGTGAAAAATGGTGACGTTCAATTTGTCCCCGATAATTGGAAAAATACCTATTTTGATTGGATGAATAACATCGAAGACTGGTGTATTTCCCGGCAAATCTGGTGGGGACATCGCATTCCGGCCTGGTACGACTCACAAGGTAATGTTTATGTCGGGGCCAATGAATCCGAGATTCGCCAAAAATATTCACTGGATAATGACATTCAACTCACCCAAGACGAAGATGTCCTCGATACCTGGTTCTCTTCCGCACTGTGGCCCTTTTCCACCTTAGGCTGGCCAAATGAAACCGCCGAGCTGAAAAAATTCTATCCGACCAGCGTACTAGTCACCGGCTTTGACATTATCTTCTTTTGGGTGGCTCGCATGATCATGATGGGTCTGAAGTTCACCGGTCAAGCTCCTTTTAAACAAATTTACATCCATGGTCTCGTTCGCGATTCGCATGGCCAAAAAATGTCAAAGTCCAAAGGCAATGTATTAGACCCCATTGATCTCATTGATGGTATTAGCTTAGATGCCCTGCTCGAAAAACGAGCCAAGGGACTCATGCAACCAAAAATGGCTCAAGAAATTGAACAATCCACCCGAGCCGATTACCCCGAAGGCATTCCCGCCTTCGGCACCGATGCGCTGCGTTTTACCTATGCCGCGCTGGCCTCAACCGGACGCGACATTAATTTCGATTTAAACCGTATCGAAGGCTATCGCAACTTTTGCAATAAACTGTGGAATGCCGCCCGCTATGTGTTAATGAATACCGAAAATCAAGACTGTGGTCAGCAAGCTGGCGAACAGCAGCTCAGCTTAGCCGACCGATGGATTATGGGTCGATTGCAAAACACCATTCAACAATCGACCCATGCCATGTCACAGTATCGCTTTGATCAAATGGCGCAAGCGATTTATGAATTTGTCTGGCATGAATACTGTGATTGGTATTTAGAGTTGTGCAAAGTTGTCCTGCAAAATGAACAAAGTAGTGAAGCAGAAAAACGCGGCACACGCCACACCTTAGTCAATGTACTTGATGCCCTGTTACGTCTATCACATCCGATCATCCCTTATATCACTGAAGAGATTTGGCAAAAGGTCGCGCCACTCGCCAATTCTTCCGGCGATACCATCATGCATCAAGCCTATCCAGACTATGATCCGAATTGCATCGACAGCAAGGCCATTGAAGAACTTGAGTGGGTCAAAAAAGTCATCCTAGGTGTACGAAAAATTCGTAGTGGCATGGACATCGCTCCCGGTAAACCGCTACCCATGTTGTTACAAAACTTTTCTCAACAAGACCAGAAATATCTCGCTAACAATCAGCAATATCTAATACGCTTGGCAAAATTACAGTCCATCGATTGTATTGACGAAGCAAACGCTCCCGAATCTGCCACAGCCTTAGTGGGCAACATGAAAGTGCTTATCCCACTGGCGGGGTTGATTGACAAACAAGCCGAGTTAACCCGACTCAACAAAGAAATAGAGAAAACGTCGAAAACCCTAAACGCTTGCCAGCAAAAACTCAACAATAACAAGTTTGTTGATCGCGCACCGGCAGCCATCGTCGAAAAAGAAAAAGAGAAACTAGCAGAATATCAATCCGCATTAAACAATCTCAATGAGCAACGCACCAAGATTGAGGCACTTTGATTGAACAAAAGGCGGTGACTGTCCATGGTCATAGCCTAATCAACCGCAGGAAAAACTGATGGGCTTACGTTTGCGAGATGAAAAGTACCATACCTACCAAGACTATCTTTCATGGCCCGATGAGATTCGTTACGAACTCATTGATGGTTTTGCCTACACGATGTCACCGACCCCTACCATTGCACATCAAGATATCGTCGGTGAAATCTACCGCCAAGTAGCCAATGCATTAGAAAATACTCACTCTTCATGCCGAGTGTTTATCACGCCACTCGATGTTCGATTGCCAACAGAAAGCCAAGACGAGCACACCACCGATACCGTTGTGCAACCTGATATTTCCCTGGTTTGTGATCCAAATAAAATAGACCAACGAGGAGTTCGAGGTGCACCGGACTGGATTGTTGAAGTTTTATCTCCAGCCACGGCGGCTCATGATTCGATTCAAAAAAGAGACCTTTACAAGCGACAGGGAGTCAAAGAATATTGGCTGGTCCATCCTGTTGATCGTATGGTAACCATTTATCATCTAGATAGTGATCGTTATGGCAAGCCAAACATCGACGAACTCGATGGGGAAACTTCACTTGTTACCCAGCCCAACATTCGCAGCAAGTGACCAAGCATTTGCAAGGTGCATAATCACCGGTTAGGGCGGATTTGACAGAAGATCTTCATAGAGTGAGTTAACAGCTATCTGAAATCCGAACGAACTTAACGTAGTCGTATCCCCTTCACGACATGTTTCTAACTCCCATCCGTCAGTGGCTCGGCGGAATATCTCTATTTGTATTTTATCTTGCGTTATAAGTAAATATTCTTGAAGACTTGTCAGTCGTTGGTAGGCGATGCGTTTTTCCAATCTGTCTTGTCGTTCGGTACTTGGGGACAGCACTTCGACGATAACGGTTGGCTCATCCACAAAATAAAAGACACCTTCCGTAGGTTTGCAAGAAACCATCACATCGGGGTAATAAAAGTCATCTCCGACACGAACTTTCATGTCTGACATGTAGACTTGACACGGTTTTTTTAGGAACTGACGCAGCTATGTATAGATGGTCCCCACCAAAATATTATGCCAATTGCTGGCTCCTACCATGGCATATATTTGTCCGGAGACAAACTCATGACGAACATTGCCTTTTGTTTCGCCTTTGAGATAATCCTCAACGGAGAGCGATTTTAATTTTTGCACATTGCGCATACTTTTCCCCCTAGGTTCACACGTTCAGATAACATGCCCTCGATCATCCGAAGAGTGATGATTTCTAGCTAGACAGAGTACATTATACACCGATTTTCACACAGTCCTAACCAGCGCCTATTTACTTTAGTCAATTCAATTGGGTTATGAGGATAATACTTTAGTGTAGGATATTACGCTTCTCACTCGGTTATGACACAGTATATCCACAATGTTCAAACCATTGCTCGGCGTCTTCAGGTGTTACCTGCCAAAGTGCTTTTTTTAATGCACGCATTAAATCAGGTAGCGTGCGTGCCGCGAATTTCTTCAACAACGTTTTCACTTTGTTCCAACACCATTCGATTGGCGATAGCTC
>CAYUAI010000033.1:0-39605 GCA_964442745.1 uncultured Chromatiales bacterium
ATACCTCATCACTTCGCCGCTATCAGGCCAAGTGGGAAAACCCGTGAACGGTTACACAAATTGAAGCCCTAAAAAAATGGCAAACCTGGTGGAATGAAAATAAAACCCGGTTGACGAATCAATGGATGTTTGACGGAATGTAGTGTTTTTCAATAGGTGATTAATCGACCGCATCACTAAGCATCCGAAAATCGGCTGGCATTCCGCCTTTTTCTAGGTATTTATTATCCGCTCATTCTGAGCTTAACAAAGGCCACTGATTTGGGTTTCTCATAAAGAGCTTCCAATGGTAAAGTTATCATCTTTTGTTTGCCCAACATCCGACGATGATTACCAAAGGAAGCGATTCGTGAAATTTGTCAGACGACCCGATTTAAGACTTGAGAAACGCATTAATATCGTAACACTTGCCATACTTTGCCAAGGTACCTAGGGTGCCATGAGTGGACTGGCGAATCAACACGGTATATCGAGAACGTTTCTCTATCAGTTGATGAACCCAGCAATACTGTATTTATCGCTGTGTTTTAGTGAACCGTCCTGTGTTGAAACCAACTGGCACGCACTGATATTGCTGTGGCGCCTAGAAGTCACAATGCTCAATTTCCAGTATTACAGAAATGCGGCGCTACCAGGGCCTCTCACCCGTTTGTCATGGCACACTCAGTGAACGCTTTAAGGCCGATGGTTCACACATGGAAAACCGACAGAATCCATTATGTCATGGTTTTAGGTGACGGAATATTTGCTTGCAACCACCCGATACTCATGACAGTCGGTATCCGTATTCATTTTTTTGTACTCTCGTATCCAGGTTTGCAGGGTAAAATAACCAATACCCAGGGCTTGCGCCACGGATTTCAGGGGAATCGATCCCCGGGTTAGCGCTTTTTGCACCGCTTGTTCTTTAAACTTGGATGGATAAGGGTGGCTCATTTTCTATTTCCTCTAACGTTTTATGGATTTAAATGGTAGAGACGACAGATAGGCTGACACAGGGGGGTGAATGTTTACGCAAGTTCGATAATGCTTGCTCCAGTGAGACAATTTGCACAAACGACTCAGGCCGTGGCATCGACCCACCAAATGATCACGTTCATTGGTTGGTGAACAGCGTTCGCGCGTCATTACAATTCTTTGATGGCCAAGGTGGCCCGCAACAGCCCTGTTGCGATCATTATGTCCATCAATGCGCAGAATTATCTGTGTCTGGCTTGGCAGCATTGGCACCAAACACATCAAACGAAATCCGCGACTCAGCGCTACCATCAACGTGAATATGAGTTCTGGTTAAGCTGTGTTGAACCCCAGGGCAACCGCTCTATGATCGTCACCAGATCGAAGCATGATCGAGCCATTTCGCTTAAAGCCGGCCAAATTATCACCTTTCAGGGCATGGATTTGTAGAGACGGTTGATCATTGCTCTGGCTGTCTAATATTGCAACATCGGAAAATAGGCGGATATAACAGGCTCTGACAGCGATATTTACATAGAGCGATTGCCTTGATAGTTGTCGCCTGTCATTTTGGTCGAAGATGGTGCACCTTATCATCAAGCGAAGGTGGTGAAAGAATTTTGTTGAGAAAAATTCAGATCGACTGGCCTTAGAACCCTTGCCTGCATTTTCACCGGGTTTTAATCCAATCGAGACGTTGTGGAAAAATACAAAACGTGACGTCACGCATTTAAAATATTTCAGTACGGTTGAGGAACTACGTGCGTCGGTGATCAATGTCTTCAATGAGTATTGTGAAGAGCCAAGCAAAGTATTTTGTGTGGTGAATAAAATACGTGAGCAAGCGGGTCTATGTGCCCCTTAATTGTTAAGTCCATGATTTAATTTAAATTTAACGATAAGGTGATATTGTTTGTTTTAATGAAATGAAAAACTATACATGGCTATTTTGAGGATTTTTCCACAGAAAATCGGTTATTAAAAGTAGGCAATTTAGGTGAAGGTTGCCTGACGATTGTGATGTGACAATGATAGTCTATGCTCGTGCTGAGCATAATATATCCAGTAGTTGATCAATGAATTTGATTCGGTCATCGGTTTCGGTGAGTGTTTTAATGGCTCGTAATTTGTTTTGCCCATCAAATCGGTAGAGATGAGGTTGTTGCTGGACAAGTTGAATCACGATGAGTGGATCAATTTTTGGTTCTTCGTCAAAAAGAATACGGCAGCCGCTGACATTGGCTTCGATTTTGGTAATGCCAAGCGGGCTGGCTTTAATTTTGAATTCGGTAATTTGCATCAAGTTTTTTGCGGGTTTGGGTAGTAGGCCGAAACGATCAATCATTTCCACTTGCAGTTCTTTGAGTTCGGTATGGCTTTGGCTGTTGGCGATACGCTTATACATAATCAATCGGTGGTGAACATCGGGAAAATAATCATCAGGTAATAAGGCGGCTACGCCAAGTTCGATTTCGGTACCGTGATCGAGTGGCCGATCCAACTGGGGTTGTTTGCCTGATTTTAGCGATTTGACGGCGCGTTCCAGGAGTTCATTGTATAAAGTGAAGCCGACTTCGTGAATTTGGCCGCTTTGACCTTCACCCAATAATTCACCGGCGCCACGTATTTCCAGGTCATGGGTCGCTAACATAAATCCGGCTCCTAAGTCTTCCAGTGATTCGATTGCTTCAATTCTTTTCACCGCATCAATCGTCATGGCGCGGCGCGGCGGGACCACTAAATAGGCATAAGCACGATGGTGAGAGCGGCCAACCCGTCCTCTTAATTGATGTAATTGTGCCAGGCCGAGTTTGTCGGCGCGGTTAATAATAATAGTATTGGCACTGGGGACGTCAATACCACTTTCTATAATGGTGGTGCAGACTAATAAATTAAAACGACGGTGGTAAAAATCGAGCATCACCTGTTCTAGTTCGGTTTCACGCATTTGCCCGTGAGCAAATTCGATACTGGCTTCTGGCACGAGTTCACCGAGTTCGCGGCACATTTTTCCTATGCTTTCCACGTCATTGTGTAAAAAATAAATCTGTCCACCGCGTTTTATTTCGCGTTGACAGGCTTCTTTGATGGTGGCATTTTGCCACTCACTGACAAAGGTTTGCACGGCTAATCGACCTTCGGGTGGCGTCGCAATAATGGATAAATCACGCAATCCTGAGAGTGACATATTGAGTGTGCGCGGAATCGGTGTGGCAGTCAGTGTTAATAAATTAATGTGGCTGCAGAAAGATTTAATACGTTCTTTTTGGCGGACGCCAAAGCGATGTTCTTCATCAATAATGACGAGTCCCAGGTTTTTAAATTTAATGCTGTCTTGGATGAGTTTATGAGTGCCAATGACAATATCGGCGTTACCTAATTTGAGTTCTTTGAGTGTGTCATCTTGTTGTTTTTTGCTGCGGAATCGTGACAGCAATGCTATTTTTACCGGCCAGTCAGCAAAGCGATCCAGGAAATTATTATAGTGCTGTTGTGCGAGCAGCGTGGTCGGGACTAAAATGGCAACTTGAGTATGGTTGGTCACGGCGATAAATGCAGCGCGCATAGCGACTTCTGTTTTACCAAAGCCCACATCGCCACACACCACTCGATCCATGGGTCGGCTGCGCTGTAAATCTTCGATGACTTTGTGAATGGTCGCTTCTTGATCGGGTGTTTCTTCAAACGGGAAATTTGCGACAAACGCTTGGTATTCTTCGGTGTTAGCGTGAAATGCTTGGCCTTGGCTGGCTTCTCGGCGAGCATAAATATCCAGCAGCTCGGCCGCGACATCATAGGCTTTTTCGGTGGCTTTGCGTCTTGCTTTTTGCCATTGATCGGAACCCAGCCGATGCAGTGGGGCATTTTCAGGTGAGGCGCCGGTATAACGGCTAATTAAGTGTAATGAGGCAACCGGTACGTATAATTTGGCTTCATTGCTATATTCAAGTGTAAGAAATTCCGTTTCGAGATGATTGATATCGAGTTTTTGTAGACCTAAATATCGGCCAACCCCATGGTCTTGATGGACGACAGGTGTACCGATATGCAGGTCAGTGAGGTTGCCAATAATGGTGCTGGGGTCGCGTTGGGCGTGGTGTCGGCGACGTCGTTGTTGAGCGCGCTGACCGAATAATTGAGGCTCTGAAATGACAGCGATGGCCGGTGATGTGAGCAATAGTCCATTTTCAATGGGTGCGATGGTAATCGCGCATTGGTCGGAGTTTTGATAAAAGGCCTGCCAGTTCTCCAATACTTTCGGATGTATCCCATACTGATGCAATATCTCTAAAATCATTTCACGGCGGCCTTCGGTTTCCGCGGCAAATAATACTCTTCCATCGAAGGATTGGAGGAATTCAACCAGCGCTTTTGCGCTTTCTTCTCGGCGACTATTGAGTAGCAACAGTGGCGGCGTTTGGGTGGAAAAGTTGATGTATTCATGGGTTTGTTCAACGTCACATACCGATTGTTTTAAAACGATTTGAGGGTATTGACTTAGGTGTTTCGTTAAACTATCCGTATCAATAAAAAGCTGGTCAGGCGGTAACAGTGGACGTTCGATGTTGTGGCGACGTTGCTCGTAGCGCTCTGTGAGATCTTGCCAAAAATCGCTGGCTGCTCTCATTACATTTTCGGTGCAAAAAATTAATGAACCATCGGGTAGGTATTCGAATAAACTGGCGGTTTTTTCAAAAAATAATGGCAGGTAATATTCGATGCCATTGGGGATAATGCTGTTACTGACATCTTTATAAATTTGACATTGTTGCGGGTTGCCTTCAAAGGTGTCGCGAAAAGCTTGCCGGAATGCACTGATTGCTTGTTCAGTGAATGGAAATTCTTTGGCGGGAATTAAATGTATCTGGTCGATTTTTTCAATGGTGAGTTGCGTTTCGGCATCAAACGTTCTTATATTATCAATTTCATCATCTAATAGTTCAACGCGAATCGGGTGGGGGCTACCGGATGGGTAAAGATCTAATAATGCACCTCGGATGGCGAACTCTCCAGCTCCAAGCACTTGAGGTACGCATTGGTAACCACTTTTTTCAAGCTGTGATCGCATGGCCGCGAGGTCAATTTGTTGTCCGGTATTTAATATGACACTATGCTGCATTAAATAATCACGTGGGGCGATACGTTGCATTAGTGTTGAAACAGGTAAAATGAGGATACCTTTGTGGGTTTTAGGTAAGTGATATAAGGTTTCTATTCGTTGCGAAATAATATCTTGATGGGGTGAAAAAACATCATAAGGTAATGTTTCCCAATCAGGGAAGGCGAGGGTAGGGCAGTCAGGGTGATTGCTGAGAAAGAAATTTAGCTCGGATTCAAGGCGCAAAGCGGAAGCCATATCTTCAGTCACTAATACCATCAGGCCTTGATGGTATCGATTGGCGGCACTCATGATGACGCTAAAGCTGCTGCCGTGGAGATTGCCGTAATGGACGGTTTTTCCCGATTGCTTAGGAATGGCGGGTTTAAAGGGGTTGGCTAGTTTTTTAATCTGTGTTTGAGTGACTGGTTTGTGGGTGGTACGGCTCATTACTCTATTCCTAATCGATCGATCCGGTAGCGACTCTTGCATAGTGCTTGTGTTATCCAGCTTGGTATCTGCTGGCGGGGTATTTTCCCATATCTTTGCTTGCAAATGTAGTCGTTAAGCGGTCGTGATGATTTAATTTTAACCAATCAATCTAGATTTTGTTAGGAACAGAAGAGGTTTTTGTTTAAATGTGGGGGCAAATCAAAAGTGATAAGTAGGTGAGAATAATTATTTTAACATTTACTCGCCTACTTATACACCGAGTGAGAAAAAATGGCTTGATTCACTCGGTGCATTGTTGTTTATTTACCACGCAGTTGTGTTATGACAACCCGCCGCGTCACATGCAGCGCCACCGGTGGGGTCATGATCAGCGGGTAAAGGGTGACAACGTGAACAGGTACCCAATATGTTATTGTGGTCGACGGTCACTGCGGGTATCCAGCGTGGCAATGCATGACAGGCTTCGCAAAGCGTGGTGCTGGAAATATGCTGCGCTGAGGTATTATGGCAGCCTGAACAAACGCCGCGGACTTCATTGTGATCAACCGTTGTGGCAGGAATCCAACGTTGCGGTGTATGGCAGGCTTCGCATAAGTTTGAGGTATTCACATGACCTACCGGTTTGAAATGACAATCAATACAAGCGCCAAACATCTGGGTGTGGTCGATTCGAAGGATTTGTGACCAGGCGATGGTGTTATGGCAGGCATCGCAGACTTCAGAGCTGTTGACGTGAACCGCGGATTTAGTCTGTGCAATAAAACCGTTATGGCAGTTTTGGCATCGGCCAGTGATTTCTAGATGGTCAACCATCGTGACGGGTGACCAGCCTGCCGTGGTATGGCATCGGTCACATCGATCGGAAGTGGCAATGTGATTTCTTGTTTTACCGATGGCGGAAAATCCATCGTGGCAAGAGATACAGTTATTGGAAACCCCGGAATGATCCATGCCCACGAGTGGGATCCATAAGGCGGTGGAATGACAGGCGCCACAAGGAGCGCGAGTTTGAACATGATTCGTTGTTTTTGCCGGTGCTAGCAAGCCATTATGGCAGTTTTCGCAGTTGCCACGGACTTCGTTGTGATCGACGACGAGTGCCGGTAGCCATTGGCTTGTGCTATGGCAGATTGAGCAGCTGTCACTGCTTGCGATATGACCAATTGTTCGGTTATGGCAGCCATTACAAGCCAGTAAAACCTCATTGTGATCCACGGCAATCGCCGGTGACCAGCCTAGCGGTGAGTGACAGGCCTCACAGACGGAGCTGGTGGTGATATGGCCATTGTTTCTACCGAGCGCTTTTCTACCGTTATGGCATTCTGAACAGACTCCCCGAACTTCATTATGGTCGACAAAAGGGATTTGATACCACGAGGCGGGTGTGTGGCAGGCTTCACAAGCGGATGTGGTGGGCACGTGATTTGCCGATGGGCCAGAGGCTTGCAATCCATCATGGCAATTCACACAAGCGCCAAGTACTTCATTGTGATCGACATTGATAATCGTGTGCCAGGCAATAGGTGAATGGCAGCCACTACAAACATCTGAGGCAGGTATATGGCCGTTTGGCATGCCGGGGGCATCTCTATTGTTGTGGCAGGTGATGCACGGTGCGACAACTTGCGAGTGATCAAAATTAATCGCGGTCCATACGGTGGCTTGATGGCAATCACCGCATTGATCATTGGTCGGTAAGTGAGTGTTCGGTTTGGCGGTAGCTACCCCGATCGTTTTATTGTGACAATCTTCGCATACGCCTCGGATTTCATTATGACTAAATGATTGGAGAGGTGTCCAGCCTAGGGGGGTATGGCAGGCGTCACAAACGTCAGAGGTTTTGACGTGGGTTGAAGATTTTCCAATAGTGATGGTGCCATTATGGCAATTGATGCATGCGGTATTCACCTGGTCATGGTTAACGGTTTTTATCGGAGTCCAGGCAATATTGGTATGGCAGCCGTCACAGTTGCCTGTGATGGGAATATGTGTGGGTGAAATGGTTTCAATGGTGTTGTTATGACAGTCTAAGCAGGTACCAATGATTTCAGCATGATCAACTTTGATGGCTGGCGTCCAGCCCGTTGGTTTATGGCAAGCAACGCATTTATCTGAGCTTTTAACATGAGATGTTGATTTGCCTGGTGCGACAGTACCGTTATGGCAATCGATGCAGTCACCCACCACTTGGGTATGATCCACAGCGGTTGCGGGTACCCAGCCGGTATTGGTATGACAGGTTTCACATAACTTCGTGGATGGTATGTGAGCCTGGGTCTTGCCGGCGGCAGCGATACCATCGTGGCAGGTACTACAGTCATTTGTCAGTCCGGTATGATCAAACAGCGTTGTGGTTCGAGGCCATTGGGTGGTGCTGTGGCAGGTATTACATTCGGCGGTGGTTGGAATATGGATGCTTGGAAAACCGGGGGCTCTAATGCCATTGTGACATTGACTACAGGCTCCCCGTACCTCCGCATGATCCACCACCGTGGCGGGTATCCAACTGGTGGTAGAGTGACAAGCTTTGCATTGGCTAGTTGAAGGAATGTGGGTGGCTGATTTACCTGGCGCAAAACCGCCTTTGTGGCAATTGACACATTCGCCGAGTATTTCATTGTGATCAACGACGGTGATCACACGCCAAATGGATGTGTTATGGCAGGCATCGCAGACATCGCTGGAGGCCACATGGTAAGACGGTTTTCCTCCCGCTTTTGCGCTATTATGGCAGGTGATACAGGTACCCGTTACCTGGGTGTGGTCTATTGTTGTACCCGCTAACCAGGACACGGTGTTGTGGCAAGTCGAGCATTCGTTTGAGCTACCCACATGTGTTTCATTTTTCCCGGTAAGGAGAGCCCCGTTATGGCAGTCGATACAGCTACCCACGACTTCATTGTGCTCCACTTTAAGAATCGGGGTAAAAGTAAAGCTGGAATGGCAAGCTTGGCAGTTGTTGCTGGCGTTAATATGGGTGTTGGGTTTACCTCGGGCAACACTGTTGTTATGGCAGTCCACGCATGTGCCAATGACTTCATCATGGTTAACGATTTTTGCCGGCGTCCAAGTCAGCACGACATGGCAGCTATCACAGGTATCTGAGGTGGCTATGTGATTGGCGCTTTTAAATGTTGTGGTGGTTTGATTGCTTACATTATGGCAGTTTATGCAGCGGTCGGTTGTTGTCTCATGATCAAATAAAAGTTTGATCCGTCCACCAATTTTGTTGCGTGCGATGGAGGATAGTTGGCTGGCTGCTGTTGTTGGTATCCAGCTGGATGAATCATGGCAGGCTTCGCAATCGTTGTTGGAAGATGGGTGCATGCTTGGAATGCCTTTAGCCACAATATTATTATGGCAGTTAGCACATGTTCCTAGGGTGTGTTGATGATCAATCCCTTGTGTTAATTGCCAGTGGCGTATGTTATGGCATGCACTACAATTATCGGTGGTCGTTAAGTGGGTGGCGACTTTGCCGAGGGCTAATTGATTGTTGTGGCAATCTTCGCAAGGGCCAATGGTTTCTAAGTGATCTATTTGGTTAACGACATCCCAGGCATAGGGTGTATGGCAAGACTGACAATTATTGGAGGCGGGTATATGGGACTGATTTTTGCCGGGGGTGCTTTGATTATGATGGCAAGTGAAGCAGGGAACGAGGGCATTGTTGATATGGATTGCAGTGAGGTCGATACCGGTTTCGGCCACTGGGCTGGCCGCGTATGTCGTCGTCCCTATTGATAATATTGATAGGGTGACTGGCAACAAAACAAAAAATAATTTAGCCCAGCTAGCTGAGCTTATTATGGGCTGATTGTTAATCAAATAAAGAAAAAGTGATAGGACACTTTGAGTCTTTACCCGACGATGGATTACTGTGTAATTCATTTTACCCACCCCACATCTAGATCTATGTTTGTTTTTTTATATTGAATAAAATTCCGAAAAATATATGTCGCTAACGCTTACAAAAACATCGAGTTGATTGGTGGTAGTGACTATATTGTTCTTGTTGTTATTATATGTTCATATCGCACGACAGAGGCTGAGTTGCATCATTCACGATAAATTTTTAAACTAAAGGTACTCAGTTTTTATCTAAGATTTGTCGGGAAAAAACCATTACAAAGCAATAGGCTATGTTTTTATGAAATCTAGCTTTAGGGATAAACGTCAGCAATCGATCGACTATGGCAGTAGATTTTTTGGTGGCTTTTATTTTAATAGGATGTATTAATGACATGAAATCCTGCCCCACACTGAATCAAAAATTAATTATTTGTTTTATTTTTAGTATTTCTTCTTATAAAATTGTTGACCTTTTGCATGCGAATGTCAATGTAACGAAAGAAAAAATGTTTTTAATTTAAGCTATTTTTATACGGTTTATGATGTTGTTAGGCAAATACATCGACGCCAAATAATTGTTGAATATTCTCTTTTTTTTCGAAGTCATGGTGTTCATTATAAGATTGGATGGCGTATGATAGGCTGTAATTTGTTGGCTGCTGCCGATTTTTCAGTGCATCTTGATAGCTGTTGTTGGTCGTCACGAGTTTGATGGAATGAAGGGTTTCTGGGGTTGTTCCTGTTTTAGCACTTTCCTGAATAGCTGGGTTTGGGGGACGAGCGGGGTTTAACTCCGTGTTGTGACTAAAGGACTTGTCCGTTGTTCGTGTACTATTTGCTGGAGGCGGTTGTGCAGACGTTGTTCGATTTATGGTTATTATTGTCATAGCTGCACTTTAAACTGATTGGTCGGCTTTGAATATGGCTGGTACGAATTGACTATTCGTAAAATTAGAAAGGGAACGTCAAATCCCTTTATTCTCCCATATGGCCCATATAGTAAGGCGCCATCGTTAGAATAGACTGGAAATTTGCGTTCCCACTTGAGTTGACAAAATCTAATGTGTCTTAACTCATTTATTCATTAAACACGGATGGTGTTTATTGTGTTTGGTATGCCAAAACTACGATATTTGAATAAAATTCAAAAGAGTATCGTTAGTGACCCCCTTACTGTTAAGTTGAGAAAAAACGTAATCTAACAAACAATAAAAAAGAAACCTAATAGGATACTTGCATTGCAAATCACGAAGACTTCACAATACCCCTGATGAAAATTTTACATTCATCATTGGCAATGATAGTAATGGTTTTCATGTATGTCCAGTTAAGTTTTATATGTCCGTTTATGTCTTAAACGTGAAGTGGCCTTATCTTGGCTAAAATACCGCAAATTCCAAATGATTTACCTGTGCCAAACCTTTGACGGTATCTAAATGTAAGGCATCCGTTAAAATGGCATGTTTAAGGTTTGCCCCGCTAAAATCTGATCGATGTAGATCCGCCCGTTGCAAATTTGCATCGGTTAAGTTAGCCATGGTCAGTTGGGTCCATTTCATCACGGCGGATGTCAGGTCGGCGCTGGTTAGGTTTGCTCGGGTAAACGATGCTTTGGATAGATTGGCATGTTGTAAGTTAGCATGACTTAGGTTTGACCAATTTAATTGGGCTAAGGAAAGATTAGCGTCGATAAAACGACTGTGACTGAGGTTGGCTTCGGTCAGTTGGGCTTCGCGTAAATCCGCTTGATGGAAATCATTGTTAGATGCATCGCTTTGTTCTAGTTTGATACCGATGAGTGAGGCGTTGGAAAATTGACTCTGGTGTATTGTCGCATGACGAAAGTCAGCCGTGCGCAAATCTCCCTGGTTAAATACACTATTATCTATTTTGGTATAAGAAAAATTGGCTTTAAATAAATAGCTTGCGGATAGGTCGATATTGTTCAGTTCGCTACCTAAAAAGTTTGCGTTGCGTAAATCGAGATTAGCCAATGTTGATCGATTAAGACTTGTATACTGAATATTCAAATGGTTGGCTTTGCTGGTTTGCACCTGACTGTCGGTGATTTTTGAGTCCGTGAAGCTCGCATAGGATAAGTTACTATTGATGAAACGCACATGGGATAATTGCACATTGGAAAACCGAGTCGTATTGAAATTGACGTTATCAAAGGAGCAATGAATAAATGTTGTATCGCGAATGGATGCACTGGAAAAGTCAATATTTTTAAATGTGACGTTGTTGAATTCGATATTATTGAGTTGTGATTTTTTGAGATTTAGCTGGGTCAGATTTGATGAATGAATCTTGATGTCCGTCAGGTGACTTTCCGAGAAGTCAACATGCTCGATGTTTTTCTGCTGGAGTGTCACATTAAAAATGTGCCGTTTGGCTAAGCTTAATGGCGCGGTGTCTTGGGCATGAGCGTTTTGTATGTCAAGTTGTTGTAATAATTGTTGTTGGCTGACTTGTGGTAAATTCGCATTATTTTGGGTCGTCCAATGTGCGCAACTGCTTAAATAAAAAAGACTAACAAAGCTAAACAGGTATTTTCTCATCATGGTATCGTGTTGATTTATCAGTTATCTTTTCATATTTATCGGTGATGTATTCAATTATACCATTTAAAAAATTGCATTGTTCACATTATCCGCATTATCTAAGCCGATCGCTAAGTCGATATTTTTTGCTCTTTGGAAGTTGGCTTGATCAATATTTGCATCAGAGAACTTGGTTTGATATAAGTCTGCGTTTTGAAAATTGGCTTTTTGCAAATCGGTATTGGTGAGATCAGTTTGGTATAGTCTTGCATTTTTGAAGCTGGCTTGTTGTAGTGAGGCTCTGGTTAATACAGCACCGGTTAGATCGGAGTGAAGCAGCCGAGCCTTTTGCATTTTTGCTTGGGTGAATTGAGTATTGCGCAGCTTAGCATTCGTGAAGTTGGCGGCCGCCGCTTCCACATCACTCAGATTTGCATTTGATAAATTAGCGCCACTGAAATTTGTCTCTGTCAGGATTGCTTTGGTGAGGTTAATTTCCGATAAGTTAGCATTTTCCAGGGTGGCATTGGCAAACAAAGTGCGTTGGGCTTCTACATTGTTTAGCTTGGCGTGGCTCAAATCAGCACGGCTAAAGTCACTTTTGAAAAAAATACTTCCTTCAAAGTTAACGCCATTAAATATAGACCCTGTGCCAATCATAAAACTTAAATCGGAGTATTCGAGGTTCGATTGGGAAAAATCGGAACGAATGATCTTAGCTTCTACTAAGTTGACGTTTTGTAAGTTTGCCTTTTCCAGTAAAGATTCGATCACTGTGATTTTGCCAAGGTTGGATGAGCTGAAATTTGTTTGAATCAAGGTTGATCGGTCGATGATGGCACTTTCCAGGTTGGCTTCTGATAGATTGGCACCGCTTAGGTTCGAATTTTTTATCATTGCACCGGTGAGTATAGCGCCACTTAAATCAGCATTCTGTAAATTGACATTTTGTAACGTTGCATAGGAGAGATTGGCATCACGTAAGTTGACGCCGGTCAGTGTTGAGGCGGTTATGTTAGTACGATATAGATAAGCGCCAGCCATGTTTATTTTTTTGAAATCGGTATTAGTAAGATCGAGACCGGCGAGGTTAGCTTTCACTAAATTGGTACCGGTATTTATTTGGTTGAGAATTTGTCTTACTTTTGCAATTGTGATTGGTTCACCGGCATCGGGATTGTCTGGAATGTGGGTGCAAGCGGATAAAGCCAGAAAACAGCTTATCCAAACCAAGAATGGACGTCTATTTTGAAACATCAATGTTTTCCTAGTTAACGATAAAAACCAGTATACGGTTGCGAGTTATGTATTGCGTACCACCTCATTTCGGACGTATGACGGTACTGCTTGTTCTGGATTGATGAATTTACCTTGTTTGAAAAGGTCGGTACCCAGCGTTGCAATGTCCATAGCGTTGGGAAAGCATTGCTTGTACCAGGTTTCCAGTTGGTCGTTATATTTTTCTTCAAAAATGGTGGCGTACCGATCCCAGCCACTGCCAACCCCAACAAATGATTGGTTGAGCAGCACAGGGGTTTGCTTAGGTTTGATCACCACTTCAGATCCCACTAATTGTGCTAGCGGTTTGTCATTGCATTCATATACGGCCCAGTACACTTCATCCATGCGGGCATCAAAGGCACTGACGATTCGTTTTTTTCCATGTTGTCGGTGGATGCCTTGTGCTATGGCGGCTAACGATGAGATAGGAATCACAGGCAGATCTGCCGCAAAGGCGAGTCCTTGAGCGATACTGACTGCGATTCTAACGCCGGTGAAGGCACCAGGGCCGCAACCAAAGGCGATCGCATCAAGTCCGCTGAGTTTTTGTTCTGCCTGCGATAATAGCTGTTGGCACATGGGTAAAATAAGTTCGGTATGTTGCCGAGGGGCGATTTTAAAATCCACCAGATAATGGCCGTTAAGGAATAGCGCGGCAGAACACGCTTCTGTTGATGTTTCGATGGCGAGTAGTTTCACGTCAATTAACCTATTTTCAATATGTATACTTTAGGGTGTTAGCGAGGATAATACGTGGTTTGTTGTTTGTCTTCCATGAAAAAAAATGAGCTGACGGTGCTTGGAAAGAGAGGATAATATACTCGTGCCGAATCACTGTTGAGTATCGAGAGTGTTTAATTTTTGCTCATTAATGGGTTGAGAAACTTCGGTTTAGGCAGTAGGCTATTCTGTCTGGTTTCGAGGGATAATCAAGCCATTTGTTTGACACCAAACAAGATTGGCTATTTTTTTGAATTTTGCAACCGATATGGCGCCGCGTTTGCTTCGTTTCGAGGGTTGGCTATTTTCTGCTTCTTTAATGATCACGTCTCGCTTAGCTTCATAGAGCTCGGTGGCCTGGTATTCTTCATTCATGATCACAACCACGAGATAATCCCAGGTTTGTTCGAGCTTGAGTTGGCCAATGCGCTGTCCAGATTTTTTTCCATCAAAAATGACACGTCCTTTAATTTGAAATCGCTTTCCTTGGTGTCGTGTTTGACCGATGGCGTTATAGCCAGCGCTGGGGTCTTTCACGAGTTCCAAGCCTAAAATATGAGCTGCATCGAATTCCGCGATTTCACTGCTGATACCTAGCGGTTTACCCGTTGTTTTGCGATATTCTGTGGCGAGTGTGCGAGCCTGAGAGATTAGTTTTTCTGTCGAATATAAACTCATAACATTAGCAAGATATTCATTGAAATGATAATAATTATACTCAAACTATAGTATAGGTTGGACGAAGGTGGGATGCGAAACCGGGAAGTCTATTGCGTAGCCATTTCTTGTTATGTTATGGGGTTATAATCTGCGCGAGTAAACAGATAAGAGTATGTGCGGCGATATTTTGGCCATAAGGTGTTTCGGCGCGTACATCATCAACGGTGCTTGTATTTTGATAATCCCGTTGCTGAGAACGAAGGCGGGAGTTGATGCTCTCCGCCTTGCAAAGGCTGGAATAAATGAGAATGAAGCGAGCAAGGCTCCATAAGCAAATAATATCTTACTTGTGGTTTTTGCTTGTCTATTCCAGAAGTACATGCGAGTCCATTCGCTTAGTATTATTGATAAGGTCTTGATGACACGAGCGCTGCTATATCATTAACATTGATTTCCATATTTTCAATTTTAGCGAGTATTTCATAATCCATTTTATTGTTATCTGACACATTATACCGTCCGATTCCCCGTAATTCTCGAATTGCCGCCGTTGCTGCTCGGCGGTTTAATTTATTTTTAAGTTGTTCGTTATTCTCTGCAAGTCGTTTCACACGCTTGATGGGATGCTTAGATGAAACAGACAATCGAGAAAGCCAGCCGGTTTTACTTTTATACTTTACTTTAAACCAATGATTATTTTTAGCGATAGACTCTACTTTTTGCCCTTTACTTATTCTCTCAATGGTGGCGGAATCAAATGATGGTTCGGACATAATTCTTGCTTTTGCGCTGAGCACATATAAAAAATTATCCGCATTTGATGTGAAGGGTAAAAGAAAACAAATGACAAAAAATAAGAAATTTTTCATGATTTTCCCCTGGAGGTGTGAAGTTCTTAAACATAACTATCGGTCGTCGTGTTGGCAGCTTTAAGGTTTGCTTAACAATAATGCCATTGATGACAAGTTGATAACAGGTTTGCTGTGAACGCCTAAAGTGATTCGCTATGGGGGTATATGCTTAAGATGTGCCGTAGTTCAGAAAGTTATTTGCTATTCCGTATTAAAAAATACATTCATGCCATTGGTGATTTAAATATACTGCATATAGTTACAGTTATTTGTTTTCTATTCTATCGGTTGTAAACTTTCGCCTTTAGGCGGAGCCGCTTTATATAGACTATCGGTGAACCAGATACGAGTTTTACGCATCGAAAGAATAAAGCTTGCAAGCGCTTGCTAGAATAGATTAAATAGAAATTATACGGTTAATCTCGGTATTGGACAGCCTATCATTTGATCTCGCTTGATCCTTGATTCTACAGAAATTTTTCTTCAGTCGGTAATACAACTAAGTATGACCTCCTTCAGAAAAACCCCTGTAAAATCAATTTTCTTCGCGATTTTCAAACGTTAGACCACTCAATGTCGGGTTAATCGATGATATTAATCATAATAATGATGCGTTGGAAAACCGCCTTGCAGCGATATTAATTAACTATAAAGGTGAGATATTTCAATGCCTAAAAATATATGAGATACCATCCGATAGACTTGTTAACATGCGTGTTTAATCCTATGTCATAAATAAAGTGAGGTTATATTTTGGAGGTCAAAATTTTGTCGGCTGGCATTGTGGTGATTCGCAAAGTTGATAGCGACTATAGTTACTTATTGTTGCGTGCATTTAAGCATTGGGATTTCCCTAAAGGGATCGTGGAATTAGGTGAAACACCGCTCGATGGGGCTTGCCGGGAAGTGAAAGAGGAGTCCACTATCGAGCAACTCAATTTTAAATGGGGTTATGATTACCGGGAAACAGGTCCCTATGGTGCTGGAAAAATAGCTCGATACTACATCGCGGAAACCGACCAAAGCGAGGTAAGTTTGCCGATCAACCCTGAAATTGGTATTCCTGAACATGACGAATATCGGTGGGTGACTTATGGTGAAGGAAAATTATTGGTTTCTGCCCGCGTTCGTTCGGTGCTAAATTGGGCACAAAGTATCATAGAAAGTCATTGAAGTACGACGAAGCCGCTTAATTTTTATTCTCTCCACCAAATCGATTCCAGTTTTATAACAAAGAAATCGGTTGGTGTGTTTGATGGTATATCTGATCCCAATCATCACTGACTGAATTACACCCAGCATTGGAACAATACCGCTTGGCATGAGTCTTAATGTGCATGAGCACAGCCTGTTGCTGTGGTGCTTTTCTGGTTGTTTTTTACTATTTTCTGAAACAAGCGCCGACAAGTCCCGTCAACATCGTGCCCAATTCTCTCTAATAATAACGATAAGCCTAATTTATAAATTCAATATTTTGTTTTGATATATTCCAATGCCGTTGATTAACTGGTGGGATAATTGTTTTCATGCAAGTAAGTTTAATAGGCCGTATAAATTATTTGGTCAAATGGTGTGCGCTGATAATGCCGGTCTGTGCAGCCCTTGTGACGCTTACGATTTTGGGGTGCGACAAAGGGGGCTCATCGTCGGTAGAGACATCGAATGATACCCATTCCTCAGTATTCTCACTTGCTCAACCTAATAACATTCGTGCAACAAGTACGACAGAGCGTATTCGACTGGTATGGGATCGTGTTGCTAATGCCAGCCGCTATCGGGTTTATTGGGCTGAGCAAAGTCCGGTATTAGCTCAGGCGAGCAATCAAGAAGTATTGACTGAACAATTCGAAATTGCACAAGGCCTTAAGTTGGGGCAGGCGTATTATTTTGTCATTGTTGCGGAAAATGAAACAATGGCAGGGCCTGTCTCAGCGGTGCAAGTGGTTGCTTTGCAATTAGCCCAACCGAGTTCGGCGTTTGTTCTGGATTGTCTTGATGGTGATGCTTATCTGTATTGGACGGCGGTGTTTGAGGCAACGAGTTATCAATTGTATTGGTCCTTTTCTTCGGCGCTTGATCAATGGCGTGATTACGGAGGGATTGAGATGCAATCGCCCTTTCAGCATCAGGACCGGCAATCTTCTGAACGCTATTATTATTACATCGTTGCACTAAAAGATGAATTGCTCAGCGATCCTGTACCTGTGCTGCCGAAAAACCATTGCTTAGGGCAATTAATTCAAGACAGTCATCCAGATAATCGCTTGGGACCGGAAATGATTGTGATTCCTGCACTAAGCTATCGCATGGGAGATGATACTTCTTTCGGTGGGCTGACATTGGGTGAAGGCAGTTCCGATGAGTTACCCGTACACCAGGTGATGTTTCAACAGGCTTTTGCGATGGGTAAATACGAAGTGACTTTCTATGAATATGATCAATATCTGACGGCGATAGGCAAGGTCACTGCGACGGGAGAGAATGAAGAGGCGTATGATTGGCAGTGGGGGCGTGAAGATCGTCCGGCGATAGGGATAAGTTGGGATGATATATCAGACTATTTAGCTTGGTTAAATGTGCAATTTGATCTCACAGGAAAGCCAGGTCGTTATCGTTTACCGAGCGAAGCCGAGTGGGAATATGCAGCGCGTGCAGGAAGCCAAACTAAATATCCTTGGGGTGAGGATATTGGGGTGAATCAAGCCCAGTGTAAAACGTGTAATAGTGATCTTGATCCTAGCAAAACAGCCCAAGTTGGGGAATTTTTAGCGAACGCTTGGGGGCTTCATGATATGCATGGTAATGTCAATGAATGGTTAATTGACTGTAAAAATACCAATTATACCGATGCGCCGATTGATGGAAGTGCTTGGTTGACAGGTGCTTGCACACATCACATGGCACGGGGAGGGTCTTGGAAGGATGGGTCTCGAAACCTTCGCTCTGCCGATCGTAGTTCGTATTCTCGTGGTTACCGAAATAATACCGTGGGGTTTCGCTTGGCCAAAACGCTTTAAAAATGGAGGGGGAGGGTAATGAATACATGGCATACAGGATGGATCATCATTATTATTATTTTTATCATCGGATGTACGACGCCGTTACCAAGATTAGATCCGCTACCAGCCCCGGAATTTCAGCCTTACATTGTTCCACCTGATCCTGTTAATTTAACGCAAACGATTGTGGTGGGTCGCACAAGTTCTGATAAAAATACCTTGCTTGATAATATAACCGTTCGGAATAATTTAGCGATTCCAGAAAATTCCCGTGTTGTGATAAGTATGCCACCTAGAACGTCGCAACAAACCACAAATCAACCAGAGGCATCTAAACGGGGTCGAGCACTTGTTGTTCAAGCGGTTAAAGGCGGTGACGCACAAGACAACAAGGCGACTGATATGGATAATTATTTAGATATCGTGGAACAACAGATTGAAAAGTCTTTGATTGAAAAAAATTTGATTGTGATTGACCGAGCAAAATTTTCTGTTGCATTGCAGCAGCAGTGCTATCAAACCGCATCGCAACAAGATCGATTTAGGGAAACCATGATGATCATCAAAGAAGCGGTCATGCATCAATTAACCTCCGGTTTAATCAACCAGGATCAATTGTTGTCTGAGCTAACTTATTCGATAGAAAAATATACTGGGGCAGGTGAGCGTTGTTGTGCTGGTGAGCTCGTTGGTGCGAATCTGGAAACTTCTGAGCTAATTTGTGTTGCCCAGAGTCCGTATGCGCGTGCTGATTATATCCTGGAAGTTAATGAGTTTGATACGATTTCGCTACAAGATGAAATGATTTTTCTAAGCGATATGGTAGAAATTAAATCTTTGATTTCTGTCGATAATCAATTGGGGAAAGCACTGGAACGAGAGAATTATAATACAGTGATAAAACCAGGCTATGTGGGTCATTTAAGGGCGAAATTAATTGAGGTGACAACAGGGGCGATTGTCTGGTTGGGTGAACATCAAATTGAATCGCAGAATGTATTAAATGAAGGGTTTAGCATTGAAGTTCCTATTCGTAAAGAAGTTGCAAATATAGGACAACTCAACCGGCGAATAGATGACTATAACCAGGAGCTGGAACGTTTAAGTCAACGGTTGCAAAATAGCAGGGCAGAGGTATTAGACAGCAAAGCAAAAAATAAAATACGGGAAGTTCGCGCCAATGAATACAATCATCATCGTCAGTTATTGCTGGCAAAAATGGACCAAGGTTTGGTGCAATCCTTGTTGGACGTTGACTGGCAGTTTAAATACCATGTTGGCCAACCCCATTCCTATCCTTGGTTGCCTAATCAAAAAGAAATGGACGACATTGAGTATGCATTACAAGGGTCCAATGGTTTTGAGCACCGCCGCTTGTTACAGAAACACCAACAAGCGACACGGTTGCTGAATAATCATTTGTCAGAATTAACAAAGCTGGTCACGAAAGAGTTAATGAAGACGATTCCAATCATGAATAATATACCTGTCGCCGTGATTTTACATTAGAGAATATTGATGATACTTAGAACAATCTTCCCCCGCATGAGGCCAGGGGAAATGGGCCTATTATGGCGTAGGCGCAACAATGGTGATGCTGCCGGTAGGTTCGCCGTCATCATCGTTTCCCTTGCGGCTGAGGGCGATGGCGGTGCCTGCGGCTAAGGCGCCGAACAACCACCAGCCCCAGTTTTTGTTGTTTGATTGGGTGGTACTTGTGGTTGATGTGTCCATCTCTGTCTCCACTTGTTCAAATTCAGGTAACAGCGCTGTTTCTTCTTCCATTAGAGGTGGCGGGGAAGCTGTGGTTTGTTTGCTTTTGACAGCCACTGTTAACGGTGAAAAGTTAAGACCTTTTAACACGGTATTACCGGCGTTATCCATCGCTTTAATATAATATTCCATACCTGGCCCTTGGACATATTCGTGAGGGATGTCAACGGAGTAAATGTTATTGTTTAATCGAGGCATGGCTACTTGAAGATACTCATTGCTACCAATGGGACGAAAAAATAATGTCACGTCGGCAATACCGCTTTCATCAGATATGGTGGCAGATATGGTGGCAGTTTCTCCGGTGACGAACGGTTGTGATAGCGGGGTATGTTCGATGGCGGGCGCCTTTAAATCTAATTTGGCGGTGAATTGCAAGGTATCTCCGGCAAAGACAGGGGAGCTTGACATTAATAGAACAATGGCTATGCGTATTTTCATTAATTTTTATCCAGTTTAAACAGGGTTAATTAAATAGGGCACCTTCTTCAATCCAGGTTTTGAGGGTCGTGTAAAAATAATTATTGTTTACGTTACCAGGCTCAAAGCCTGGTCGCCGTCCTCCGCCGTGTCGATCATCATGTTGATTGCTCAGTTTTAATAACAGCAGGCTCGCCTCGGCATCGGCAAGATTTATGCGCGTTTGATTTGGGTATAACTTAGAGGGTATATTTAGCAGCAGCTCATAAATTTCTTTATCGGGGCGAGTGCTGTCAAAGCCGGTGGTTTCAGCGGGTTTTTTTCCTAGAGCATGACAGGTTTTGCATTGTGTTTGGAAAATAGGCAGCACATGATCTGCAAAACTAATGTGCTCAACCACGCTCACGGTGAGGGCGGCTTTATCGGTGATTTTGTCTCGGTTTTCAATCGTCAATTCGATATCATAATCACCTAATGCATCAGGGATGAAGCTTTGTCTTTGTTGGGTCGGGTCGGCAAACTCGGTATTTCCACTATTGGCAGGGGCGCTGGTAATTTGCCACTGGTAGCTTTCCGCCAAAATACTTTTCGAGCCACTGATGACCAAGGTTTGACCGAGTTTGAGGGTGCGGTTAGGGCCAGGGTGGGCCGTGGGACGCGGACCCTTTGAACCGTCAACATTGTCGAGAAATGAGGCTAACAATGTCGCTTGATGAGGGCGATTACTGGTCCAAAAATTGAAAAAAGTCGGTAAAGCTCGTGGCATAATGCCTTCACGAAACACCAGTCGTTCGATGCGCGGTGCCCATGATAAAAACTCATCAAAACTCGAAAAACCTCGCCCCGTACCATCATCAGCACGTTGCAAGTGACAGATTTGGCAGGATTTGCGGATGACATCCTGATAAAGTGCATCGGCATTATCTGGTGCATAAGGGGGTTGCCATCCTCTGGGGATGAAGGCACCGTTAAATGTGCCTGCCAGTGGTGAGCTATTGCCATACCAGCCTTGCACCAATTGAATGACGTGAGTATTTTCATGGGGCAAGGTAAAGTGTAATGACCATTGATGTATCGTACCCGCTTGCAAGGTTTTTTGGTCTGCAATAATTAATTTCCAGATACCATTAGGGTTTTCTTGGTTAAAGGTGGCTAAGTGGGTGCTAATATCTGGGTCGTCAGAGGTGTCTTCAGGCTTCCAAATGCCGGTTAATGGTGCGTTTTGAGTGTTGTTGGCACTGGCAATTCTTTTGGAGGCTTCATCATTGAGTTGTAAGTCGGAAATATTGAGGGTGGCTCCACCGCGTTGTTTGATTAATAGCACTTGTTTACCTGAGGGAGACTCCAGTACAAGTCGCAAGTCGCTTATGTTTTCATGTTGAAGTTGCTCAATGGTAATATTTAAATCCTGGATGGGAGCGGTCAGTCCTTGCACTGTTAGGGGAAGTGTGGCGATGCCCGGTTGATTGTTTATGCAATCGGGTGCGCCCGTTTTATCGCTGTCGCTGCAAAAGTCTGGAATGGCAATGGAATCTTCAAAATCTACGGTAGCTATGGTGCTGCCTGAATTACCCACAAAAGTATCAATAACGGCTTGATTGAGTATCCGAAAACTCTCTTGTTGTGCGGTTTTGCTATATTGGGTATTAACGGCCTCATCATGCTCGAAAGTATCCATATCAAAGGGAATCAGGCGTGATTGGGTATTGCCTTGGTCGGGGTAAATGTTGTCTTTTAAGGCGAGGGCCTTTCCGCCATGACAGACAATACAGCCATTGGGAACAAATTCGGCGCCGCGTCGGCGGGTATCTCGATTGCGGGCACCGGCAGCGACACGTTTTAAGTCTGCATCAAATGCATCGATATCGGTTTGTATGACACGCTGGCCGTCAGGGCCATAAGCAAAAAATTTTACGTAGCTTTGTTCGGCGGATGCACCATTGGCTGCCGGTGAATATTCGATAGCAACGGTTTCTAATAGATCAGTGTTAGCTTTGGCATCAGCGAGAGTGGGGTAGTGGTGGGCATACATCATGATATTATTGCCCTCACGCCGAAAAGACACTTTGCGAGCAAACAAATGATCCAGGGTGTTGAAATATAACACGCTGGCATCATAATTTTTCTGATCAGTAAAGCCATTGGCTTGACGCCAATCTTCAAAGGTGGTTCGGCTATTGTCAGGATCAATGGCTTGATAATAGGCCGCTGCGTGCGCTTGGCTGCCTGGCTCGTCAAACGGGTCAGTTAAGAACCCGTCGGGATCTGGTGGCAAAGATACGTCGATATTGATCGCTGTGCCTTCATCAATGATTGTGTCACTATTGAGGCTTTGGAATATCACCGTGACCGGTGGTTCAGTGACTTTTGGCTGATAAGTTTTTTGATGGAGAGTTAAGTTGGAGTCTTTCAGTAAGCGGGTTACTTCCAATGATGTTTTACCCAAGAGATTAGGCATGGTGGTTGGTGGTTGGCGCGGGATGACTTCGATACGTTCGGAACGTGCGCTGCTGCCCGCGGTATTATTGGCGATGATAATAAAAGAATATTTTGCATTCGGGGTGAGTGGTACGGGATGAGTGAATGTTGTTGCCTTTTCCACGCGATGTCGCATGCCACTGGTTAAGGTATCAAAATTTTCAGCGGTCACGGAAGCATCTTCTGCCATGTAAATGAAATAAAATTCAGTATCAGCCACGGGCTCCCAGGTGAGCTCAACATTTTCAGAAATTCCTGTCCCATTAAAATTTTGAGGGACTTTAGGTTGACTTAATTGAGGTGTCGCCGTTATTTTTTCAGAGACGCTGCTTTCACCTGCCTCATTGCTAGCTGTGACTAAAAAGTAATATGGTGCACCATTATTGAGTGGCGCCGGATGTCTAAATTTCGCTTGAGGAATATCGGGGTGCCGCATACCGCTGGTCAGCTCAGTATAATTATTTGGAGTTAAGGTGGAATCTTCAGCCATGTAAATGGTATAGACTTTTGCACCAGGCACGGCATTCCAGGTGAGATGTACATTGCGGTTGAGCGGTGTGGCTATGACATTACGTGGTGCCGTCGGGATGGGTATGGATTGTGGGGTTTGCCAATCACTGGCGTTGAGTACTTCGGCTAAATTCGAATATCCATCTTCATCGTTATCGGGATAGATCAAGCTATCTTCGGAAAAACTTGCTATTTCTGTTTGATTAGCGGTGACGTTAACAGCCAATGTTTGCGTGACTACGAGCGGTATTTTTGTATTATCACGTTGCAGAAAGTAATTAAGTTCCAGTTGGTGTTGGCCAGGGCTTAGGCCGGATATTTCTCCGCTGACGGTCTTATCTGTGTTATTCACCGAAAGCTTGGCTAGTTGAACGGTTTGTTGTTGGCTCGTGCCTTTGTCGATGATGACTTCAATGATTAAATTGCGACTATTGATGGTTAGTTGGTTATCGGATGAGGCATCTGATTTTAATGCACGTATTTGGTTCGGGATGGGGATGGTGAGCATGGGGGAGGTGCTTGATTGGGATTGATTGTCACACCCCCCCTGTAATAATGTTACGCAAAAAATAATTAGTATGATCGCGTTTCTCAAACTCATAGAGAGGCGGTCTGGTATTTTGTCATGCATGGTAGTGGATCCCTAGCAAGGTAAGCAAAGTGAATTCCGATTATACGCAATATTCAATGGACTAAAAAGTGATCTAGTCAACTTGTGTTTGAAAAAGGCGAGAGAAAGGTTTTGAAGCCGATTAATTGATCGATCATGTGAGCGATATTGGCATTTTTTTGGCAATGAGAAGGCGGCCTTGCTTTGACAAGGGTAAATAAGCTCAGCTAAAATACTTCGCCAGATTTTTTGTTTTCGCTGTCTTGTTATTGATATACCTAAGCCTGACCCATGGTTAAATCAAGCTGATATTTGGTTCTGCCTCTTAGTTCGTCGATGACTTAAATGCCTTTCGGTCAAATCGACCGACTATTCTGACGATATTCCATCGGCGAATACTCCAAAATGGGCAGACTATACAGCCCAATAAAAATTTTTAATATCAGAAAATTATTTATTTCATTCTTTGCCAGTCAAAAACTTCCCTCAAGTTAATATTTTCTGTGGTGTGTCGATAAGAGGCTAATACCAAATTATTTCCTTAAAAATAAGCTCATTACCCATAAATAGACGACTGAGCATATCGTGAAATTAGTACATATACTGAAAGACATATTTCGCTTGGATAGTATCCGCGGGCGTTATTTGATGATTGCTTCTTTATTTATTGTCAGTGTCATCACCGTTACCTGGACTGCCCATATGAAAGTCGGTGCAGGTTCAGACCAATCACTTAAGCACACACTACTGCGCCAAAAATTAAAACAGCATCTTTTCCATATGGAAAATACGCTAAATCGTACAGAAAAATCGCTATTATTGTATTTATTAACCCCGAATCCACAACAACACCAACTGACGATCGATTTACTCGATCAACTGTCAGAGAGTTTTTTAAGTATTTCAAACCATTCCATTGCACAACAGCGCGACAATATAAAAATAAATCTATTCACCATAGAAGCCGAGTTAGCAAAATTATCAGCGACTATTCGTCGGATATTATCGATACGAGTCGATATCAATCAGTTATATCCCGCTAATCAACTCATTGCCAAGATGTCAGCGGCGCATAGGGCATTCACCTCCAGCGCTGATCTTGCCATTGAAATGCTAAACAACAATAACAACCAAGCTCAAGCGATTCTTATCGATCGGATTTTCTCAGATGTACGTTACAACTGGGCAAAAATGATAGCGGCCTTTCGTATGTATATCGCCAATCGGTTCGGGGTATTTGGTTCACCTGAAGCTGGAATGTTAGCTCAGGGCAATAATGTTGATATATACGCAGAAAGCATTGCGAAATCTCTGAAACGGCTAACAGAATTCGATGACAAGCAGTTATTAAGCCTTGAGCTTACGGATGCGCTCCAAACCATGAATGAGTCATATCCGACCTGGATACAATATTATCAGCAAGCTAAATCCATCTACCATTCTAACAACTGGCGCACCGACATCCCTCTTTTTCAAGGAAAAATTAAAAAACAACTTACCTTCATATGGGACAGTTTACATGCCATGGATAAAGAACTCGATGCTTTTGCCAATGATGATGTTAGAGATCTCACCCAAACCACTTACATACTTTCACAAGCCTTCGGCTTAATTGCTATCATTCTCATTGTCGGCACGTTATTAACATTTTTAGCTTTCGAATATTCAATACGCCGTCCCTTGTCATCAATCGCTAAAGCGATAAAAATTGAAACTTTAGAGGAAACAAGCTTCCCGCTAGCAAAAACCCATATGATAGAAACCCAAGATATCATCGACTCTTTTGACGAAATGCGTAAGCGGGTGCTCAATCGTCAACGCCGACTTGAAGCCATCTTGGACAACGCCGGTGAAGCCATTATTACCATTAATGTGTCAGGAATTATTGAAACTTTTAATGTTGCTGCCAAAAACTTATTTGGTTACGAGGCTGAAGAATGTATAGGGAAAAACATTAATATGTTACTGCCGAGCCCTCATCAAAAAGCCCATGATCAATACATCAAACAATATATGTTAACCGGTAAGAGGAATATTATTGGTAGTGACAGAGAGGTTGAAGCCGTTCATAAATCAGGTGAGTTAATTCCTGTTTCCCTTAAGGTCAGTGATACCAAGTTACCAGAAAAGCAAGTATTTACCGGAATCATTGTCGATATTCGCGAACGAAAGAAAATGCTAGAGCATTTTAAAAAAATGGCTGAACATGATAGCTTGACCGATTTATATAATCGCAGTTATTTTCAGAATAAACTTGATCAAGTGATTGATCAAGTTGCTCGTCATCAATCCCATTTCCATGCGGTATTATACATTGATCTGGATAATTTTAAATATGTCAATGATACCATGAGCCATGCAGCCGGTGACTATTTACTGATTGAGGTCGCAAACATACTACGTAAACGCGTCAGAAAAATGGATCTTATTGCTCGATTTGGCGGCGACGAATTCACCGTGTTGTTATCTGATACTTGCCAAACCAACGCCACTCATACCGCCGACTTGTTTCGCGAGGCCATTGCTGAATCCAGTTTCTTCTATGATGGCAAAGAAATTGATATCGGTTGTTCCATCGGCATTGCGCGAGTCGATCGCCATACAAAATCGACGGAAGGTGTATTGTCCCAAGCTGATTTTGCTTGCAATTTGGCAAAACGCCATGGCCGTAATCGGGTTCATTTGTTTAAAACCGAAGACCAGCAAAATGTTAATAACCTTTCTTTGGATATGGGGTGGTCACGACGCATAAAGATTGCCTTAGAAAAAAACCGTTTCGTACTGGCTTGTCAAGCGATTGTTAACACTCGTACACGCCAGACAGAATGTTATGAAGTATTGATAAGAATGTTAGATGAAAATAACGAAATTATTATGCCCGGTGGATTCTTACCGGCGGCTGAACGGTTCGGGCTGGCGGCCAATATCGATCATTGGGTGATTATTAATGCCATCGACACACTCATAGAGCAACGTAAAAATTTCCCCCACCTTCGTTATGCCATCAATTTGTCAGGAATGACATTGTCTAACTCAAATACCTATAATGTTATCCAGGAAAAGCTTGAGCAGACGGCTCTGGATCCATCAGCACTCACCTTTGAGGTCACCGAAACAGCCGCCATCGCCGATATGAATCGAGCCTTTACTTTTCTTTCCCAACTAAAAAAACTTGGATGTAAAACCGCTCTAGATGATTTTGGTTCGGGCATGTCCTCGTTTGCATATCTTAAAGATTTACCTGTCGATATAGTGAAAATTGACGGTCGCTTTGTAAAAAACCTTGCAGAAAACTCAGTGGATCAAGCCATGGTCAAGGCAATGAATGAAATTTCACAGGCACTGGACAAACAAACTGTTGCAGAATTTGTACAAGATGAAAAAACGATGGAATTACTCGCCCAATATGGCGTTAATTACGGACAGGGATTTTATCTAGGTCGCCCAGAAATAGTAACACCCTACCGAGTCTATGAACAAAAAGCAATGTAAGTGGGGCGCGGCATCAGGGCTACTTGGTTAGGAATGGGCGACGCAATCTGTCCTCGCCCCAAGCACTACCGCAAGGTGGCCATCGCCATCACTAAATATAGCTGTGTTAATGTTGCGGCCTCTCTAAAGCTCGAGGCTTCGAGTTGAAATGTACTCGATTTATCGTCTTTGAAATCTTCAGTCTGGATTCGAGTATTTTTTAATCAGAAGCTGCATGGTATTCATGCGATCGTTGGGGAGATGGTTGTTTTTATACTTTCGATGGTAGTACTCTAAGCTGACCTTGATGCAAAATCTTTGGTAACCACTTTTTCAAAAATACTTCGGTTGGCACAGGGTAGGGTTAAAAATGGGTTTAAAGTATTGCTTTATTGACTCGGTAGACGTTGTGCGCTTTTCACCCATTTATGAGTTTTAGTTAAAGTTAATGTTCCCACCCAGGATGTCGTCTTCATCTTCTTCGGGGGGTTTATCTTCAATCAGGCTCAAGCCGCTGGATTGATCATTTTGGGCGTTGCTGGATAGGTTTATTTTTAACCTGACATTATTTTGTGAGTCGGCATTGCGGATGGCTTCTTGTTCTGAGATTCGACCTTGCCGATACAGATTGATTAATGCGCTGTCAAAGGTCTGCATTCCTGAATTTTCGGATTTTGCCATGACTTCTTTGATTTCAGCCACGTCACCTTTTTTGACCAGCTCACAAACGCGTGGCGTACCCAGTAAAACTTCGATAGCCGCCACGCGTTTTTTGTCGGGCGTTGGGATCAGCCGTTGTGAGACAAAGGCATGTAAATTGAGCGATAAATCGGTCAATAATTGGTGCCGTTTGTTTTCTGGGAAAAAATTAATAATTCGATCGAGGGCTTGATTGGCATTATTGGCATGCAACGTCGAAATGGCTAAATGCCCGGTTTCGGCAAAAGCTAGCGCGTATTCCATGGTTTCCCTGTCTCTGATTTCGCCAATGAGGATGACGTCGGGGGCTTGTCTCAGGGTATTTTTTAAGGCGTCTCCATAACTATCCGTATCGACGCCAACTTCACGTTGACTGATGACGGATTTTTTGTGCGAATGGACAAACTCAATGGGGTCTTCAATGGTAATGATATGTCCGCCATAATGGCTATTTCGGTAATCAATGAGGGCAGCGAGGGAGGTCGATTTTCCGGAGCCGGTTCCCCCAACAAATAATACCAGGCCGCGTTTAGCCATGATCACTTTGGTTAGAATGTCAGGCAAACCCAGATCTTTGACAGTGGGTATCTCGGTTTTGATATTTCTGACCACTAAACCAACATGATTGCGTTGTTTGTAGATATTTACCCGGAATCGACCGATGTTTCTTTCGCTAATAGCCAGATTCATTTCCGGTTTTTTTTCGAATTCGGCAATTTGTCGCTCATCCATGATTTCGTAAGCGATTTTTTTCGGTTCATCAATGCCTAATGGTGTTTTAGTTAGCGCGGTGAGTTTGCCTTGAAATTTTGCACAAGGTGGCGCATTGCTTAACAAATATAAATCCGAACCATCATTTTTTGCGAGGATTTCGAGATATTCTTTAAATTGCACAGGAAAACTCCCTTGATTTAAGAGGCTGTTTAACTCCACCCAGGACAGATCATGTTTTATTTAGAGGGCTCGCCCTGTGTTTGTTTTTAGTTTGTTCCTAGGCATAACGACAAAGGCCAATGTAAGCTTTAATTCAATGAGGTTATTACGTAAAAATAGTGGTTAATGGGCATGCAGCAAACCATAAACCATTAATAGTCGTCGTGCTATCGCTTGAAGGATGTCAGAAGCTTAAGGCGATTAAAATCGTAGCCGACAAACAGTTTGAGGGATAGATGTTCGATTATACTGATTGCTCGACTACTTTTCGTTTCATGCCATTGACCAAGCTGTAGCATAAGTCGCTATACTAAAAAAAACGAATGTTCCTAATCCTGTCAGTTGGTGGGTGGAGGACAATGGCGTTTTAACGTAATTTTTTGCCAGGAATGACTCATGGAATACAATCGCCGACTATTGATCGTTGATGATAATAAGGCAATACATGAAGATTTTTTAAAAGTATTGTCACAGAAAAAAAATTTAGAGGCGATTGAGCTTGATAATTTAGAGAGAGAATTATTTGGTGATGATAATGAGGCATCTGGCTTTCATGATAAATGGTTAAGCCAAATTGATTATGAAATCGATTCAGCGTTTCAAGGTGAAGAAGCCTTAGATAAAGTAAGACAAGCAGCGCAAGAGCAATGTCCTTATGCGCTAATTTATATGGATGTACGAATGCCACCAGGATGGGACGGCATTGAAACGATTCAACGCATTTGGTATGAATTCCCCTATATTGAAATGGTTATATGTACGGCCTATTCTGATTATAGTTGGGATGAAATTATTAGAAAATTAGGCTTGAACGATAAATTGCTTTTTTTAAAGAAACCCTTTGATTCTGTAGCTGTGAAACAAATGGCTTTGACGTTAGTGAAAAAATGGAATCTAGATTATCAAGGGCGTTGCCATGTGACTAGCTTGGAAAAGCAAGTCTCCGAACGGACCGAACAATTAAAAGCATTATTGAAAGAGCTAGAAGTAAAGAATATAGAATTAGCCTGTAGTAATAAAGAGCTTGAGCATGTGGCCAATCATGATGGCTTGACTCAATTGCCTAATCGAGTGTTGTTTCATGATCGTTTAGCGCACGGTATTAAAATAGCCAATCGAAATCGATTGAATTTTGCGGTTGCATTGCTGGATTTAAATAAATTTAAAGAAATTAATGATGCGCTGGGGCATGATGCCGGTGACGAGGTGTTAAAGCAAGTCAGCTCACGTTTGACCCGTATACTTCGGGCTTGCGATACCATTGCTCGATTAGGGGGCGATGAGTTTGCGATAATATTGCCGAGTCTTGAGGTGGAATGTATTGATGTGGTTGCGAATAAAATCGAAAAATCATTAGAGCAGCCGATTGCATTGGGTGAGCGTCAAGAATCGATTGGCGTTAGTATTGGTTTTTCCTTGTATCCTATGCATGGTGATACCAGTGATAAATTATTAAAATGTGCTGACCTAGCTATGTATCAGGCAAAGCGTTCTAAACAAAAATATGTTTTGTTTGATGAAAATGCTGAGGATGTGCGTTTTAATAAGTTAAAGTTGTTGTTGGATTTAGAAAATGTAGTAAAAAATGGCGGCTTGTCGTTAAATTATCAACCGATTATTGAGCTTGATTCAGGGAAAGTCGTAGGCGCAGAGGCGCTTGCACGTTGGTATGATCCAACGCGAGGGTTCGTTCCTCCGGACAAGTTTATTCCCTTGGCAGAAAAAAGAAACTTGATTCATTCGTTAACCGCTTGGGTACTGGATGCAGCTATTGGGCAATGTGTATTATGGCATCGTACTGGCTATGAAATATCAGTTTCTATTAATTTATCAGCGCGGAATTTATTAGATACCCAGTTACCCGAGAAGATTGAAAAGATATTGAAAAAATGGCAATTGGATGCGAAGTGGGTCAAACTTGAGGTGACTGAAGGTATGACGATCAGCGATTTAGAGCAGGGTAAAGATATTTTAACGAGATTATCTGTCATGGGGCTGAAAATATCCATTGATGATTTCGGAACAGGATATTCATCGTTAGTGTATTTAAAAAAACTGCCGGTGAATGAATTAAAAATAGATAGAAGTTTTGTGTGTGATGTTAATAGCGATAAAGACAACAAAACCATCGTGCAATCGACTATTGATATGGCCCATAACTTAGGGTTGAGCGTGGTGGCTGAGGGTGTTGAAGATGAAATGGCACTGCAAACGTTAAAGTCGTTAGGATGCGACAAAGTGCAAGGTTATTATATTTGTCACCCTCAGCCAGAAAGGGAATTTCAATCTTGGCTTAGCTCGGTGTATTTGAAATAAAAAGCCCGTAAATAAGCGGCGTTAAAAATACCTCAGTCGACCTAATGCGGCGGCCTCATTGACTTCTTATTCATTCGCTCTTGCCCATCCTGGGTTTCTCGGTATGAGGGTTTCCATGTACAAAACAGCGACTTTGTACTCATCTGGATCATTTTAAAGCCGCGATTGAATTTTGCGGTGAAATCAAACTGTGATGATTCTCGGTCAGGGCTGCTAGCCACTTAATTATTTGATTTTTTTGAATTTATTGAGCTAAAATATAATGAATAGTTTAAAGATAACCGTTATTTTTAAGGCGCTGAATTGTTGTTTTCTTGTGCAGCTAAATGCCTATCCAACAAAATTTATAGAGGTAGATGCTAACATTAACCAGCGCACTTGTGTGTTACCGTTGAGTTGCTAAAATATCAGCGAGAGAGTCAGCACGCCTACTTTGATTGGTATATAATTACAAGCATCAAGTTTTTAACTAAATGAGTTACATAAGATTTTGAAGATCAAACCAAGGTCTTTAAGTGATCATTTTTATTTCATTCGATTGTTATCCACTAGAGTATATTCAAAAAGATGGATTTTGCAGTAGACCTTCGTGATTGTTTTAGATATGTTCTTTTCATTGTTATTACACTATTTATTCTCCCCCTGAATACACTGGCAGCGACACCGACTGCAGAGCAACTCAAAATGCTGGAACAATTGTCTCCAGAGCAACGCGCTGCGGCGTTAAAAACATTCCAGGGGCGCAGCGGTGGCAAGTCTATTGATGCGAAGCCATTACTTCAACCAGAAGTTGTCAAACCCCGTATATTATCAGAAAAACCTTCGGTTATCGAAGAGGCGGTGATTGAACCTGGGCAAAAGGAAAGAAGTAGTGAAACGCAGAAAGATCCTGTCCAGAGGCTGAAGCAGTTTGGTTATGATTTGTTTGCTGGTTCGCCTACGACTTTTGCGCCAGCAACGGATATTCCTGTGCCTACCGATTATGTGGTGGGTCCGGGGGATACTGTGCAGGTGCAATTATTCGGTAAGGAAAATGCGGAATATGATTTGATTGTGACACGGGAAGGGATGTTGCATTTCCCAGGATTGGGTCCCATTGTTGTTGCGGGTTTGTATTTCAATGAACTAAGAGAGAACTTATATAATCGTATTCACCGCCAAATGATAGGCATTAAAGCGAATATTACCATGGGGGTGTTGCGTTCGGTGCGCATCTTTGTCCTCGGTGAGGCCATTCGGCCGGGCTCATATACCGTGAGTGCGCTATCTAATATGACGAATGCACTATTTGTTAATGGGGGAATTAAACCGATAGGATCGTTGCGTGATATTCAGCTGAAGCGAAATGGGCGAGTGATCGGTCGTTTAGATTTGTATGATTTGTTGTTGCATGGCGATACCCGTGGCGACTTGCGATTGCAACCGGGTGATGTGATTTTTATACCGCCGATTGGTGCGACAGTGGGTATTGCAGGCGAGGTGCGCCGACCCGCTATTTATGAGTTAAAGAGTGAACAGAATGTATTGCAGGTACTGGCTTTATCGGGAGGGCTGTTACCAACGGCCTATACTCAATCGGGTCAATTGAAGCGTATTAATCGGCAAGGGGAAAGAACCCTGATTGACCTTAATTTAACGGATGGTGCGGATTTATCAACTCGGGTTCATGAGGGTGATGTGATACGTGTCTATTCGGTGTTGGAAAAGATGGAAAATGTTGTCACATTGCGCGGCCATATACAGCGGCCCGGCGGTTATCAATGGCATCAAGGCATGCGTTTAACGGATTTATTGCCCTCATTTAAAGATCTGTTGGCAAGGCCGGATTTAGACTACGCATTGATTAGCCGGGAAATGCCGCCCGATCGTCGGATTGAAGTGATTGCGACACGCTTGGGAGAAGCACTTGCAAATCCAGATTCTGACTATAATATTCTGTTAGCACCAAAAGATGAAGTGCTGGTGTTTGGGTTGGGGGAAACTCGATCTCAAGCATTGGAGCCATTGTTGCAACAACTGCAGAATCAAGCGAAATATTATGAGCCGGAAAAAGTCGCCACTATTAGTGGCAATGTACGTTACACCGGAGTGTATCCATTACAGAAGAACATGCGTATTCGTGACTTAGTGTATGCGGCCTATGATATATTGCCGCAAACTGACATGAATTATGCGTTGTTAAGTCGTGAGAAATTCCAGGGTGAACAGATTGAGACTTTAACCATATCATTACGCGATATTATTTCGAGAAAGCAGGTCTATGCAAATATATTGTTACGTCCCAAGGATCACCTTTATGTTTTTAATTTGGAGGATACTCGGCAAGAACTTATCGAGCCTTTGTTGCAACAGCTCAAACAAAATGCAACGCATGGGCGTGCCGCCCCTATTGTCACGGTGTCAGGTTTAGTGCAATCGCAAGGTCGTTATCCATTGGGGTCAGACATGCGCATATCTGATCTCATCATCGCTGCCGGTAAGTTAACCGAAGCGGCCTATGCGGTGTCTGCGGAAGTCAGCCGGCAATTGATTGTGGATGGTGAATTTTTTATGACAGAACATTTACCGGTTGATTTAGCGAAAGCATTGGCGGGTAATGAACAGGCTAATTTTATTTTACAACCCCATGATCATTTGCATATTAAACAAATTCCTCAATGGGCAGAACAACGCAGTGTCCAGCTAAAAGGTGAATTTCGTTTTCCTGGAGAGTATCCGATTCGTCAAGGAGAAACCCTCACCGATTTGGTAGTGCGAGCTGGTGGGCTAACTGAGCATGCCTACTTGCAGGGAGCGGTATTTATGCGGGAGGAGTTACGGCAGCGTGAGCAAAAACAATTGGACACTATGATTGTCAAACTGGAAGCAGATATTGCGGCGATGAGCATGGAGAAAAATAATAATAAAGTGCCAGAACAAACGGCGGCCCTTGGACTGTCTTATTCTTTTCTTGAGCAACTGAAATCAACACAACCGGTGGGGCGCTTAGTGATTGAACTGGATGAATTGCTAGCAAATAACCAAGATGAAAAATATCATGTCATCTTAAAAAATGGCGACAAATTATTTGTACCGGCCTATACCCAAGAAGTGACGGTGATTGGTGAGGTCCAATATACCACGTCGCACCTTTATGATGACAGTTTAAGCCGGGATGACTATATCAATATGAGCGGCGGTTTAACCTATAAAGCGGATGATGATCGAATTTATATTGTTCGAGCTAATGGTGCCGTTATCGCAGATGGTGATGGATGGTTGCAAAGTGCGCAAATTAGACCCGGCGATACGGTGGTTGTACCACTTGAAGCTGATCGAGTACGACCACTCACTTTAATGACAAGTATTACTCAGATTATTTATCAATTGGGAGTGGCTGCCGCGAGTTGGAATGCGGTGGGTGTTTTTTAAAAAAAGTTGAGTGTGTTAGTTGGGCTTGATTTTGTCGAATAAGTGAGAACGGCAGCACATCTTTGCCATAAAAGTATTTAAAAAGTATCTGCATTGTGCGATTCATTTCCTATGGATTTCTAATGGGGGTCGTCGGGTGCTTAAACAGCGTTTTGAAGCAAAGAAAAACATTATCACTGAGCAAAGATGCCGTGGTGAGCGCAGGAAAAATCACCGGAAATCTTTTTTGTTGTCTTTTTTTATGGGGCGGCGTCATGGACTTCGGCGAGATTATGACAGTAAAATAGGGCAATATGTGGATATTCACGAGCCTTATTTGATGGCTGTTGTTACTGGCATTTTATTGTTATGTGTGATGGATGCTTATTTCACTATGACGATATTGAGTATCGGCGGAGAAGAAATTAATCCGTTGATGAAAGTGCTCATCGAACAAGATGTACTGACTTTTTTTATTGTCAAGTTTTTTATGACGGCGGCTTGTTTATTATTTACCGTCATTCACAAACATTTTCGTTTGTTTAAACTCATCTCTGGCTATCACATTTTATTCAGTGCCTTCTTTTTGTATTCCTTATTAATTTATTATGAGCTGGGTTTGTTAGCTCGGCACTATGGGGTTAGTTGGTATTAATCTCTAATCTTTAACGTATAATGCAATCCAAGCGAGTGCCATCAATATCAGGAATAGGGCGGCATTGGCGGGGATTTGTAGATTAAAATCGACCGTAGAATGTATCATGAGAGAGAGGATTCCCATGGTGGCGGCAAATCCCATACCGCGCATTAAGGCCGAGCGTCGCTGCCGTTGTGCTTTGAGTGAAATATAAAAGCAAATCACAACACATAACGACAAAGGGATAAAGCCGATGAGTCCATATTCACTGCCAAATTCAAGATAATCGTTATGGGCATGGTCGTAGAAGGAGTGGATATCCGCTTGGGTATAACGCATGAAAGCACTGTAAAAACTCCCCCCTCCTGTGCCGGTCAGCAAATGATCTTGCCACATTTCCGAGGCATATTTATTCACCTCATCCCGTGATTCGCTGGTGGCACTGGTGCGCTCCAAGCGTTCAACAACTTTTTCGACACCAAACCAAGCGCCGACAATAAATAAGTCAATGACAATTAAACTGGCAAACAAAATGACTCGGGTGCGGGTTTCATAACTGGAGATGGCGGTGTTTTTTCCCCCCAGTGATAAGATCAGTCCGATCAATGCGGCTAAGGTTAAACTGATAAAAAAAGCGGTATTTCCCATGCGTGAATGAGTGAGCACCAAGGCAATCACCATCATCGCCAAATATAAACGTAAGCGTACTTTGGGGCCGAGCAAAACCTGTAAGGTACGGCGGGTCCATTCTCGCCAATTTTTGGCGCGTGTTTTTGACAAATTTGCTAACAATAAACCGATACCAATGGCCAGGCACATTTCCAGGTAGCCGGCCAAGTGATTGCGGTTGACAAATGTACCCGTTGCGACACCTCGGTAGTGTTCTTTTTCGATAAAAAACCCCCACTCCAGACCTGATAGTGTCATGAAGCTGCCATAACAAGCCTGAAATAATCCACTAGCGACCAGTGTATAGGCAAGAATTTTGGTTCGTGATCGGGTATTGACTAGCAGTAAAACCAATGCAAACAGGCACCAGTAGGCGCTACTCTCTAGTGCGGCTAAATAGGTCGCCGTCGGGTCTTGAGATAGGGGCGCAAATGCCGGTGGATCCAAGAGCGATTGGCCATAGATTTTAGCACTTTCAGGCGATATCCATTGCAGCCAGCTGAGCGGCAGGTGGAGCTGTTGAAATATATGCCACATGATAAATATGGCTAATAGTGCAAGAATCGGCCAGGCGGCTTTAAAGGCTTGTGTGACATTGACTTTGTTGCGCCCATACAAAAGCAGCCAACCAATGATTAAGGCAAAAACCCAGATTTCCATGACAGAGACAGCCCAAGGGCGATTGCTGCCCAGAGGCAGGGGTAGCCAGACGAGTAACACAAGAAAGGCAATAAATAATAGGTTATCTGACGAGGTGGATATTGATGTTTTGCTCTTCAAAATATAAGTTTTGGTATTTAAGAGGCGATGTTTTTCCACCATGATGGGGTGGTAATGCGCTTGGGTGGTGTGAATTGAGTCAGAATCAAAAATCCCCGTAAAAACGGGGATTGATTTAATGATTTATTGATGAAACTCAGTTAGTTGGGGCTGGCATATCCACCACCACCAAAACCCGGTGGGAGTGGGATATGGAGTGGGATATGTGCAACACGGCGAATCAAACGGTTAACTCGGTCCAGTTGTGGTAGCCGAGGGATGTTGATACCGATAGATGGCAAGGTGAGACCTCGGGTTCGGGTACGGCCTCGGGGTTGGCCGGCGGCGGGGGCTTGTCCAATAATACTCGGGTCCGCACCGGCTTCAATGGCTACTTTGACAAGGCCTAATTCCTTGTCTGAGTATTTTCTAGCCGCCTCAACAATGGCGCCTGCCTGTTCGGGAACGGTTTGTACAGCAAGTTTTACCACCAGCGCCAAGTCGATATTCGCTTGCAGTGCGATATCCACTAAATCAATCGTCTGCGTTGAATCCGCCTGGATGGCTGCTGAAATAATCGCACCGGATTCTTGAGGTGCAATATCCAGCAATTGTGAGAAGGTATTGCTTACGGTATGGCCATCGCTTACTGAGTTGTTGATAATTTGAGCAAATGGCAGCCCTGCTTCATAATCAGAATGTATGTTTGCCTGTGCCATACACCAGGGAAGTGCAGACACTACTAAAAAGCCAATTATTTTTTTCATAAAGTCGATTCCGTCGCTGTCTGTTCAAAATTAAAACGTGTTTCGTCATGGGGGTTTGGCAACCTTGTCGTTAAACTCAAATGCGACTTTCCAAATAGGTAGTTTTGTGTGAATTTTCTACGTTAGCACTGATATCTTCGACAGTAAGATCATATATTTATATGGACAGTTTCGCAAGCACTTTGCGCTCAATTATTACTTATAATTTACGCTGACGGCATTGCTTTTCATTCTTTGAATCAATTTTGTCCATTTCGATATTTGATTGCCATCACCAACTCGTTTCATCGTTCCCTGTGGCTCGGTCATTAACCATAAACCGTCTTGGTTAAAACTGTAAATAATTTCGATGTCGCGGCGATCTTTGAGCGGGTGGATTTTCTTCTCGATTGAATCCAAAATTAATGGCTCGGCGGCTTCATTTTCATAATAAGCTAATACCATATGCTCGTTTTCTAAGCCATCGACATTCACTTGCAACAAGCGTAAGCTATCTTCTGAAAAGCCGAGTTGTTTTAACGTGTGGTATTTGGCCGCCGTATAATCTTCGCAATCCCCGCCATCACTGATCAAAAATTCCAAAGGGGTCGCCCAATAGTCATGGGTTGACCAATGTTCAAGGTCAGCAATAAATGGGAGTCGGTTGAAAAATTTATTGACGGCATTAAGCTGATACCAAGTACTTCTACTGTGATTTTTCTCAATTAACGATAGCCAATCCAGAGTGCGTTGTTTTGCGGCTTTGCCATGTATCTGTTCTATTTCTGTTAGGACATGAGGGGGCACAATGGGTGGCGGACTGGCAAATGATAGCGAGCATACCATTGCTAATAACAAGAGTGCTATTTTTAAATAATAATTGAATAACAAAGCGTTGATTCCCCATCCCAGAGAGCGGCGCTGAATGTCATATTTTGGTTTAACGATTGGCATAAATTAAGTCGATGGTAAAACAGCATCAATCATATCATATTTCTCATCAAGGATGGATTTGTAATAGACGCTTGGCTGCTCCATTTTCACCGATTTCATCGTCTCAAGCCTGTCGATGGTGGCCAATGAATCGATAGTTATCTAACGGTTGAGAGGTCAATATGACAAAGCTTTTCTGCCTCAAAGTTGGCAGGTTTTTAATCTTGTTCAGTGCGATTTCTGCGCTAGGAGCGATGCCGCTGATAGCAAAAGTCCATGGATTAAGTTTTTACATTTCGCCAGACGGTAATGACGCATGGTCTGGTCGCATTGAGCGGCCATTTGCGACATTAGAGCGTGCGCGCAACCAAATTCGCAAGCTTAAGCAGCAGGGGAAAATGCCATCAGAGGAGGTTACCGTTGAGCTTGCGCCGGGTGTTTATCAACTGAGCCAAACTCGCCGAAGACTCAGGATTAGGTATTCCCATTATTTATCAAGCCCAAGCGAATGCCGAGGTGCGTTTATCGGGCGGCAAGGTGCTAGCTGGTTTTAGACACGTTCGTGATCCAAATATTTTGCGACGATTTGATAGCAACGCTCGAGATAAAATATGGCAAACCAACTTGCAGGCACAAGGAGTCACCGAATATGGTGAGCCCTCCGGTGGATTTAGGCAACCCGCGGGAGCATTCGTGGAACTATTTTTTAATGATAAACCAATGAGAATAGCGCGCTGGCCTAATCAGGGGTTTGTTAATATTGTAGAGACAGCAGGTAATGAACCCTTTGAGATTCGTGGTATTAAAGGCGATAAAGTGGGTCGCTTCATTTATCAGGGAGATCGT
>CAYUAI010000034.1:0-39232 GCA_964442745.1 uncultured Chromatiales bacterium
GTTGCTTCGCGGTGAAGAGCCTAGCGATTGATTGTTCACCTTGAAAGGGCTGGTTTGTCATACCTAAACTCAACAACCGATATTATCCAGAGGAATGAAATATATCAATGGTGTTTACCCATCGACACAAGCAGATTGATCATGTATTCCGGGGGTATTTTAAAAGCATATTGGTTAAAAATGAGGCCTATTTGTTAGAGTTAGCTTGTTACATCGCACTTTACGCTGGGCATGGTTGGCGAACATTTTATCGTGCGGTGGAAAAAGGTGTTCGTGCCCACCACTGGCAGTTTGGTGATCTGCCGCCCATAAAAAACATCCCAAGGTCTGACTTAGCTAAAATCATTAATTATGTGAGACATGAACAACGAAAAGCAGGCATTCATCAAGGTCAGGTAATAACTTCCCCATTTCGCATCCCATCTTCCGCCCGTCTTGGCCCGCTCTTCCCTCACAAAAGTTCGAAATAGAACGACTATTTCTGCACTTCTGTTCACTCAGAACGAACTAATACAGACCCAATCTGAGCGCCAAACAAGAAAGTTATTACATACCCATTCCTTAATGAATAAGATGATTAAAATAGCCACAAAACGCCTTAAATTAAAGCAATGGTGCCAGCTTTACCGCATTAAACGCCGACCCAGTGGTGATGAAATATTATCCTAATGTGCTCAGCACAGAAGAAAGTAACGCCATGGCGAAAAAATTTCAATCATTCATCGCTGAACGAGGCTGAGCCATCGAAACCATCAATAAAAAACAATTCAATAGAGACATAATGCGATTGATTCCGCTAAAGACTTAGGAGAAGTCGTGAGTTTAACCCAGTCTTGTTTCAATCAAAATGCAATCAATGTCATGGAGCGACAACATAACAAAAATAAAACAAGCGAATTTGATGTAACAAGACCGAGTTATCATGTGCCGCTAAAAGGCGACTGTAAAAACATTCATTAACAAGATCGTCGCGATATCCCCAGCATTAGATCTTTTTTGATAAAGCTAAAACCCGCCATTAACGGAGACAAACAAACATCCTCCAACAATCCTTCATATTCAACAACGAACACCGCTTTTCCTGCGTTGACAAAAGGACGTAATTTATCACACTGCTGCTGTTTATAGCACTTTTCACTTAAGGCCATATCAAAATAATCGACAAGATCGGCGATTTGCATCAGATTGTTTTTTAGGACAATAGCCATGCCAAATGCATGCGCTTCGTTAGCTAGCCAACGGTTGAATTTCAATTGATCCTTATAAGTGACATCAAACCCTGAAACATTAATAATTGCGTCTAAATTAGATGGCTCAATGGCATCGCATTTTTTCTTTGCTGCCATTTTTATACGATCTTTTAAAATAGGCCCTAGGATATCCATTTGTCGAAAGTCAACCCATCGCTCACCCGCCCAATCAGCTCGATCAAGACCTAGGATTGACTCAGGATAACGACCGGCATCTTCCCGCCAATTCTCCCAAAGACCTGCATTAATTGCACACACCACACGCCGTTTTTTTGCATGGAGCTCATTGATCACCGACTGTGGTGTATCGAACATATCGACAACAAACACATCCGAATTAATACTGGTATCGACTAAACCGGTGAGCTGATATTGCCAAGAAATCCCAGGTTTTGGCTGCCACCAGCTCACTGACTTCACTTCCAGTGATAAATAATCCATGGCACTGGAATCAGCCCCGAATGTTGAATATCTAAGCTTAATATTTCTATTAGCATCAATGAAATCTTTAACATTCTTAGAGATATCAAAACGTAATTTAATCCAGCGCCAATTTGGCACTTTTCGATTGACACCAACATTCATCCATTTCTTTAGCTTATAATTCCATAGCCCCCACTTCCAAGGCTGAATTTCATGTTTCGGACCCCGATAATTAACATTAAGAACAAGTTCAGCAACAGATTTTCGAAGCATATTCTTTGGTAATTTGAAGCTATATTCGCCGACATATTTTGACGATGCAGTATAGAACTCTTGGTAGCTTAACCAATTATCGGCATTTTCAGTTTGATCCAATACCTGCAGTACAGACAGCGACTGACCACCATTGCTACCAACTAAGCTCTGCTGTGATACCAATACGGCCATGTTCTTTTGCTCAACGACCATGTTCTTTTGCTCATCGCCTGCCCAGCAAGTCGCTGTAAAAATAAATAGTGTACATATCGTAATGATCCAACGCTTGTAATCCATATATGACTCCTTGTCTAAAAATTAAGAACTTAAGTTACACATCGAACGAACACTAGCTAGCACGTCTAACCACACGAAAAAACCAGCTCTCCGTATTATTCGAATTAAATTCAAATATGACGAAATGCACTAATTTTTATCGATGGAACAATATCAGCCAATAGTCGTTCGAATAATAACTGTATTCGAATGATTTATTTACTGTAAGTAACTCAGGAAATTTATTTTTATTGTGGTTCTATTATTATGAGCGTATCGTTTCTAGTATTTACTTTTTCGCTCAAACTATACGTTAAAAAATTCTTCATATTGAACTTGTTAATCGGATGATTTTAGTCCACCGACGTAATAGTCAGGCTAAGCACTCTCAACATCTAAACGTAATCAAACACGGATATAGATGCTGGAACAATACACAGAAAACGCTAAGGAGAGATGGGATATTTGTTATTTTTGTTTAACTCTTAAGCTGATGCATGCCAACTCAATCTGGCGAGCCAACGTTTTATGTGGGATGATTATATCGGACCAACATCGCAGATGCAATATTTGATGGCTGCCTCATATTTAAATATTTATTTCGGAGCGATATTCATCAACCCAATGATGAGAAAAAGAGACGCAATAGGTTTCATTTTATGAAATTTATCGAATGAGAGAATAATTAAAAGACGAAAAAACGATTCGATTTAATTCAGTTCCGTATTCATGTTTACCCTCACGCTTCAAATAAAGAAACTTTAGTCGCTGTAGATAAGGGCAAAACGGCGTTTTGAGCAATGTCACTTGCATACTGGGTGTTAGAAGAAACAAAGATTCCTCTTTACGATGTAGTCAATAAAGCAGCTTAACGATATTTTAACCAGTTTTTTTAAAACATTAGGGGTTATTGTTTAATTATTATCGGATAATGCTTGAAACGTATTAAAAATACCCCAACAACTCAGCTTGATCAATGACAGAAAAACTAACAAACCCATCCATATTTTTCGCAGACACTATCTATATATGTATCCATACCTAATCGGATAATGCGCGCCAAAGCCACCATACACAAAAAACAGCAAATGCCTCCCATATCCCCACCCAAACAATTTCAGGAACGTGAGTCAATTCCGATAAAGCCGCACCGTCGCCAAGGCTTCTTCCATCGATCAAGTAAAGAGGACTCGCTAGCGCATCAAGAATGACGTAAGTCCCGATAAATTGCATAAAAAATGCGACCGGTTTACTGCCACCATATCGATATGTCACAAGGCAGAGCACCGAAATGACAATCAGGATTAAAATAGTAACCAGGTCACGCGCCCAAAAAACGCCAGCCATCAACACGAACAAAGCCAAAGTTCCGGCGACAAAGTGAGCACGACGACTCCCAGCATGCACCACTGTCAGCACTAAAAGACTTCCCCACACAGCAGCCCCCGCATATCCCGCCAAGGCGATGAGAAAAGCATTGCCTCCGCGAACATAACACAAACCGGATCCCCGCCAGTGGATTTCAATATAATCAATCACTCCACCTGTCACAAGCGCCATTAATCCATGGCTTATTTCGTGGAAAAATGTCTGGACCCACATAAATGGAAGCTTGACAAATGGAATATATGACACCATGAAAGCGATAACAATAATAGCAATAAATCTGATTCTATTTTTCATTTCAGCCTCACCGTATCGTCAGTTATTCTTCTGTGTCTATCCAACTATTATCTGCTAGCAGGCTCAACATCATACGCCATGATGCGAAAAATTGTAAACAACCCCACTTACCTTCCAATAGTTACCACTTATATCGAAATAATACTGCTTAGCCAAATATCGATTGTAAGCTTCCGTTTGTTTCGATATTTTCTACGTGAATCAACTGAAATTATGCCTCAGAATTTTTACTCGAAAGCAGGAGTTAATCTATGAGAAATTCACTGACCGATCGTGTTGGACGAATCATTAGTGGCAGTTTAAACGCACTCATTAATTCGGCTGAAAATGCCGTGCCCGAAAGCGTCATGGAAGAAGCGATTAACGAGATAGATGGTGCCATTGATGAAATTCGAGCAGAAATGGGCCGCGTGATTGCCAATAAGCATCTCGGTAACACAAGATTAATGGAAGAAAGAAAAAAGCATCTAGAACTCAGTCAAAAAATACAATTAGCTCTTGGTGAAAATCGAGAAGACCTTGCTGAAGCCGCCATTTCTCAACAACTGGATATCGAAGCGCAAATCCCCGTGTTAGAAACAACCATCGGTGAATATGCTGGTCAGGAAAAAGATCTTGAAGGCTATATTATTGCACTACAGGCAAAAAAGCGCGAAATGAAAAATGAATTACAACAATTTCGTGACGCACACAAAGAATTCGTTACGGCCAGCGGCAACCCTGTTAGAGCACGCATTGAAGAAGCCACTTCGGCATTTGATCGGGTGATCACAAAAGCAACAGATGCGCTCGGAAGCACCACGCCCACTGATCGCGAAACACTCACCAAACTCGCGGAACTTGAAGAACTGGCTAGAATAAATCGTATTAAGCAGCGTTTAACAGCGCTTAGAAACCCAGTCAAGTAACGATGATTGAATTTATTGTTGCAAGTGAGAATCTACCATTTTCTGTCGCGCTCGCAATAGTTTTTGGCATCGCTCTATTGGAAGGTATCACGAGTTTATTCGGCGCTGGATTATCTGGTCTATTAGAAACCTTGTTACCCGATCTTAAAGTCGGTGTCGACACCGATGAGAGAAAAATCCGTCGAATACCGATATTAATGCGGCTCATCATTTTTTTAACCGCATTTGGTTTGATTGGCTTTGGGGCTCAATCCACAGCTTATCATATTATCGCTACGCTATTGCCTGCCTGGCTTGCATCGATTCCAGCGATTGTTATCGCCTTATTGATTCTGAAAGTGATGGGAGGCCTACTCGAACGATTAATACCGACAAATGAAACCGAAGCCGTCTCTGAAAAATCATTTATAGGCAGGATAGCTATCGTTACATTAGGTACCGCCACCAAAGGCAGTGCCGCTCAAGCAAAACTCAAAGATGAGTACGGTTATCCACATTATATTATGGTCGAACCCGATACCGACCGGGAAGCATTCAAACAAGGAGATGAAGTATTACTCATTCAGCAAGACGGATCGGTCTTTCAGGCAATAATAAATAAAAATGAAATTTTAACAGATACGCAACAATGAGGAATCAGAAAAATGAATTTAATGGAAATAGGAAGAATTTCCGGCGTAATAATCATCGCCCTAATGGTCTTGGGTTTTATATTGTCACGACTTTATAAACGTACCTCCAAAGAAATTTCGTTTGTACGTACCGGGTTTGGTGGTCAAAAAGTAATAGTCAACGGAGGGGCGATGATTCTCCCTGTGTTACATGAGGTGATGCCGGTAAATATGAAAACGCTGAAACTTGAAGTGCGACGCACCAATGAACAGGCATTGATTACCCGCGATCGCATGCGTATTGATGTAATGACAGAGTTCTATGTGCGTGTGCAGTCAACCAGTGAAGCCATCAGTAACGCCGCGCAGACCCTCGGAATGAAGACCATGAATCCTGATCAATTAAAGCAGTTGATAGAAGGTAAATTTGTCGACTCTTTACGAGCAGTTGCCGCCGAAATGGCCATGGAAGAACTGCATGAAAAGAGAGTCGATTTTGTCCAAAAAGTACAGCAAGTGGTTTCCGAAGATTTACTTAAAAATGGACTGGAACTCGAATCAGTTTCACTCACCGGGTTAGATCAAACTAGCAGAGAGTTTTTTAATCCCGACAATGCCTTTGATGCAGAAGGTTTAACAAAACTGACCGAAGCCATTGAGACTCGGCGCAAGAAACGTAATGACATTGAGCAGGACACAAACGTTGCGGTAGCCAATAAAAATTTAGAAGCCGAGCGAAAGAAACTAGAGATTGGTAAAGAAGAGGAATATGCAAGACTGCAACAACAAAGAGAAATAGAAATACGCCGCGCCGCACAACAAGCAGAAATATCTAGAGAACAGGCGGAAAAAAAACAAGAGGCTGATCAAGCGCAAATTGAAGCCACCCAACAGGTGGATATGTCGCATATATTCGCTGGACGTGTAGTGGCAGAAGAAAATATTGAAAAAGAACGTTTAATAAAAGAGAAAGAAATTGCCATGAGCAAAGCGGTTGAATTGTCAGAGCAAGATCGAGCGATAGCCATTGCAGAGAAATCAAAAGAGCAATCCGTTGCTCAAGCCGAGGCCGACAAGGCCCGCTCCGATGCAGTAAGAGAAGAAGAAAGAGTGCATACTGTGCGCGAAACCGAAACTGCCGAGCGTGAAAAATCGGTTGAACTCGTGCAAGCCAGTCAGGCGGCCGAACGTGAGGCGATTAAAATTAAAGTCGCGGCTGAAGCTAACAAACAAGTCGCTGAAGACCAAGCAGAAGCAATTAGAACATTAGCTAATGCAGAAGCAGATAAAAACCGCATTGAAGCCGAAGGCGCAGCAGAAGCCAAAAAGCTGCATGCGGTCGCCGCTGAGCAAATTTACGCCGTTGATGCTGAAGGTAAACGGGCACTCAATGAAGCACAAAACGTATTATCAACTGATCAAATAGCCATGCAAATACGCATGGCATTAATTGAACACTTGCCAAATATTATTCGTGAAAGTGTGAAACCCATAGAGAAAATTGATGCAATTAAGATTTTTCAGCTTGAAGGCATTAATGGCAACCGTACTCATGAAGGGGGCGACGGCACACCCGGCGGCGGCGGAAACTTAGCAGATCAAGTCATCAATAGTGCCTTACGTTACCGAGGGCAAGCGCCTTTAATCGATTCACTCATGGCAGAAATTGGTTTATCCGGTGGTGATATCAACGGATTAACGAATATCAATCAAGGAATGGCACCACCAATGCCTGAGAATTCCGCACCGACCAAATAATCATGAACAGGACAACCCCGAGCAAAAACGCAGCCATAGTCTAACCAAGTAGGTCGGGTTAGCGTAGCCTAACCCGACAAAGCATTGCCTCATCAGCACCCGACTAAAAACATGTTCAATAATCCACCAAACGACCTGGATAAAAACCGGCCTATCGCCAGAGAGCTAGCCACCGCCCAGTTATCGGCGTGCCAGGTATAGACAAAACAGCAATTAATGCATACGATAGGCGGAGTTCAAGAAACATATCCGCAAAATCGACTATGACAACGCTCAATGTCCCTTTCAAAGAAAAGGATGAAGCCAAAGCCCTTGGCGCACGTTGGAACCCAGCACAAAGGACTTGGTACGTACCCGATGGCTTAGATTTGGTCAATTTTGACCGCTGGCTGCCCGATCAAACCACCATACCAACAGCCTTGCCTATGGTCAATAACATTAGCCAAACCGAGCCCCAACAAGGCATGCAATTATCCAGCTATTTGCAACGCTTGAGCAACGCCATACGAAAAATTTATCCAGAGAAAGAATGGGTTCGAGCCGAAATTAGTGAATGGCGTGAATACCACAGCACCGTGTATGTATCGCTGGTAGAGCACAATGAGGCAGGCCAAGCCATCGCCAAAGTCGACGCACGCATTTGGGCGCCCTACCCGATCAAATTACAAGAAAAATTTCAACAAGCCACCGGCTCGCAACTAACACCGGGCATCAAGGTATTGCTCGCCGTGCGGGCTGAATTTCACATGCAATATGGCTTTAGTGTGATTATTGAGGATGTTGACCCAAGCTATACCCTGGGCGACATGGCCGCCAAACTCGCAAAAATTCGCAACACCTTGACCACAGAAAAAATCATTGATGCCAACAAGCAATTGGCCGTGCCACAAGAATTCGTTCGCGTAGCCGTGGTCGCCCCAAAAAACGCAGCGGGTTTAGGTGACTTTCGACGTGAAGCCGATTTGTTACAGCATTTTAATTTATGTCAATTTGATTATTTTTTTGCCACATTTCAAGGGCAAACCGCCTCCGTATCCGTCGCACAAGCCTTGGAACAAGCCATCGCCGCCCATGCGGCACAGTCATTCGATACCATTGTGGTCATTCGCGGCGGTGGCGCAGTGACCGACCTCGCCTGGTTAAACGATTTGACATTAGCTCGACTGGTTTGCCGCAGCCCAGTTGCCGTCATCACCGGCATTGGTCATGAACGAGATACCACTATTTTAGACGAGGTCGCCTGTGTACGGCTAGATACCCCATCTAAAGTCATCAATCATATTTTCGCACGAATAAAACAAAACGCTCAACAAGCCCAAAGCCACTTTGATCGCATTATCAATACCAGCCAACGCTGGTTACAGCATTACCAACAAAGCACTCAGCATTTACACCGCCTGCTTGAATCTTTGGTTGAACAGCGCTGCCGACACGCCGCCCAACAAACCGATGCCATGAATAACACTATCACCGTCCAGGCACAACATCGAGTTGATACCACGAGCCATCAAATTGAACGCTGGCAACAAGCCATCTTCACCCATGCTGACGAACAACAGCAGCGCCTGCAAGTACAACTTGACGCTATTTGGCAACGCATCGAAGCACAAGCACACACCCAACTAAAAGAACAATCCAACCGCGTAGCAAAAAATTACTCAGTGCTCGATCAACAGGCCCACTTTATTCAGCAACACATGAAAACCGTCACCGACGGATTGATACGCGAAATATTAGGCCAAGGACCACAAAAAACTTTACAACGAGGCTTTGTTATCGTGCGAAACGAAACTGACAACATCTTATCAAGCCGCCAAAAGGCAAAGACCTGCCAACAAATACAGCTAGAATTTCACGACGGCATCTTGACGGCGAAAAATACCGAATTTAAAAAATCAGGAGACTAATTCACATGAGTAATGACAATACGCTGAATACTCAATCATTTAATACGAATTACCAAACCCTAAAAAGCATCGCAGAAACTTTGCGCGACCAAAAAGAACCAGACATTGATGCCTTAGTACCGATGGTAGAAGAAGCCACCGCCGCCTACAAAGTCTGCTCTGCACGACTACAAGCGGTTGAACAAGCCTTAAAAGCGCATTTCTCCCAACAAGAACAACCGGCAGAAACAACTACCGAATAACCTATTCCTTGCAACCAAGATCAAACATCAGCGTCAATCACAATATTTTTGCTTTTAACAACCCCAGCCATTTATACCTTACGCTCATGGGGTGAATTGTGTCACGCGGCATAAACAGATACCCATATTTGAGGCACTTTTACCCACTCTTCACACAATCCGCCCCATAAGCGTGACACTCAATTAGAGATTAGGCCGCTTTGCATTTAAAAATCACGAAGAAAGTTGATTTCACAGCACTATCTAAAAGCTGCTGACACGGCCTGTATGCCTGACTGAAAAAATTCCCTTGTAGAATCAAATCATACGCTGCCTAATACCGACTGAAAGTTAAACCACTTATATATTTGCATCGCATATAATTAAAGTGTAGGTCGTCACGTGCTATAATTACGCTCTACAGTTTCGCGATTCAGTTAAAAAAAACAACATAATTTAGGTGTATTTCAATTATATCGACGTCAAAGATAAGAGCGAAATACAATAATAGGGAAAAGCGGTGATAACAGAGTTGGCTCACCCAAAAAAAAAGTTTTCTCACATAAATCAGATTAATATACTGATTGTGGATGATGACGAAGAGATAGTCATTTCCCTCGGCAAAGCCTTACGAAATAACAATCAATATCAAGTTCATATAGCGCACTCCGCAACCGATGCTCTGAATATCAATTCAAACCTGCTACCTGAATTAGTGCTGTTAGATATGTGTCCAGCGAAAAATTATAATGTTGAACTCGCTAGCAAGTTAAAACAAATAAACCCCACGGGCATCATTATCGTCATGACCGTCAGCCGAGAATCGGAGTTGATCGTCCGCGCATTGCGCGCCAAAGTCAGCGATTACATTTTCAAACCAATAAATCCGAAAAATTTACTCATTCTGATAAAGCAGCATTTAGAAAAACATGTATTAGAAAGCAAATTAAAAACCCATGCCCAATTACATTGGGCCACCCTGGAATCCATAGACGAAGGCATTTTAGTCGTTAATCAGTATGGGGAAACCATTAATTATAACTCACAATTTGCTCAATTGTGGCACTTACCGGAGAATTTACTTAAGTTTAGAGACGACGACTTATTGCTTAGTCAAGTGTTAGTACAACTGATCGACCCTAACGCCTTTCTAAATAAAGTCAAAAAGCTATACCAAAGTGAAGCCGTAGAGCAAGATGAAATTCACTTTAAAGACGGACGTATATTTTCGCGTTATACTCGCCCTTTAATTCAAGACACATTGTTAATTGGGCGAGTATGGGCTTTTAGAGATATTACTAAGCAACGCTTGGCCAAACAGGCTTTGCAAAAATCTGAAGAGAAATACCGATCATTATTTAATGATGCAATGGATATGATCCACATCATCAATAGTGACGGTAAAATTTTAGATGCCAATGCGATAGAACTCACAAAAATGCAGTACTCACGTCAAGAATACGTCGGCAAACGGATCGCAGACATTATCCATCCTGGGCAGATTGATAATTTCCTCACTGCTATGCAAAGCGTACTCAAGGGTGAAAACCTTGTAAAATTTGAAACGATAATGATCGCTCGCGACGGCCAACAGATCAATGTTGAAATCGATTCGGTGCCATACATTATGAATGGGCGCGTTATCTATGCGAGAAGCATTATTCGTGATATCACGCAGCGGCAACAAACAGCATTGGAATTAACTAAATATCGCAATCAACTAGAACAATTGGTAGAGCAACGTACCGCAGAACTGATCGCATCAAACCAAGATCTGGAGTCATTCTGCTATTCAGTGTCACACGACTTGCGCACCCCCTTGCGTGCCATTACTGGTTTTAGCAACGCGTTATTGGACGATTGCAAGGATAGGCTTAATTCAAATCAAATGGACTATCTAAATCGAATCAGATTGGCAGCCCAGCGTATGTCCATCATGATTGACGATCTACTGCAGTTATCCAGAGTGATTAGTCATGAGTTAACCCGAGATAAAGTCGATTTATGCGAATTAGCCATTGACGTCATCAATGAGTTAAGAGCGGCCCATCCTGAGAAAGAGGTCAAATTTGATATTCAGTCGCAATTAGTCGCTTACGGGGATAAGCAACTCATTCGGCAAGTACTTTCCAACCTAATAGGTAACGCCTGGAAATATTCTGCGAAGTCCACTCAACCACAGATCTACATGGGAAAAGAAAAACGTAATAAAAACTGGGTGTTTTTTGTGCGTGACAACGGTGTAGGATTGGATATGCAATACGCTGACAAATTATTTGGCGTATTCCAACGATTGCACCAACAAAGTGATTTTGAAGGAACAGGCGTTGGTTTAGCAACAGTGAAACGGATAATCAACCGTCACGGTGGTCGAATATGGGTGGAATCCAGTTTAGGTAGCGGCGCATGCTTCCTGTTTACTTTCTCGGGAAACTCGTTGTAATATATCTTGAGTACAGCGAGCAGAAGCTTGGCTGGCATGAACCACGGCTTCACATTCATTTGGGTCATTGCGTACGATGATGGCCCGTGCCTCTTCGGTTTCGCTTAGATTGAAGGGTTGATGTAATAAATAGGGAGGAATGAAAATAAAATCTCCAGCTTCATTAATAACAGAATGCTCTAATTGGTCTCCATAACGAGTTTCAACGCGCCCCTGTAACAAATATATTCCCGATTCAAATTTTTCATGATAATGTGGTTCGGCACACGCGCCGGCTGGAATGATAACCAAATTCATAGAAATTTCCTTAGCGCCTGCCGTGCTTTTGGATATTCCAAAAAAATAAGGCACATTCTGTTTGCTCATCACAGCCTTAGATGTAGAAACAGTAACAATATTTAATGGTATCTCATCATTCAAACTCGTGCTCATCATTTGCATTGACTCTTATCTAGTTATACTTAAATTAAAATATTAAACAACCCGAGCTAATCCCGTCACGTCAAATAAGCACGACGTGCAAATAATCATGCAAAACCAGAACCATACTAAAGCTTTTATTTTGGCAGAAAACGAACGCAACTTTTATCATTCATTCAATTTCTATTCCTAAGCAGCGTGGCTTTGGACAGGAAAATTCTTGCATATTGCGAAGCCATTTTTAACGCTGTATTATGTCAGCTAAGATATTTTAAAACCGCATCTAAGGAAGGAGAAAATAACGCCATGCATCGTATTAAACACCCCACTTTCAACACCATAAAATTTTGGCTGCAGAGTCTATTACTCGCTCATATACTCTACGGTCCACCAATCCTTGCCATGGAAACGACAGATAATTACAAATTACCCAGGCCAGCGATCTCTGCTGAATTTCCATATACCAGTCAATTTTCCAGCGTCTTTGACTCAAGCATGCACTATGTGGAAACCGGCGAAGGTGATCCGATCCTTTTCCTTCACGGCAATCCCACTTCATCCTATCTATGGCGTAACATATTACCCTTTAGCGCACCCTATGGACGCTCCATTGCCGTTGACCTCATCGGCATGGGCCAATCAGGCAAACCAGACATTGATTATACTTTTGATGATCATTACACCTATCTCGATGAATTTATTCATCACTTAGAACTCAAGAACATCACCTTAGTCGTCCATGACTGGGGGGCGGCATTAGGGTTTAATTACGCCCGTCATCATCCTAATAACGTAAAGGCCATTGCGTTTATGGAAGGTGCACTGCCACCCGGTTTACCCGCCAGCAGCCTCATGGCATTATCGGAACCGCAACGTGAATTTTTTAGCAAGCTGAGAGACCCAGTCACCGGCCCGGAACTGGTCATCCAACAAAATTTTTTTATTGAACAAGCCTTACCCAACGCGATCAACCGACCCTTAACGGAAGCAGAAATGACAGTCTACCGGGCACCCTACCTTGATGAAGCTTCCCGTCTGCCTATTCTGGTTTGGCCAAACCAAATCCCGATTGGCGGCAAACCGGAAAATACCACGCGAGCACTCACTAAAATTCGTCGATTCATGACCAACACCTCATTGCCGATGCTGCTGTTATATGCTTCTCCAGGCGCCATTGTCAGAGAGAAACAAGTGGCTTGGTACACAAAAAATATCAAAAATATCGAAACGAACTTCGTTGGTCAAGGTTTTCACTTTATTCAAGAAGATCAGCCTAAAGCCATCGGCCAGGCGCTTGCCGACTGGTTACGGCGTTTAGCGAAAGACGATAACAAAACCAAGCATCATCATGAATACTATCATCATAGTCATCACGACGATTAGAATTCGCTGGGTCTAACCAGTACACCTTTACCCTAACGTTTCAAAAAAACAAGTTAAAAGCCGTTAGTGCTCTTTTTTGAAACGTTAGGGTTTAATCAGACCCGATAAACTTGAAAAATTTGTTATTGCGGCAATCCTTTTATCAACTTCAACGCCCAGCGATTCAACTTACCCTGGTCCGCTTTCGCAAGATCCGATACTTTCAGTTTCCAATCACCATTTATCGAAGCACCTCGTAAATTTTTTAAATGGCTGGTATTCATCATGGTATAGGTTTTGATAATGTTGTTGGTCGAACCACCGGTGCGGTTGTGAAGTAAAACTGAACGGTTATCAGGAGAAACTAGCTCAACAAGCAAGTCACCGATATAGCGATGAGTGATGTCCAGTTCGACGATAAGACGATCGAGCTGAGCTATTTCAGAAACCGTCAACACACGCTCAATACCCCCTTGCCGATTATCGGGAATAGCGATGCCGGGGCTTTCCTCAACAGAGATTGACGACTCGACTTGCCCCGTCATCTGCAAAGACCAATTTTTTAAACGACCGCGATCAGAGGCTGCAAGATCTTGAACATGAAGTACCCATTCGCCCTTAGCCGCCTCACCTGTCAAAACGGACAAACCAGGAACCGAACGAACATCAAATTCAGTACGGAGATCATTCGCCCCTCCTCCGGCCCGATCATGCAACACAACGGATTTACCCGAGGGCGAAATTAAAGTCACGCGCAAATCACCAATATAGCGATGGGAGATATCAACACTGACGTTGATACGGCTGATCAAAAAATCATCTTGGCTGGTAATTTCATCCTTAATCCCAACGGGATTATTGTCAGGAATACTCTTATCTGGAGAAGAATCAGCACGAAAGGTCAGATCACCTATTGACAATCTCCGACTTAATGCGGCCGCGACGGCGGCTTCAGCATCGACTTTACCATAACCAAACCACGGGCTCCAGCTGCCCTCGGTATCCCCCTTATCAACAAACGCACCGTTATCAAACGGTGCAACGGGAGAGACATCCCAACGGGTATCTTCATCAAAATTCGCTGACGGCGTGCGCGGGTAGCTATCGAAATCCAGATCTTTGGACGCCGTCTGTTTCAGTAATGCAATCACCTCCAACGCGCTTAGCGCCGGATTCGCCGAGATCGCCAATCCAGCAATGCCTGCGACTAACGGGGTAGCGCTGGAGGTACCACCAAAATCATTAGTCACACCACCCGTTTCACCAGTCGTCGTGGTAATCCCCAAACCTCGTACGGTCATCCGGTAATAAGTATGCGAATTGCTGGTCGGTGCACAGAGTGAAATACCTGGACCATAATTGGAATAGTGACTTCGTTTGGCGGTGCTCGCCAAGGCGGCAATGTGCATCACACCCGGTATACCCACCAGATTATTCTGAAAGGTACGCGTCTTTTTTACCCCAACCCAAACTAGCGAACCACCCTGGACTTCAACACCATTGTCATAGGGAACATTTTCAGAGGCACCTAGATTAATGGGGCAATTTTCATTACCCGCCGCCCACAAAAAAACGATACCCTTACCCCGTCTTCCACCGGTTTGTGCCAACGATTTAATACGATTAATGACCGGTAATGACCATAGACTCGTTGGCACCCCCCCCCACGAATTGGACATCACATCGGCTTTATCAGTGATATAATCCAATGCAGTTAGCAATTTCGAATCACTGATAAACAAAGAAGGCCCCGATGATTCCCATTGCACAGGTAGCAACTGGCATCCTGCCGCCGCACCCACCGTCAGAACCGCATCGATTTCACCACCAATCACACCGTTACAGGATGTGCCATGATTTGATCCTGTGATATACATCTCATCAGCGTCGGCATCGATATCCACCGCCGTGACAAGACGCGTACCACGAAAATAACCCCAACCGGCGAATTTTTCGGGCGAATCAAAATCCAGGTGATCCAGCTTACAGCCATCATCCGTCACAGCGATAACAACTTCGTCACTGCCAAAGCCATCCAGCAATCGCCACGCCTCTTCACACAAAGCACTGGAGCGAGTATCGTAATCCGGATCATTATAATTCGTATGCAAGTGCCACTGCCTCGCATATTCCGGGTCAACGGGAACAGTAAATTGATACTTACTCATGCGTTGATTCAAATCGTGTTCGGCCACTTCGACTAAAGGCTCTGCTTCCGTCAATGCCACCACCAGCTTGACTGGGTTTATGCCGGTGTGATTCGTGAGCTGAAACAGAAAATCCCTGTCACCATATACTGTTTTTTTGATCAAACCATAACGACCCGCAAACTTGTCCACTTGCTCGTCGGAAGGCGTATCCTTGAAAGTCACAAAGATCCGATCGGTGATCAGAAATTCCGAGCCACTTTCTGCCTCGTAATAGGCATGATGAGTCGGCGCACTGCCTCGACTACGCTCCATCAACGAGTCGAGTTCCACAACACGAGTTTTGATTCGGGTTGACGCCGATGAAACCTGTTCGGATCCTATAATGGCTGCATCATTTAGGCGATCTGGCAATGATCGGACAACCATTTGGTCAGGGCTTTTTTTCAGCTCGACTTTTTGGCCACAGCGGTAGGTGTAGGTTTTATTTTTCCCGTTCATAGTTTGTCCTTAATTGTTTAGCACTTTCTCAATAGTGCGCTTCACGCACTATAACATCCGTATTTAAAATTAACTTGTGAAATATTCACCTCTCAATGGCTACCTTAGAAACGGACGAGAACAATATGATTGTCGCCGAACCAAAAGCGAGTGGCTTTTTTTTCACCGGATTCTAATCCGATCGAGAAGCGATGGAAAAAGACCAAACACAAAGCGACCCGATTTGAAATAAGTAGGTAAGCCTAATTATTTTAACAAAATTTACAAAGCCTATTTTTTGCCCTTCAAGGCACGGCGAAGGGCGGGAAATAAGCGAGCCAATGTTAAAATAATTTTGATTGCCTGCTTATGCTAACATGCTCGAAAAATAGACTTCGCACGGCCATAAACTCTCATTTTATGAGCATACTGAGTATACTTTATCCTTATTTTTGATCCATCATGTTTTGCATAAGATCAAGAGCCAGGTTGGGTAGCTTTTCATTTTTAAAAAAATGAAGACCAGAAATATTCGATAAAATAATCACACTGTTTTGAGTACTAAGGTCCATACCTAAAACGGAGCGATAACCACCTGTGCCACCATCATGTACATACAATTGATCGATTGCAGGTTTTTTTAACGTATAGATGTGCCAACCCAACGCAAGACTTAACATCCCATTGACTTGAAATATCTTTTCACGCTGCAGATTGAATGCTGGGTTGTCTTGATCAAAATTCGCCATTACAAATGGAGCTAAATCATGCACGGTTGAAAGTACCGCACCCGCCCCGGCAAGCGATGCCATATCCCAATGGTTAGTAGCTTTTCCTTTTTTGTTAGATATTGTTTAACTTGATCTCGTTGGGTACTACTCACGCTCATACCCAATGGCTTAAATATATATTCCTGCAATAAATTCTCGTAAGATTGATTCGCTATTTTGGTCAATACATAACCGAGAATACCAGCGCCTAGATTTGAATAACAATAACGCATTTTAGTTTTTTGCTTGAGTTGGTACTTTAAATAATCAATCAATTTATCATCCGTGTAGTTTTTATAAGGATTATCATTCTTGGTAAAAATAGCTCTCCATAACATTCCGGGCGGTAACCTCGGTAAACCCGCCGTATGATTGGCAAATGCTTTAAAAGTAATTTTGGTATTGTTATTCAGCGGGTAATCCAGGTATTTATCAATAGAATCATCAATACTCAATAATCCTTGGTTAGCCATCATCACCAGTAAAGTCGAGGTAAACACCTTGGTGATCGAGCCGATTTCGAAAACTGCGCCTGAATTTTCGACGGAAATGATTCTGCCGTTTGATTTTAATGCACCATAAAATGATAAATTTCCATGATGAATTTTTGCAATCGCTAATTGGGTATTATTGTGAAAGCTGCCTAGCTTCTTAGCGATGCACTCAGTATCAGCTTGAGAATAATTTTCCGTGACCGCTAGAGCATTAATCCGACCAATGTCAGTAAACATCAAATATCTCCATGTGCTAATATATACCCAATCAATCATAGGATGGGTAAAACGAAGCCCATCAATAAAAAACCGATGGATAGATACTGGTTGCCAGAATAATACTATATTGATTAGGATATGATCACGCAATAACTTCTCGGCTTTATCTTTTGAGTGGCCTAAAGTACCTCTCTACTTCCCTGGACAGACTCAATCTGAGTGCCATCTGTCCAGTTTATTGCGTGTCCATTCCTAGCCCTTTATTAACTTCAGACTTTTTTCATTACGCGCCAATTAAGTTTTCTATTCTGAACCCTGCCCTATCTATTTGATAAATACTGGTATAAAAATAAATTCTCAGTGTAAGCCCAGTGTAAGCTCAACGCAAGGCCTATACAAGTGGTTTGCCAGACCAACTATTTAATCTAGGAAACCATTCATCCTAGAAAATCAATTGAATGCAAAGTTGAAGTACAAGAAGATGATTCTCAACGTAACTAAAACTAGGCGTCAACTGATAAGGAATGGACGATACACTCGTACTCCGTCAATATCACCTTGATGAAGTACTGGCTTCGATGAATAATAATCTAAGGAATCGATAGAATACCCCTATGCATCCTATTAAACATATTATTTCCAAAACCATGTTAGAAGTTTATTTATCATTTATATTTTATACAGTCCACACACCATCGTAATGCAGACAGAAGGGCGGTATGGTTACCCACCTTGAAAGGACTGACCTATAAGGTTGGGTCGGCCCAATGTCGATGTTAGTTGTTGTAGGAACGAAGTTGGATGACATGTTGTAAAACTTATTGGGAAGTAGAAAATGATATTTAAGGAAAAATTTAACTCGAAATTTTCAAATGCATCGAGTCGCCGACTCGATGATCGTCCAGATAGTTATACCGAAACGATAAAGGCAATTGCGTTGCCTCTTTTGCATCTCGCCAATCACGATAATTTGCACTATACGGAGTTTCTCACTTCACCAATGGGAAAAAGACTCGCTCAAAAAATTGAGATCAATGAGCCGCTGATTTTTCTATTGCCGGCTTTCCCCGCCAAGAGTTCAAACCGAGAGAAAACAGAGGGTCCCGCGCCTGATTTGGGGGAATACTTGGCACTTTCGGCACTCAATGAGATGTGCGTGGAGATGAATCGTGTCTACGCACATGGTGCAAAAGTAATTATTTGTTCAGACGGGCGGGTGTTTAATGATTTGGTTATGGTGACGGATGAAGACCTGAATCTTTATAGTCAACGCATCCGTGATATTATTTCTCGTGAATCGCTCTCATATTTAAGCATATACTCTCTTGATGATTGCCATGATATTCTGGATAAGAATCGCATTCTACATGATTTGGTTGAACGTTTTGGTCCGACAATTGAAGATATTCGTCAGGAGATTAAGGAAAACAGTTCATCACTGATGATGCTTAATGGTATTCATCGTTTCATGAAAGAAGACATCTCTTTTCATTTCCCAAGCTTGAGCAAAAATCAAATAATGCTCAAAACCAAAAATTTGGCTTACAAAGTGGTTCAGCGCTCACGGTCTTGGGATGGGTTGCTAAAGACAATTTTTCCTGATGATTTGCGCTTGTCGATCCATCCTTATCAGGTTAGCCATCGTAAATATGGTGTGAAATTAGTGCCTTCATCAGACCGTTGGGCAACGCCTTGGCATAATGTTCCTGTTAAATATGAAAATCAATATCAATTAATGGCACGAAATAAGGCCTTGGATCTGAAGGCTAAACGAAAAATATACAAGGATATTTATGTCTATTATGAAGTTTAACCAATTGTGTGAAATCGGTCCTAAATTTAAGCAACGTCTGGAGCAAGAAGGTATTATAAATGTATCGGGTTTGGAGGCTCTGAGTGATGAGCAACTTCTCACTTTTGGGGAGTTGCTGTCTCATCAGACTGCTGGGCAGCTGCGGTTCTTAGAGTGGGATTTTGGTGTTGTATTTAAGATGCGCTACGATCCGGATGCATCAAATTATCTCTTTTCATCTGAACGTGTTCCGCTTCATTGGGATGGTGCGTTTCGCAAACACGTGCCGTCTTATATTATGTTCTATTGTGACTATTCTAGTCATTCCGGTGGTGCAAGTATTTTTGTAGACACTGAAGCATTACTACAGGACGTTGATGAAGCGCTAGTCGCGCGATGGAAAAAAATCAAAATTACTTATCGGACTGAAAAAATGGCACATTATGGTGGCACTTTTACCTCGCCAACTGTTTGTGAGCACCCAAACAAAGGCGTTCCCATCATTCGGTTTGGTGAGTCCGTTAATTCCAAGCTTAACCCCGTAGATTTAGAAATAGAGAGCGATTATGATGGTTTTTACGATGAGATGGTATCGCATCTTTACGATGAGCGTTATCTATATCGACACAACTGGAAGCAGGGGGATCTTGTATTGATTGACAATCATCGCATGCTTCACGGCAGGGATTCGTTAGGTGAGAATACAGGCCGAAGGTTTCGCAGAGTTCATATTTTATAGCTAGGGATCCCTCTGAAAAATGCCTGATGATTACAGGCATGGGGTCAGGCTCGATTTTTTATTAAGAAACTAATCGAGTCTGACCCCATACATACATCATGACTTCGAATTTGCAAAAATTAAAATCAAACCTTGCGGTAAAAAAAGCCAGGCCCCTGAAACAGGCAATACGATCCCCACCAGCAAGCCCTTAACGGCTAATATCCATCCCCAAATTTTAGCGGGTGGTATTTGCTGTCGGCGAATATTGCCATGAAATAACGCACCGACCATCATCCACGCAAAACCAAGCATTAAAAACCAAAGCAGTTCTGCTCGGGTATGCTCCGCCCCTGCTGGAATAACCATCTCGACCGTATCCCAGAGTCCTTCATCGACCATTCCCGCGAGCATATCCCACCCCGCAACGAAACCAATGACATTATGGATGATGCCTGTTCCGATTAAAAATACGCCGCTATATTGCCATAATTTCATGCTGCATTACCCCTCAGCTTATAAAAATAATCACTCCATTATTTACTATATTTAGATACACAATAGATAGTATTTATACTTTATCCGATATATTTCTTGACCGCAAGCCCTAAAAGATATTTACTATATATTATATTGAAAATATTACACGATATTAAGTACTAATTATCTATTGAGGGAGCCAATGAAAGTATCCAAACAAGAAAAGTCCCAAACGCGGCGAAAAATTATAAAAACAGCGGTCGAACTCATGGGTAAAAAAAGCTATGCCAAAGTCAGTATGCGCACGATTGCACGGGCGGCGGGTATCGGCGACGCAACCATCTACAAGTATTTTTCTAGCAAAGAAAAATTGCTGACGGGCTATTACGAAATTTGTGCAGAAGACACGGTACAAGCCTTGTTAAAAATCGATGATATTGAAGCGTACCAACTCCACGAAAAACTTCAGGTCTTGCTCGATAGTTATCTCAGTCACATGCTTCCAGACCGCGAGTTCGTCACTGAAAGTTTTCCGCTAATATTCCAATCCCCAATGTTTTTGTTTAGTGATGTGAATCCTATACGCAAAGAATTAGTGAAAATCATTGCACAATTTCTGAATGACGCCTGGGAAAAAGAAGAAATCCCCAGCTTTCCATTCCAAAGTGTATTGCCCGATATGCTGTGCGAATACGTGATCGGGGTGTTGTATTTTTGGATCAAGGATAAATCAGAAGAATTTAACGAAACCACACAACTTATCGATCTATCCTTAACTTTAATTATCAGTCTACTAAAAAGCGGTATTATTAATCATACCACTGACTTCTTAGGCTTTATGCTCAAAAGCCAAATGTTTCGAGTGCTCAATCCGGACAATCATTTATTACGAAACCTATTAGACCTTAATACATTTGGAAAAAATAAATGAATCACAAAAAAATTCCTACCCAAAAATATAAACGCTCGGCCATCACCGCCATGACTACCGCCAAAATCGGGCTAAAACATGTCACGCACTTAGGTAAAAAAACCCTATCATCCACCAAAAACTCCAAACAACAAGAGGCTAAATACCAAGAAGACATTGGCAAAGTACTCATTAACGCACTGATGCAATTGCGCGGCACGGCACTCAAAGTCGCGCAAATGATGAGCATGGAACTGGATATGTTACCGGAAGGCATTCGCGCCGAACTTGCTAAGGCCTGCAGTCAAGTGACCCCTTTAAATCGTGCCCACATCCGCAAGGTGTACCTAGCGGAATTTAATCACACCCCTGAAGATGTATTTGCGAAATTTGATTCCAACGCCTTTGCCGCCGCCAGCTTAGGACAAGTGCATAAAGCTTTGTCCCCTGACAATCATCCGTTAGCGGTTAAAATTCAGTATCCAGGCATTGCTGCCAGCATTAAAAGTGATGTGCAATTAGTCCGTGGCATCATGAAATCCATATCACTAGGCAGCGCTTATCTTCCGCGCTGGGAAATTATTGATGACGTGCTTAGCGCCGTGCAAAAACAGTTAGAAAAAGAAATCGACTATCGCCAAGAGGCAAAAAACACCCAATGGTTTGCAAAACATCTCAAACTCCCCAACATACGCGTCCCTCAAGTGTATGCACAGTATAGCCGCGAAAAAGTATTGACAACCGAGTATATCGTTGGCAAACATCTCGACTCATGGTTAGCGGAAAAACCAAGCCAAACCATCCGAAATCACTATGGCCAACTATTGTTTGATCTGTTTTGTTATCAGCTCCACCAACTCAAAGTATTACACGCCGACCCCCATTCCGGCAATTTCTTGTTTTGCGACGACGGCCGCATTGCTTTAATTGACTACGGGTGTATTCAACGGCTCAACTCCAACTATCCCAGTATCATTGCACGTTTATTTAGCCATGATCATCAACAAATTTACCAGGCGTATAAAGACTTGGGTATCATCAGCAATGATTTATCATTCGAAAAATTTGAAAGCAACATTTTTCAAGCCATCAAGCCGTTGCATACCTGGATGTCTGCCCCCGGCTTAGAGAAAGCGTTTGATTTTTCTCAAATGCCTCCCATGCCAAAAAAGCGTTTGCCACACATAAAAAAAGCCATCAAAGAAATTAATAGTATGCAGCAAGACCAAATATATTTCGACAGAAGTTATTTTGGATTGCTGAGTATATTAAGAAAAATGGGGGCCAAAATTGTGACTACGAGGCTTCAAGGAATGGACATGCAATAACTTCCCAGTTTTACATCCTATCTTCCACTCGTCTTCGCCTAAAACGCCTATTATTGATGTTTACTCCTTACTTCATCCTCTGGTATTGATAGTGTTTATAAGTTCTTAATGTCAAATTTTTAATCTCAGTTTTATGAAATTTTCATGACACGGCGTTATCGTGTTAACCAAGCAAAAACACCGTTACATAATCGGCTTCAAGCAATCGAAACAACTCAGCATCGAATTGATATACCCGTAGCGTTTGAGATTTAGGTATTGAGTACGAGGTATATTTTTGTTATAACCAGGCGAAACGACGAGTAATAGCGGGATTATTGCGAGAAGAGCCAACACAGTTAGGGCAAAAATAAAGCCGTAATAAAGCCTAAATCTCAAACGCTACGGGTATAGTTACTCAGTTTCGCGACGACGACGAGTTCGTAGGCCAAACCGCATCGAGTGCCACACTGACCTTGGATTATAGTTTTTAAAAATACGCGCCAAAAAAATAATATTTGAATGTTTGGTAATTCACGTATTATTTTCCTTGATTAGAGTGTCGAATATGCTAATCTTAAAAAACATACGCTAGATAAATAAATAAAAAATGGTTCAATATAGATTCCAGGGGCATGGATAAATGACAAACTAAAACGGTTGATTTGGTATAAATTATATACAAAAAATGATTATATTGTATCCTAAAACCGTAAGTTATTGTCCAGCTTAGCTCGTTGACTGCAAGTGCTCGTATAATCCATATTCAGCCTAAAAAATTAACTTATATTAATAATATTAGCGTAATAAAAAATCAGCAAATCACTGTGATCGGTAGGCAGATGCGTAAGCTGATACTCATTATTTTGTGGGAGGTTCTTAATATGTTGTATTTGTATAATCGTCAGTTAATTTACGACATTAATCTATTGTCTCATCGTTTCCCAAGAAACAGATAATTTGCTGATTTATATGAATTTATTTATTTTTCCATCCTGATAGAAAAATAAAATAGGTGTGTAAATTATTTTACCAGCAAACTTTGTGAATCATGCTTGTATGAATTTGCACGTTCAAAAGTCATGGGTAGCGAGCCTTGGAAGTCGTTGCTTAACGTTAGCGTCCACGCTGGGTGGCAACTACATTATCCGTTTGTTTATTCCATTACCTATAACATGATTGATTCACTGTTCGAGAACACGTTATTCTTGCCAGTCATTCGATACACTTAGTTATTTTTGTCTAGGAAATATTTTCATGAAACCTTGTGATCTACCCTCAGAAAGCAACAAAAATAAATTTTGTTTTCAGCTGTTTCTGATCGCAGTATTGATTAGTTTTGCCGTATCTATCAGTGCAGGGCCGCGTGAGCAAGCAAAAAAAATTCACGACCGGCTAGTTGGCATTCCACCGGAGGCGACTGTGTTGGATTCCATGGCCGAAAAAATTTCTCAAGGTGATGCCTTGGGTGCGGCTTATGAAGCGATGAATAACAAAATATTTTATACTGTAGCGTTAAAGAATTTTGTGACCCCCTGGACCAATGAAGCACAAACTGTGTTTAACGATCTTAATGATTTTTCGGCGACGGTGATTGGAATTATTCGGGATGATATTCCGTTCCCTCAAATATTAACCGCAGACATTGTTTATGTCGGTGCATCAGATCAGGTGTCAGTGGGTTATTCTCACACCGACAATTTACATTATCAAGAACTGGAAGATAAGCAGGTTGACTTGAGTGATCCTGCTAAGTTTTTTTCAGTACCACAATCCAGTTTAGCAGACAGCCAAATTACCCCCGAAGATGCCGCTGGTGTATTAACTACCCGCGCCTTTGGACAAGCATTTTTATCCGGCGGGACCAATCGTGCCGCATTACGTATTATTGGTGTGAATCATTTATGTCGGGACATGGAAGCCTTACATGATATCACGTTAACGCCAGATCGTGTCAGACAAGATGTATCGCGCAGTCCAGGTGGCGATAGTTCGATTTTTTTAAATTCGTGTATCGGGTGTCACAATGGTATGGACCCAATGACGCAAGCATTTGCTTATTTTAATTTTGACGACGAATTAAATCGAATGATGCATACGCCGGGTCAGGTACAAGAAAAATATTTAATCAACGCGAATACTTTTCCCTTTGGTTATGTCACAAAAGATAATCGGTGGGATAACTATTGGCGCCAAGGAAAAAATGCCACGCTAGGCTGGCGAGGAAATGTATCGGGCGGTTTTGGTTTAAAAAGCATGGGGCAAGAGGTGGCAAGTAGTCGCGGATTTTCACAATGCCAAGTGGAAAAAGTATTTGAAAAAGTGTGTTTTCGGAAACCTGTTTCTATCCTTGATCAAGAAGAAGTTCAGCGTATTACGAACGTGTTTGAAGCTGAAAACTATAGCATGAAACGCACTTTTGCTGAAGTGGCAACGTATTGCATGGTTGAAAGTCTATAACTGGCTTGTTTTTCTAAAAATACAAAAATATACGTTGAGAGGTTGTGGGAATGAATCGACAGATTAGGGTTTTTTCAACAAAAGGCATCATCAAACAATGGGTGCTGCTTGCTATTATTTTAGTTATTTCGGCATGTACTGAACAATTATCAAACATGTCAAAAAATAACAATCAACAAACGAACAATGGTGTAACCCAAGCGTATAGCCAAATACAATTGATAATGAATGAGGTTGATGGTTTTGCCATAACATTATATCCCTTGCTTACCGAAAATTGTGCGACCTGCCATGGTGCAGGTGGTACAGCAGCACCGGCGATATCCCATCAAGATGTGACTCTTGCCCAAGCAGAGGTAATGGATAATCAAAAAACCAGCTTTTCCAATCCGGCTAATTCACGTATTGTGCTTAAATTGCGCAACGAGTTTCATTATTGTTGGAGTGTTTGTGAAGACAATGCCCTACAATTGCAAACCGCCATTGAAAAATGGGCAACGTTCATCGGTGAAACAGGTGGTAATGGACCGCCAGCTAACATGATTAGCAGTACATCACTTACCTTAGCTGATGGGGTGTTGGGCGGTGGAACGCAACGATACAGTGATCAGCTGATTGCCTTTTATGAGTTTAAAGAAGGCACAGGTAATATCGCCCGTGATACCAGTGGCGTTACACCTGCGCTTGATTTGACATTGGACGGTCCAGCGTGGGCAGCAGGTCAAGGTATTGAGATTCAATCAGGTATTGCAGTGGGTACACCAGAAACCAGCAGAAAACTCTATGATCATATTGCTGGTGATCCAACAGCAACGCATGAATATTCAGTTGAAGCCTGGGTGATACCTGCCAACGTGACTCAGGAAGGCCCCGCACGCTTAGTGACCTATTCAGATGGTACACAGCAGCGCAATTTCACCATGGGACAACAACTCTATAGTTATGCGTTTAGAAATCGTAGCGACTCACCCGATATTAGCCCTAATGGTACTCCGGCATTACAAACTGAAAATGCGGAGGAAGTGTTACAAGCAAGTCAGCAGCACGTCGTCATGACATTTAGTCAGACCGAAGGGCGAAAAATTTTCGTCAATGGGGTAATTAAAAGTGTGGAAAGCAATAGTGCAAATACATTAACGAGCTGGGATGCCAGCCATACTTTTGCGGTGGGCAATGAAACGACAAATAATCGTTTATTCATGGGTGTTGTCCAGCTGGTTGCCATTTACAAAACAGCATTAACGCCCGATCAGGTTATGCAAAACTTTGACGCGGGTGTAGGACAAAAATTTAGCATGAAATTTGATGTAAGCTCTGTGCTTGAGCAAGCTGACAACTATATTCAATTCGAAGTCAGTGAACTGGATCGGTATAGTTACTTATTTAATAAGCCAATTTTTATGAGTGCAACGCCTAACGGATTTCGGGTTAAAAATGTTCAAGTTGCCGTTAACGGGCAAATACCTGTAGCAGGTCAAACATGGCGCAATATTAATACAAGCATCACTCGAAAAGAGCAACCGCTTTTTGATATGGCAGCGGTCATAAGCAAAGACGCAGGACCGGAAACGGATCAGTTTGCCATCGTTTTTGAGATTCTAGGTGATAAAGAAAATGTCATCGTAGAAGAGCCTCCGAGCACGCCAGTGCCGCTAGACATATTAGATACTTCGCCGCGGGCAGGCGTGCGTACTTTCGAGCAAGTAACACACACGATGGCAACAATTACTGGCGTCGATGCCAACGCGGGTGGCGTCAAAAGCACCTATCTTGATTTAAAGCAGCAACTACCTAGCCTACCTAATCTCAATGGTTTTCTTGCTTCCCACCAGGTAGGTATTGCGAAACTTGCTCTGGAATATTGCGACACAATGATTGAGTCAAATACCTTGCGGGCGCAGTTTTTTAGCGCGAGTGGTTTTAACTTTGAATCACCCGTGAGCAACGCCTTTTCCAATACTGGCCAAGTGGATCAATTGATAGCCACATTGATAGATAAAATGTTAGGCGTTGGTTTGACCAATCAGCCCGATAGCCAATTAGTCCGACAGGAACTTATGAGCTTAATTAATGATTTAACAGTGGGATGTAATAATGCCTCACAATGTGATGCAACACGAACAAAATCTGTCGTTAAAGCGAGTTGTGCAGCGGTATTAGGTAGTGCGGCATTAACAATACAATAAAACTAGTGATCAGGGGGAAGGCCAGGATGAGTGATAAGTTTCGCTATACACCGCTAAAACATGAAAATCATAAACGACCGGTGACTCGAAGAGATTTTTTGAGTCAAGGATTTATTGCCGGGTGTGCGACAGTGGCAATGCCGAGTTTATTAGGCATGTTCTCAGGGATTGGGCGTGTTCATGCAACGGAACATGACTGTGGTGTGGGTGCCATTGCCGCAGGAAATAAAATTCCATTTGTTGGTTTTGATTTGGCAGGTGGGGCCAATATCGCAGGTTCCAACGTGATGGTTGGCGGACCGGGAGGGCAGCTCGATTTTCTGGCTGAAGAAGGGTATCAAAAATTAGGCCTGCCCTCCGACATGTTGCCACAGCTTGCAGGTCAGCTTAATACTGAGTTAGGCTTAGCCTTTCATGCAGACAGTGCCCTATTGCGAGGTATTTTATCTAAAACTTCAGACATAACACGAGCCAATGTCAATGGTAGCGTACTTTGTGCTCGATCAGAAAACGATACCGGTAATAATCCACATAATCCAATTTATGGCATCAATAAAGCCGGTGCTAATGGCGATTTAGTTTCCTTGGTGGGTACCAGAAATTCTGATTCCGGTGGGCGATCGCTCTCCCCGGAAAACATGATTGATCCGACCGTCAGACCAACGCGTATAGTGCAGCCAAAAGATGCCATGGGATTAGTGGATACGGGAAAACTGGTTGATTTAATGAGTCAGCAAGATGCGGCGCGGGTCATGCAAACCATTGAACGCATCAGTACATTAAAGCTGAACAAATTGGCTGAGTCTCAGGAAATTAAAAATTTAGTGCAATGTGGTTATTTGCAAAGTGTAGACTTAGTCTCACGTTATGGTAATCCCGATGTACTTAACGCCAATACCGACATTGATTTAATCGGTGCAGAAAATAGCATCTTCAGCACCAATGATCTTGAAAATGACGATATGCAAAAGGTAGCATCAATTGCAAAACTCGTCATTAATGGTTTTGCCGGTGCGGGAACCATCGCCATGGGTGGATATGACTATCACGACAGTAGTCGGTCAACTGGTGAAAATAAAGATTTTTTAGCCGGTCAAGCCATTGGTGCCACCATTGAATATGCCGCCCGTAAAAATCGACCGGTCATGGTCTACGTCTTCAGTGATGGATCAGTGGCCAGCAATGGTGAAATTGATAACTCACCAGACGGGCGCGGTAAAGGTATCTGGAAAGGAGATAACTCATCTACCTCTTCGGTATTTTTTCTGGTTTATAATCCTAATGGCCCGGCCCAATTGTTGACACCTACGTCTCACCAAATAGGTTATTTCAAACCAACGGGATCATTGGAAACCACCGCCTCTCCGGTGAGCAACAATGTAGGATTGTTAGCCGAAACCATTGTGCTGAATTATCTCGCACTACATGACGAAGCAGCGCGATTGTCCGAAGTATTACCTAGCCACGGCTTGGGTTCAGCAAGCACCATCGATAGCTTAATTGCTCTTCAGCCACTTGTTTAGACGTTTTCGCCTGAGAGTTGAGGGGAGCTTGCGAACCTCAACATCAGTCTTATCTGTTATACTCAGCACGGCCACAAACTATTATTTTCACCACTCATCTTCCGGCTAACTGCGCCTAAAGCAAATACAGAGAAAATCTGAGCACCAAACAAGGAAGTGATTCCATACCCATCCCTTATTCAATCTCGACGGATCTATTCGGAACTAAAAAAAAATCAAACCCAACAAAAATTCCACGTGGGATAATTTAACGCACCGTAAGTTTTGGCTGATTTCAAGAAAAAATAAACTCGTAGGATGGATTCGCTATGCTTAATCCACCCGACATGGATTTTTTAATGATCTTTCTTGTAAAAAAACGCCCTAAAGACACTCTTTCCTGAAGTTAGTTGTAAACTTACAACGCACCCGTCGTGTTTCGGCAGCATTTTCTCAAAAAATTGCTTCAGTGTGTTGAGTATGTTAGTTTCCGTTATACTGAATTTTCTTCATTGTCGATCAACAATTTGTGGGCTACAAACCATTGACTCGGCTCAAAGAGAAACCACTTCAATCTATTGAATTTGTTCAAAAAACCCCGACCATCGATGATACAGCGTTACGTTTTTTCGTTCATTTTCAAGCCCTAAACTCATTATTCAGGAGTGACAGAGATGCAAAAGAAAAAAATACTTATCCCCATTGCCGTTGTCGCCATAACAATTGTCATTAGCTATAGCTATTATTTGATCGATCGCCAGCCTGACGATGAATCAACGTTGACACTTTATGGTAATGTCGATATTCGTGAGGCACAACTTGCCTTCAATAGTAGCGAGTACATTGAAAAAATTTTAGTGCAGGAAGGTGATAGAGTAAAACGTGGGCAATTGCTGGCACAGTTGCATACCGAATTATTGAGTAGTCAGTTAGCCGAAGCAGAGGCGATGTTCCTTGCCCAACAACTAGTTGTCACTAAATTGAAGGCAGGCAGTCGTCCACAGGAAATTCGTAAAGCTGAAGCTGAGCACCAAGCGATAAAAGCTACAGCCATCGCCGCGAATGATACTTATCAACGTATGGAAAAATTACTCAAGAATCAACTTGCCAGTCCTGACGATGTGGAGAATTTACGATCTCAAGCGGATGCAGCTAATGCCCGAATGGAAGCGGCAAAAGCCAACCTTGCATTGTTAAAATCAGGACCGCGTAAAGAAGACATTGCAATAGCGAAAGCACAATTAGCTGCCCGTGAAGCAGCGCTATCAATGGTGAAACAACGCCTAAAATATGCAAGTTTAACGGCACCGGAAGATGGTATTATTCGCACCCGCATCCTGGAACCCGGCGCCATGGCTTTCCCACAGACCCCCGCGCTTACCCTGGCCTTTACTGATCCCATTTGGGTGAGAGTATATCTATCAGAGACGGTACTGGGAAAAGTTGCGTTAGGGACAAAAGCCACCATTTATACAGACAGTTATCCAGACAAAACCTATGAAGGCTGGGTCGGATATATTTCACCCACAGCCGAATTTACCCCTAAAAATGTGCAAACCGCCGAATTGCGCACCCGCTTGGTTTATTCGGCTAAAATTCATGCCTGCAATCCGCAAGGCGAATTACGATTAGGTATGCCAGCAACGGTGTCAATTAGCATTGGAGAAGCAGCGAAAAATATCACATCCAATCATTGCGGGCAATAAAATGAATAGCCATCCGCTAACCCATGATGCACTCAAATTATCTAATGTGAGCAAGGTTTTTCAGAGTGGAGAACGCAAAATACAAGCGCTCGATAATGTCAGTTTTACTATCAAAAGTGGTCAAGTTGCCGGATTAATTGGACCGGATAGTGCGGGTAAAACAACCTTGATGCGATTGATTGTCGGCTTACTTATTCCTGATCAGGGTGATATTCACGTACTAGGGCTGAATGTAAGAACCCAAGCATTGGATGTTCAATCCAGTGTGGGTTACATGCCACAACGTTTTGGTCTTTACGAAGATTTAAGCGTTCAGGAAAATTTCGATTTATATGCCGATCTACAAAACATTGTAGATGCTGATCGTATTGAGCGGTATCAGCAGTTAATGCAAATTACTGGACTCGCACCATTTACCAACCGTTTAGCTGGACACTTATCTGGCGGGATGAAACAAAAACTGGGTCTGGCCTGTTCGCTCATACGCTTACCAAAATTACTGCTGTTAGATGAACCCACCGTCGGTGTTGACCCTGTTTCACGGCGTGAACTTTGGCAAATCATTTACCATCAAGTGCAAGAAAAAAATATGACCGTGCTGTTAAGCACGGCATATCTAGACGAAGCATCACGCTGTAATGAAGTGGTTTTAATGCATGAAGGAAAACTACTGGAGCAAGGCAAGCCAGATGCCTTTAGCCGTAGCGTTATCGGGCGAACCTTTCAAGTCAGCGCCAGTGGCTTATCTAATCGACAATTACAGGCGCAGCTAAGCCGGACGCCTGGTGTATTGGATGCGCTGATTGAGGGTGAAACGGTTCGCATCGTATTGGATGATTCGTCTCAAAAAAACGACAACAGGCCATCTGTTGAACGAGCGTTTAAACTTCCCGATAATTTGCACATTAATGCCGTAAAACCTCGATTTGAAGACGCGTTTGTTGCTCGATTAAAAACACGACAGCTTAGCGTAAAATCGTCCCTCTTACCGATAGCAATCAGAGAGGAACATGCCATAGAAGTCATCACGGTGAAAAACCTACAGCGTGTTTTTGGTGACTTTATTGCTGTAAATAATATCAGCTTTAGCGTTCATCGTAGTGAAATTTTTGGTTTATTAGGGGCAAATGGTGCAGGAAAATCGACAACATTCAGAATGTTATGTGGGCTATTACCCGTCAGTGGAGGAACTCTTTCTGTGGCAGGCCATGATTTGCGCAAGGCTTCGGCTAAGGCACGAAATAGCATTGGTTATATGGCCCAAAATTTTTCTCTCTACGTCAATTTATCGGTGATACAAAACTTAAAATTTTTTTCTAGTGCTTATGGGTTACGCGGAGCAAATCAAAAAAAACGCTTACAGTGGGCGTTGTCTACTTTTGATTTGACAGAATATCAAGACACAAATGCGGGTGACTTGTCCATTGGCTATAAACAGCGATTATCATTTGCCGTTGCATTAATGCATGAACCTGAAATTTTGTTCTTAGACGAACCAACCTCCGGCGTCGACCCCTTGGCTCGGCGAGAATTTTGGGAACGAACCAACTCGTTGGCTGAATCGGGTGTGACTGTCTTAGTTACTACACATTTTATGGAAGAAGCCAATTATTGTGATAACTTGATTATTATGGCTGAAGGTGAAGTATTGGCCGCTGGCACCCCACAAACAATGAAATTGGCGGCATCTAATGCAGATAATCCAGACCCCACCATGGAAGATGCATTTATTCAGCTAATTGAGCAACACCAGCAACGCGCTACGGAGGTGACAATTTGATTTCAGCAACGCAGCGTCGGCTTTGGGGCATGATCCGTAAAGAAAGTTTACAAATACTACGTGACCCATCCAGTATATCGATTGCGTTTATTATGCCCGTGGTCCTTCTTTTTTTGTTTGGTTATGGTGTTTCTTTAGACGCAAAATATATTCCGGTGGGCATTGTGATTGAACAAGCGGATACGGCGACACAATCCCTCGCGGGTAGTTTTAAGCGCTCCGATTTTTTTCGCCCGGTACATTTTGATACGATTCAAGCCGCACAAAAATCGTTAGATGAGCGAAAAATCGAGGGCATCGTATGGTTGCGAAACAACTTCGCATCAAACTTACTCAGCGGTAATGAGGCCGCTATTGGCGTGATAGTGAATGGTGTGGATTCTAACCAAGCGAACATCACTCAAGGCTATATTCAGGGAGTATGGTTATCGTGGTTAAACCATTATAGCAAAAGTCAAGGCCGAACTTTAGCCATGCCGGTGAGTATCGAGCAACGAGTTTGGTTTAATGCGGCACTATCCAGCCGTTATTTTCTTGTACCAGGGCTTATAGCCATTATCATGACGCTAACGGGTTCTCTATTGACAGCAATGATTGTTGCACGAGAATGGGAGCGTGGCACCATGGAAGCGCTGATGATAACACCGTTACGCATGAGTGAAATGCTGGCCGGAAAATTAATCCCGTATTTTATATTAGGCATGGGAGGCATGTTGCTGAGCGTTGCTTTAGCGGTATGGCAATTTGATGTTCCGTTAAGAGGTTCGCTCTGGTTATTAATCTTGTGTTCAGCGCTATTCATGCTGGTATCATTGGCCATTGGCTTGCTTATTTCTGTGGTATCGAAAAATCAGTTTGTTGCAGGCCAGGTCGCATTGATCGTGTCTTTTCTCCCGGCTTTTTTGTTATCCGGTTTTTTGTTCGATATAAATTCTATGCCCGAGATTATTCAAGGGATCACCTATTTCGTGCCTGCGCGTTATTTTGTCACGATCTTACAAACACTTTTTCTGGCGGGCGATATTTGGCTTGTTATCCTGCTTAATTCAGCGGCCTTATTCGCCATGCTTATTTTCTTTTTCATCTTAGTTTGGCGAAAATCACACAAGCATTTGGAGTAATATATGCATATTGGACATATTATTGCGCTGGCGATAAAAGAATTTTTGGCTTTATTACGCGATAAAAGAAGTCGTGTAATTATTATTGGGCCACCTATCGTGCAATTGCTAGTTTTTGGGTTTGCAGCAACCTATGACCTCAATTATGTCCCCATTGCTATTTTTAATGAAGATCGCGGCGCTGAATCACGAGAATTAGTCAGCCACTTTGCAGGCTCTCCTAATTTCCAGGTAATTCATCACATTAAAAACAAAAATGAAGTTTCGCAACTTATCGACAATCGCGACGTTTTACTCGTGCTGTATATTAACCAGGACTTCAGCGCCAATTTAATGCAAGGAAAAACTGCACCACTACAAGTTATTTTAGATGGTCGTAACTCTAACACCGCGATGGTAGCGATGAACTATTTGCGTGAAATCGTGCTTGATTATAATCACAATTGGCTAAGTTCTCAGGGACAGCAGGGACCAACGGTTATTTTACAGAGCCGCGCTTGGTATAATGAAAATCTACAGTCCCGCTGGTTTATCGTACCCGGCATTGTTGGCTTGCTTGTGCTGGTAGTCAGCCTCTTAGTCACATCGCTATCTGTCGCACGAGAGCGCGAAGCAGGCACCTTTGATCAATTATTGGTAACTCCATTACGTCCAACGGAAATACTGATAGGCAAAGCGATTCCTGGCATTGTCATTGGCTTATTTGAATCGACGTTAATCATCGTGTTAATGATTGTATTTTTTGATATCCCCTTACGTGGTAGCATCGGGGCACTTTATCTTGGTTTGTTTTTATTTTTAATGTCTGTTGTGGGTATTGGTCTCATGATTTCATCAATAGTCGTTAATCAGCAACAAGCCATATTAGGGGCTTTTTTATTTCTGGTACCCGCTGTTATTTTATCTGGTTTTTCGACACCGATCGCCAACATGCCCGAGATCGTTCAATGGCTGACGTATCTTGATCCTTTACGTTATTTTCTCATTATTGTACGAGGCGTTACCTTGGAAGGAAATGGATACACGTTGCTGTTTGATCAATATTGGCCCATGGCCATTATCAGCGTCGTCACATTATCAATGGCAACGTGGTTGTTTCGAAACCGAATGTATTAGCACCGCACCTTGGGGTTACTGTCATTAGAGTCGATGTCTATATCCAAAGCACTTGTATCAAAGCTATTGAGGCCCGATGGGCAGGAGTCCAGCCTATCTTCCTTTTAATTTTTCAACTTACCGCATTAAATCAAAGTCATGAAATCTTTTTATAATCGACAGTGCTACCCTATCTATCAGGAGATGAAAACTATGAAAACCCAACTAATTCGGCTTATATTTTTTACTGTCATTGTTTTTTCGATAGCACCCGTATTTGCAAATGACCCAAAAAACTTCAAAGAAGTAATGCAGCGTATTGAGTTAAATATGTCAAAAATTGTCGGCCACATTATGAGAGAAGAATTTGATGAAATTGTGCAGCTTGCGGAGCAAGTTGCTAATCATGATGAACCACCATTGACACATCGCATGAAGTTGATTGCAGAGCTTGGAACCGATTTTATTGACTTCAAAAGCCATGATGATAATGTGCATATTAATTCCGTTGCGATGCAAGAAGCGGCAAAGAGAAAAGATCTTGATTCGGTTATTATTAACTATGGAAAAACAATGCAAAGCTGTAATCATTGCCACAAAAAATACCGAGGTCGTATTCAACAGCTTAAATTCTAATACCGCTGGAAAAAATTGGAAAAACATTTATAATAAAAAAATACGATAGAAATACAATAATTTTTTCCGTGTCATTTATATCGAACTAACCATTTTAGTCTGTCACTCATCCTCGCCCCTGGAATCCTTTGCACGATAAATTAATATTTACCCGACGGCATGATGCTAAAAAAGGGGCGAGGAATCAAGCAAAAACCCGTCAGCCTAACAAGGCAAAAAAATTAAAGTGGATTCATGCGAATCATGTGGTTAAAGTTTAGAAAATAAAGCGCCGCTAGGTAGCACCAAATGGTGTTGCTCACCCTTGATCGCTTTCGCTTTGGATAAATGACCGTGTTCAAGGGGGTGCCTTTGCGCTCAGAGAAACGAGCTTGGCAGCGAGCGAATCATCCGGATTTGTTTTTTCTGGCCACTGCATCCCTGGTAAATTCAAACTACGTTCAGAGGAAAAGTTATTTTATGCCATTTTTTTACAAAAAAATCATTAAAAAATATCGCTTCCTCTTTTTTATCCATGTCGTGTGGATTAAACGTAGCGAATCCACTCCACCATGAGCGACGTCATCATGCCTCCAATAGGCCATTGAAATGAGAATAATGCCAGGGGGAATTGATTTGTTTTCGAGTCGGGTTTAGGGTGGATTCGCTGCGCTTAATCCACGCTACGAGTTTATTTTTCCTGAAATCAGTTTAAACTTGCTATCCCTGATAGCGAAGATTTCCTTGACCTCTTAACCCGTATAGACGGGACAATCTGAATTTTGGCAGCCAATATCATCCAATCATGCCAGCCTTCCCCGCATGTTTATCCGAAAAACCAAAATCAAAAGCGGTCCACAAGATGAGTCGTACTACCTCTATCGTCTCGTTGAAACCTCTCGCACTCGCACTGGCGTAAAACAACACATGCTATTGAATTTAGGTAAATACTTCAACATTGAGCCGATTCATTGGCCCTTGCTGGCTAAACGCATTGATGAACTTGTTAACGCAATCAATGGCTCATTGAATATGCGCAGCGTTTTTATACAACAATATTATTAGCGACATTGGGCCGCCTCGCGTTTGAAAATCGCGATGAGAATTGATTTTACCGGGGGGTTTCTGAAGGAGGCCATACGTTGTTGTATGGCCGACTGACGAAAAATTTCTGGGAAATCCAGGTCTCATGATAGGCCGCTTAATATTCGTTATATCATTGTATTTCTGCGAACCTAATTTATCTCTCTACAATGCTTTAACAGGAATGCATACCTCAATAATATGTTTGTTTTTCGGATGTGCTTTTGGATCATTTAAGTATCTCTCGAAACAACAACGCTCATCTGGCTGGTAGCCACTTTGAGAAAGCCACTCACTATAAACTAAATCCCAAGCCTGCTCAAACTCTGAAGCATCTATCTCAAATTCTGCCACCGCATACTTGCCAGCAGGTATTATGGATATACTTATTTCACCGCCGCCTGTTGTATTTTGCTCAACGGAAATACATGCATCAGCTCTAAATTTCGAAAACTCTGTGATATTTAAATCATCTCTGAAGATGGTGAAAAATTGAGTTTCTGGACACTTTATTAATCCTCTAGCACCCGCCCAAGCCATTAATTTTTGGAACAACTTTCCCCAGATTTCAGTTTCACCTTTGAATGGCCCTATATGGCGAATATAAGCGACATTTACTTCGTTTAACTCCTTAACCTCTACCACTACATCTTTCTTCTTTATCATAGATATTCTCCACGTTGACTTATTCATTAAAGAATCAATATACATAGGAGAAACTATGACATCTTTCCATAAATTGCTTTCTTCTTTGCAATTCTTGCTAAATGTATCGCAACCTCCATTCCGCCATGCGGTTGCACTCATACTAAAGTATTCTTTAAAAACTCTAGCAAAAGATGCGGAATTGCTAAATCCACACTCTAAAGCGATTACCGTCACAGGCTTACTAGAATATTTTAAATTATGCGCGGCTTTTTCGACACGAATTCGCTGAATGTATTTATATAATGACTCACCCACAATAGCTTTAAATATTCGGTGAAAATGATAAGGAGAAAAATTTGCTACATTGGCCAGCAACTCTAAATTCAAACTTTTAGAATAGTTATGATCCAAATAATCTAAAACTCGATTTATTCTTTTTGAATATTCGTTGTCTTTAATTTCTCGTAATTTTCCCATAAGTTTCGAACCAACCATTATTTTTAAATTCTGTATTCAAACAATATTAACCAGGTATCTAGCTTAACTCTGTTACTTTTTTGATATAACGTCGCACATAAGCTGACGTTTAAAGCGTGGTTTTTAGCTGCGTAAAAAACTCGACACTCCCTGTTACTATTACTTCTTTGAAACATTTTTTATAAGAATAAAATATTTGAAATCTTATATCACACAGTCAATAAACAGGGATACAGATTAATATGTTTTATTGAACAGACTATTTATATTTTTTTAAAACTGCTTTCTTGCACCTGCGCTTATTAGCAATCCATTAGAATAGATTGGTTTTCCTGAAACTTTATCTGATTTAGCCCCTGTACCAACTCCTCCAATTTCAATATAATTACTTATATTTCCAATAGCCAAAATTAACTTCAGCTCCCTCATTTAAAGCCTCCTTTAATAATATTCTATTTTTAAGCGATATCACTTGAAAATATATTTATATAATTGCACTCAATACCAAATAATTTAAACCCATTGCTCGGCACAGGCTTGCTTTCTGAATGGGCGTTTTTTCAGCTAACCTTGGGCATGACGAGACGCTGGATAAACCATCAAACCTTCCTGAAATTGATGATCTCTTACGGTAGGAGACTCTGTTACCAGCCCCCTCCCCCCGCGCAGACCCGGACGTGCAGTTTTCCCGCATCCGATTACTCGGTCGTACTCGCTGTCGCGCCAAACTCTAACTTGCACACATCTTACGCTGTTATTTTTAGCATCGCCACTCCAGCTCGTTTGAATACCTATTTTAGCGCACCCCACGTGAAAGATTTACGTTTACCACCTCGACGATTTAACCACTTATATGTGCATTTCATTGCGTTATAATATGTGTGGATACTTTGTGACTCCATGATAGCGAAAGTCCACCCGCATACATTAATACTGAGTGACCAAACTCATGGGCGGCGACTAACATAAAATCTGCATCGGCTCTCTCTTTGTTCCCAAAGCGTCCTTTGTTATAGATGAAACTTGCATCTATTCCCAATATTGCCGGATTCATTGATCTGGCATAATTATTTTTATCGATTTCCACATGAAGGTCTACAGGAATTGCGTTTACATAGCTATGCTCCGCTTGTACCCAAACCATAAAACTGCTGCCAGCCACTTCGATACGGCGTGACCAATATTTATCAATCCCGATGCGGGTAAGGTATCTTAGGTTTTCATAATCTGTATCGGAGATACCATTTTTCTTAAAATTCAAATTAACATACACAATTATTACTTTTTGATTCAATAATACGGTTGCTTTAGCCCATTCAGCTTCATGCGCTCCTGTATATACTTTAATATGTCGGCGGCGAGCCTCATTCCATTCTTCCCGAAAATCTTTAACTGGTTTATCAATATCTTTATGCAGTGCCTCATGAAATTTCTCAAGCCTAGCCAGCTATTTCAATCATTACCTATCGCCAAAAGCCAAAGTGCCTTTGACTTTTTTTTGGTAGCCGTCGATTTAGCGGTTGGTTTAAGTCGTTTATTAAGCTATAGGTATTCTACATAGGTGTTCGGGATTTTATTCACACCCAAGCGCTTCGGCTAAACATTGTAATGAGGTTGGCCTCTTCCTATGATTTTTTTCAATTATTTCACGAGAAAAAAATATGATTTTATTTTTCAATTCCTCAAAATAATTTTCTGTGGTGAGAAAGCGAATAAAATCTTGCG
>CAYUAI010000035.1:0-38595 GCA_964442745.1 uncultured Chromatiales bacterium
GACTCCCCCCAGCCTAGATGACAACATTCCAACGCTGAACGCATCATATCTACATCACCAATACATTCAAAAGAATAATCGACCCCACCATCGGTGAGATCCACAATGAATTGCTGGATAGGTATATCATACGCCTGCGGATTCACCACCTCGGTCGCACCAAGCAATTTCGCCATTTCAAATTTATCGGGATTGATATCAATGGCAATAATCCGCTCAGCTTTAGCCAGTACCGCACCCTGCACCACGCTCATACCGATACCCCCCAAGCCAAATACGGCTACACTTGATCCTGGCTCAACTTTGGCGGTATTCAAAACAGCACCAATGCCTGTGGTAATACCGCAGCCTAACAAGCACACTTTTTCAAGTGGTGCAGCTTTGTTAATTTTAGCCAAGCCAATTTCTGCAACCACCGTATATTCAGCAAATGTAGAGGTACCCATATAATGATAAATGGGTTTTCCTTGATAAGAAAATCGCCGAGTTCCATCTGGCATTAAACCTTTCCATTGAGTCGCACCAATGGCTTGGCATAAATTGGTTTTACCTGATAAACAGTATTTACATTGCCCACACTCAGGAATATATAAAGGAATCACATGATCCCCTGGCACCATACTAGTCACACCAGGCCCCACCTCTTCGACAACCGCCCCGCCTTCATGTCCAAGCACACAAGGAAACACACCTTCCGGATCAACCCCAGATAAGGTATAGGCGTCGGTATGGCATACACCAGTGGCCACCATCCTTAGCAAAACCTCTCCTTCCTTAGGTCCATCAACATCGATTTCGTCAATGATTAAAGGCTTTCCTGCCTCTAATGCAAGTGCTGCACGGGATTTCATAAAGCCCTCCTCCCATCAAACTGATGTTTATAACCCCTCACGATCTATCTATCTCAAGTCAAAAAACAGATGGGGAAAAATAACAAATAGTTGCCTTTTTGCCCAAGAATGCGTTATAAAAGCGTTGTCATAAAATTGACATCAATGAATAGCCAGGCTTCCAAAAAACGGAATTGCGCTTACTATAACACAGGCAAGGCAGAGACAAAGATACAATCTACCCCAATGCACACACACGCAGGTATAATGAAATGATAGCCTTCATCTCTATTTTCGTGACAGTAAGGTCATACATTTTTCAATGGTATTTATAGTTAATGTTAGATGATGAATTAAAAAACACCATACGCTCGGCTTATCTCTCCTTAAAAGAACAACAGCAAGGATTTAAGCCTCGAACGAGTCAACGCTTAATGATTGCGGAGATAGGCAAGACACTCACTCATCACAAAAACAGAATCGCCATTATCGAAGGCCCGACAGGTACCGGAAAAACCATGGCGTATTTGTTAGCATCCATACCTATTGCTTTACAACTGGAAAAGCAATTGATTATCACAACCGCGACCATTGCATTACAAGAACAATTAACTCACAAAGATATTCCTAACCTTCAAAAGTATAGCCAACTGGACTTCACATACGATATCGCTAAAGGTCGTGGGCGTTATTTATGCCCAAGCTTACTTGCTCGAAACTTAGGCGACAATATTCGGCAAACTGATTTTTTCAGCAATGAAAATGACTATATCAACCAATTAAAAAAGCTATATCACGCGTTTGAGAAACATAAATGGAGTGGAGATCGAGACACCTGGCCATCACAAATTGCCAATGATTTATGGGACACCGTTCGCAATGATCACCATGGCTGTCTAGGCAAACAATGTCATTTTTTTAAACGATGCCCATATTTTGACGCCAGAAAAAAAGTGAACACCATGGATGTGATCATTGCCAATCATGACTTGGTGCTATCTGATATCAATTTAGGTGGCGGAAAACTATTGCCTGATCAAAAAAGCAGTATATATATCTTTGATGAAGCGCATCAATTACCAGCTAAAGCCATTGAACATGGTACCGCTTGGAGTTCAACACATAGCCGTACGGCCTGGCTTGATGCGATTGAACCGCTATTAAAGAAAATTGAGAAAATACTACCTAATCCTACCATCATGCGCCATACAACAACCGTGCGTAACAAGCTGGCTGAATTAGCTAGCTTGTTACAAACGGCAAACAACACAGTCAGTCACTTACTTCACTCAAAAAATCAGGCATTAACTAACGACAATAAAGACAATATTGTCCGCTTTAAACGCGGCCACATCCCTGATTCATTGAAAAGCATCGCCCAACCGCTTCGTAATATTGCAATCACCAACCTATTACAATTAGAGGCATTAAAAGAGTTAGTCTCTCAACGTGTTGCAAATGGGGAATTATCAATAGCAAATGCCGAAACCATTACACCTCAGCTTGGCTCTTCCATGACTCGCCTGGAAAATATGGCAAACCTATGGCAATATTTCATCGCCGATGATGAACCATCAGCACCGCCAACCGCACGCTGGATTAGTCAACAAAACTTTCAAGGGAAAATTGATTTACGCTTACATGCAGCTCCAGTGTCTGCTGCCGAATTCCTTTACCTGCATCTTTGGCAACATTGTTATGGTGCCGTATTGACCTCTGCCACATTAACTGCACTTGGTTCATTCGACCGATTTCGACAAAAAATCGGGCTTTTACAAAACAGTGCCATTCGTTGTTTAAAACTCGAATCCCCTTTTAATTATCCAGAAGCCGCCACCTTATGGCTTCCCTGGATGGATTGTGATCCGAGCGATTATGCCAAGCACACTCAAGCCATTACAGAAATTCTGCCGAAAATTTTAGCAGCTGACGGAGGTTCACTGGTGCTTTTCGCTTCCTATGCGCAAATGATGGACGTCCAACAACATTTACCTGATGATTGGCAAAAAAAACTTCTGGTACAAAATACGCGACCAAAATCAGTATTAATCCATCAACATCAAGCCAACATTGAAGCCGATCAGGGGAGCATCTTATTTGGTTTGAATAGTTTTGCTGAAGGCATCGATTTGCCGGGCGAATTATGTACTCATGTGGTGATCGCAAAGTTACCATTTGCGGTACCAGATAGCCCCGTGGAAGCCACGGAAAGAGAATATATGCAAGCCAATGGGGGTAATCATTTCATGCAAGTTGCCGTGCCTGAAGCCAGTACTCGATTGGTACAAGCCATTGGCCGATTATTAAGAAAAGAGACGGATTACGGTATTGTCACGATTCTAGACCGGCGCCTAATCAATAAAGAATATGGCAAACAATTGTTACAAAGTCTGCCACCCATGCGAATACAAATTGATCAGCCCCCTAAATAATTTACCTTAACTGAAAAACCTCGGATGCTCACGAGGCTTTTAGCAGGATTATTGTGATGGCTACATGGGTAAAACCGACGTGGCTTGCAATCCTTTTGGCCCACGCTCTACTTCAAAAGAAACATTCTGCCCTTCGGCCAGCGTTTTAAATCCCGTCCCCTCTATGACTGAATGATGCACAAACACATCCTCCTCCCCCTCCGCTGGTGAAATAAACCCAAATCCCTTAGCATCATTAAACCACTTAACAGTACCGGTTGCCATGAAAAATACCTCTAATATTTATAACTAATGTTGCCCTCATTTTTCGTGCTGGTCTCAACTTGCTAAAGCCAACTCTCCCCCCGGAGACATCCTTTACAACCTATACCACGAAAATTTATCAAGGTCACAAAACTACCTGTATCATTATAGATTATAACCACATAGTTTTCTTGATTCCACACCCCCTCTCTCAAATTAACCCATCGCCAGGAAAAATCCCAGCGATCGTCAATTTTTAGTTTATCAATGTACAAATTCACAATTAAGGAATGGGCATGGAATAATTTCCCTGTTTTCCGCTTAGATTTGGTTTGTATTTGTTCGTTTTGATTGAGAAAAAACACTGCTCTAGCCGGGCTAAAGTGAGTGTTTTTGATTGTTTACAGGGAAATAGGCAAGGAGCGGAAGCGGAAGCTTTGAAGAACGGGCACTAAAAGTAGGCGCTTTTTGTCAATTTTTCAAATAAATTAGCACATTTTTACCACGCATAAATTTTGCGGCATATATAATTTTTCGTACAATCAGCAATTATATCACTGAATTTTTCCATTTAAAACTAACAAAATAACGTCACGACGCCAATCGTTTCCTAAATCTGAGTGCGTCAAAAAAATAGAATGTGTATGCGATGGCCTAAGAAACCAGCTACGTAATAATTTGCTCAAGTTGTGTCCAGATTAAATTTCTATTCACCTAAAACGCCTACGCGCTGGTGAACATTCTGAACAGAAAAGTAGGCAGCCACAGGACAGTAGACGCGGGGCATGAGTACGGCGGCATGGATAAGGGAGATAAACTGCTACCTGAGCACTCAGGAATAGACGACACAATAGGAAATTATCACATACCCATTCCACAGCCAGAGCAGTAAGGCTGTCACACAAGTATTATCCAGAAAAACCATCGGATGATGCATTAATCGGCTCAATAACTGGCAAACGATTAGTCAATCGCATAGGACGACCACCTAAACGATAATTATAAATGATCGTATACGCCATGACGCGTTGTACATATTTGCGTGTTTCATTAAACGGGATCATTTCCACCCACAAGTCAGCATCAACTGACTGCGTCGGCATCCATTGTTTCACTCGATTAGGCCCAGCATTATAAGAAGCGGTTGCGAGTGCACGGTGTCCGTTGTTTCGGTCTAACATCCGGCGTAAATACGCTGAACCTAAACGAATATTTCGCTTAACATCCAACAAATCACTCGTTGAACGCAATCGAGTCTTTAATCTTTGTGCAATAAATTTTCCTGTTTTCGGCATTAATTGCATCAGACCTAATGCACCGGCGCTCGAGCGTGCATCGGCCATAAAAGCACTTTCTTGACGCAGTATGCCAAAGATCCATGCGGGCTCAATACTATTTTGGTTGGCATTGTAAAGTACCTGATCTTGAAACGCGACAGGGAAACGTAACGGCAAATCATCAAAATGAGCCCCTTTAGCAACCGTTGAAATCGCACGATCATGCCATCCCCATTGATGAGCAATCACCGATGCTTGCTGCAATTGCGCACGCGACATGCCCTTTATCGCATACAGCCATTCACGACGTGCATCGGTAATAAAACCTAAACGGTATAATTCTTTGGCGCGCAAGACCCCCGGCTTTTTTTCGATTTCCCATAAATCATTGACAGAAAAATTGAGTGGCTTATTATTCCATTGATACTCCTGAGCCAACCGATCTGCCGCAAGAAATCCGTGATAACTTCTTTCTTTAGCCAGCGCTGAATACGCACGTTTAGCGGCGGTACGCAACATCGGGAGTTCCTGGCTTTGTAATTCAAGCATCCTCGCCCGCCAATACTGCCATTGCTCAGAGTCTTTTTCATTATCAGGTAATGCATCAATACCGGTTAAGACTGCCCACCAATCTTGCTGCCCAAGTGCTGCCCTGATGCGCCACTCGCGCACTTTAGGCGTCACCGCCTCAAGTTTAGTCAACCACTCTAAGGCATTGGGATGTTGCTGAAATGCCGCCCGTAACGCAATGTAACGATCAACCTCAGCCACCACCCTCGCCCCACTTTTTTGTAAATGTGTTTGACGAACTTTATTCCAGGCTATCGCTGCCGCACCGGCATTGCGGCGCGCTAACCGTTGCACACCATGGCGATATATCTGGCGTGCAATAGGTTTATTCCGCTTAAAAATCGCTTTTTTTAAATTGTCGGCGGGGTGACGATGCATATCACGCCATCGATCGACCCATTTTCGCTCATATTTATTCAAGTTTTTTGCCAAGAATTTAACCAGACTTAACTGGCCTCTTTTCATCCCCAGGCGAATCCGTTCCCAAACCTTATCTTTTGTCATACCTCCTTTTTGTTGCCAATATTGAAAAGCTGGGGCACAGATTTTAGGTTGTGATTTTCCGACCAACCAAAGCTTGTCGGCTTCTTTCATCGCCGCTTGTGAGCGACCGGTTTCAAATAAGGCTTGTGTATAATAGCAACGTAACTTGGTATTCTTTGTCTCAACATATTCATCAAGGAAGCCGTCCCAGTCATTTTTCCTTGCTAAACTTTGTAACCACATTCTTCGCATGCGATGACTAATCGGCGAATCGCTATTCGCGGATAAAAAGGCTTGAATTCGCTGAGAGGATACCTGTCGCATTTGCCGACGAAGATTATCAAATTCTAAATAGCCATATAAAGGATAATTTTTCAATTTTTCCTTCAATCGCCCAAAAACGTGTTGGTTACCTTTTTGCAAAGCCGCTCGCGCTTTGAGATAATCCTCCCCCATTTGGGTATAATCTACTTTAGATAACGCACTTGGTGGCAGCATCAAAAAACTGACAGTGAAAGTTATCACCAAGATAATGTATCGTTTGTGAAACATAATACTTTTGTGCATCATCGTTATCATCTGTTTTGAGCGAATACAAGGCTAATGCCACCTGTCAATCCAAAAACAACTCACTATCAGCCCCTTTAACCCGATTTCGAACGCTTTTATGACCCTCAAGCTTAGATCACGCGGGGTAAATCATCGAGATTGATAAAATTTAAGTGACATGCTGAATTAACCACCAATATTGAGCCAATTATTTCATTCTCATGCCTAACTAAAGTTTAATATGGCAAGTATCGGCAATTTGTTTTGCCTTTGGTAAATTTGCCATGACTAAATGCATAACGCGCTCTGCAGTCATTCGATAAGCGGTCAATTTTCCCCCATAGATACTTAATAAACCCGGTGCATCCTTTTTATCTTCATGCAAAATAGTGTCCCTTGACCGCTTAAATGCCGATTGCTTCGTCGATGGCAACACCCGCAAACCCGCAAACGCATGCTTCACCTGATGCTCACGTATATTTTTATAGGCTGGAAAATAAAAGGCAAAACTCTCCAATAAATACTGAATTTCATTGGCTAAGGGGACAACCTTATCTGGATCACCCACATAGATTGTCTCCGTCGTACCAATCATAATTTTATCTTCCCTGTAGGGCATCACAAAAATAGCACGACCATCAACCGGTGATTCGACATAATAAATCCCCCGATTCAGTTTGCCATCCAACACAATATGCGTCCCCTGCACAAGATCAATGGACAAGCGTTGCGGTTTAGGCACCACTTTATCCAGCGTTTCGTTAACCCACGGTCCCGATGCATTAATAACGACTCGGGTATTTATGTTTTTTTCAGAGCCCTGTTCAATATAAGTGACTTGCCAACCCTCCGTGGTACGGCATAATTTAGTGAGTGCTGCCGCTTCCTTTAATTGAGCGCCATATTTTTGTGCGGATTGCATCACTGCCAACGTCAATTTGGCATCATCCGTTTGCGCATCCCAATATTGCAAAATTTTTCGCAAACCGAGCTGATTCAAACCATCAAGTGCAGGCCATTCTTTTCGCGGTATTAAACGAAATTTCGCACTCGCATCAAAACCAGTAAATACACTATAGAACCCAAGCCCCAGTATTAGCGTCAAAGGTTGACGCCGCGTTTGTTGATAAACCGGAATATAAAAAGGCTTTAGCTTAACAAGATCCGGGGCGATTTTTACCAGCACTTTACGTTCGTGCAAGCATTCTTTAACCAATCCAAATTGGGCCGATTCCAAATACCGCAAGCCTCCATGGATAAGCTTACTGGAGCGACTGGAAGTGCCGCTAGCAACGGTATTTTTTTCTAATACCAGCACACCATAACCTTGGACCGCGGCCTGTTGTGCAACGCCTGCACCGTGTATACCTGCGCCAATAACAACAATATCGACAAGATTATTCATTTAGCGTCACGTTTCAAACCAGAAACCATGCGATCCACCTCCATTGTTTCAATATAGTTTACCCCTCGCTGAAACCACCGCCAGGCTACATTGACATCAACAATTTCATACAACATCCATTGCCAATCGCCAGACCAAAGTGCTGACGCAACATCGGGTAACTTTTGGTAATTACATATAAGGTATTCCGGCTGTAATTGTGTTGCCTTCTTCTTCGACACTTCATCATAATCCGTTAGCACCCAACCAACGGCCATGGCAGATTGTTGCCGAGCATAAACTAAGGCCGACTCGGCATAAGAAATAATGACACATTGCTGTTTAACCGAAGCCAAAATAGCTAATACTTTATCCATAACGACAGCAACGCCAAATTGATGAAGACTTTCTTCTTTGATTTCAATAAAAGCCTGCACGGTCACATTACGGCTTAAAAATTCCACAAAACGACTCAGTGTCAACAATGGCTCATCGGAAAATTGATCCCCAAAACGAGCAGACTCTCCCACCGAGATATGAGCAATTTCATCCCATAAGACCGCCAATACATTTTCTTGGCAATCCGCCGTACGGTGCAAATTCGCATCATGAATAACAACGACACAGTGATCCTTGGTTAATTGAACATCAATTTCAAGGCACGGCGCCCCAGCAATCATGGCCTGTTGAAACGCAACCAGGGTATTTTCCGGATATTCGGCAGCAAATCCGCGATGAGCAACGATGATGGGTCGATTCGGCCGTTGGGTGGTACTGTTCATCAGTGAACTCCCTCTCTTTTTACAATAAATATAGATGACGTTAAATATTTAGCGGTTTGTTACGGGCAACTGGCATACAATCAATCACCTAGCAAACAACAATTCGCTACCTTAATCGCTTAATTTAGGTATAATACCGGTCCATAATGCTCCCATTAAATACGAAATTAAAAACTGACAAATATTCCACTTGCTGGAAAAATCTAACTAGGCTTAAACCTATCATTATGGCAGGCGGCCTGGTTTTATCCGCATTATTTGGGTCCATAAACAATGTATTGGCATCACCGACTCGATTATTTATCCAGGAGGAAGCAAGAACAGCCCCCTCACGGGCCATTTTTTTAGATTTATATAATACAACGGGGGAGTGGACCACAGAAACAGAAAACCAATTACGCATCGGTACGTCTTTAGGCGAACTGGTGGCAAGCAAAAATGAATTGGGCTTAAAAAAAGCACTATTGAAAAACGTTATCGCCTATAACTTTCTCAATATGAATACCTCTTCTAACCAAACTAATATCCGTATTGGACTTGCTTACCGCTACATCACACGCAATTTTCTGGTTAATCTAAATCCAGAATATCAACGTGCCAATGGTAGCAGTTTTGTGAATATCAATGGCGCATTTTTTCTGCCAATCAAAACATCTCGTACCTTAGGGGCGCTACAAATAGGTGCTGAATACCTGGCGCTGGGCGATAAAACCAAGCGTAATGGCGTTGCCTTAGGGTTTCGCTGGTTGCCACGGAAAATGTTGACCATTGACATTATTGTCATGGGCGATGGCGGCACAGCCAATGACAGCACATTTAAAACGCCGGCGGCCCTAAGAATTAATTTGCGAATTTAAGCCCAACATTGGACAGCATCAGTCAAGCCGCGACTTCTCAGGTTTCTAAATACGTGTAACCGGTTAAGCCGGCATCTAACTCCCGAATATACGCTCGTCGTTGACTTTCATTTAACCCCGCTTGATTAATTTTTTCACGATAGATACGTGATAGACCTTCAGGGGAAAAATGCACATAGCGCAACACGTCATCAATCGTGTCACCTTGTTCTGGCTCCAATAATTGATACCCACCCGCATTAGTAAACTCCAAATTGATGGAATGTGTATCCCCAAAAAGATTATGCAAATCACCTAAAATTTCTTGGTAAGCACCGACCATAAAAATACCCAGCAAATAGGGTTCGTCCTCACTATAGTCATGCAAGGGCAAAGTGGACTCAATGCTTTCACCATCCACATAATGATCTATCGCCCCGTCCGAATCACACGTCAAATCCTGGATGATACCACGCCGCGTTGGTCGCTCTTGCAATCGATGCAAAGGCATTATTGGCAACACCTGATCAATGGCCCAGATATCCGGTAATGATTGAAAAATAGATAAATTGCAAAAATATTTATCCGCTAATTTCTCACTCAGCTCATCCCATACCTCACGATGTGCTCTCACCGCTGCTTGCAATAAGGATCTCACACTGCGACAGATCGCATAATATAATAATTCCGCTTGTGCCCGATGAGAAAGCGACAAAACACCATGGATATATAAAGTCTGAGCTTCCGCCAACCAATGTACCGCATCATGATAGGCTTCCATCGCTGAGCGCCGAGAAAGTGATTGCTTGGTTCCCCATAAATTATGTAAAATCAGCGGATCATCTTTCGCCGGCGGCACCAGATCAAGTGCCTCAGGCGCACGCTCAATATCAATGACATGAGTAATCAATACCGCATGATGCGCGGTCATTGCTCGACCCGATTCGGTAATAATATCTGGATGAGGAAAGCCACTGGATTCACAAGCTTCCCATAATGAAAAAACCACATCATTCGCATATTCTTGCATGCTGTAGTTCATCGAACAGAAACTACGAGACCGCGTTCCTTCATAATCAACGGCAAGCCCACCCCCCACATCAATACATTGGATATTAGCGCCCATCCGCTGTAACTCAGCATAAAACCGTGCGAGCTCCTTCATCCCCCGCTGTATGTCGCGAATATTCGCCAGTTGTGATCCGAGATGAAAATGAATGAGCTGCAAACTCGGCAATAAATCATTGGATTTAAGATGCTCAACCAAACTTATTATTTGGGCAGCCGACAAACCAAACTTCGAGCGTTCTCCTCCCGTATTCTGCCACTTACCTTTGCCCACCGAAGCCAAGCGTACCCGAACCCCAAGTAAGGGGGTGATATCCAGGTCTTCTGACTCTTGTAACACCAGTTTGAGCTCCGTGAGTTTTTCTATCACAATATACACCCGATGGCCCATGGCTTTTGCAATCAATGCCAAACGAATATATTCACGATCTTTATAGCCATTGCATATGATCAAGCCACCATTCATATTTGCATAAGCAATCACCGCCATTAATTCAGGCTTACTGCCCGCCTCCAATCCCACCCGATCCTTGCCATACGCTTGTATCTGCTGTACCACCGTACGCTGTTGATTCACTTTGATCGGATAGACGGCAGTATATTGCCCTTGATAATCATGAACCTGTATTGCCTCGCTAAACGCCGCATGCAATTTATCGATGCGGCTATGCAAGATATCCGGGAAACGTACCAAGACAGGGAGTGACAAACCTAACTTGCGTATATCCAGGGCAACCTGATGCAGATCGGCATGAAGCAAGCGACCAGAACGATCCGAACATACCACTACGTGTCCTTGTTCATTAATATCAAAATACCCTTCGCCCCAGTGACAAATGTTATAAATTGCTTTTGCCTGGTCTATATTCCAATCTTTCATCTAACGACTCTGTCAGGTAAAATGCCACACAAAGAAACATGAGTTGCTGGAAATGAAAAACGTATACCATCTTATCAAGATGATCAATTTTTGCTCGTGCGGCGATGGCCCAAACAACTCATCATGTTAATGGATGATTATCAACCATAAAACAGCGCCTAGTTTAGCGGTGCTTACGTTAGAGTTCAATGCACATCCACCACCCAAAACACCTTTAATCGTAATGTCGTCAATTGCATCAGGAATAATAAATGAATCTAGATAATACAACATGGTTTAGTGAAATTTGCCAAGAAAGTGGCTCAGCATTTTCGCTAAAAATAAAATGCAAACTCCATGAAGCGCAAACCCCTTTTCAGCGCATTGAAATCTACGAAACCGAACAGTTTGGCAACTTGATGACCATTGATGGATTTGTCATGTTAACCAGTCGGGATAATTTTATCTATCATGAAATGATGGCTCATCCCGCGTTATTTTCCCATCAAAACCCTAAAAAGGTGCTCATTATCGGGGGAGGTGATTGTGGTACATTACGCGAAGTGCTCAAACACTCAGCCATCGAGCATGTCGATCAAATTGATATTGACGAACAGGTCACCCGCTTATCTGAACGTTATTTTCCTGAACTGTGCGAATCCAACCATGACCCAAGGGCACGATTATTGTTTATTGATGGCATTCAATGGGTACATGAACAGGCTGCTGACAGTTATGATGTCATTATCATTGATAGCACGGACCCCATTGGTCCGGCGGAAGGTTTGTATTCTGAAGCATTTTATCGCCAATGCCAGCGCCTGTTAGGTGATGATGGTATTATCGTCGCACAAAGTGAGTCCCCCTTACTACACATGAAATTATTGACTCGAATACATCAAGCCTTACGGCATACCAACTTCCTTGAAACCCATTCATTATTTTTCCCTCAGTGCAGCTACCCATCAGGCTGGTGGACAGCCACCATGGGCAGCAAAAACCAATCATTAATCACTTTTAGAGAACAAGACGCACGACAAAAAACATTTCAGACATCCTATTATAATGCCGCCATCCATCAAGCTGCACTCGCCGCCCCGGAGTTTTTTCACCAGCAATTATAAAAGCAAATATAGAATTACCTGACATCATAAGAACTGACTGCCAAAACCTATCGCAGTGCGATTGCTACCAGCGTTTTTGTGAGGGTCGTTATCGCTTGTCCCGTTAACAAAAAAGGCCGGTAAACATACCGGCCTTTTCGTATGCCTAAAAGATTTTTATTTTCCTCCAGTGAACTCCGGATAGGCTTCTAAACCACATTCACTCACATCAACACCGTTAAATTCTTCCTCTTCCGATACCCGAATGCCAATCACCGCCTTGAGAATCCCCCAAACGATTAAACTGGCCACAAATGTCCAGACAAAAATAGTCACTAAACCGGTTAACTGAGCCACCAAGGTGGCATCTGGGTTCGATAAGGTAACGGCGAGTAAACCCCAGATAGCGACCACACCGTGCACGGAAATCGCCCCGACCGGATCATCAATTTTGATCTTATCGAGGGAAACAATAGAAAACACCACAATGATACCACCGATGACACCAATAGCTGTCGCTAATAATGGTGAAGGATGCAATGGTTCTGCAGTAATCGCCACCAAACCAGCTAAGGCACCGTTTAAGGCCATGGTTAAATCCGTCTTACCAAACAGCAATCTAGCCGTAATCATCGCCGCAATCACACCACCAGCTGCCGCCATATTGGTGTTAACAAATACCGCCGCCACCGCATTCGCTTCTCCAACATCGGATAATTTAAGTTCAGACCCCCCATTAAAGCCAAACCATCCTAACCAAAGAATGAAGGTACCTAAGGTAGCCAGCGGCATATTACAACCGGGGATAGCATTCACCGAGCCATCCGCCCCATATTTACCTTTACGCGCGCCCAACAATAACACACCGGCCAAGGCCGCGGCCGCACCACACATATGAACCACGCCGGAACCCGCAAAATCCTGGAAACCAAGCTGATCTAAGAAGCCACCGCCCCATTTCCAAAAACCTTGCACGGGATAGATGAGACCTGTCATGACAACAGCAAAGGCTAAAAATACCCACAATTTCATCCGTTCCGCCACCGCGCCTGACACAATCGACATCGCCGTCGCCACAAAAACCACCTGAAAAAAGAAATCAGCCAACAAGGAATAATACGGTGCATCATCAGTACCTGCCAAAACATCTTTCAGCGCATGATCATCACCGATGAGAAAACCAAAAGAAGGGATATACCCACTGGCAGACTCGCCATACATAATACTGTATCCCATGAGCAAAAACATGATACAGGCAATCGCATACAGAGAAATATTTTTTATTAAAATTTCAGCGGTGTTTTTTGCTCGTACCATTCCTGCTTCGAGCATGGCAAAACCCGCCGCCATCCACATAACTAATGCACCCGATATTAAAAAATAAAAGGTATCTAAGGCATAACTTAATTCTTTGACTGCATCCACCGTCTATCCCTCCAAATCGCAGTGAAAATTAAATACATTACAACGCATCAGAACCAGTTTCTCCCGTTCGAATACGAATCGCCTGCTCAAGATCCGTGACAAATATTTTTCCATCACCGATTTTTCCTGTCTTAGCGGCTTTAGTAATCGCTTCTGTTACTTGCTCCACCATGTCCGCCGAAACCGCAATTTCCAACTTCACTTTAGGCAAAAAATCGACAACATATTCGGCCCCTCGATATAATTCGGTATGACCTTTTTGGCGCCCAAACCCTTTGACTTCGGTCGCCGTAATTCCCTGCACCCCAATTTCAGATAATGTTTCTCTGACATCATCTAGCTTAAATGGCTTAATAATCGCCGTAATTAACTTCATTACACTCCTCCTTAAACATAAAATCTTTCTAGAAAACTTCATGGATAGCTTCTGAGTCATAGGCGCGTTTGCCATCGCTATGCAACAATACCTAAAGTTTCTATAATTTTTGATTTATGTGTTGTTTTATATGTATTTTTTACGTATCAACGCAGGATTTTCCGAAGCAACTAGATACCCTACCAAATTCCATCGTAAAAAAATCCTACATTTATGATCTAAATTTAGTGACATCAATAATGATAACACCAAGAGCTACCTTATTATCTTGTTAATAACTCCATTTTCTCCTTGCGTAATAACAACTCACCTATCAATGAAAAGATTATACTCAGCACATGCATAGCACTCGCCATGCCATATTATTTTTATTTTTACTTTCAAATAATTGCCCTCGGCATCTCACTCTCCCAATTGATATTGCACCAAAACAGAACATACACCCTTGACAACAGCACTGTTATTGTGCAAAAAACACGTAGTCATAAGCTTGATTAAACAACGGTCTGATTAAAAAACAGCCTTATTCATCGTCTCGGCTAATTTGATCACAATGCGGCCCTTATCCTCCAAGTCATCTGATCGTAGCGCCCCTCATCACCCTCACTTGATCCTTGATTCCACAGAAATTTTTCGTCAATCGGCCATACAACAAGTACTGCCTCCTTCAGAAAAACCCCGGTGAAATCAATTCTCATCGCGATTTTCAAACGCTAGGCGGCCCAATGTCGGCTAGCGTAATTCAAAGAAGTAGTTTATTTTTCAATCAACTCATTACAAAACGAAACTTCTTTAAAAAATATCTGAGCAGAAAATGCTAAACTAGCAGTTAATTACTCATATTCAAAATCTATTTAGGAGTCACCATGTTTAACCCAAGAACCTTCGATGACTTAACCAAACGCCTTGTTGACGCACTCCCCAGCGGAGTCAAAGAAATCCACCAAGACCTTGAAAAAACACTTCACACGGTCTTGCAAAATAATCTGAGCAAGCTCGATTTAGTCTCCAGAGAAGAATTCGATGTACAATGCGCGGTATTAGCCCGCACCCGCCAAAAAATCGAAGCACTCGAAAAGCGCCTTCAAGAACTTGAGCAACATCTCGACATTCCTCAGAACAATGGCCCCGCACCTCAAACCACGAAACCCAGCAACGAATGAGTCTTGCCGTACTCTACAGCCGAGCAGAAAACGGTATTGATGCACCGCTGGTAACTGTAGAAGTGCATATTGCCAATGGCTTGCCTGGTCTATCCATCGTTGGCTTACCAGAAACCGCCGTAAAAGAAAGCAAAGACCGCGTTCGCGGCGCTATTCTAAATTCTAAATTTGAGTTTCCAATGAGGAGAATCACCGTCAACCTAGCACCGGCTGACTTACCCAAAGAAGGTGGACGTTATGATTTGCCGATTGCCTTAGGAATCTTGGCCGCCTCTGATCAAATCTCCAGCAAATCAATAAATACCTATGAATTTGTCGGTGAACTCGCATTGGGTGGCCAACTACGCCCCGTACGCGGTGTATTGCCAATAGCAATTCACGCCCACAAGGCCAATCGTAGTCTTATCCTACCCATGGACAATGCCGATGAAGCCACGCTTGTTGAACAAGCTAAAATTTTACCGGCGGCTCATTTACTTGATGTCTGCGAGCATTTGCATACCCAACAAAAATTAACCCAACACCCGCACCAAATAAAAAGGCAACAATCAATCTCCAATGACTTGTCACAAGTGCGCGGACAACACCAAGCTCGACGCGCACTAGAGATTGCGGCGGCTGGCATGCACAGTCTGTTGATGATAGGTCCACCGGGAACGGGAAAAACCATGCTTGCGAGTTGCCTACCCGGAATTTTACCGGAAATGTCGGAACAGGAAGCGCTAGAAACGGCAACGATTGAGTCGATCACCGGCTTGAGCTTTCACCTTGAACAATGGCGCCAACGCCCCTTTCGTCATCCGCATCACACGGCATCAGGTGTTTCTTTAGTGGGAGGAGGCAGCCAACCCAAACCAGGCGAAATTTCCCTCGCCAATAATGGCGTACTGTTTCTAGATGAGCTTCCAGAATTTGATCGTCGAGTACTCGAAGTCTTGCGAGAACCGCTGGAGTCAGGCAAAATTTGTATTTCTCGCGCCGCCCGCCAAGCCGAGTTTCCCGCTAAATTTCAACTTATTGCAGCGATGAATCCTTGCCCTTGCGGCTATTTTGGTGAAACCAACGACCGTTGCCGTTGCTCACCCCAGCAAATTCAGCGCTACCGAAATCGAATTTCTGGACCACTACTCGATAGGATTGATATGCACATTGAAGTACCGAGACTTCCCAGAGACGCCTTGCGACCCAGCACTAATGCCTCAAAACAACAACCGATGGAAACAAGCCTAGAAGTGAGAAAACGTACAACACGAGCACGCCTGAGACAACAACAGCGTAGCAGTATAGCCAATGCGCTATTAACCAACCAAGCTATTGCACAACACTGCCAACTAGCCGCTAACGATCAAATGCTATTAGAAAGCGCCATGGAAAAATTTCAGCTATCGGCAAGAGGCTACCATCGAATTCTAAAAGTTGCTCGCACCATCGCCGATCTGGCCGAAAGCCAAACCATTACCACAGCCCACTTGAGTGAAGCATTAAGTTATCGAAACTTTGATCGAAAACTTATTGATTAATGACTCAATCGCCGCTTAAACTCCCACTCGTTGCGACGGAATGGTTGCCTCCATTTTGCTAATTGAACTTTTATTGAAAGTGCGTGAGGTGGCAGCTAAATTACGAATCCGCCTCAATAAATCATCTTCCTGATAAGGTTTGCCCATATATTCATTGACACCAATTTCAATCGCCTTGTTGCGATGTTTATCACCGATTCGCGAGGTAATCATAATAATGGGTAAATGTTTCAGATGCTCCGTATTACGAATCACCGAGGCAAGTTCATAACCATCCATACGTGGCATTTCAATATCCAACAACATAACATCAGGCAATTGCTCATGAAGTTTTTGCAAGGCATCCACCCCATCCGTCGCTGTCATCACATCTACCTGGTGCCGTTTAAGCAACTTACTGGTTACTTTACGTACGGTAATCGAATCATCAACCACCATCACGGTCAAGCGATCACCTTGTTTTTTCAATTCATCGAGTGAACTTGTTTGCTCTTCAAGCTGAGAATTCACCAGATTCACACGCATTAAACCCGGTAAATCTAGTACTAAAAGCACGCTACCATCTCCCATTATGGTAGCCCCCATAATACCTTTGACATTACCTAACTGCACGCCAGCAGGTTTAATCAGTATTTCCCTACTTCCTTTGAACCCATCAATCGAAATAGCCATTCGATAACCACCATCATCAAACAACAGCATAGGGATGAAACTGCGCTTATCCTCTGTCAATGCCCTGCGATGCAGAATGCTTTGTAAATTTTTCACTTCGAAATTTCTTCCTGAATGTTGGTAATACCATTTTCCATTCTCGGAAATTAACTTGTCATTGGTAACTTTTACGACATCGACGATACCAGAAAAAGGCACCGCGTATTCATTCTCACCTGATTGCAAAAATAAAGCTCGACTTGTTGTTAGATCAACTGGCAACCGTATGCTAAATGTGGTCCCTTTACCGTACTTAGACTCAATATGCAAATGCCCACCTAATTGCTTGACTACATTAGCAACCACATCTAAACCAACCCCTCGCCCAGAAATTTGAGTCACTTCTCTCGCAGTACTGAGTCCAGACTCAAGTACAAATTGCAATATTTCTTCGTCTTTCAGTTTAGAGCCGGCCGACATTAGTTTTCTTTCGATAGCTTTCTTACGAATAGCCTCTATATTTAGCCCTCCGCCATCATCACTCACACCAATCAAAACATCATTATTCACTCGCTTAAAACTTAGTTGAATTGCACCTATCTCCGGTTTATTTTTTTCACTACGTACTTGCTTAGACTCAATACCATGTCCAACCGCATTGCGCATAATGTGTTCTAATGGACCACTAATCTGATCTAATACATGACGGTCAATCTCATCGTCCTCACCGGTCACATGAACTTCCACTTTCTTATCAAGTTCATTGGCAGTTTGACGAATCAAACGACTCATACGCGGCACAATTTTCGAGAAAGGAACCAACCGGGTCTTGGTTAACCCCGATTGTATTTTTGAATTGATCCGCGCCTGCTGAATCAGCAAGGTATCTGATTCACTCGATACGACTTGAAACTGTTCATAAATACTATCTAAATCACTCGCTGTTTCCAATAAACTACGTGAAATTTGCTGCATATTCGTGAATCGATCAAATTCTAAAGGATCAAATTCAATACCTTGTGCACTTGCTTCTTCAGAACGTGACAAGATCTGCGCTTCGGTCTCAATTTCCATTCTTCTCAGCTGAGTACGCAATCGATTAATCGTTTGACGCATGTCGCTGATATTGGCTTCATAAACATTAATTTTCTGGCTCAACTGAGAACGATTGATACTAATTTCAGCAACACCATTGGACAATTCCTCTAGCAACTCCGTTGTCACACGAATTTGCTCAACAGACTTACGATTTGCAATTTGCAAAGAAATCGCTTCTTCCTCAGAAACTGATTGCGTTTCATTATCAGCTTCTGCTTCGCTAGCTAGCATTACCTTTTCTGGATTAACAATTTTCTCAATATCGTAAATCAATGCAAGCGATGAATTGAGCGGTTTACGCGCAATCACTTGCTCACGCATTTCCTGCAAATGATCAAGCGCTAGTCGTAGTACATCCAATGACTCAGCAGTGACTTCGATTTTCACAGCAGCCATTTCAGTTAACAAGGTCTCCACACTGTGAGTCAAATTTCCCATAACCATCAAACGGCATAGTCGGGCACCACCTTTTAGGGTATGAATAAGCCGCTCAAATTCCTTAATAAACTGCAAATTTCTGGGTTCGAGTCGCCAAGCCAGCATAACCTCATCAAGTTGTTCAAGCAGTTCACCTGCTTCTTCCAGGAAGATTTCACGCGTTTCATCTAAATCTTCATCATCAAAGTCGATCGCTTCTTCAGAAGATTCACCTGTCAAAACTCTATTTACCGCAATATCTTGCACCAAATAATCGTCATCTGTCTCGACCCAAAATGAACGAAGGTGTGCCACTAATTTCGAATTATTTGTTAATACAGACTTATCTTTGCCCAATAGAGGTAAACAGGAAAAAATTTCAGTAACCACATCATCCATGGCATTCAGTTGATGCATATCTAAGATGACATCACCTTCATAAGCCCATTGCACTAATGCTTCAGCAGCCCCTGCTAATTCACAAATTTCAGAAAACCCTGCCATACCAGACGCCCCTGTCAAGGTATGCCAAGCACGCACAATAGGCATTGTTATTTTTGGTTTAAAATCAGTACGACCGCGAGCAATAAACTCACGGATAATAGCAATATGCTCTGCCGCTTCATTTCTAAAAATATTAATTAACGTAGTATCCGAATCATCACTTCCATCGGCCATATCGGATTGAACGTTTTGAACCAGAGAATCAAGCGTAGCACTTTTCCCCCCAGCCACTTCATAGGCATTTTCGGTTAGGGAATCCATCAACGGACTGACACCAATATCATGACCTGATGATTGGCATTGTTCCAACAAGGTTGGTAGTAACTCTAAGACTTGATCCATGATATGAATCATTTTCTCTGAAGGACGGACAGTGCCTTCTATTACCTGATTCAACATGTGCTCGACGCTCCATGCCAATTCACCAATGCGATTGACACCGGCCACTCGACCACTTCCTTTCATCGTGTGAAATGCACGGCGAACCTGTATTAATGAGGCTTCATCATTTTGATTTACCCGCCAATATGCATAATGCTCGACCATTGTGCCAAGAAGTTCTTGTGCTTCTTCCAGGAATATACTAAAAATATCATCTTCATCATCATTTTCAACAACATCACAGATGACACTATCAGGGCTATCTGCCTCGCCAGCTACTTGCACCACATCCATCGCAAGTCCACCTTTTTCAGCCATCTCATGCATATTTTCTGTCAATAAATCGACGACAGAATTAACCTCAATATCACAGCCTGATGATCGACATTTCGCCAACAAGCTTGGTAGTAACTCTGTCACCTGATCCATAAGATGAATCATTTTCTCTGAAGGATTAATCACGCCTTCAATCGCTTGGTTCAACATATGCTCGGCACTCCATGCCAATTCGCCAATGCGATTGACACCGGCCACTCGACCACTTCCTTTCATCGTATGAAATGCACGGCGAACCTGCATTAATGAAGCTTCATCACTGCTATCCATTCGCCAACAAGGATAATATTCCGCGATCGTACCAACCAACTCTTCAGCTTCTTCCAAGAAAATATCAAAAATATCGAAGTCATCATCGTCATCTTCTTGTCTCATCAAAATATCAGCAATTGGTTCTGAAGTATCTATCGTTATTTCACTTTTCTGAGACTTGTTTGTTAAAAACTCACCGCCTAACAGGCGTCTTAATTTATCACCGACGGATTCGACATGCTCGCCTTGTAATTGACTTCTTAGTTCATTCATTGCGGCTTTAAAGAACAAAAATTCAGCATCTGCTAACAAACCGTTCCGGTGAACTAGCTCAGTAAAATATTGTATAAAAAGCTCAACACTCGCCGCATCAACGTTTCTGTCTAAGATGACTAGCGCACCCTTTGCTTCCATTAGCCAACCAATACTGCTATCGAGAATTTCAAGTGACAGAGTTGATGAATCCGTAGAAAAATTCGCTTGTTCTACTTTTTTGATCACCGCTAAAACCTCGGTCATCGTGGCCTCAACCGCCTCTAATACTTCTTCTCCGGCATCTGACGTGACTTCTTCATCAGCATCAACTATAACCTCTTGCCATTCGGTAGATGCAAGTGGCTCGACAGACATCAACTGACTATCCATAGGCGGTTGTTCACCAGATAAATCGTACGGTACATCTGCTACTGTTTCTAAATCGGCAGCAACCTCTTGCCATTCGGTAGATATAGGTGATTCGGTTACTTCAACAACAATTGTTGTTGGAGACAGATTCAAATCGGTCAAATTATCTGCGATACTATTTAAATTTACAGCCTGCTTACTTCTAAGTGCAACCTCGTAAGCTGAGAAAATATTCGCTAGCGCCACCCTTGATGATTCGGTTAAGCAAGTAGCATCTTTCGTTTGATAGGCAAGCTGCTGATAAACAATTTTCAAAACACCGCTTGCTGGCATATTCATCAGCAATGCGCCACTATAGAGTGATCTAATCAAAGCAATAAGTGTTTTGTACCGATTTGGTTGCTCAACAGCCTGCCCGAGAATACATTTCGCTTCAGTGATATCAATAATAAGCTCTTGAGCAAGCACGTCCATTGCCTGCCAATAAGATTCTTCGTCAACAACAGACTCAATCACGGTTTCTTCAATTAATGGTGTACCCAACAATTTTGCTATTTCACCGGAAAAATCAGGTATACAGTCATTATCTTCTGGTGAGCCATTTTTTAAAAAATCAATCAAACTAGACATCATTGATTTAACAGCATTTAACTGATTCAACTCAGTCGAGTCAGAGTTTAATACGTTTTCCATATACTGTATGGTGTTATCCAGAAATGACAACTCACCAGAAATTTCTAACATTAACAAGGCCGCCTTAACTTGCTTAAGTTTGGCAACGACTTCCAGTGAATTTTCTTGCAATTGATCAGACTTTTGTAATATATCAATAATATTTTCTAGCGTATTATTTAACTCAGAAAAAATTTCCTGATGAATCGCGTTATAATCTTCCTTTAGTTTATCTAATATTCCTAATTCATCAGAGGCTCGATATGTTTTCTGAAAAAAATCAGCACTACTTCTTTGCATTCGAAGCGTATGCGCTTCAGGCAAGGAAATATTCGTTAAACAATTCGAAAAACTAGCAACAACATCAATTAAAGCAACCAACGCATTCCGATCAACTTTTTGATCTTGAGTTTCTAGCACATGATTCAAGATATAATCACTCACTGCTGTTAAATAACTAACACCGAAAACGTTTTCTAAAACTAATAAGCCACTTTTAACTTGTGAAAGATATTTTGGTAGATACACTAAAGATTCAGCTTGTTTGCTATCTTCGTATAACAGCAGTGCATTCTTAGCTTTCACTATTTCTTCTGTTATTTCGCCCATTAACACGTTTTTAGCCGAATCATATTGGGCAGTAAATTCTTTATCATTGAGTACTTTTTTAATTATATTTGTAGCCCTCTTTGATATATCTAATGCATCACTTGAGCTCTGATTTTTTTTCTGACAAACCAAATAATGTTCTATTCCAGTAATAACCTCTGCAACCGGTTCTAAATTCGTATTATCCAATGCATGCCCATCATCTAACAATACTTCGTTAACAAAACGATACACTGTTGTTAAATCGTCTGTGGGAAAATTAAAAAATTTGAAAATTCCAATCATGTTTTCTAAGGTAGCGGACAATGACTGATGTACTTGTTGTTCATTCGAGAGACTTGAAACGTCTAAAATATATTTTTTAATAACATCAATATCGACTAATGCCTCATCAATTGCCGCTTGTTGAACTATCTCATATTCTTTTTGTGAAGTGGTATCAGACTCAATCACTGAAATAATCTGATAATTTTCCTCGGAAGAGCATGACTGACTCATCGTCTGGAAATTATTACTTACATCGGTGACGCTATTGATTACATAATTTAAGGTATTACTAATTTCTATTAACCTACGCTTATCAATAGCACCTCGATTAACGGCCTCCGTTAGCGTTTGCCGTAATACATCCATTTTATCTCGTAATACTGTAAGTTCAATCACTGAAAAAATATCAATAACACGCTTTGCCATAGCCAAAGCGCTTGCAAGATACTCACTTATTTCAGTATCATTCTCAGGCCACTGCGTTAACTCAACTAATGTGTCAGTAAGTTCTCGTTGAACACCCTCAAATATCGAAACAATAACTGAATTGTATTCATTTTTATTAACACTTTCACCAACACCTGAATTAGTTTTCGCAACTAATTCATCTAAGTGATAAAACGCTTTTAATTTTTGAATCTTCGGTGTCGAAACATTTGATTGCGCAAGAAAAACCAACAAATCTTTCATTAAATCAGTATCTGGCTGCCTAGCCATTTCGATTTCTTCTTCATCAAAAAGGCGCTTAATTTGTCGATCCAGTTGCCCAAATAATTTTTTTAGGGTATCGGTCATGGGCAAACCTGAATTAACCAAAGCCTCAAAAACACCGATGGCTATCGACCATAAACGTTGAGAATGATATGAAATATTTTCAATTTTCTCAATGACCTTGAGCATACCCTGAGCGCTATCACGATCATTATTTCTCAACCAACTCACTAAACTAAGCTGATATTCGATACGTAACGACCTCATTAAAGTACTAAAATTATTTTCCGTGTTTACATTTCTATCGAGCAAAGGTTTATTCAGTGCGGCTAAAAAGAATTGATGAGAATAAAATTGGCGAATCTGAATGAAACGCAATTCCTCAATGCTTGGCATAGAAAATACTGATGTTTCTACTTCGACAGGCTTTTCATCAATGTCGTGCAAATATTGTATAATTCGATCAACACCATCTAATATTTTCCGAACATTTTCGATTACTTGCTCAGTATTTTTTTTATCATTGACACCTTCCAATTGTGTTTTAAGTTTTTCAACATCAACTTTAGCACTATGAATGGCTAGTAACTCTAGTGATCCGCGTACTTGATCTAATGAATAAATGCATGATGGAAATAATTGTTTTTTTTCATTAGGGTTATCAAGATAACTGGCAAGATTTTTTTTAACTTCATTAAGAGTAACGTCTATTTCAGTTTTAACCCACACTAACGGATCATATTCGTAATTCGTTTCGAATGTCATAGTCACACCTAATTTAGCGTTTTATGGAAATTATGCAATCAGCCATTTATACGCCACAAACCATTTGATATGATATAAACCGCTAGTACGTAACGATTTACACCATCGCCATCCTTCTCTTTGACTGCCATACTTCCAACCTAATTTTTTACAGCAGGTAACTTAAAACCAGAGACTGAGAATCGTAACTCATCTGATAACTCAGCGAGTTTACCAACCGATTCTGCCGTTTGATCAATACCGGTAGAAGTCTGCGTAGTCACGTTATGTATAACATTCATCGTTTCATTCACCGCCATCGCATTTTCCACCTGTTTATTGGCCGCGCTGGACATGTTGTGAATGCGTTCCGCAATGTTGTCAAACATAGATTCAATTTGTTCCAAAGTATTACCCGCATCTTGCGCAAGCCGGGTTCCATCTACCACACCGTATGTACTTTTTTCCATGGACAAAACGGCTTCATTAGTATCAGATTGAATGGTTTTCACCAGTTTTTCAATTTGCTTGGTAGCGTTGGTACTACGTTCAGCAAGATGTTGCACTTCATCAGCAACCACGGCAAAACCTCGACCTGCCTCACCCGCCATGGCTGCCTGAATAGCCGCATTCAGTGCTAACAGATTTGTTTGCTCTGAAATATCATGAATCAAACCAACGATTTCACCAATCTCTTGCGAACTTTCTCCAAGTCGCTTAATTCGCTTTGAAGTCTCTTGAATTTGCCCTCGAATACTTTCCATACCATTGATGGTATTACGTACGGCTTGCCCACCTTCTTTGGCTTTATCAACAGACTCTTTGGCAACTTTAGTTGACTCATCTGCATCGTTAGATAATTTCATAATTTCTTCGGCGAAATTTTTAATCCCATCGGTTACACTGGCAATTTGCGCCGCTTGCTGAGTACTTATTTCCGCCAGCTCTGCCGATGTTGATTGAGTGCCTTTGGCCGCCGTTGTTACCAAATTACTGGTATCATTAATTCGATTCACTAATGAACGCAACTCATCAATCGCATAATTGAATGCATCAGCAATTGATCCGGTGATATCTTCAGTCACGGTGGCATTGCGACTCAAATCACCATCACCAAGCCCAGCAATTTCATCAAGTAATCGAAGAATCGCTTCCTGATTGCTCGCATTTTCCCGAGCGACTTTAGTTTCTCGCTCTTGAACATCTTGTAAATGTTTCTTCTGATTAAGGCGCGTGGCAACAGCAGACAATATGAAGAAAGCAATCGCAACAAACAAACCATACCGCTCTAGATGCAAAACTAAGCGATCATGCGCTAGCGTATCAAATACTTCGCCTAATTCAGTCAAATGAGTGTTTAGCTGTCCAATCACATCATCATCAGCATTAATGGCTGCTTCAGCAGCTAATAGCTGTGGCAGTTGAGTCTTGACTGTATCCAATGCACTTTTCAATGTTTGAAACAAATCGTCAATTTCTTGTAAGCGAACTCTAATTTTAGTATTTTTGACTGGCTTAATACCAAGACTCTTGTCCCCTTTTAATAAACCTGTCACTATTTTTTCTAGTTTTGATGAATCCTCTGTAAACTCAACCAATGCATTCTCAATATCTTCAATGCTATAACGATCACTGTTTAATAATATGTTGAAATCTGTCGCAATACGTTGTGCTAAAAACTGCTGCTCAGATGCAAACTTAAGCGTATCCAAATTCACTTTTTTGCTAGCGACCAAGTCAGCGACGGTTTGGCGAGACTGTCCCACTAACGCGGGTATAATTTCATTCACGACACGGGAAAAACTATATAACACTCGAATTGAATCCTCAGCACTAAGTACGGTATCAATTGATGTTTTTAATCGAGACCATTCTTCATCAATGACGGCAAGCTCTTCACTGAGAGAGTCATCTATTTTTGATATTTTTTTCTCCATGTTTCCACTTTTCAACCATCCAAGCAATTGAATAAAATCTTTTTCGGCTTGCCTAACACCAATAAATCCTTTTTCTTTACCATCCATAGCAAGACTCGTGTCACGCTCAATAATTAGTGTCGCCACTTGCATTCTTTCAATATTTTCAAGAACACCTCCATCATTTCGAATGACTTGCTCGGCCTTAAAGAAAAAGAAAGTTAATACAGCAAGTAATATCCCCGTTGTGACGGTTAATACCATAACCAAAGTATCGCCAGCACGCCGACTCGATTTTTTAGTGTTCGTTTTCATTCATCTACTCCTAATATTAAAACTGGCGATATTCCTATATAGCGACATCGAGAAATCGTTGAGTGGTTAATAATTTTTTGACATTGAACACTAACCATAACTCATCATTTTGTTGATATGCCCGACGTACAAAACTCTGAAGATAACGCGATCCTACACTTGAATGTATTTCTTCATACTTGACTTTTTCTTTGTCTTTAAAATGCCGTTTACCTATCACTTGATCCACAAGTAAACCAACAAAAATACCTTCATGGCGTACAAAAAGCACTCGACTTTGACCAAAAGTTGCTGTCTCGCCGATTCCAAAATAATTTTTAAGATCAATAATCAACGCCAAATTACCGCGAACATTCGTTATTCCTTTGACCCATCCTTGGGTTCCTGGCACATGAGTACTGACCCGATAAGAAAGAATCTCTACCACATCATTTAAATCGATCGAAACATGATAATTTGCTAAACGAACGCCGATGGATATCCATGTATTTAATAAATCATCACGTTCTGTAGGAATTTTTGCGCCACGACTTCGACTTAAGTCATCCAATGACCCTAATACATCAAATGCAGTACTCATGTTAGGCAACCATACCGAGCAATGTCTTTACTTTTTGATCTAATTCTTGCTCATCAATCGGTTTGAAGACATATTCATTCGCCCCTTGCCGCAAGCCCCATACTCGATCCGTCGCTTGACTTTTTGAACTAACAATAATCACGGGTATTGATGCAGTTTCTGGATCATTGGATATTTTTCGAGTCGTCTCATAACCATTCATACCCGGCATCACAATATCCATAAGAATAAGATTTGGTTTTTCTTTCTTAGCTTTGTCCAAGCCTTCTTCACCATTAGATGCAGTAATAACCTCATGATGCCTAGCTTCCAGAAAATTTTTTAAAATGTGTAACTCGGTAGGTGAGTCATCTACAACTAAAATGCGCGCCATTTCTATCTCCTACTTAATCAATTGATATCCAAAATAATTATCGAATATCTGTTTAGCTATTTACTGCCGTTTTAGTAAAATTTTTGATGGCATGAGTTTGTAATGCTTCAAGCAAATCATCTCTTGAAAAGGGTTTTGTTACATAATGTTCAGCCCCAACCATTGTGCCTTTGGCTCGATCAAATACACCGTTTTTGCTCGACAACATAATAACTGGGATATTCTTATATTCTTGATGATGCTTAACTAATGCACATGTTTGGTAACCATCAAGTCTTGGCATCATAATGTCAACAAAGATAATATCCGGCTGATAATCGACAATCTTCACTAATGCATCAAAACCATTTTCTGCAGTGACCACTTCACATCCCACTTTTTTCATAATAGATTGGGCAGTTTTACGGATTGTTCGACTATCATCAATAACTAATACCTTAATTCCTCGAAATTCTTCGCTCATATTCACTTAACTCCCGCCAAATTAATACTGGCCATCTTAATTTAACCCTTAGGTCAAGGGGTTTATGTCATTGTTGTATCGGGCTATTGAAGTGATTTCTTAACATTCAGCTCAATTTCTTCGATATTCGGTATCACTGCCTCTCGACTGTTAACGCAAACCCGTCTTGATATCAACGGATTCAAAACTTCATTATCTGCGGCATCGGTCAAGTTATCCGAGCTTGCACTAACGAGATTCGGCATGCCGTCTATCAACAGTGCAAGAAACTTAAAATCAGCATCATTACCCAGTGCTTTTATGACTAATATTTTTTTTTCAACCATATTTTGATTAACTGACTCAATTTGTAACGCGGCTTCATAAGAAATCAAAAATACTTCTTGCTGCCGCCAATGAATACGCCCAAGAATCCAGCTCGGCATATCTTGAATTGAACTTATTGGTTGACTAGCAATAACTTCTGAGACTGTTGAGTACGGAAGTAATATTTCGATACTCTGTAATGGAATTAACATGCTTTTCAATTGCGTCATATCAATACTCGTTTATTCTATAATTTGTTTGCTAAGTTCTTCAGCGAGTTTTTCCGGGGTGCCTGAAAAACTAACAATACCTAGTTTGTTAGCCGCTTCAGGCATATTCGATGCCACACAACTTTCTAAATCAAGCGACCAAACTTTACCACCGAATTTAGCAATTTTTTCCGCGCCTTGTATACCATCTTTCCCCATACCACTAAAAACTATAATATTCGTCAGACTAGAATAAAGACTAAGAACTTGATCAATCACATGATCAATGTTTGGTGTGAAGTCATTTGGGTTGTCAATATCGGTCAATTTTACTTTTCCGATTTTGTCCAAATTAAATTTTTTCCCAGCAGGTACCACCAGTACATTACCCCGCATCATCTCATCATCATCAACGGCGGTACGCACATTCAGCGCAACAGCACTATCTAGTCGATCAGCCATCACGGATACAAAATTTTCACCAATATGCTGAGCAAGCACGAATGAAGCGGCAATATCTGCCGGAATAACTTGCAGAAATCGCTTGACAACAGGGGGGCCACCAATGGAGGCGGCTAAAACCCATATTTGCCTGATAGGACCGGTATCTTCTTCTAATTCTTCATTTCTCTCAAACTCGCTCCATGTTATAAAGCCTTCGTCACTACTTTCCATTCCTGGTTCTTGACTTGGCGTCTCTTTCCAAGGCGTATCCACAATATCCAACAAAACCGGCCGATTTTCCTCTGGCATAATTTTGGTAAGTACAAGGTCTTGTTCATCGTCAAGCAATTTTTCTTCAGCAATTCGGATGGCTTCACTGAACTCACTATTGATCACCGTCAATAAGTCGTCTGATACATCGCTAATGACTGAGTTAACTTCTTCGGGAATTTTCTCTACAGCTTCTTCAATTGAAGTAGGCTCATATTCATCACCAATATCCCTAATTGCTTTTAATTTACTAATCCACTCTTCTGGCAAACAACCATTTGCCGTTAGTAACTCATGATCACAAAATACGACAGGTGCTTTATCATATTCAAAGATAAAATCAATGTCATCCATCTCGTCACTTAAATCGGCTAGAATCAAATCAATCTCATCAATATTGATGAGATTGATACTATCTTCAGATACTTTGATTTCAGCAACAACACGAATATCATGCTGTTCAAGTAACTGCTTTAACTGGCCTGTTTTTTTGTCTTCAGTCATGATCACCACCCGAACACTTGGCTTGGAGGGTTTCGTTGACTGTTGTGTTAAACTAACGAACCTTGACGCTGTGCTCTCCTGGCTGACGGAATGAATATGGGAAACAGAATCATTTTCTACCTGTGATTTGTTAATGAGTTTACTAGACCATTCTGCAATACCTGAAGCAGTTAATGTATCTTGATCACTAAAAATTACGGGCAATTCATTGTAGTCAAAAATAAAATCTGCATCGACGTCTTCATCATCGGTTAACTCAACGACAAGCGCATCCAGCGTATCTACCTGAATTTCTTGCAGTGCTTCCTCAAGCAGATTTAACACTAAAACAACCTGAATACCTTGCTCACTAATTGATTTTTTTAACGCTTCACGCCGATGTTCGTCATGCGCCATCACTGCTACATATAAATTCAGATGTTGATTATTTCCATCATTTATCACCTGATCCGCCGTGATGGACATGTCTTTTTTTAAAATTGACTCAATGGCATTTAACAGTTTCGATGCAGAATAAGGTTTTTTAATAAATGCTGAGCACTCGGCATTCACGGCCTTCCCCGCCACAACGATGGTAGGAGTATTAGGGTTATTCGCTTGAAATGTTAATAAAGATTGCTCTAGCTCATTAGAATCTAAATGAAATACAACAACATCAGAATTTTCTGCGTTAGCTAGCTGAAACATCCCGGTAAACTTGCTTAAATAAGAGGATACCAGCAGCTTGGAGGAATCATCTCCAAATACGGCTACTCTTATCACCTGATTTTCTGATTTCATAGGTAAAATAATTGATTCGTTATCTTCATTTTCAGCGGCCCTTAAGATATCGGTAACAACCCTGCATACTTAACATACTCAAATAATGAACACTGATTTTTCATCTAAAATATCCAAATCATCACAGATGATAAAACTTTAGTTCGAAAATAATTTTTACGCTATCAATCCAATACCCATCCCTTAGCAATTAATGTTTTTCTCTATTGAAAATTTATGTCATACCCAACGGCGGCTTCATCTTCATCAAGCATTTCTAGTTCCACAATAACACGGCTATTCGAAGGTAAACCATTAGCGATATTTGTCCCTTTTGGCAAATAGTCTAGTGGCTCAAAACGACGCGTGACTACATCTATTTTATTAAAATCATGCAAAGTTATTTTTAATGTGGGATACTCTTGGGTAAAAACCGCATGATTAATAAATGAAGCTCTCACTAGCAACGTATGCGAACGGGAAGGATGGGTTCTAATATCTTTATTAATAATTTCAATACGCGCTGTGTCTTTAAATAAAGGGAGTTGACAACCAGAAAAATTACATAGATTGACAAGCCAGGGGCGATATTCGGCATGCTGGGCTAAGCTGTCACGATTCAAATAACCATACAAAAAAACGAAAGTAATCGATAATATAATGACGCTGCTTATTGATAATAACAATAGGTATATTTTTTTCCTTATCTTGCGACTTATTTGTTGTGGATCTTCATTTTCTAAATCAGCAGTCAGACAAACACCCGTCACTTCACCTTCATTATCCTTATCGGCAGAATTATCGGCTGATTGTTGATGTGGGCTTAGCTCCGAATGTGTCCCAAGGCCTGAAGAAATAGGCTGTCCGACAGCAATACCTTGACACTCAAATTGAGCTTGACTCATTTTTGAAAAGTGGCTTGGTGGTGAAAGATCTGATACTTGCAGGTCTGCAGCGTTTATTTTTTGATGATGACTCACTGGCTGCTTCGATTTTTCTTGCGTCGCTGGCTCTGTCGCTGCTTTCGCCGTTTTAGATTTTTGTACTAAATGATCACGTGCATTAAAAATTTCGGCACAAATACCGCATCGAACTTCACCATTCATAATACTTAATTGCTGTTGGTTAACTCGAAAAAATGTTGCACATCCTGGGCAACGAGCAACCACACGCAATATTGATGACGGCGCGCTAGTTGACGAAAAATCGTCAATGCTATCACCTTTTTGATGACTCAGTGAAGCCAAGTATACGAACTCCCGTATCGATACAAAAATCAATTAAAAAAGCAGAAAAGTGACAATGATTTGTTGAATAATAGAGAGATACAACCACCTCATAACATATTTTTTCTAACGAACATGCGTATCTCTATGAGATGAATCGGCATATTGCCACACAAACTTAACCCACCTAAAATATTCAAATATTGATTGATAAATAACGAGTGTTATATTTAAGGACTATCGTTAACTGATGAAACAACTAAGGAATGGGCGTGTAATAACTTCCTGGTTTAGTGCCCAAATTGAGTTTGTACTGATTGGTTCTGAGTGAACAAAAGTGCAAGCATAGTGGTTCTATTTTAAGCGTTTTTGATTGCCGACAGGGAAGTAGGTAAGGGGCAGGAGCGGAGGCTTTGAAGAACGGACTACCAACAAGTCGGCGCTTTAGGCGAAGACGGGCAGAGGTAGGGAAACTCAGGCGATAAAACCGAGATGCAAAGCCGGAGAGTTATTACACACCCATTCCTTATTGGCAAAAAAAATGGTTCACTTTAAAAAAAAATCAACCGTCGTTAATATTTTTCAACGTTAGGAAACGGCGACAAAAAGACCAAAACAGTCACGGCAGCGATAAGCGCTGTTCCGTCACCCACACCGCATGTTTAAAGGAAAATTCTTCCCTTGATCTTTGCCGCCATGCAAGTTTCACCATCCCATTAACACTTACATCGAGACCTATCGAGTCAACAAAACCATCAATCGCCGCGTTATAAACAACAATTTTCTGAGCCACCTCAGACCACCCCTCAGTAGCCGTGCGAGTATTCACATACAATACACTACTGTTATCAACCCGATCCGCCCAGGCAGCGACCAACTGACCATCAGCGGTCATATCTATCACGGGCTGTGATTCAGCATTCATTGAGGCGGCTAAAGAGATACGCTGTGGCATCATCCAATGAGAGTTCGTCACCGCATCAGCGGTACCCAAATAATGATTCGAATAAACTCGATAAATTCTTTCACCGTTGTTATCCCGCGTCTCTTCAGTCCAAGCAATTGCCACATTACCTTTACCATTATAAGCAATACTTGGCTGATCAATTAAATAATCCGGCAATGCAACGTTATAATCAATATTCTCCCAGGCGCTCCAGCTATCTGTCGATTGATACCTGGCCGCCATTAACAAACGGCCCAGTGAGATCGTATTTGCGCTCACAATAAACACTAATGATTCGTTCAAGCCTGGTGCCATATACAACTGACTACTAAAAGGATCAAGGTCGGCAATCAACCCTTCAGTGAAAGAAATGGAACGCGGCGTTTCCCAGCCATTGCCTGGAACAAACCGATTGATCCAAAGTTGTACCGACTGAGTCGGCAAGCCAAAATTACTGGCGGAGGCCAACCAAGCCACCACAATATTGCCGGCTGAGTCCAGGATAGGTTCTGCGGTTACGGTTACCGTTTCCGCATTGAAGGTTTGCACGGCTTGCAATCCAGTTCCGGCAAGATACTCCACCACATTCATCTGCACGGCCCCGGTTTCGTCAAAAGCGGACCAAACAATCCAGCTACTGCCATTCCCAAGCGGAATGACTCGATAAGTTCGGTTACTCACACCGACGAATACCGGGGTATTCCAGACGGCATTAGGCGCTTGATGGGCAACATACAAGTTATTATCAGCGGTCCATACGGCATAAGCATCGTTCGTTGTTTCTGACCATTTCACTTGAATAAATGAAGTCGCTGCATCCGCCAATGACAGGGGGGAATTCAATTGCCAACCGGAAGATTGATCCCATTGGTAAATCGCATTATCAATCCTCGTATAACCACCATTGCGCCAGTTGAAATCACTGTTTTTCCGGATGGAAACAAAGGCATCGCCCGTATTGGAAATACTGATGTCAGGACCGGCAATATAACTATCAATATTGCTGGTAAATGTTTCACTCCATATTTGCTCGGGCGCCGCCCAGTCAATCACCGGATCAGCACCAGGATTGCCGCTAGTGGGCGGCGTATCTGGCGGTGGGGTTACCACCGTGCCCGCCCCGATATGCTCACTCAACAATAATTGGTAATCCGTTTTTATTGCCGTTTTAATGCTTTGTTGCCAAACCACCAATGACTGTCCATCCTTGTTGATCAACACACGAGGGACGTTGATATACACGTTGGGCTCGACTGTTTCGGCAATTAACTCTGGAATACCCCAGGCACTTTCAGGCAAGTAATGATTGGCAAATAACTCAATTCGATCGAATGATTTTTCTAACCAAACCACCGACCTCTTACCATTGTTATCCAGCGTCACATTGATATCATCAATAAATTTACCAGGCAAGGCCGAGGGCTCTGCAATAACTGAGCCACCAAACACTCGGGCACTTATTTCTACGTCACTATCCCAACCTAAAGCCGGTTCATAGTGACGACTTTTGACAACGAAATACATCGCTGCGGTCTCTTGTTGAAACTCATTCCAAACAAGAGAAATATGACCTTGAGAATTTTTTGCTAAACGCGGCACAGGCTCTGTTATCGCACCAGGAAAAGTACTGATATCAAGCGTTTCCAACGACTGCCAACCCTCATTAGTCAGTGTCGAGGCATAGGCCATACCGCTATTAGCCGTCGCCATCACCGTAGTAAAAGCCAATTCATGGGACTGCGTCGTATCATCATAAACCAGCACCAACTGCGGTATTTCATCAATAAATGGTAAATCTTGGTTCACCACAGCCATCGGCGCACTCCAACCACTCGCCACCTGATAATTGGCGCTCCACACGGTGACCCCCTGAGCATTATTTTCCGCCCAAGCCACCGTCAAATGATCCGGTGATATTTCCACCCCATCCATTGCCAACACCTCGAGTGCTTCACCCGCATTGCCTCGGGTCAAGCTGGCCAATTCATCCCAACCCGTCACGGTAGAATAGCGACGCCGGTGAATCTGAGTCAGGTTATTTGTCTGCGCTACCCAAACAACCGTGGCCGAACCATCCGTACGTAAAAATAATTCGCCCCACAAACCGGTACCTACTTGCGATGGCATACCCCAAGCGTTGGCACTCGCATCAAACTGATTTAAATAAACCACACCCGCATTCACCCATAATGCATAGGCACCATTATTGGCTTGATCGATAATAATTTGTGGAAAACTTGAGGTTTCCACATCCTCGACAGCCATGAGCGGCGAATCCAACCATTCGCTGATATCACCGGTTTGTTGACGTATGACGGTTTTATTTTGCAAAAACTCGCCACTGAGCGGATCAAGATCAGAATGTAAGCGCCAGGCACTAAACGGCTGCGAAGCTCCTGTTGCATATACCACAGGACCGTGAACATAAGCTTCGATCGTGCCTGTTATGCTCTCAATGCCTAAGGTCACTGAATCAGACCACGCCCCATTTACCCGCGCATTGCGCTGTAATATTTTTTCAGCAAAACTGACAGAATGAGCCAACGTTGTAAGCTTTTTCGAATGAGAAGGCAATGTTTCGGCACAACCAACAAAAAATAAGGAAATAAGTAGCAGCAACCCCCATTCCCAATGGCCTGTATTTGTATAAATAACCATGATTACACTCACCCACATTTTTTAATACGCGCCTGGCAATTATATTTTCACAAGATACCCATGCCATCCAGAGTAAAACACTTACCCTGCAATAGGTTGATTAGTGACGCCTCAAGAAAACCTCTGAATTCCTACAGAAATTTTACATCATCTATTATTGTTAAAGTTTATACCTTTAGGCGGTACCTTGCCTAGCGAATTGTTTTTTTTTCATGCAAATTATTATTGAAATTTTTATTTTCTAACAGATATCCATCGACATAACGACTAAGTCAATTGAGGCTATGATGACTTTAATATAAAGTGAATTCTGCAAAAAAAACAATCGATCAGCACCGGCTAAAACAATCGCTACGCCATGGAAATACGCCCGCTCAATCAAGCCCCACATCCACCCCAAGAAAAAACTCTATTTTAACCTAAAAATCAATAATTTAAAAATACTTCAGACCACATTGAAAAAAATAAAATATTTTGTAATTTTTCGATAGCTGCTTCGTCGTATTACTGTAACCAACTCAAAGGAATCCATAATGAAATATTCAACTTTATTCAGCGTCTTCACCGGTATATCACTGATGGCAGGCGCAACGCTATGCACAGCATCAGGATCATTTTCAAACTCTGGGGGAGATAATTTAAATGGTATGTACAATCAAGGAAAAGTCGTGGTACACAAAAAAATCATCTGTCACAGCTGCCCGCTAAGCAGCGACACGTTGGACAAAAAAACAGCGAACGATATTATTACCGAAATCAATACTGACGGAGGCCGCCTCAGCGAATTAAGCCAAACAGAAAAACAATCGGCACTCACCTACCTGGATAAACGGTTTGGCCAATAATTTATCACCCACGGATGGAAAGGATGAACCATGAAGCAAATGACGTTATTGGCCATCACCCTATTGAATGTTAACCTCGCATTCGCCGCCAGCCCTTGGTTGGCAGCACCACAATCTTTCTCTGCCTCACTCAGCCAAATCAGTCAATCCGATGATGAGTACTGGAGAGGACGTGATAAAACAACGCTGAAAGGTGGTAAACTCTCACTCGACACAACCTGGTTAAATCTCAGTTATGGCATCTCGGATAATTTATCCACCGATCTTAGAGTCGGTTATGCTCAGTCAGACTATAAACCCCTCGGTTCTGAGAATGGTCGAACAGATAGCTTGATTGGTGTCAATTGGCGGTTCAAGGATGAATATATCCACAAGGGCATCCCCAGCATCGCATTACGCCTAGCGGCCACCGTGGCCGGAGATTATGAAACTGATCAAGTTAACTCCATCGGTGACGGCGCTTCCGGCGTAGAATCATCTTTATTGCTAGGAAAAATATTGTCTCCTAGCATTGCGCTCGCCGGTGAAGGCGGTTATCGATTTCGCAACAACGATGTGCCGAACGAAATGTTTATCAACCTCGCCTCTTATTTTAAAATCGTCCAAGGTTTAAATGTCAATGTGGCTTATCATGTCATCGAATCGTTTGGGGAAGTGGATATTAGCGATGCTGACTTTCTCCCTAAGCGCAATTTTTCCACCTTAGCAGAGAGTCGCCAAACAGCCATTCTTGGTATCTCTTATCAATTTTTAAAAAAATTTAATGTCGCCGCGAATTATGCCAAAGTCGTCAAAGGCCGCAACACCTCAAAAACTGACATCTTCGGTTTAACACTGAGCGCTGCTTTTTAATTTTTTCGGTATAATTTAGGGAGTGGGCGACGTAATAACGTCTCGGTTTAGCGTCGCCCATTCCCAGCAACAACGGAACCGCAAACACAATGAAAACCAATCTACTTGTAATCCTTGGTATCACTTTCGTATTTTTTTATCCCATCAGTTCGATAGCTGCCGATGATCAGTTAAAATATTGGAGTGTTTCTGCGGAAAAATCCGAAAATACCATTGACCACAGTGACTGGCAATCCATTTTAGATAAATACTTAGTCGATAAAACCTCCGATAAGATTAATTTATTCAGCTATAAATCCGTCTCGCTCAGCGACAAGCAAAAACTCGCACACTACCTCAAGTACATGCAATCTCTCGATCCTCGACAATATACTCGGGCCGTGCAAAAAGCTTACTGGATCAACCTCTATAATGCATTAACAGCTAAATTAATCATTGATAACTATCCGGTAAAGTCTATCACTAAATTAGGCGACAGCTTTTTCTCCTTTGGTCCCTGGGATGACGAGCTCATTACCATTAACGAAAAATCCTTATCGCTAAACGATATCGAACATAAAATATTACGCCCAATTTTTAAAGATAACAGAATACACTACGCCGTAAACTGTGCCAGCTTGGGCTGCCCTAACTTATCAAAGACCGTTTACACCCCACAAAATATGGAGCAGATGTTAGAAACGGCGGCAAAAGACTTTGTCAATCATCCACGTGGTGTTCGTTTCAAAGGTAACAAAATGATCGTATCTAGTATCTATCATTGGTATAAAGAGGATTTTGGCGACGACCATAAACAATTGTTAAAACATCTTATCAAATACGCAGATCCATCACTAGCAAGCAATCTGCGTACTCATAAAGGAAAAATTGATCATGACTATGACTGGACACTCAATGAAATAAACAACACCAATTGACCGAGCTATTTCATTTTCATCCCTTAATCTTACGTCCAAGCCACCATAGCTTAAAGATGGTACCAAATATTCCCAGTGCGGCACCCATCACTCCGCGTAAGGTGCCGCTAATTTTCGAAACACCAATACGGGCTCGGGTATCCACCGGACACTCTTTGACGATCAAGTGATGTTGAATGGCTTTCACCTGCATTTCGACAGTCCAACCAAAACGGGCATCTTGCATTTGTATGGTTTTCAATGCCGTCGACGAGATGGCGCGAAACGGACCTAAATCGGTGATAGGCACTTGCCAGAGCCATCGAATCAATGTTGTCGCCAAGCAATTACCCACTTTTTGCGGAAAAGTTAACGCACCGGATTGCCTATGGCCTTTCGCACGAGAACCAATAACAAGATCAGCCCCTTGCTCAACAGCTTCAATCAAGCGAAGACTTTGTTCGGGATAAAATGAATGATCGCCATCAATAAAAACAATAATGTCACTGTCCGGCATGGCAGCCAATGCCGTCAGACAGGCTATACCGTAACCCGGCTGTGATTCAAAGACAAGTATCGCACCGGCTTGCTTTGCCACTTTTGCGGTATTATCTAATGAGCCATTATCGCAAACAATCACATGATCAAAAACGTGTTGGCCCGCGGGGTCTCGCAATGCAAACAGCCCTGAGATAACCTGAGCAATCGATGGCGCTTCATCTCTTGCGGGAATAATCGCAGAAATTTTTTTGTTGTGATACATGATACGAGTTCATCTCCCGACGTTTAACTTATTTTTAGTATACCATTACGACCCTAGCTCGTCCTTAGTTTTATACACTACAGTGTAACAAATCTTATTCAAGT
>CAYUAI010000036.1:0-36822 GCA_964442745.1 uncultured Chromatiales bacterium
GACAGGGACTTTCACCCTGCAAGATACGCCGAGCTTTGCTCGGCGCGATAACGTCAGCAATAACCGGCTGCACAGCGGGCTTTCAGAAAAACGGCGTAACGTTGACAGTCCGCGTTAATTTGCTTGTTAGAGCTTAACCTGACAGTGCAGGATTGCGCCAGCCTTAGATGATTTAGCCTTACCATACTTTGTTTTTTTAATCTTTTGTTTTTAATTTCTGTTGCCTTTATCGCTTTTTACTTATTTTGATTTTTTTCATCACGTGGTTTAAAGCGAGTGAATTTTATTGCTTTTCCTTCAACGATGACAAACTAAATTTGTTTTTATTTCTTTATGCTCTAACGTTTGAGTTAACCGGCCTTTTTATACAGAGCAGAGCGAAGCGGCGCGGCGTATAAAAAGGTCGGGTTGGACGATTTGTTAGCCATACTTATGGTGCTAATGCTATATCGCATTTATTGCACTGAAAAGACCTGGAGTACATATGCTTTACCTCTTGTGTGTGGCTATTGCAAATGGGGCAGTTGGTATTATTGGCTTCTGGGTCACGTGAGTACCAATATAATACTGGAAACTCATGTTTGATGTGTTTCCGTAAATCTAAACCTTCTTTATTTATACTACTATTTATATTATGTAATTCAGTATCAGTCCAAGACTCATATCCTTCAGCTTGAAAACCTAACCACTGAATAGCCGAGTGAGAAATAGACCACTCAGCAAGTGCTTGAAATAGATCTGTAGGCATATTTATAGAAGCTGGATTAATTAAATCTTGGCAATTTATACAACGAACAGGATTGGGACTATAAGACACCATCATAGAAAGAACATACTGCTGATTTTTACATGAGCAATAACTACTAACCTTTTCATTGAAAAGCTGCTTTTCTAGATATTTATATGCTTGTTCTGACATTTTTATGGCTAACGTTTAAATTAACTGGCTGCACAGCGGACTGGAAGAAAGAACGGCGTAGTTTGACAGTCCACGTTAAATGCCTTGTTAGAGTAGGCGGCTTGCAGGAGTAAGCCCACACTTTGTTGCGATAACCTTACCATGATTTTAGCTTTTGACTTTTGATTAGCATAAAACGTTACTATTATTTTTGCACCATGAACATGCTTGATTCTTAATGAAAATATTTGTCGGCTACATTTCTTTGACCTGGAAAAATAGGCAACTTTATATCTTTTTATTTATGTGGCTCTAACGTTGGGTATGACGGGACGCCGACAACAAAAGCAATACGCAGGATAAGCCATCAAACCCTCCTGAAATTGATGATCGAAAACAGCCAGTGAAAAGGCGTTCCGGTCGATGCCCGTTGTTATGCAAGTGCGCCACCGTTTTATCTCTTGGACTCAATACACTGGAAAGACAATGTATTAATCACTCCCTTGATGAGCGCGACAAAGAAATATCATCCGATCTCCAACCCGATGAATCATCCACCTTGGCTGATATTGTCAGGTCGAATAACGGATTGACAATCTATTTTAAATCTAGCCAGTGATTTCGATCGTTGATCATGACCAAAGATCAAAATACTTTTTGACCGCGTGTCGCTTTCTGTTCAAGCCGGGCACGCTACCGCCCAGAAGTGCCAAGGCTAGCCAAGCACACCATCATTGAATTCACTTTCCTCAAATCAGAAAATCCACCACAAAGAGACTAGGCACCTCTTGAAATGAGCCGATCAATTCAATCACCTGATCTTTATGCATAACATAGAATAGACGTCAAAGTGACGTAATATAATACGTCACTTTGACGCATAATACGCATCCCGATCAAGATCAATAAATGCATTGTTGTTTCTCTTTTCTCTCATCAAGATTATATAATATTTTAAAAATCAGCCAGTTATAAAAATAAAGCGCGATCACCTTGCCTCTTCTCTCGCGATGATTCAAGGCAATATGGGTGGGGAAATATGTCATATTGATGTAATATTACAATTGAAAAACACATTTAGGTTATGTTGATACTTATTTTGTCAGAGTTTCAATAAAAACCAAGATAGGATAATGGCCATTCTTCTCCCTTTTTAAATTAAATAAGAGACGCTATTCGTGTCAGAAATTATAGTAGACGAACAGAGAAAACTTACATTAATTGGATCAAACGATTTATTTTATTTCATGATAAGAAACACCAAAAAGACAGGGTAGAAGCCGGAATGTCGATATTTTGACGTCGCTCGCTGTCAATAATGAAGTGACCGACAGCGCCGAAATCAAGCGTTGAATTTTCTCTATCGGCACGGACGCTATCGACCGCAACAAGAAATTAATGGGATAACTCAAGCCAAGAAAAAATAAGAACTCCCGATTGCTCTCATTCATGAGGAGATAACAGGTCAAGTATCATATTGAATGGTATGGAATTTTAGATATGCGATAAATAATAAAAGCCAAAGAGTAAAACAGTTAATATGATACTTGATCCCTTTTATGGTACTACAATAAATAAAGTAAAGTTATCGGTGGATTCGCTGCGCTTAATCCACCCTACTTTAAGTAGTCAACCCTATTTGATAATGTTCTATTATTTACTTACACCACTTCATCCCGGTTGACCAAACGACGTAAACGACGTACGGCAAGAAAGACAACACCCAGCACCACCGGAATGGCCATACCGGTGGCCATCTCCACATTAATAAAAATCATTCCCGCCGCTTTAAGTGCTTTTAGTGCATAGCCGACTATGCTCAGCAAATAATAACTCAGCACCACCACCGACAAGCCTTCCACGGTTTCTTGAAGGCGTAGTTGCATATGGGCGCGACGATCCATGGATTGCAACAGATCACGGGTCTGGCCTTCCATGGTAATATCAACACGGGTACGTAATAACTCAGAGGCACGGGCAACCCGCGTCGATAATGTCTCCAGTTTAGTGTGAACCGCCTCACAACTATCCATGGCGGAGGCTAAACGCTGCTCCATAAACTCTCGAAAAATCTGCAAGCCCTGAATCCGCTGTTCCCGCAACTCGGTAACACGAAGTTTAACGATATTGTAATAAGCCAATGACGCACTGAAACGATGATTGGTCATCGCAGAAATGCTTTCAATCTCGGCCGCAAGTCGAGTCAGTTCATCTAGCAAACCCTGCTCATCTTCCAAACTTACCAGCTCAATGTTATTAGCTGTCAATGTCGCCAAGCGCTCATCAAAGCGAGCTAATTCGGGAAGATATTGGCGTGCTAACGGCACCGGTAACATGGCCAACATGCGGTAGGTTTCAATCTCAAGTAAACGCTGCACTAAGCGACCCGCCTGTCGACGACGCAAATCCACATCATGTACCAATATACGCCCGAAACCATCCCCATGAATCTTATTATCGGTCCAAACCACCGCGCTGCCTGCCGCCACCTTAGCGCCAATTACCGTATTAGAGGCAAATAATACAGCTAACTCTTCCAAGGTGCGGTGCGGACGTTGCTTATGATCAATGGCTAAGTGAGTCGCCGCAATCACGTGGCCCGGCAAGCTCTCTAACCACTCTTTAGGTACATGGTTTATCGCCAGTTCAGCAAAGGGCTTTTCAAAAGCTAAGGCCGCAAAAAAAGTATACATAGAAAACTCGGTATGCCGCTCCCATTTCATGCGAAACGAACCAAACTGCCCACTGAAATGACTCGTATCCGCCACCGGTGGAGCAACACTATATCGGTCGCACAACTGAGCAATCAGTCGCAACTCTTTATGTACTGTATCATTTCCAGAAAACAATGCTAAATGTGAGACCTGAACCGGCGCTGTCAACAATTCACTCGGACCGATATGAAGCTCATTGTGTAGCTTAAAACGCGAACTGTACTCAGCCACACCGGCAACCTTGCTATGCAGAGGCTCGGATACCACCACAGCTAAATGTGATCGTGTCATATCGGTATTCATTGTCGTTAACATTCCTTCAAATTATATAAACCAGTGGCCATGTTAGCGATTAACACCATAATTGTTAAATAATGCCTGCTGCCCGTTATTAAACCCCTGCCCTACCGCTCGAAATTTCCAAGCCTGGTTATGTCGATAAAACTCCGCCATAATCATGGCCACTTCTTTGCGGCCATGCGTCTCCATACGAAACTCACATAACATGTGCTCAGACGAATCCCACAACTGTGCAGAGACATGACGCACTAAAGCCAGCGTCTGACGTTTTTTTGTGCCTTTTTCAATGCTAATAGTCACCGCAACTTTAGCAATATCGGTCGGCAATTTTTGCAAATCAAACTTAAAAACCTGCCCATCATTTTCACGCGAAATACCCTGGTCTGATAAAATCGGATTATTCGCGTTAATCACATCATCAATCGCACGTACTCTGAGATTGGCTGCCAACGCAAAAGCACTGGTATCAACCGCTAACCCTGACGGCATATGCCCCAAATCAAACTTTAATTCTAAGGTCGTATTCTTCAACATTATATTTTGACCAGCAATCAATTTCATAATGAGATTCCTCTATTTTTTCACGGCTAACTTGTTAAACTGCTTCCAGGCTTGCATTTTGTTTAAATCAACCACCGTGGCCAATGCTACCAAGCTCTCTGGACGAAGGTTTAAGCGCTCACTCTGACTTTCCCATGTGGTGATCGTCTTGGTACTCACCCCAACTAAACAAGCAAATTGTGTGTAATTCATAGCAAATTGCTGGCGCAGACGCACAATAGTCTTGCCCGTAGGACGGATGGATTTTTGTTTCGTTTGTTTTTTCTTTGATGCCGTTACGCCACCGGTGGTAGCAGACTTAGCAATCACTCGCTTATTATTCGATTTTTTCGCAACACTATTTTTAGCCGCCGATTTTTTATGGCTCGGCTTGACACGTTTCACGACTAGCGGCTCATCGTTAATGTCTATATCAAACACATCGGATAAGTTATCGGTTAATTTTCGCCGTTTCGTCTTCGTGTTTGGCAAACTCATTTCTGTACTAATCAGCTCATGATGATCCACCCCTCTTAACAGAAAAATCAGCTCGGGACTGTGATCTAATCGGGCGCCCACCCCGTATAACACCGCCGCCACATGCTTACACATCGTGGCCCAGTCTGGACAACTACAACGCAACTGGATCTCTTTCGGCTCAGGTAATAAACCTTGCCCGGCATCGGTTACCACTTGCATCACCCCGTTCGACAATTTGCCTTGCAATAGTTCCAGCATGGAGCTAATTTGACCAGCGCAGGCTTTTTTAATGGCCGTCCAGCGTGATTTCGCCAGTGGTTTAATCTCAATAACAACATTATAAAGACTCGAACCGCTGACAATGGCTTCGACCTTGCCTTGTTTGATCGCTAAATGGCATACCGATCCGTTGCGAACATACGTACGCCCCCGTGGCAAACGATTCGCATAATCGCTAAACTCTTCCAAGTGATCACACCAGGCGTTGCCCCAAAACGTTCGAGAGATTTTGCGTCCTTCAATTTCAATTGGTTCGATATTTTCGCCTTGTTTTTTAAATTTTTTCATTTGCTTTTGTGCCTTGGCACGACGTTTCGCCACCGGTACATAAGGTGCCCATTGATGATAACTCATGTGAATTCTCCCGTGTTACGAATCAATTTGACTAACATCAAGCGAGACTAAATCAAGTAATTCAGTGTCACTCATTTCTGTTAATAATGTGCCCGAGTCACCTTCCAATAAATCATTAGCTAATGACATTTTGTCAGTAATCAGTGCATCAATTTTTTCTTCGATCGTGCCAGAACAAACAAATTTGTGGACCAGTACATTGCGTTTTTGGCCAATGCGAAAGGCACGGTCAGTCGCTTGGTTTTCCACTGCCGGATTCCACCAACGGTCAAAGTGAATCACGTGAGAGGCGGCTGTCAGATTGAGCCCAGTACCACCAGCCTTGATCGATAGCACAAAAAAAGGCGGTCCCTGTACGTTCTGGAACTGATCCACCATTTTTTTACGCTGCCCCACCGGCGTTTTACCATCCAGTACCAGCCCAGCTTGCCCAAAACAATCGGTCAAAAAATCAGCCAGAGGACGCGTCATCTCACGAAACTGAGTAAAGATTAAAACTTTTTCCTGGCGCGAAGCTACTTCTTCGCAAATTTCGGCTAAGCGAGCAAACTTTCCGCTGTCTTTCGCCAGGTAATCGCCATCCCCTAACAATTGTGAAGGATGATTACAAATTTGTTTAAATCGAAGTAAATACGCTAACACCAAGCCTCGCCGCTGGATGCCAGTCAATCCTTGTAAACCCGCCGATAATTCTACCACGGTTTTTTGGTACAAAACGGCTTGGGTTTTGGTTAATGCGCAATAAGCATAGACTTCGGTTTTATCGGGTAAATCGCTAATAATGGTTTTATCGGTTTTCAGGCGACGTAAAATATAAGGTTGTAACAAACGCCTCAAGGGAGCATATTGTTGTTGTTCGCGGGCTTCCAGGGTTTTAATAAATTTCTTGAACATAGCCCCACTGCCGAGCAATCCTGGGCATAAAAAATCAAACAGCGACCATAAATCAGATAAGCGATTTTCTACGGGCGTGCCGGTCAGCGCAATTCTCGCTTGCGCCTTGAGTTGTTTCACTGTTTTAGTTTGGCGGGTATTCGGGTTTTTAATGGCTTGTGCTTCATCAAGCACCACTAACTGCCAGTCTTGCGAAAGCAACCATGGCTGACGCAATAACATGCCATAAGATGTCAGCACCACATCGCTGTTTTGTACCCTTTTTTTATCATCGCTTGCTAGGTTTTTCGTCTTATTGGTTTGCGAGGGATGCAAAATTACATAATTCAACGAGGGCGAAAATTTTTCGAGCTCATCTTTCCAGTTGCCCAACAAGGACGCGGGCAAAACCAATAATGAGGCTTTTTTAGTGCGTTTTTTCTTTAACAAAAGCAATAAGGCAATGACCTGAATGGTTTTACCCAAACCCATGTCATCGGCTAAGCAGGCACCCAACCCCAGTCGGCTTAAATGCCAAAGCCAATTCACCCCCACCGCTTGATAAGGGCGCAAAACAGCGTTGAGCGATGAACCCAGTTGTGCCACACTCACCGCTTCAGGCTGACGTAACTCATTAAGAATTTCACTTAACCCAGCCCCGGCATTGATAAACGACCAAGCCTGCGTATCCTCCAGACGAGTATTCGCGCTTAGGTCCATGGGGGCACCGGCTAACAATCGCATGCCTTCGACAAACGACACCCCATTTTTACCAGATTCATGCGCCAGCCCACGCCAATGTTCAAGGGCTTGAGATAGCTGTTGCTTATCGACCTCAACCCACTGACCTTTTAATAACATCAGACCATCTTCAGCGGCCATCAATTGCTGCCACTCGGCGGGTGTTAACGGTTGATCACCCAAGACTAATGCCACATTAAAATCAAGCATGGCTGAGGCGTTAAATTTTTGATTGTGTTTGCTGTCAAGACTGACGCTGACTTGAGGGCGCGCCCGTTTTTTCCACCAATCGGGCAATCGCACAATCACACCACAGGCTTCATATAAGGCCACGTCTTTCAGAAATTGATAGCTCTCCGCCGGTGTCCACGCCAACGGATGATAGATATCCCCAGAATCCACCAAATCGCTGATTAAATCGCTGGATTTAGCGGCCAATTGAATCGGTGACAAAAGATTAATCAGTGCTTTTTTATTGCCCGCACCAGCATATTCTTGTAATGCTTTCGCCAACGGAAGATGATGCGTTTTGCCTTGTTTGGAGAGCTGTGACGCATAGGTCGCCAAAAAAGCAAAGGGATACTCCGGGTCATTTTTATTCTCCGCCAGGTGGAAACACACACGCCCCACCTGGCGCCATTGCGGTGCCTGTTTTTTTAAAAAAACGTCAAGTTTGCCCGCTTGTTTGTTGACTTGCTGACATAGCCAACCATCCAGCTCAGTCCAGGCCATCTCAAGCACCTGTAGCGAAAGATACTCAGCCCCCTTCATCGGTGGCACGCTTAATAACAGTTGTTGGCTATCAGGCAATAACCCAATCGCTTCAATTTGTTCAGCATTAGAATCTGAGCGATGGCAACGCTCGGTCATATACATACAGGCAAATTCCCGCCAAAACCGGAAAGATAGCGATAACCCCGTATCACTTTTGGTCGCCGCCAATGCAAATAGACCTTCCCCGACTTGATGGGAGAAAGCCTTAACAATGGTGTTTTTCACTCCAGCCTCTAATGAATCCGTCGATTCAATAAAACAGTGAAGTTGCCCAGAAGGCAATACCCCGAGTTCAATCGTCATAATATTTCGTAGCAAGCCACTGAAACGAACAATAATAAAGCAAAAACCTCGCTTTGCAAAATCGAGCTAAAAATCACCGCGTTATCAACTTAAGCTCGCAGAAAAATCCATATGCATACGCTACCCAATTAAGCGCCGGGCAGGTTGTGTTTTTTTAACACGTGGTTAGCCTGGAGTGCCTTATGGGGCGAGGCTTACTATGAGCAAGTTAAAACTCGATGCCGCTTTGAATGCTATTTTACTTACCTCTCATATGGAGATTAAAACACACCGATTCAACATTAGTTTAGAAATGAGCGACGCAATAATTTTCCGGCTTGGCGCTGACATAATAGACAACAAATATATTCTAGGATGGATGGGCTATTTTAGGCCATCGGAATGGACTTGAGTCGCAAAGGCCATCACCGATGATCGAGAACAAAGGCAACGCAGATGGGCATGACCAATCAATGGTTAAAGTCAAAAGGACTGATATCTATTAAAGAACTTTGGATTGCATTTCATTACTAACGAGAGTGTTCTAAACAAATCGCCGTAGGCGGACCCACATGTCCGGTGGGGTGGACCGGAGAGAAACTGACTCTTACCCGATTATATTTTCTTTACTTAACATATGACTTAAATTTATCTCTACCGTATCCGACGAGCGATATATGTACCACCATAATCGGAGAACTTTATGGGCTCACAAATCGCTAAAATCTTTATGAATGGTAGAAGCCAAGCTATACGATTACCTAAAGAATTTCGTTTCGATACTGACGAAATTTACATTACTAAGCAAGGACAAAACATTATTATTTCTCCAAAAAAACCCACATGGGGTGAATTTTTTGATTCTGACTCAACTTTTGGTGATGATTTTTTAAAAAACAGAAATGATACCGACCCACAAGATAGAGATTTTGATTGATGTACATGCTCGATACTAATTATGTGTATTTATGTTTTAAAAAAACATTCGGATAAACTAAGGCATAAATTCAAAGCGATTAAAAATCTCTGCATTTCATCCGTCACATACGGTGAGTTGTGCTATGGAATGGCGAAACCTTAATGAGAGAAAACCGCATGGAACAACTCGATCTTTTTACTCAACGATTACTTATTGACCTATGGAACGAAGATGCCGCTCGACACTTAGAGCATTACTTAAAAAACTGGGGACACCAATCGGAAATAACGACTTACTCATTGCCTCACACGCTCGAAGTTTAAATGCAGTGTTGGGCACAAACAATGTCCGAGAATTTAATAGAGTACCAGACCTCTCAATTAAAAATTTGGCAACGGATTAATTTTTTAAAATATCTTACGGTAGGAAACTCTGTTACCAGCCCCCCGTGCAGACTCGGACGTACAGTTTTCCCGCCTCCGGTTCCTCGGTTATACTCGCTGTCGCGCCGAACGTTAACTGGCACTCACCTTACGCTGAAGCGGTATTTCTGTTATTTTCGGCATCGCCACTCCAACCCGCTTAAATACGCGTTTTAGCGCACCCCACGCGAAAGATTTACGTTTACCGCTCATTGCCACATAATCAATACCGCGCAAAAGCTATTACGACACTTCGCAATGTTCAAATACGAGGCAACCCAAGGTCGGCCACATAATCTAAATTTTCGAAAACATAAATGTGATCAAATATGGGTACACGTCGATAACTTGAACTCTTCTCCAGTGCCGCCAAGCACTGCTGCATATCATCAATCATATATTGATTAAGTTCGGGAGTAAGCACAAGATACTTCACCGGATAATTTGACTGAGCAATGGCATTTTGCACAGAGCAATCCCCGCCTTCATACTGAACCAAATCTCTGATCGATTTTCGATAAAAATGAGATCCAAGCGCCGTTTGAACCGCAATGGCCTCCCCCTGGGAAAAGCGATCAAATTGATCAATTTCTTTTAAAATTTCCCAATGCCTTGCTTCAGGAATTGATTTCATAAAATACTTCCCTGGACCCGCCGGCCAAAGAGACAAAAAACAAACACCCCATACTAACAATCCACACTGTACTAATTTTCGGTCTCCCCATTTCAGGTACAATGATTTCCAATGAATCTTTTGAATGATGAGAAGCATTGCCAAAAAAAGCAACGTTGAGGAAACATCATCGTAATGAAAACTACTAGAGACCATGGTTTCACGACCAGAAACCAAGTTGACACCAATCGCCGGAGCCGCAATAATTCCATAACGCCAAAAAATTAAAGGAAGAAACATAAAAGGAATAAGCAATTGAAAAAAATAAATAACCTTTTTATAAACATGATCAAAAGGGGCAATACGCATAGTCCAGGAAGGCAAATCATTTCTAAAGTAAGGCATGGCTTGAAAAATAATAAAATACAAAGCAATAATGCCCACACCAATCAAAAACACCCCCAATTTTTTCCGAGAAGTAGTAAGAAGCAAATAACACCCCATGCCAATCCATACGCTTCCTAGATGCTCTTTCAATCCCAAAATGAATAACATAGTAACGCCGAAACGAAACCATTGCTCTTTACGAAGCGTTAAAAATGCATACAAAATAGCGACAGGTGCAAGCGAAGAAGCTTGAAACTCATAATTAACACTATGGATACCAGGCGCATAAAATAAAAGCCATGCAATTCCTAAAATTGCTCCTGCCACTTTAGCATGCTTCGGATTATCAAATATTGTTTGTGCAATCCAATAAAATAAAAATGGACACATAACATAGGCTAATACTTTAAAACCCATCATCCAGTGAATACTGGGCGCAATCGTATAAAAAAGGCTAATAAAAGACATTGAAGGGGTAAAATGATCCGCAAAATTATGCGTACTCAGAAAGGATGAATAAAAGTCGCCCTGAGATATATTAAAAAGAATGTTACTATGAATTCCTGCATCCCAGGTATTAAGATTAAATGAATAATATTTAAAAACAGCCGTCAAAAAAAATAAAAAACTATGTGCAATTAAAATCCACGTCCACCACCGCTCGCCCTCTGCCGTTGTCACCCATCGCCCCCACTGTTGCCCTATCGGAGCCACTTTATCGTTAAACTGTCCAATGTAAATGAGAAACCCGAGATACCCTATTAGCAATAAAGCGGGAAAAGAAAAAAAATCCTGTCCACCCAAACTCGTCCACCAAAAAACGAAAGTAAGTCCGCCTAACCAAATAACATATTTAGACTGTTCCATAAGATTCGTTTTTAACATTTGTCTGGTTTCTTAATTTTTCTGATGATAACAAAGTCACGACATCGACTATTGGGACTGATATGTCCAATAATAATTTAAGGCATATGTTATGAACGTTGTCATTAATAAAGGATATAACTCAAATGATGAATGATTAACAAGAGAAACATAAACCGTCGTATTAGCTATAAGGAAAATCACGGCGACGGTAATAAATTTAAGAAAAATTGGGGCATATTTCGCTCTTCCATCCAGTGACATGATTAAAATTTCGTTCCGAAAAGTCCATCGGTTATTTGACATAAAACTGCATACTATTCCAGCCATATAACTCATCGCTTTTGCCAAACCTATATCCAGCATAGAATAGACGATAAAGTGGCTCAAAATAAAAAATATCAGCCAATCTGCTGCTGTATTGATCATTCCAACCAACCCAAAACGAAAAACCGTACTAACTTATGGTGTGGGAAGCATAGCGTATCATCTCTGACATCCTTGTATCAGAAAACAGGGTCTCATTTAAGAAACATAAAGGCTACCATTTTAGATAGCGCAAATCGAGGGATTTTTGATAAGGAATGGGTACGAAATAATCTCCCTGTTTGTAGAGGGACAATGTTGGTATAATGGTGACACTTTTCCACTTGATAATATAGGTCACCGATGTATCCACCAAATTATGACAGTGAAATCGAAAAATCCATGATTATCCTCTATGATAGCTTGTCTGAAAAAGACGGCAGGCGATAGGCGGCCGTGGAAGCCAAAAAAATAGGCCATGGCGGTCTCATTTATATCGCCACCCTGTTCGACTGTGATCAAAGCCTGGTGGCACGCACAGCATCAGCGCGACGACCCAGATGCCACGTCGATACTGTGCTTAGCCGATGGTGGCGGTAGCAACTCCTGTCGCCAGCCAGTTTTTAAAGAAAGTTTACAACACTTATCCAACGCCATTAACCTGCCCATTAGAATGGCGCATTACCCACCTTATACGTCTAAATGGAATCCGGTTGAGCATCGTGTTTTTCCTCATATTACTCGCTCAATGGCCGGGATCGTGTTGGTCAGTGTTGAGCTTGTCAAAACGTTAGTCAAGCAAGCGACAACGACCACCGGGCTGAAGGTCTTTGCTCGTGTCACCAAAAAGGTGTATGAGACAGGGAAAGCAATCGCGAGTGATTTTCATGAATGGGCCAATATTAAAGCGGATGAAAAACTGGCCCAATGGAACTACGTCATTAGTCCTGTCATGCAAAACGGGAAGTTATTTCGTGCCCGTTCCTAATATTCAGCAGCCCAGCAGCACCCGAGCGAAAAATAGTCTCCACCATAGAATGAGGAGGAAAGGGATTTGTATTGCCTAGCGAAAATGAGACTGAACTCAGACGGTTCAATAGGGTTAGTCTCTACGCTGATGAAACACAGGCAGGTTGTGTTTTTTTTAACACGTGGTTAGCATGGAGTGCTTTATGGGAGCTAGGCTTACTATGAGCGAATTAAAACTCGATGCCACTTTGAATGCTACTTTACTTACCTCTCATATGGAAATTAACGCACACCGATCCAACACTGACTTAGGAATGAGACCATCATTAATCGTAATACCCTCAAACCCGGGAAGCCTTAAGCTGTTTTAACAAAAATGACACCATTTAACCACTCAGGAAGGAGGTGAGCATGAGCCACATAATAAAATTGTGCAACAGAGGTTGGGTGATCCTTTACCTCATCTGCACCGCCGCATGCACCACAACACAGATTGTTGATAGTCACCCACTATTTATTAAGTCAAGCAATGAATCCTATGCAAACGTTTATATATTGCGGCCCGATACCCAACGAACCCGAGGTATTGCGGATAGCCCGATCACCATTGAATTGGATAAAATTAAAATTTCCGAATTAGCAAGAGGTGAATATATTCTGATAAAAATAAAACCCGCCTCCACCGATTTTATTGTTCGTTCGCTCACCTACTTGACGGGAAAAACCATGCCAGAAACCGTTTGGCGTGCTCGCCGCTTTACCTTTAATGCGAATAAAACGTATTTTGTGGTACCCCGCTTTCAGCAACAAGAATGGCGCGGGATCTATTTTATCCCCGAGCTCATTAGCCTTGAAGAAGCCAGCCGATTAGCCATCGACCTGAAACCCGCCGGACAACTCGCCAAAAAAGAACCCATCAAAAAACCTTGAGACATGATAAATCTTAAACCTGTTATCTACTTATTCAGCTTTTTAGCCATTATATTCGCTCATGGCACCATGGCATCGAGTCAGCCATCCATCGTACAACCCACGGTTGTCAAACTAGGTCATGCTGAACAAATACGCATTCACCTACCAGCGCCACAAACCATAAAAAATATTTCTGTGACACCGGGCGGCCCCTACATTCAGAAAGTATTGACGTTATCCGCACCCACCTCTCATATGGATCTACAGGATGACATCATATGGCTCTCAGACGACACGTCGCTAGCGGCTTATCAAGCGACCGAGGCAAATGATTTTTCTCAGATCTCACGAATCGAGACCGCCACCCCCATCAATACCTTCCAAATTAACCACAATATACTTTATGTTTTGGACAAACAGGGCCAATTAAGCACCTGGGATATTAGCCACCCAGCACAACCTAAAAAAAATGATACTTACCATTTCAAATTTCCCATACAATCGTTTTCCGTCAAGCAAAACAGTCTCTGCCTACAAACTCGTAATGACGATATCATCACGACCTCACCTCACCTCTTAGCCAAGGCACTGCCCACACCTTATCAACATTCACAAACCATCACGGCTGTTTATGCCACGCTCAGTGACTGTATTATATTAAGCCAAAATGGCATCTATCGGATATCCATGGACAACCCACAAGTCAGTGAGCATTTCCCTCTCAACCCGCTTGGCTTTGCTATCAGCGTGCAAGCCGATAAGCTAGCCATTGCCAACGGTGATACCGGTCTAAGCTATCTATCCAATGACCGCCCCCTACGCTGGCTTGGCAGTTATAACAAACTGGGCACCATCACCAACATTGCAAGTGATCGCACACAAACTTTAGTCAGTGATGATGAAAATATTTTAACCCTATTTGATCATCATCAACCTGATACGCCTTTATTACTGTCCGATATTCGACTGAGCCATCCTGTTCAAACATTGCATTATAAAAACAATACAGCCACCGTGCTAACGGATAAACAATTATTGCAAATTGATTTCTCCGCCCCAAGTCCGCCAGTCATCAGCCATATTGGCGTGAATCTCGGCGGTAGCCGACGTGCTGACATCCATCAGTCTATCCTCTATGTCGCCGACTGGTTTTCTGGTATACATATTTATGATATTAAAGTCCCCCACATGCCCCGCCTGCTTGCTAATTATCACACCCCTGGCTCACCCAAGGGAATTATTGTACGTGACCCGATTGCCTTTGTTGCCGATGATGACCATGGCTTGCAAATTATTGATATTAGCAACCCGCGTCAGCCCACTCAGATCAGTTCTCTGCCACTAAGCGGGTTAGCTTATACCATGAAATTGGTCGATAATCTGTTATACGTCGCATCACATCATGGTGGATTTCACATCATTGATATTACCCTGCCAAGCCAACCTAAACGCCTTGGTGGCGTGGATACGCCAGGAAAATCCTGGGCCATCGACATTCACCAGAACACGCTTTTTGTGGCTGACGACAACGCCGGATTGCTTATTTTTGATATTAAAGATCCATCGCAGCCACAATGGCTCGCAACATTCAACCCTGGCGGTTTTGCTGAAGATGTTATCGTTCACAACAACATCGCTTATGTGGCATTTTTTGATCAAGGCTTACACATTCTGGATGTCAGTAATCCAACCAAACCCTTACCACTTTCCCACTTCCCAACGATAGGCAATGCACGAGGACTCGCATTGCAAGATCAAAAGCTCTATCTTGCCAGCTGGAAAGCGGGTATTCAAATAATCGACATTCACAACAAGCAAGCACCCCAAGTACTTAGCCACTACGACACCAAAGGTTTTGCCTGGGGTATCAATGTGCAAGGGGAGCACGCCTATGTGTTAGACTGGTGGGGAGGAATAAAAATATTTAACGTCCATGATGCTGATCAAATTCACCTCACTGGGCAATACCAAACAAGCGGAAAAATAAACGATTTAGCCCTCAAAGGCTCCTATGCTTATCTAGCGAATGGCTCTCGAAGTTTGCAAATTTTTGATGTCACAAACTCGCTCAACCCAGTTTGGGCTGCCGGTCTTGATTTTGAGGGTTCTGCAAATGCCATCGCCTTAAGCGCCACCCATGCCTATATTGCCGCCGGCGATGCAGGCTTAGTGGTCGTTGATATTAGCCATCCTTTCCAACCCATGTGGCAAGCGACACTCAAACTCAACCAACTAACGGCTGACAAAGTTTATTATTACCAGCAGCAGGTTTTTATCGCTGAGCAAAATGGCCAATTAGCGGCAATTGATGTCAGCAATCCCGCAGCCCCCTTCAAACGCACCCGCCTAAGTCATCATGTGAAAGACTTCAGCGGCTTTCAGAACACACTTGCCGTCCTTAGTCAAACATCTCATAATGGAAAAACACAACTGCAATTAATTGATATAACTCAACCCACACATCCTCACGTCTTTGCCGATACGTACTTAGCGACCCCCGCTAATTTAGTCAGCCTACATGACTCATTTATTTTTACCACCCATCCGGGACAAGGCATCCACAGCTTTCGTTGGACCGATAACTCGCTACAAGCGATCAGCATGTTGCCAACCAACGACAATATCGCAGATCTAACGCTAATTGATGACGATTTATTCATTAGTATTAAAAACCACGGAATTTATGTCGCTAAACTGACCGATCGCGGCGCTTTATCATTAACCAAAACTTACCAAACCAGCCGTAACATTACGAAATTTCAGATAGTTAACCAAGCTATTTTTCTTGCTGGTGAAACCACATTGGTTTCGGCTAAGCTATTACCCAGCATTGAGTTTCAATATGAAAACAACACGGCCTTGGCGCATATCCCCAACAATATGCCAGCAGGCAGCTATCACCTACGCATTGAGTTACAGGACAAATCACCTGTCATTATCCCCAATGCCTTTGAAGTTGGATTTCCTAAACCCAAAAAATCACACTTCACAATGCAAGACTTGAAAAAAATCTTGCAACAAAAATCTTTTGCTGGAAAAACACCCAACTCGAGCGAAACCATGCAAGACAAATAACCGCGCTCCCTTCCTGAGCAGCTCACCACACCCACTTTAAACTTATGATTAATATATTTTTATCAATACCGGCAACTACTTTTAAGCTTTTTAGCACGTCAGCTCTATCCCAGTAAAACATTGCACTGAAAAGGGGACACATGGCTATGGATAAAAACAGCCTATTAATTTTCTGCCTAACAAGTTATTTTAACGAGACATATCGTGAGTTTTGTCAAATCGGCATATATCGTGCTGCGATCACATTGATCATTGAAAGTGCGTGACAGCGCTTAGCAGCACGATAGATATAGGTAGACTGACAAAGGAGTCTCAGGATTTATGCATTCCGTGGTTGACATATCAGCAGTATCACAACCTGATTTATATGCCGAGAATTTATCCCTAAAGCGCCAATTGAAAACATTCATTACGAAAGCACGACAAAATGAAGATAAGCTACACCGATTTCAGGAATTAGAACTGCGTCTAATTGGCTGCACCTCGCTCATTAAATTTCTAGAAATGGTGGCTTATGACTATCGCATGGAATCTGGATTAGACCGAGTATCCATTATTTTACATGATCCAGAATACGAACACCGCCGAATTCTGGATGAAGAAAACGTTAACTTATCAAAACATCCTGACTTACTTTTTGTAGAACAAACCAGCGATCTGGACAGTTTCTACGGTATCTCTGTCAACCCCTATTTAGGCATTTACCAGTATGACCAACACGATGGCATGTTCCCACTTGATTCGCCATCTCCAAAAAGTATCGCGTTACTCCCCATCAAACATAAAGGAGAGTTAATTGGTAGTCTAAATTTAGGCAGCGACGACAAAGATCGCTTTGTGCCTGGTATCGCCAGCGATTTTTTACAACGCTTTGCCTCAATTGTCTCGGTTTGTCTGTCAAATGTAATGAGCAATGAACGCTTAAAAAGAATCGGTCTGACCGACTCCCTCACCGGCGTGAATAACCGGCGATATTTCGAACAAAGGCTCGCTGAAGAAGTTAGTCAAGCACAACGACATACCAAACCACTCTCTTGTTTATTCTTTGATGTCGATCATTTTAAAAGCATTAATGATTCTTGCGGGCATCAAGCAGGCGATGAGATTCTTAAAGAAATCGCAGAGACAATACGCGCCTGTCTTCGTACCAGCGATACCCTGGCACGCTACGGTGGCGAAGAATTTAGCGCCTTATTAGCAGATACTAAAGAGATAAAAGCGGTCGAAATTGCTGAACGTATACGGGAAACAATTAGTGACAAGCGATTTGTCATTGATAACGGAAAAATCGCCAGCGTCACTATTTCTATTGGTACCGCTTCGCTAGATTTGCGCCATGTGTACGCAAATATTCAGCAGGCAGGAAATAGCTTAATAAAACACGCTGATGAGCGCCTATTTAGAGCAAAAAAAATGGGCCGCAATCGAGTTGTCTGTAGCCACAGCAGCAATCCGCAACTCACCACCGTCACTCCATGTTTCACGCATGCAAGTTAACAGCAGCAAGGTAGAATAGCGCACGGAGCAATTATCGAGACAAAGCCGCGATGTAATCACCTCATCCATTGCTCAACTGAAATGGCATAGAAGCCTGCCACGGTATTATGTGGCAGACTTCTAACCTTTTATTGATAACAACCACGTAGCACGGTCGCCGAGTAGGGTGGATTAAGCGCAGCGAATCCACTAACTTTAATACTCTGTTCCTGTGGATTCGCTGCGCTTAATCCACCCTACCCTATTCTCACCTGCACATTAAACGCTGGATTCGCTGCTTAATTTAAAGGATGCCGTAGTAGTGTTGGTATATACTAGGCGATATTTCGCTTAGGATTTCATACACCTTAGCACATATCTTTTAACGCTTTTAAAGGCGTCACTTTTACCACGTTTCTGGCCGGTTTCGCTTTAAACATTTGCTCTTCTCCGGTGAAAGGGTTTGTCCCCTTTCGTGCTTTTTGAGCGGGTTTTTTGACAACCTTCACTTTCATCAAACCAAGCAATTTAAATTCACCGATGGAATTTTTCTTGACGTGACGTTCAATCACTACACCAAGCTCATCCAATACCGCAATAACATCTTTTTTCGGCAAGCCTGTTTCCTCGACAAGGTGTGTATACACTTGAGCCTTTGTCATTTGCTCTTTTAACGCGCTCGCCACTTTCTTTTTAACTGGCGCTTTCTTTACCTCAGCAGTTTTTTTAGCTACAACTTTCTTTTTCAGTGCCATCATTTACTCCTAAAATGAGACGGATAGACCATGATTGATCAATTTATTTATCGTTAAAATTTGGCATTTGAGTAAGTCTATATCAAGCGACACCGTGTCACTAGGATTTTATAGTATGACCAAGCTACCTTTAAGCCCGTATTCAATCACGATCCACTCGCCAGGTAAATATACTTTTCGATTTTAGATGATCTATATTCACCCATCTAGCTTCTCCAGAACAAAAACAATCCAGCGCGACATCGTTAAAACACAGTATTGGGAATCGAAATTAAATAAATTATGCAAATCATGCCCAGATTTAGTCTCTATTCATTGAGACCTATTGCACACAAACTACCAGAGATTTGTTTGCTCGACCGACCCCCTTTGAGGAATAACAAAAACTCAAAGGATGAAATCAGATTAAGTCATGCTGTATTTAAAATACGCTTCGACGGCCTAATGGTGAATTCCCAAAAATATTATTATTTGGTGAAATTTGGCGTATTTTTTGTTTCACCTATCACCTTTGCAGCAAGAATAGTAGGCTCAAACAATTTACGCAAGATTTAATACTTAAAATATAGCTATTTTTTCACTTATAGGTTTACTTTTAGCCAAACACCCCTTAATTTATAGCCTTCAGCTCAATTTATCGTTTAGAACAGCCTGCCGCTATTCTAAACGGCTACTCAATTTCTGCAAGCAATAAACACAACCCTTTAGCCATGACCATTGAGTTCCCTGAGCCCCTATTAAAAATTAAGCAAAATCGGCAAGCCGCTCCCTCTTCAGTCAATTCAACCCATCAAATAAGCGGTGATAGTCTTTTCATAGCCATCACTTCTGGTACAATAAGCCACTAAATCAACCTTCCTACTAATCCAATGATTAAAATATAGAATGAAATACCCTAATGTATTAACCATACTCTTGCTTGCTTGGGCACTGCTCAGCTGTGGAAATAGTTTGTCAGAACTTCAATTAGCCGCCGCTCGGGGGCAAAGCGATTACATCAATGCATTGATAGAACAAGGGGCCGATATCAATAAGCCCAATAGGCATGGCACCACACCACTTATTCTTGCCGCTGACAATGGTCATCTTGAAGTTGTCAAGCTATTTATCGCTCACAAAGCCAATGTTAATGCGAAAGACAATGACAAAATGACGGCACTAATGGCGGCCGCATCAGATGGCCATAGCAACATCGTGAAGGCCCTCATGGAAGCCAATGCAAACCCGAATATCACCAATAAATTTGGCTCCACCGCGCTCACCAATGCGGTCTTTTTTGGACACGATGAAGCCACCAAAGTCCTACTGAGCACCGGCACCAAAACAGACCGAGAGATAGGTAATAAAACATTGCTGATCGCCGCAGGACTCGGCAATACCCCCATCGTTAAAACGCTGTTAGATGCGGGCTTTAATATTGATGCGAGAGGAAAACAAGGCAGAACCCCTATTATGGTAGCCATCGCCTTTGAACACCCCGAAACTGTTCAATTTCTTATTGACAATAAAGCAGATTTAACTGTTAAAGATGATGACGGTGCGACCTTGATGGAACTCGCCGAATCGGAGAATAATTCAGCCATTATTCGGGCATTAAAAAAAGCAAGCGCGACTTAAATAGAGCGAGATGATGATTACCAACATTCAAGTCAATTGTCCAAAACAAGGCTTATTCGAAATCACAAACGATGTACAATACTGTATCGCCCAAACAGGCATTCAGGAAGGACTTTGCACGCTTTTCATCCAGCACACTAGTGCCAGTTTACTCATTCAAGAAAATGCCGACCCTTCTGCAAAACGTGACTTAGAAAATTGGTTAAACGACCTGGTGCCCGAAAATCATCCGCTGTATAGCCATACCTTAGAAGGCCCTGACGATATGCCCGCGCATATTAAATCCAGCCTCACTTCATGCTCTCTATCCATCCCGATCATCAACACATCGCTGGCCTTAGGTACCTGGCAAGGGATCTACGTGTGGGAACACCGGCATCATGGGGGAAACCGCAAAGTCATTATTCATGTAATTTAATACACCCGTAGCGTATAGGATTTAGGTATTGAGCGCAAAGTATATTGTTATCCTGGCGAGACGACAAGTCATCGCTGGAAAATTTTAACGCCGCTAGGGCAGCACAAATCTTTCGGGTATAGACAGCAATCGCATGCATTAAGCGGTCACTCGACAAAAAAATGCGCGGCTAATACTGGATTAGTGCGCATTTTTAATGCTCTAAGGTATCAACCTCAGAGACTACTGTAACTCTTTTAGCATCGCTTTAGACTCAGCTGTCGGCGGAGACGGCCCATCCTCAGCACGCCACCAAACCTCTGGAGAACCCGCATGCGTAACACTATGACATCGCTCACATGTCCATAAGGAAAACGCTACCTTATCATGACAGCGCCCACAATACTTGCCCGCAATAATCGCATCCATCCCAATATTTGGGTTACCACCACGCTGAGGTATAAAAATGAGAGGATGGCAATTCGAACAATCCAGCCAACGGGTATGAGCAAGATGTGGAAAACGCACCCATGGCATCGAACCAGTGTCTTTAAATATAATATCCATATCCATCACATTCATATCTGAATCGCCACGCAAGCTCATCCGCGGATTAATAAAGCCCTGATCAATGGCAGCCACCCAATTCACGCCTCCCCGACGATCAGCCGGAAAATTACTCATGGCTTTTACCGGTTGCTGTAGACTCGATAACGCATCATTTTTTAAATCATGTAAACCATCTTCTTGCAGCGACTCCAATATCAGTTTTTTCATAAAAACCCGAGAATCATCTTCCACATAGCGACTACCGTTACCATCCACCGTATAATCGGCAACGGCACCACTGCCTGGTGATGACACGGAACATGATGTTAAAAAACAAACAACCGTTAATGCAACCCCCCATAGAACATACACAACTCGCTTCATTACCCCCTCCTAACTCAGCTTCCCGCTAAATCCTATCCTTAATCGTGCATACAGACTATGTCCCTGCAATCAGCGGCAGGATCTGGGTTCAATTTAGGAATGGGCGACGCAATAACGTCCCGGCTTCGCCCGTTTTCCCATCACAAAGCTCGCAATAGACCCACTATTCCTGCATTTTTGCGCGATCAGAACGAATGAATACAAACCAAATCTGGGTGCCAAACAGAGAAATGATTAGGCCGCCCATTCCTTACGGTTTTGCACCAGCGTCTCGTAACACTTGCGCTATCTCGTTATGATCTTCCGCAATAGCGACCATAAATGGTGAACGACCATCCTTACTTTTCATTTGTAAGTCAGCGCCATGTGCAACTAAAACTTTTACCGTTTCAAGCTCATCTTGCAATATCGCCCACAACAATGCGGTCCAGCCATTACCTGTTTGCACGTTGATATCCGCGCCCTCTTCCAATAATAGCTTAACGATCTCCGCATTCCCTTTTTGAGCCGCTCTGATAAGTGCCGTCCAACCCGTATCATCCCCCACATTGACATCAGCTCCCTCCGCCAGCAAAAATTTAGCAGCAACTACATTTCCATTACGAGAGGCATGTATCAACGCTGTCCATCCAAAATTATTTGTTTCGTTAATATCCACCCCCGAACGCAATATTTCAGCCGCCTGATCTTGCTTACCCGCTTGCACAGCCTTCATTAATTCGCTATTCCCATCACACCCACCCAGCATGACAAAAACCAGCATCAACACAATGTATTTCATCGGACAAACAATCCACTCAAAATTGCACAACTTTAAACCATACACCAAATACCTCACCCCTCTAATTTTCATTCCTTACTCACTTCACATAAAACACGGGGTACCTAAAAAAAAGAAAATAATTCACATTTATTCTTGCCGGTCCACCGAGCTCACCAAGTATAATGACGGGAACTGAGTATGTTGGTCAACATTTAAGACATAGATATCTATCATTCACTTGCTTTTCAATCGATTTTGCAGCAAAAATGAACACAAACAGAAGGCGACCAATTTTCCACCCAATGAGCACGTCAGAAGTAAAAGGGCTCAATAGAAAACGCCATCATGCATTTTGTCAATGCATACCGGCAAAAAAACAGGAAAAAACGGCATTTGATACACCGTCTTTGGTAGAATACCAACAAGAATCAAGCGACTTAATTTCACCCACCTGATCAGAAATGAACTACAATTGCCCAATTTTGTTGAGCGCTTCCAGCAATTCTATTTTCACCCGAGTTAACAATTCAGGATTACCGGTATTTTTATATTCTTCTAAGGCAGTATAAGCCGTCGCAGGGTGAATCACCGAATCCATAAGTATTGCCATCACACTAAAATTATCCAGATCTTCTGGATCAATGCCTTTGTCTTTAAGGAATTTACGCTGAACCCATAACACTTCCATCCGCGCCAACGACAACGTCTTCATATTCTCAGCATTCACAATCACTAACTGCAAAGGACGAGCATTGTCTGAATCATGCTGGAGAAACTCAACGCCCGCCTCAATGCCAAGAATCATGAGCTTCTCTTGCATAGCAATGACGACTTCAATATCACCCGCAATGCCCATATTCATTTGGCGAATGGTATCTTTCGCAATGTTGCGATACTCATTGACATCCAACGCATAAGACGGTGAAAATAGCGAGAAAGACAAACTTCCCATCAACAAAAAAACACCAAATTTACTTCGCATACTACATCCCCACGACAATCGCTAGGCTTTTAGCTCAACCGCCAAAACACCTGCGCATTAATTTTTTATTGTTATTGGTATAACCAACTTCATTATCTTAAAGTGGGTCATAAGAGACATAAAAACATACTACATCAAATGATCGAACGATTTATTCTACCCCCCCCCTATCATCCGCCGACGATATACCAGCACATGATTTTATGGGAAATCATGTGCTGTATTGCTAACGCTTAACTAGATACACAATAAAGTATTTTGATCAGACACCTCAATGGAATCAATACCAACCGTTGTCAGTGATGAGAAAGTGGAAGAGGCACCGATAAACAATGCCGCATCACCCGTACCATTTGCCCAACCCTCCAATGTCATCCCATGCTCGCCCGCGAAAAATAACCCGCCACCCGCAAAATAAAACGTAATCCGGTACTCGACACTATCAAGATACAATGTGACTCGTTCTGGCACTTCTGGAGAATCATATTTAAGACTAATCGGGAAAGTTGTGCCATCTTTTGACTTGACGGTAAAAATAAAAGCCCGATCACCAATCATGGCTAATCTCATGTGATTTGCGATTATCGTGCGATCATTTCTGGAATATAATCCCACATGCAATAAAGAAGATGAGAGAAACTGCTCGGCTTCAATGCTAATGCCTTTTAAATCGATCAACACCGGCGTATTAAAAAAATTAAAGTCAGGCGTCGTCGGCGTGATAATACCAGAAGCCTGTATTTGGTTAGTGACGATTGATAATCTACCATTTTGTGCGTCATCAATATTTTCACTCACCTCCAAAATATACCTTGAAATGGTAGAGCCACGACTAATCCGCCAAAATGCCGGGGTATCATCCGTATCAGCATAAATGCCATTATCGAAGTTATCAGCAAAGCTTGCTGCCGTCACACTACCCTGGCCCAACATGAAAAAAACAACAATACAAAATCCGCTAATCCGCAAAAAAGTATTTTTAGACTGAAGTTTACACATAACCCTTCCTCATAATTCCATAACCACCCATTTTCTCATTCATATCAATATTTTCATCAGAAATACACTGGAAAACAATAGAATTGATCGCACATATGTTGAGAAATATTTTGTTTTTTTAGGGAGTAATTTTCTTTTTTCTATGTAAGCTTATTATTTTCCACCAACGATAAAAACCGAGTCGACCGCTTACTACCTAATATTTATCAGGTATCCCCCTCAGCGATATAAACGATAGCCATAATGCTTACCTTATCACATTGCCCCCCATATTTCATGGATTTCTGCATCAAAATACCAGTCGCGATTTTACATATAACCCATTAATAAGTATATGTTTTTCCTTCTGATTTCAGGTAAAATAACCAGCAAACCACCTATTGTAACAATTACTTGATGCTTTTCATAAGGTTATCCCATTGCAAAAAGCGTTTTTGCAAATTTATATTCTCATTCGGAGTAAATTTTTTGCGAAATGAGCCATACTGTTTCCATGCGCCCCCCTGGTTCGCCAATAAAAATGCTAAACCTTGCGCAGTCGCTTCATAAATTTTAGGACAGTACACCGAGAACCCAATGAGATCTGACAATTTTTGACATAATAGATCAATATTCGATAAGCCACCGGTGACATAAATCACGAGCCTATGGTCTTGACGGCTCATCAAATTTAGGTTTTTGGTCAACAGAAAAACAATACTCTCCAATACGGCCACTAGCTTTTGTGGCCCACCTGTTTGCTCACCGACAAAACGAGAATCCATATGACTCAGCCAATAAGGAGAACCTACACCAGAAATACCATTCAGAAAAATAGGAATTACCGTCTCATGGCTTAGCTCAACGGCTTGCCTAAGCGCACGATCAAAATCCGTGATCGCTAACGTCGCTTGCAACCAATCAAACGCTTTCCCCGCCCCATTAACCGTCCCTTCGATCACCTCGATTCGACGGGTCTCAGAACAATATACGACGCTGGTTAGCATGTTAGGGTTGACTGCAAATTCATCCGGCAATACCCGCTGCACAAACGCCCCGGTGCCTGCATTGATATAAATCGCTTCTGAAGAAGGCCATCCTTGAGCAAAAATCGCCGCCGCTTGATCACCTGTACATAGCGTTAAGGGAATGGCATAACCATTGAATTTTAGCATCCCAAACGGATAATTCGTCGCAACACAACGCGGTAATATTTGCGGATCAATCGCCATTAAATTGCACAAAAAAAGATCCCAATCCAAGCGCACTTTGTTCAGCAACAAAGTGCGCCCCCCATTGGAAGGGTCAGTCACAAAGGGTTTATTTGCTAACAAGCGGTACAATAAAAAACTGGCGAGCGGACCGACCAGCAAATGCTTTTGTTGATAGGCTTGCTGAACCTCAGCCACATGCTCAAGACACCATTTTATTTTGCTGGCCCCGTAATGAGAGTTAGCAAACAACCCGGTGCGATCACGCACGGCTTGCATTACCGGTGCTAACGGTGCGAGGTATTGCGTTGCCCGTCGATCCTGCCAACTGATCACCGGTGTTAATGGCTTTCCTGAGCGATGCCAACAAACCACACTGGAACGCTGCGTCGCCAACCCCGCCGACTGAATACTGGCGGCCTCACTACCCAACTGCGACATCACCTCAGAGACAACATCCACCACCGATTCCAACAAGGCCTCAGCCTCATGTTCCACACGATGGATCGCCGGATGATAGGTCTCAATCTCACGAAAGGCTTGTGCCACGGGCTGCCCAGTATTGTCAAATACGATGGCACGACTCGCATGCCCGCCTTGGTCAATGGCTAAGCATAAGGGGGTCACAATAAGAACTCGCCATCTTCCATCGCCAACAATTGGGTATTACCGCCAATGGCAGAAATGTTATTGCTTAAGGTTTGTTCCGAGGCAAATCGATGTAGATAGAAGGGGCCGCCCGCTTTAGGACCCGTGCCCGATAAACCTTGACCGCCAAAGGGCTGCACACCAACCACGGCACCAATCATATTGCGATTCACATAGATATTACCCACTTTCGCACGCACACAGATATGTTTAATAGTCGCTTCAATACGGCTATGTATCCCCAGTGTCAAACCATAACCCGACTGGTTAACCGTCTCAATCACTTCATCCAATTTTTTTGCTTTAAAGCGTACAATATGAAGTATGGGTCCAAAAACCTCTTTATTTAATAACGTAAATTCTGGAATTTCATACATTCTAGGGGCAAAAAAATGATCGGAGGCGAGTCCATCAGGTAGCTCAATTTGATAAATTAATTGTCCCACCTGGTCCAAGTACTCAGCGTGTTTGTTCAACTGAGCCATCGCCGCCATATTAATCACCGGACCGATATCTGTGCTAAGTAAACTCGGGTCACCAATACACAATTCTTCCATCGCCCCGGACAACAACTGCATCATGCGTGGAACAATATCTTCTTGTAAAAACAACACACGCAACGCTGAGCAACGTTGCCCGGCACTATTAAAGGCCGATTGCACAATATCACTGACGGCTTGTTCAGGGTGGGCCGAGCTATCCACAATCATCACATTCAAACCACCGGTTTCTGCAATGAATGGCACAATCGCCCCCTCACGCCGTGCCAACTTCACGTTGATATCCCTCGCTATCTCAAGCGACCCGGTAAATGCTACCCCCGCGACTCGTTGATCGGCTAACACATGTTCATATAACACCTTACCTGATACTGGAATAAAATGCAGCACCGCGCCTGGCACGCCCGCTTCATGCAACAACTCCACCGCCCGCATGGCAACTAACGGTGTTTGGCTGGCCGGCTTAGCCAGTACGGAGTTACCCGCCGCTAAGGCAGCCACCACTTGTCCCACAAAAATCGCTAGCGGAAAATTCCACGGACTAATGCAAATAAACACCCCGCGCCCACCTAACGATAACACATTATGTTCACCCGTCGGTCCCGGTAAATCCATCGGAGAGCCAAACTCACTTTTCGCACGAGAGGCATAATACCGGCAAAAATCAATCGCCTCCCGAATCTCTGACATGGCATCAACCACGGTGCGCCCGCCCTCACTGACAATCATCGCCGCGAGTTCGGCGCGGTGTTCATTCATCAAATCGCTGGCCCGATTGATAATGCCGATACGCTCATCAATATCCCGTGTATTCCAGACCCAAGCCGCCGCTTTCGCCTCCGCCAGTGCCTGTTGCGTTTGTTCTACCGAGGCATACACCACTTTGCCGACTGGGTGATGATGGTTTGCCGGTGAAAATAATTCAATTTCATCGCCAGTCATTTTTTCTCCATTAACGATGGGCAATGCCCGCCAGGGTTGCTGTGTGGCTAGCGCCATCTGCTCAGCTAAATGCGTCAACGCATCGACATCACAAAAATTAAACCCTGACGAATTCTCTCGCCCGATCGCATACAAGTCTTTGGGCAAGACGATACTCGGATGCGGCTTGTCTGCCAAACTTGCCACTCGAAGTACTGGGTCAGCCACCAGCACCTCGACGGGTATATTCTCATCTTCAATGCTATTCACAAAAGACGTGTTAGCGCCATTTTCCAATAACCGGCGCACTAAATAAGGTAACAAATCTTCATAACAACCGACTGGCGCATAGATTCGGCAAGGAATGTTCATTTGCTCATCAGCAAGAATTTCATTATATAAGTTATCCCCCATGCCATGTAAACGCTGAAACTCATAGCCCGGATGCTCACCAGCCATCGCATAAATCGTGGCCAACGTTCTTGCATTATGCGTCGCAAATTGAGGATAAAACGCATCGGTCGCCTCCAATATGTGACGCACACAGGCTAAATAGGAAACATCCGTATTCACTTTGCGGGTAAACACCGGATATTCGCGATAGCCTTGTTCCTGAGCCCGTTTGATTTCCGTATCCCAATAGGCCCCTTTGACTAAGCGGATCGGAATTTTACTGTTTCTCTTTTTTGCCAAAGCAACTAACCAGCTAATCACATGAATCGAACGCTTTTGATAGGCTTGTACGGCGATACCTAAGCCAGACCAACCCACCAACTCGGGATCAAATAACACCGCTTCAAATATATCTAATGACAAATCAAGTCGCTCAGATTCCTCCGCATCAATGGTCAACGCCACGCCCATTTGTTTAGCCGCAATGGCCAGTTCTCGAAGGCGTGGTATTAATTCGCTTAATACACGATCATGCTGGGAAAATTCATAACGTGGATGCAAGGCTGACAATTTCACTGAAATCGACGGCGCACTAAATACACTTTGCTTCTTTAAGGTAAGTTGGGGCAATGCGTCAATGGCATAACGATACGATTTAAAGTAACGATCCGCCTCTTTAGCGGTAATCGCCGTTTCACCCAGCATATCGTAGGAAAAACGATAATGGTGACAATAATCCGTTCGGCTTCTTGCTAAGGCTTCCTCAATGGTTGCCCCTAAGACAAATTGATGCCCTAAAATCCTCATGGCACGCCGCAACGCACCGCGCACCACCGGCTCCCCCATGCGTGTAATGGAGCGCATTAAAAATGATCGAGCATCATTAATGGTCGCTGACTTCACTTGTACAAGACTGCCTGTCAACATCAACCCCCAGGTAGATGCATTAACAAACAACGAATGACTCTGTCCTAAATGCTGATCCCATTGAGCAAATGATAGCTTATCCCGAATCAGCAAATCGGCGGTTTCGTTATCCGGAATGCGCAGCAAGGCTTCCGCCAAGCACATCAGCACCACCCCTTCCTCTGAAGATAAATCATACTCACGGATAAAAGCATCAATACCCCCTTGTTTTTTACCGGCGGCGCGTACCGCCTCCACTAAACGACGGGTATGCTCGGTGATTTTATATTGCACCTCTGGCGGCAACGCGGCCGATGGCAACAACATTTCAATATGCTCCGTTTCGTCGGCAAGGTAAGCCGCATTAATGGATTGACGAAGGACGGATAATTGAGTCGGTGCGTTTTTAAATATCATAAAATTAACAAGGAAATTAGATTCATTGGCCAATCGACCATTCATTTTACCGAGTCGCGGATAGCCAACATTATTATTTTGTGGCATCAAGGACCGAAAAAAATTATTGTGTAATCAATACCAAAGCGAAATTTTATGGTCTGGTGGAAAAGGTCGATTTAAACTACAATATACAATAACAAACCGGCGGCGATATTCATCCACACGAGAACCACCTATTTAATGTAAGTATAGCAATGCCGCCTTCGCTATCGAATTTAAATTTAGCCAATGTCGCACCACCTGAAAACACTGAATAGGAAGCCAGTCTTGATTTTTCGACCTTCACTGATGTGCTTGTGTTTCATTGTCATGCTTGTTATGGGCTGCGGCAGCGAATCAAAAAATCCCGAGCAATCACTGCCTGAACGCCTCCAGGGCGCAGAAAAAACAATCAATCAGCTGAAACAAGCCATTGACCAAAACCAACTGACCAATGCCACATTGATTACAGGTTATGCGGATATCTTGGCAAGCTCCCGTCCCGAAGTGAAGACACTCGTGACAAACCTAGCGACCGATGCGACAAGCAACGGTGCCCTATTCAAGAATTTACAAAACCGCTTAACCAACCTGAAAAATAGTCCTGAAATGTTCGCCAATCCACAGGCACAATTACAAGAAGCGGAATCGATTATCGAAGCCGCACAACCCGACACCTACAATCTTGCCTTAAGTGATGTGGTCAATGTATTGGCCGACCTGTCCAACGGCTCGCTACCCCGGGTCACGATGCCCAGCAAAGAAGACAGTTTACGCACGAATGGCGCACAAGATTTGGGAGCCGGCAGCCAACTCATCGGTAATCCGTCCTATGGTCAATGGGTCAACCAAAGCAACGGCACCTCGTTTTGGGAATGGTACGGCATGTATGCGTTGTTCAGCAATTTAGTGGATGGTAGACGATATAACTATGATCAATGGAATCGATCTCGGGGTTGGAGTTATTATAACGATGTCGGTCGCAAACGTTACGGAAATATATTGACCAAAAATAAAAATGCCCCAATGAGCCAGCGCACCAATCGGAACATTGACTTAGGCGTCAAGCGAAAAAGTTACAGTGGTTTAAGCGAACAAAAACGCCGCAGTACCTATAGCAAAAAGCTATCATCCCGTCAGCCAACAAAATCGGCGACAGGCAGTAAAAATGCCAAATCCTTTGGCGGCAATTTTCGGCAACGCAGTAGTTTTTCCCGAGGTTCGTTTGGTGGAAAATAAAACAGCCTCTGACACAAAAACCTATTAGGACAAATAAATGACCGATCTCCCTCTGATTAATTGGTATCCGGATTTATTGGGTATTATTCTGCTTGATTTAATCATCGCTATCGGGCTGCTGGCCAGTATTCGAAAATTGGCCGGACTGATCAGCCACGTCAGCTCAACCCAGGCGCTGAGCCAACGCGACAATCTAGCATTTGGGATTGCCTTTGCGGGCGGCATGAGTGCCTTAGCCATCATGCTCACCGGTGCCATTTCTGGCGATCCTGGCATCACCTTGCTCGACGAAGCCCTGCTGGTATTATCTTATGGATTATTTGGCCTGGTACTCATGGCACTGACCCGCCACTTTCTCGACAAAATATCCTTGCCTGAAATCGCCATTCATGAACAAATTATGCAAGGTAACGTCGCCGCAGCCATTGTCGATGCCGCTAACATGATGGCCACCGCTATTATTGTACGGGCTATCATGGTGTGGGTCGATGACAACAGTTTGTTTGGCTTATTTGCCGTCATCAGTGGTTTTGTCTTCTCGCAGATTGTACTGGTGATTGTCACCCGCTACCGAACTTATGTTTATGCCAAACGCCACTCTGGAGAAAGTTTACAAAAAGCCTTTGCCGCCGGTAATCGCGCCTTGGCCACCCGTTATTTTGGACACAAAATCGGCGTTGCCTTGGCCGTCACCGCCGCTTCGGGTTTCGTCCCCTATAATGAACAAAACATTTTTCTCGCCACCCTCATGTGGGGCCTCATTTCCATTGTCATTACGATTATACTTTCTGTCTTAGCCATTGCCGCTCGACATATCATATTAGCGGGCATCAATGTGGTGGAAGCCGTCGATCAACAACAGAACATGGGCATCGCCACCATTGAAGCCGTGATTTACATGGCCATTGGCTTATTACTGGCCGGATTGATTGTTTAGTGGTTTTGTCTGCCAGTCACTAAAAAAAATAGGCATGCGCCTCCGATGATTTCGCTGAATGATTAATCTCTACCGCACTCTTTCATCGACCATTAAACAACCCCATTTCGCTACCGATGCGGCGCTGATTACGATTATGGCCGTCTTGGCCGGCTGCGGGCTCATTTATGAGTACCTGCTTTCCCATTATGCCGGTCGCATACTGGGTGCCATGGAAACCACCTTATTCGCCATGATTGGCATTATGATTGTCGCCATGGGTCTGGGCTCCTTGGCGGCACGTAAAATCACTTGTCCATTTACCGGCTTTGCCTGGATTGAAATTCTTATCGCGGTCGGCGGTACTCTCTCGGTGCTTATCATCTCCGCTATGTTTGCTTTTAGCCAATTACTGCCCACCCTCCTCGCTCACTGGTATGGCTTACCCGATGAATTAACCCCGCGTGGTAGTTTTGTGGCAATCGTACAAAAATTTGCCCATATCGTTCCGTACCTGATCGGCTTTAGTCTCGGTTTTTTAATTGGCATGGAAATTCCACTGATTGCCCGTGTGCGGCAACACCTGCATGCCCAACATCTGGTACACAATACCGGCACCATCTATGGCGCGGATTATATCGGCGCGGGCATCGGCGCCGCCTTATGGGTGCTCTTCCTGTTAACCATGGACATCACCACCGCCGCTGCCTTAACCGCCAGCGTCAATTTGCTCGCTTGTGTCGCCTTCTATTTACTGTATCAACAACGGATTCGTTACCGCTCCTTGTTATTTATCGCGCAATTAGCCATGGCCGTGCTTATCTTGCTGGTTTTTAAATATGGCAGTCCTTGGGAAACCACCCTGGAAGAGCTACTGTATAAAGATAAAGTCATCCACAGCATGCATACCCCCTATCAACACCTCACCATCACCCAACGTCAAATGGCCACCGCCAAGCCTCCCATATACACACTTTACATCAATGGTCGAACCCAATTTTCCAGCGATGACGAGCCTATTTACCACGAGTTCCTTGTCTTTCCAGCCTTCATCGCCGCCGCCCGCCAACAACATGTGTTACTGATCGGCGGCGGTGACGGGTTAGCATTGCGCGACATTCTTAAATGGAACCCCAAAACCGTCACGGTCCTTGAACTCGATAACCACATTGTCGATTTTTTCAGTGAACCGTTTTACAAAAATGGCAAAATCATCAACCATGACTTGCTGACACTCAATCAATACGCCTTCAAAGACCCACGGGTGACACTCCATTACGGAGATGCCTTTGTGACAGTGAACCACTTACTCGATAATCAGCAGCTATTTGATATCATTTTGGTCGATTTACCCGATCCAAGCCACCCCGATCTCAACAAATTATACTCAGCGCTTTTTTACAGCAAACTAAAACACTTGCTGAGCGGCGATGGCAGCATAGCGATTCAATCCACCTCGCCCTATCACGCACGCCAAGCGTTTATCAGTATTGGCAAGACGGTAAAACAAGCGGGCTTCCTGCACGTTGAACAATACCATCAGAATATTCCCAGCTTTGGCGAATGGGGTTGGACCATCGCCACCCTCAATGGCTTATCCCCCAAACAAAGAATACAACAAACCACGCAACTGACAGTACCTGGCCAATGGATAACCCTTCCGCTATTATTAGCCTCTTTCGAGTTTCCGGCTAATTTTTATGCGAACAGTCACCAGATTAGCGCCAACCGGCTCGGCTCAAAAACGGTTTATCAATACCACCAACAAGCCTGGTTAATTGAACAGGGATTGGATTTAGATAACTGAATGGAATCCGTCGTGTAATGAAGGCTGAAATTTATTTCGTGATTATTGTCATTACTGTGCCTGATAAGAAAATCGAGATTCTATTCGAACTGGGCACTCTCCTATCAAGCCAAAAATGCACTTTAGATAACTGTCGGGCATAGTCTACCAATTTCTTTGGTAGAACTTTTAAGTACAGCTTATCTAACATAACAAACCAATCTGTTGGAATTAGCTCCACTTTAAAACACTGGAAATAACTATTTATAAGTTTCTTAGAAAGGATAACGTCACCTAATCTTTCCATTTCCTCCTTGTTATGAAAAAAATGGTAGACTGGATTCTCTCCAAAGCTATCAGCAAAAAAACCCTTAGCTCCTTTTCTCATAATTCTGTGAAATTCTTTTGGTACATCGTATTTAATGAAATGATGTAATGCGGCATGACCAACAACAAAGTCAATGCTTGAATCAGCCATAGATAAATCTTCCAAACTTTCGGTTAAAAATGAACAGTTCTTCGACACACCGACTTGTTTTGAAAGCGCTGTAGCGGATTGGCAGGCCTCAATGGAAATATCTACCCCCACAACGTTAAATCCTTCGCATGCTAAATATACGGATAGTTCACCAAGACCGCATCCTGCATCTAAAATAGTTATTTCGTTTCTTGGTATGCCCGTAGAGCGTGACGCCTCTAAAAGCTTGCGAACAGCAAGTCCTCGCACATACCCTTTAGTATTACCACCATTACAAAATGGGCTTAAGCCACTTCTCTCAAAAATTCTTATATAGTTATCTGGATTATCACATTCCTGCAATAAACGACTGGTTTTATTTCTATAAAATTCATTATATCCTTCTTTGTCAGTTTTTTTGTTGCTTAAAAATAATGACATTTCAGTTACTCCAGAATTATTACGGCTAGGCCACAATATAATTAACTTGAAAAAATCAGTTGGTTATCAAGCAATTCATTAAAAAGTAACCTCGAATGGTATAAAAACAAGTTTTCTTCTCGAAAAAGACACGCACCAAAAAGAGACTTTGTTAATGAGACCACAATTATTCGAGAATGAAAACCCTTTTTTTTCTTCCTATGAACACTATACTAGCGATGAATTTCTGCGCCTTATGTACAAGGGGTCAAGTCTATTGATTCATAATACTTTTTATCAAATTATCGAATAAACTTCATCTTTCGTATCGGGTGAGAAATAGAACTAATAGAGCCAATAGAACTTGCATACCTCCCGTTAAAATAATCAGTTATTCCTCATTTAAAAATTAAAAAGTAATGCTAATAAAGCAACTTGCCCATTTTTTCTCTAGGTTACAACATCGAATTTCATAACTTCGTAGTCCATTCCATTGATTTGGATTTATCTTGACACGAAAATGGCCATACTAGAGTGTTTTTTACACAAAACCACAAATTGACAGATAGTCGTTCAATTGTTACAATTCTTACATTATTCTTACTTTTCGGAATCGACTGATCAATGGAAACCACCAAATTATCTAGCAAAGGTCAAGTTATTATACCTAAACCTTTGAGAACTGCACATCATTGGGAAGCAGGGCAAGAACTCATAGTGATTGATGTAGGCGATGGAATTTTACTTAAGCCTAAAACTCCTTTTCCAGAATCTAATATTAATGATGTAGCATCTTGCTTAAAATATAAAGGCAAAGCAAAAACACTAGAGGAAATGGACGCCGCCATCAAAAAAGGAATTAAGGCACAGCTTAAATGATTGCTGTTGATACTAATGTTATCGTTAGGTTTCTTACTCATGATGATGAACGCCAATACAAAAAGTCATTTGAAATTTTTAACTCAAAAGAAATTTTTATATCAAATACTGTTATCCTAGAAACTGAATGGGTTTTAAGATACGCATACGAATTCTCACCGGAGAAAATCTGTAATGCATTGACTAACCTATTTGGGCTGAAGAACATTCATCTATCAAACCCTACTTTTATTTTTCAAACCATTAATTGGCACTTAGGTGGATTAGACTTTTCGGATGCCCTACACTTAGCTCAGTGCCAACAATATGAAAAATTTTATACCTTTGACAAAAAATTCACAGCAAAAGCAAAAAACTTAACTGATTGCTCAGTAAGCCTGCCCTAGCTCTGTCATAATCGAAGACTCGATAAAAGAATAAAAAGAAGGCTCAAGCGGTTTTATTGACATTAATTTTTGTCAGTTCAAACGGATTTCAGAGGAAAAGTTATTTTTATCTTCTTTTGGGTATAGTGTAGATTAAGCGTAGCGAATCCACGCTACCCATCTGAAAAACCAGTACCCATCAAAAACCAATAGAGAACAGCTCCAAGCATCCGATCAAATCTACTGGTATTATCAAACAATACGCCGGAATTTTCGTAAATAGCAGCAAGTGGACTTTTTTTATTAACCCTAACGTTTCAAAAAAAGTGGATAAAAAAATCTTTAGGTGCTGTCGATAAGGGCGAAAGCTTCCACGTCCTGGGTAATTGCTCCTGCATTATACCCTACTACTGCAGTCGTGCTCACGCCCCTCGCCTAGCGCACCTACTGTTAGTACCTACATCCTTAATCAATCACCGCCAGGCCATTACCCAAAAATTTGTAGCGCTGTACAATAGGATTGATCTCTTTTTTTCCTAGGAGACACTGTCCAATCTTTCTAGCTCGACTTTGAAATCTTGCTAGCGTTATGCCTTCCCTTCGCTCTTGCGTAGGAACGAATGACAAGGTATGCCTGAAGAATAGAAGCCGGATCAATACCATCTCGTCACTTCATTCATTAATTGTTACCAACCGCACAGATCAACATATTTTAAAAACCTCCTCATCTTTCACCATAAATATTTAAGGAATAATCGCCGTCAACCGATCATTGAGATGTCAATTCAAGAGATTGACATTGATTTATTGATCATCTTGAAAATGTGTATTAGTGGTATTGCATTAGGTGAGTTTGACGTGACGGAATGTGTTAATTTCAGATCGATTCAATGTTAGATGCCCGTCAACAATAAATCAATTTCACCAAGAATTTCATATCTGAATTGATCGAGAGAAGTTGCTTCTTTTTTGAGAATAGATTTAGGAACGGAAGTTAATTGGTGGGTAAGTAAAAAAAACAGCCTTATTCAATATCTATGATAGGAAAAAGTTTTTCTGCATTTGTATTTTTAAGTGTTTTCAGCGAGGATAATAGAATGACAATTCTTGAATTTAGCTCATCCAATAAGTCACTTTGTA
>CAYUAI010000037.1:0-36655 GCA_964442745.1 uncultured Chromatiales bacterium
TACGTGACCACAAAACCCTATTGTATCAGATCAGTCAAAGGTAAAATCATTATTTTTTTTAACGAGAGAAAGAAACAAAAGGCGAAGGAGTCATTGTACGATGAAATCACTGAGGCTGAAAATCTTTTAGCAGAAGGACAAGGTATCAAGAAATCACTCTATCAGTATTTTGATAAAAAAAACAGCTTTATATTACTTTCCCAACACTGATTCCGGAAAGCCCTCCAAAAACACTCAGCGCGACATCAAGCAAACATCAACCAGTAAACCCGAATATTTCTTCGATTGGCTAAATATTAACGTCCCGTCATAATGTTTTACGATATCATGAACAATGGCCAGACCCAGGCCATAGCCTGCAGTAGACTCATCAATTCGAGTACCACGCTGTGATAAAATTTTTAATTTTTCATCACCAACCCCAGGGCCATCATCTTCAACAGTGAAACAGAGGCAGCGATCATTATAAATGACATTTAACGAAACAATCGCCTCTGTCCACTTACAGGCATTCTCTAGAAGATTACCGAGCAGCTCCAGCACATCCTCTCGGTCAAAAGGACAACTACGAGTCACTGGATATTGCACAAAAAACTCGATGTTTTTGTTTGCATATACACTTTTAAGCGTCTCTACTAAAGACGCTACATCTTCATGCAAATCAAATCGATTCACCGATGATATTTGACTCGCCAATCGGGCTCTTTTTAGTTCACGTTCGGTAAACCGCCGCATGACATCGGTTTGCTCCAAAATCAATTTTTGCAACTCTGGATTTGCTTTAATTTCAGGCCGATTCGCTTGTTGTGCTAATAACGTTAACGGTGTTTTTAAGGTATGGGCAAGATTACCGAGTGCATTCCTCGATCGCTGTAAGCGTTCTTGCAATAATAAAATCAGTCGATTAATTTCCTGTACTAATGGCAATATCTCGGCCGGTACACCTTCATCAATATGGCTGGATTCCCCTCGCTCCAAAGCTTGTATTTGAGCTCGTGCTTTAAGTACTGGCCGCAAACCTCGCATAATAATCGTTCGCTGCAATACAATTAAAACCATCAATGCAATGACCGAAATAAACGCATAGGTAAACTGCAACTCAACAATATCTTCCTTCATATCGGTCACATCATGCGCCATCACAATGACAACATGGCGACCATTTTTTTTATAACCACGTCCATACAAAACAAGAATTTTCTCTTGCGGTCCGATCATGTGATCGATGACTATCTCTCCAGTAGCGACTTCCATTTTATTGAGTGCTTCATCCCACAATGAGCGAGAGCGAAATGTTTGATCTCCAATATCCAACCGATAATAATGCCCCGAAAAAGGCTGGTGATAGGCATCAGAAATCCGCACAGTGTTCAATTGAAAAACACCCTTTTCATCAGAGTCCAAAGCCACTAACAAGGCTTCTGCATCATGCCTTAACCGATTATATAAAAATTCGCCTGCCACGTGATTAATGGCATAACTCACCACTCCCCACTGCAATACAAAAAAAATAATCAATGTAGCAATCAAGCCGGCATTCAAGCGAGCCCGTAATGACCACATTAAACGTGTCCTTCAAAAATATATCCCTGTCCACGCCGTGTCTGAATCACATGAGCACCTAACTTTTGGCGTAACCGTTTCACATACACTTCGATCACGTTACTGTCTTTTTCTGAGTCATAGTCATACACATGCTCGGTTAAGCGACTTTTAGATAATATTTTACCTGGGTTCAACATAAAATAACGCAGCAATCGAAATTCTGTGCCAGTGAGTTCAAACAGTTGTCCATTCTCGTCGATCACGGTTTGCCTTTCTTCATCTAAGGTCAGCTGTGCCTGTGTTAATAGGCCAGTATTTTCTCCTTTATTCCTGCGAATTAATGCTTGTAGACGTACGACTAATTCTTCCACATGAAATGGTTTGGCTAAATAGTCATCTGCACCGGCTCTAAAGCCATCGACTTTTTCATGCCATTCCCCGCGTGCCGTTAAAATTAATACCGGTACACTAACTTGTTTGCTGCGCCAGTTCCGTAGCACATCTAAACCCGGCCGCTGCGGCAAACCTAAATCTAAAACGATCGCATCATAGGGTTCCACCTCCCCCAAGTACTCCCCATCAACACCATTATCTGCCACATCGACAGCGTATCCCGCTCGCTTAAGATCCGCTTTCAATTGCTTGCTCAGCTGTACATCGTCTTCCACTACCAATATCCGCATATTTAGCTATCCTTTTCAATACTGATAAACTTGCCGCTGACCGCATCGTATCTCAGTTCCCAGACAATGCCTGCGCTGTCTAGTATTTCTACTTCATACAAATAACCTGACTCATCATACTCTAGCTCTACCTCTAATAACTCGCCGGGTTTGCGCTGATAAGCATCCGATAATAGCGCGGTCAATGAAACAATATTTCCGGATTGACGTAAAAGCATTGCATCTTCATGGTCTGCTGAAGCCATTGTCCCCCACCACAGTAAACAAATCACAACCAATGATCTAGCGACTTGCATTACATGTACTCCTTCAACCTTACAACTTAGGTGAGTTGAATACACCGCCTTATCGTTAGTGCATGGCTCCCCATTATGCATCCGGTAGTATTATTTTTATACCCAATGTCACACGCGTCGTAATATTATTGTCGAACTCTTTTAAAATGGAATATAATATAGCGACATTCAAGTATGTGCTCGACCTGTCCCTTTGCCTCAGTGGCGACCTAATAACCCGCCCCTGTCAGCACTTTATTTTTCGCGCCTCCATATACAGCTATATTCCTGATGGATACATGAACATTTATTCATGAAACTTCAGAGTAAAAAAAGGTTGTGAATCATAGCTGAATTGCCAGGGAGCACAGCAACAAACAATATTCTTTTGTTTGATATGCCTATACTTTAGGTCTAAAATACTGTGAATTCTCATAAAATACTTCACTGATATTTTCCGCATACCAACCCGGCACCCCCAGCAACGGAAAAGCAGCCAAGTCAGCCGGGCTAGATAACCCGTCATTTTGTAAGATATGCTGGCAAACAAGCTGGTCCAAGATAAACCACTGCTGCTTTATTGGCTTGTGAAAAAAGGCTTCATTCACTTGAATCGATAGCGCCTTACCGGTTAAACCCAGATAAGGGTTCAAGGCTTTTTCGTATAATGCATGACCGAATACATAGGCTCCGCAAACGCGACCCCAATCTGAGCGATTGCGCCAGAACAACCCCTTCCACTCATGGGCCTCCAGGGCTTTTTGGCGCCCCTCATCGCAATAAGCGAAAATAACACCACATTCATCAAATAATGTGAGTGCATCACGTTTGGTTGTTCTTTTTTTGCTTGGCTGATGCCTCAATTCCGTCACATGTTGGGCGTTAAGCAGGGCCTTAATGGTAGGGTAACCCAACCAAATCAGCGCGTTAAAAAAATCATGCCAATTCGCCGAGCGCGTACTAATTACTCCCGTTTGAAATATACGTGCTTCATAATAAAATTCCGGATTGGGTAAGGTATGATCTTGTCGATGAAACTGGATGGGAATGTTTTGGATATTGCAAATAGGGTCATCCATTAACCTCATTAATGCCTCGCAGCTCGGCCAATCTGACCATCGTTGCTTCTGAAGCAGACCAGCAATATCATCAAAAACAGCGGATTTTTCAAAAAAATCCGCTTGCCATTGGTCACTCATGATCACCATGCGATTCATTCATTATATCAATTGAAATTCCTTCGCGTGAATATATTCATTCGCTACAGGTATATTCAAATCACAATGTCTTTGGGCAACATTTTCGGCGCTTTGATTTGTATTCGTTTATAACGTGCTGTCTCACCGCTGAGAATATTAATATTGCTTTTCGAGGTATTAAATAATTTGGCTAAAAATTTGATTACGTGTTGATTCGCCTTACCCTTCACCGGGGGAGCCGTTAAGCGAATCTTTACCGCACCATCGTAAGCGCCCAACCATTCATTCTTACTTGCTCGTGGTTGAATCTTCACACTTAACAACAAATTATTTCCGTCCCATTCATACCATGAGCTTTTCACTCCCACGAACGGATTTTAACGGCCCACAACACCCGCCATATCACCGATCGGTGCAACCACTAACATCGATATTAACTGCAACAAAACCATCACCACAATGGGCGACAAATCAAACCCAGAGATCGCTGGCATGATTCGCCGTGCCCGACTTAATAAAGGCTCATTCAACGAATATAAAACACCAGTAATCGGATTATAGTTTCCTGGGCTGACCCAACTCAAAATAACTTGAATCAAAATAGAAAAAATAAAAACATTGATCACCAAAGCCAGCAACTTGGCAAAGCTAATCACAAATATCGCAGTAAAAGCTGGCATCTGCCCGATAATAATGCCGATTAAGACTAACTCAATCCCCTGCACAACCATTAGCAATACGATGGACGCCATATCGATACCACCAAAACCGGGAATATAACGGCGGAATGGCTTAAGCAAAGGATCGGTGACCTTGATCAAAAAACTGCCCACAGGATTACGAAAATCCGCTCGCACAATTTGCAACAAAAACCGCAGCATAATGGTTAACAAAATTAATCCAAAAATCGTTTGGACTAAAAATATCCCTGCATTACCTAAATACGAATTCCCCATTTATTCCGCTCCAAATTCATGTGCTAACTCTTCTGAGCGTTTGCTCGCCGCCATTAAGGCCTCTTGTAACAATGTCTCCATCCCTCCGTCCAACAATTTAGTCAAGGCCGCTTCGGTAGTACCTCCGGGTGAGGTGACATTTTTTCTTAAATTCGCGACGGAAGAATCACTTTCCAACGCGAGTTTTGATGCACCAAAGGCCGTTTGGACGGTAAGTAACCGAGCGGTATCGGCCGGCAACCCCATCTGAATCGCTGTTTTTTCCAACAGTTCCATGAGCAAGAAAAAATAAGCCGGCCCACTGCCTGAAAGCGCTGTCACCACATCCATCAAAGCTTCTTGCTCAATCCAGCAGGTCATGCCAACACCGCGTAAAATGGACTCCGACAAATTTCTTTGTTCTTCACTGGTGCATTCATTAGCATACAGCGCAGTTGCACCACTGCGCACTAAGGCGGGCGTATTGGGCATGGCTCGAACGATGGCAACATCGCCCCCTAGCCAACGATGAATATCTTGCACACGAATCCCTGCTGCAATGGAAATAATCACCGCCTGACTGTCATTAGCTACCGCCGCAATATCGAACGTAGCGTCTTTAAACTGTTGTGGTTTAACGGCTAAAATCACAGCATCTGCATGCGCCATGGCCGCTTGTGTATCGGTGGACGTTTTGATCTGAAAACGCTCTGTCAACAAAGTCAACTTATTTTCATCGATATCAGTCACCCATAGCTGATCCGGAGAAATCCCATAGTTTAGCAATCCTCCAATCAAGCTAGCAGCCATATTACCGCCGCCGATAAACACAATTTTCTTATTTTGCATCATAATCCTAACCTATTCCTTACTTGACGGTAGCAGAGTGTAGCGTATTTGCAGGCATCATAAAAATCATCGATGCCCAAAAATCGCTGTCCCAATACGCACCATGGTCGCCCCTTCTGAAATCGCTGCTTCCAAATCGCCTGACATCCCCATCGACAACACATCAAGCGGATAATTAAACTGCTGCGTCATGGCCTCTCGTATTTGAGCTAATTCCCGAAATGCCTGTCGCTGAGCCTCCGGGTCTTGACTTGGCGATGGAATGGCCATTAACCCCCTGAGTTTGAGGTAGGGTAATTGTATGACAGATTCTAGCAAATCGGGCAACAAATCACGGCGAATACCTGACTTTGTCGATTCGTTGCTAATATTAACTTGTAAACAGATATTCAATGGTGCACGATTATCAGGCCGGTGATTATTTAATTTTTGTGCAATTTTCAAGCGATTCACACTGTGCGCCCAATCAAACGTCCCGGCAATGAGTTTTGCTTTATTCGTTTGGATCGGACCAATGAAATGCCAGGTTAATGTCAAATCAGTTAATTGATTAATTTTTTCAAGTGCTTCCTGTGCATAACTTTCACCAAAATCACGTTGTCCCGCTAAGGCGGCTTCCCGAATGGATACCGCTGGTTTTTTTTTGCTCACAGCAATCAATGTTACCGCGTTGCGACAATTCGACCGCACCTCCGCTTGCTGTACCCTAGTTCGTACTTGATTTAAAGCCGACACCACATCCCAATGATCCATAGCCACACCACACCTCAATATTACGACGAAAAAACATACCCTCGCTGTATTAAAAATCACTCAAGTTAAAATCATTTTAGTAATCTAGCCCAGTTTTTGCATTCACCCATGACGTTAACTAGCGACAATGTCACTTAGGAGGCCACCCGAGAATAATCATCATCGCGAAAACAACCGCCTAATTACCGAATTGTTTTCAAAATAAAAGATCGAAATGCATGATGGCAATGTTCAGTATCATGCTTAAATAGCGTGTATTCAGCAAAATATTCACCGCTTACTTTTAACCGGAGACCTGGATGCTTGTCAGCTAAAAGAGAAAGTGCTAGATAGCTACAAGCTTAACAACTCATATTACATCCATCAAACTACGGGAGCTCGTTAATATAATGGATATCGCAGAACTGCTCGCATTTAGCGTCAAAAGCTCAGCTTCGGATTTGCATCTATCCGCTGGTGAACCACCAATGATTCGGGTTGACGGCGATATTCGCCGCATCAATGTACCCAAGCTAGATCACAAAGCAGTACACAGCCTCATGTATGACATCATGAATGATAAGCAACGCAAAAATTTTGAAGAGTTTTACGAGACAGATTTTTCCTTTGAGATTCCCGGTCTTGCTCGCTTTCGTGTCAACGCCTTCACGCATCAACGGGGTGCAGGTGCCGTTTTTCGAACCATTCCAGCGAAAATTCTTTCCCTTGATGATCTGAAATGCCCGCCAATCTTTAAAGATATCTCTGATAATTCACGTGGGCTGATACTCGTTACTGGCCCAACAGGTTCGGGAAAATCAACAACCCTCGCCGCTATGATCAACTATATTAATGAAAGTACGTTTGGTCATATTTTAACAATCGAAGACCCCATCGAATTTGTCCATGAAAGCAAAAAATGTCTCATTAATCAACGTGAAGTACATCGAGACACGTTAGGATTTTCCCAGTCATTGCGGTCCGCATTACGGGAAGATCCGGATGTCATTCTGGTGGGTGAAATGCGCGACCCAGAAACCATCGGCTTAGCTTTGACCGCGGCAGAAACTGGCCACTTAGTCTTTGGCACCTTACACACCAACTCGGCAGCAAAAACCATAGACCGGATCATTGACGTATTTCCGGCGGCTGAAAAAGAAATGGTCCGTTCAATGTTATCAGAATCATTAAAAGCCGTTATCTCACAAACGCTGTTAAAGAAAAATAGTGGCGGACGCACCGCCGTCCATGAAATCATGATTGCAACGCCAGCGATTCGAAATTTAATCAGAGAAAATAAAGTACCTCAAATGTATTCCGCCATTCAAACAGGCCAGCAGCTCGGTATGCAGACGCTGGACCAGGCATTACTAAACGCCATCAATCGAAACGAAATCAGCCGCGTGGATGCCCGATTAAAAGCCAATAATAAAGAATTATTTTAAACCAATTTTTCGCACCCGACATACGAATAAACCAATTGACCACTTAACAGCGTCTGGTGCACTCGACCTTGCAACTCCCAGCCGATGCAAGGAGAGTTTTTCCCTTGGCTGACGATGCTATCTTCCGTGATGGTCCACCACTCATTGGGGTCATAGATACAAATATCAGCAGCCATGCCTGGGGTTAAACTTCCCAAGTCTAACCCTAAAATTTTTGCCGGATAAATCGTCAATCGTGCAATAACTTCCGACAGACTTAATCGCCCGTCTTGCACCAAACGCAAACTAAGAGGCAGCAACGTTTCCAAAGCGGAAATCCCCGGTTCGGTAGAAACAAACGGACCCAATTTGGCATCGAATTCATGCGGCTGATGATCGGAACAGATGACACTAATGACATTTTCAAACAACCCTTGGCGCAAACCATCCCGATCTCGCGATGTGCGAAACGGTGGCTGGACATGACAAAAACCATCAAACTCACCAATGTCTATCTCAGTCAAATGAAGATGATGAGCCGTCACATCGGCCGTCACCGGCAATCCCTCATGTTGCGCCCGAGCAATCATTCGTACCCCGCGCACGGTTGACAATTGACAAAAATGCGCTTTAACACCAGTATATTCGATCAATGCTAAGTCACGCCCAACCGCAACCGTTTCCGCAATATCAGGGATACCGGCCAGCCCCAAACGCAGACTCACGCTACCTTCGTGCACATAACCATCTCGACTTAACCAAGGTTCTTGGCTATGCAAAAATACGGTTAAATCATGGCTCGCTGCATATTCCATCGCCCGACGCATCACCAAGGTATTGCTAATCGGCATTAACCCATTACCCACCCCGACACAACCCGCTTGTCGCAACGCGCCCATTTCGCTAAGATGTTCCCCGCGCAATCCTAAAGTCAACGCTCCAATGGCCACAACACGTGCTTTATTTACCATTTGAGCACGGTGATTAATAAGATCCAATACCGCAGGCGTATCAATCGCTGGGTCGGTATCAGGCGGACAACATAAGGTCGTAATTCCGGCCGCCGCCGCCGCCGCTGTCTCACTGGCAATCGAAGCTTTATGCTCGCAGCCTGGCTCTCGCAAACGTGCTCGCAAATCAATGATTCCAGGGCAAACAATTTTATTTTCAGCATCAATCGTATGATCTATTTGAAAACCATCAGGTGCCACACCAACACTGACAATTTTTCCATCATCAATATACACATCATGAACACCATCCATCTGGTTTGCCGGATCGATCACGCGCCCGCCCTTAACCTGCAAACGCATTATCTATCCTCCAGAGAAGCACTATAACTACCCATGGCCATCGACATAATCGCCATGCGAACGGCAATACCATTGGTTACCTGTTCTAAAATCAGCGATTGAGGCCCATCCGCCACCTTTGAATCGATTTCAACGCCTCGATTAATCGGCCCTGGATGCATTACCAATGCGCCCGGTTTCGCGTAACTGTATTTCTCCTCGGTTAAACCGTAAAAATTAAAAAATTCTCTTTCGCTGGGTAAAAATGCACCACACATACGTTCGCGTTGCAAGCGCAGCATAATAATGACATCAACATTTTCTAAACCCGACCTCATATCATGGTACACATGCGCACCCAGCGTCTTGACATCTTCTGGTACAAAGGTTTTTGGACCAATAAGCCTGACTTCATTAACCCCCAATGTCGTCAAGGCATGGATTTGCGAACGCGCCACCCGAGAGTGCAATATATCCCCGACAATCGCCACTGTTAACGATGAAAATTGCTGAAAATGACGGCGAATGGTAAACATATCCAACATCGCCTGAGTGGGATGAGCATGACTGCCATCGCCCGCATTAATCACACTCACGTGCGGTTGACTGTGCTTCGCAATAAAATGAGCCGCACCACTTTGTGAATGGCGAACCACAAACATATCACTTTGCATCGCCTCCAGATTTCTTAAGGTATCCAATAACGACTCGCCCTTAGCCGTCGCCGACGTATCAATGTTTAAATTGAGCACGTCCGCAGACAATCTTTTCGCGGCCAGTTCAAAAGTCGTTCGAGTACGCGTGCTGTTTTCAAAAAATAAATTAACAATGGTTTTGCCACGTAATAAAGGTACTTTCTTGACCGCCTGTTCACCCACACTGGAAAAAGTCTCGGCGGTATCTAATATCGCCACTAACACGGAACGGGGAAGCCCTTCAACGGTTAAAAAATGACGCAACTTACCGTCAGAGGTCAATTGAATATTTTGTCTATAACTCATGAGGACGCTCTTAATAACAACAGCTAAGTAATCGCTAACCGCAGCGTCTCTGGCCCAGTTAGTTTGATATGTTGATCTTGCCTCAGCGCAACATGTTTACCCACCACATCGGCCTGAATAGGCAATTCCCTGCCTGCCCGGTCTACCAACACAGCTAACATCACAAACCGGGGACGCCCATAGTCAAAAATTTCATTTAATGCCGCCCTGATAGTACGGCCCGTATACAGCACGTCATCAATCAGCAATAGGCCCCGATCGGTAATATTAAACGGCAACTTAGACGGCTTGACCTGTGGATGCATTCCAATTCGAGTGAAATCATCTCGATAGAAAGCAATATTTAATGCACCAAGGGGAAAAGGATTCTTCATTTTTTGATGAAGCTTTTCCGCGATCCATAATCCGCCAGTATGAATGCCAATCATTAACGGCGACGACTCCCCATAATGCACCAGTTTCGCTTCAATACTGGGCACCATCTCTAGTAAGAGATTTTCCACAATTATATCCATAAGTGACTCACTGTCCCCTAAACTCCGATAACCAAGTATCGAGTATTAATTTTGCTGCAATAGCATCCGAGCCTTTTGCATCCTGGTATTTTTTCGAATATTGCTGGGTCTCTACCGCATAGGAAGATAAATACTCATTCACCCAAACAACAGGCAAAACAAACCGACCAGCCAACTGGTTACCGAAGCGGCGGCTCCGCGCTGTCATACGGCTTTGCTCACCATCGCCATGACACGGCAACCCGACAACACATAATTGTGGGTCCCATTGTGCAACCAATTTAGCAATGCCTTGCCAATCAGGCTTGCTAATAATATTTTTCATGGTATGTATTGGAGAAGCCTGGCGGGTAATCATATTGGCCACCGCTACGCCAATTTTTTTAGTGCCGTAATCAAACCCGAGTACGATGTCTATTTTCATTATACGTCTGCAGTGAATACGAGTAATTGACGACCGTCGATCATACTGATTAATTATTCAGTGCCTGGACAATCAAAGAAACTACCTCCTTCACATTTTTATCGCCCGTGTTAACCGTTAAATCCGCCACCGCTTCATAAAAAGGGGTGCGCTGTGCTAATAATTGTGCGATTTTACCTTGTGGATCTTCAGTCGCTAATAGCGGTCGACTATGATCCATGGCTGTTCGCTGATAAAGCTGATCGAGAGAGGCTGTCAAATAAACAACAAACCCGCTTTCGCTAAGCAGATTGCGATTCTCCTCTGACAACACAACCCCCCCGCCCGTGGCTAATACAATATTATCCAATTGGGACATTTCAGCCAACATCAAAGCCTCGCGCTTACGAAAACCGACTTCCCCCTCCAGATCAAAAATCAGCGGAATATTCGCTCCCGTACGTAATTCAATTTCTTTATCACAATCATAAAAGCTTTTTGCCAATGATTTAGCTAATGGCATACCTATGGTGGTTTTTCCTGCACCCATTGGCCCAACCAAAAAAACGCGGGGGGCTATACTAAGCCTAGGTTGCTTTACCGAATTCATGCGGTTTTGAAAAGACAACATGGAACTAACATTGCGGCCAAGACGATGACCCAATGTCGTTTGAAATCAATCCATTTAATTTTGACCCGCGACCTAATGAACCCGAACATTTTTTTACTATCCACTCATTTCAAACCAAGTTAATCATCAACCAAAATCAAAACCATGGCCGGATACCCCATTCATCCCGCCTTGCTTACCCACTGACACTGAAGTGATTTTTCTCCAATGGACCATACAGCCCAAGCAATCTAGCCCCAAGAAAACCACAAGGGAAGTCAATCTTTTAAACGTAAGCTTACGCCATTTACGTCACGGATAACGTAAGAAGTATACCAAATAAATAGCCTTATACTATCATGTTGTCAGCAAACATGGGTCAGCCCATTTTTAGACAACCACCAATCATCAGCGCTTTTTGTCAATTTTTAACAATATTCAATCAAACTCAAAGCATTTAGATAGTCTAATAGTCTATCAATGGGACACACTGTCAATCTTTAGTAGGTGATCCGTTACGACACCCAGATAAAAAATCGAACAATTAATAACCGATTATGTAGCAAATGATAATCCAAAAAAAGTGTGCCATTGCAGTCAGCTCTACAACTGAATTATAATTTGGTCAAGACTTAAAAAATGATAATATATGTTTAACATGGGGAGAATTCAGGTCAGTGCATTTTAAAACAACCGTCCAATAAAAATACTTTTACAGTCAACATGGTGGGTTACTTTCTTATGGCCCGGCTAAATGCACGATCCAATCGGCACGCCGTCGGTAAACTTGCCCCTAGTATGGGTATTACCAACGAGCCTATTCATACCTAATTAATGGTCACTTGATATATAAGCTGTACTTATTTGATGAACGAACGATAAAAGCAGAATCACAACTTCATACTGCCCTTATTAATAAATAATTTAACTATCCAAAATGAGAGCATAAAACGTCTAGACACGTTAGGTATGAGCCAACGCACACTCTGTGGGGGAGTATTAAAATGCGACATGTTTTACGCACGCTCAATTTATTTCTTTATTCGAGCCTATTTCCTATCGTTGCCTTGGCCGCGACATTCAATGTCGATTCTTTTGGTGATGGCAACGACCAATCGGTAGGCGATGGAATATGCCGCACCACGACAAGTGTCTGTACTTTGCGAGCCGCCATCCAGGAAGCCAACTTCAATACCTCATTGGATGAAATCAATTTACCTAGTGGTACGTATTCACTAACACTCGCCGGTATTGATGACAATAGTACGGCGGGTGATATCGATATCACATCCCCTTTAAAAATCATAGGTCAGCGTGCGAGTGATACCATTATTCAATCCAATGTCACACAGGGAAATAGCGAATATCGTATATTTCACATCGCACCGAATAACAACATCATTGATGTCACTATCACAAATGTTGGCATCAAAAATGGCTATGCCAACCAAGGCGCGGGTATCTATATTGAAAATGGTAATGTAGCACTAAACGACACACATATTTCAAACAATAACGCGACCCTAGGTAACAATGGTAAAGGTGGCGGTATTTATAATAAAAATGGTACATTAACCATTTATCGCAGCATAATATCCAATAATAATGCGGGAGCAAATAATATAGGTGCCGGTGGTGGCCTCTTTGCTGAGAATGGCAAAACTTATTTAATCAACACGATCATCGCCGCCAATGAAGCCAAAGGCATTAATGGCGGAGGTCTATTTAATAGCTCCACTCAACTGGTGATCGCTAGCAGTACCATTGCCCAAAACCGTATTGCCGGTGTTAACGCTTCCGGCGCCGGTCTTTACACGAATATCAACAATAGCGTTATCCTAAAAAATAGCATTATCGCCCAAAACAAACTTAACATTACCTCGAGCACCCCCATCTCCGACTGTGCAGGCGAGATCAAATCGGAAGGATATAACTTAATAGGAAATGCCACTGGCTGCACCATAAGCAATGGCCAAACAACGGATAAAATAGGCACATCAACCACCCTGATTGAGGCTGGCTTAGGTGCCTTATATACCGATACCACGGGCGGCATTGAAACCTTGCCACTGTTACCAAACAGTCCAGCCATTGATGCAGGTAACCCATCAGGCTGCCTTGACCACAACAATGCAAGACTGGAAAACGACCAACGCGGTAATAATGCATTCCCTCGCCACATCACCAGCAACACAGGAACGGCCGGCCGCTGTGATATCGGTGCTTTCGAATACACCACAAACACCAATGGTACATCACCTTCCAACAATTTGCCCACAGCATTCGGGTTTAATATGTCGGCCTGGACTAACCAAACTGTGTTTGGCGTATTACCCGCGACCGACCCCAATGGTTCACCAAATTCAACGGCATCAACACTAAGCTTTATTAGTAATACCCTGCCACAAAAAGGTTCTCTATCCATCAATAGCACCACCGGTTTTTTCCAATACACCCCCAACAACAACTTGTCAGGAAACGACACGTTTAGCTATTATGTTAAAAATTCCAACAACCAAGAGTCACCACCGGCCACCGTCAACATTATTATCAACAACACACAACAAACGCCTTCGCCCGATCAACTTAAAACCATCAACATGGATTTAATCGCGAGTGCGGATAAGCCACTGGTTGGTATTTTTGGTATTGTTGATGAAGATGGTGAGTATCAAGGGTGGGATTTATCGGTTAACACCAACCAGTTAAGCAAAGGCACACTACAGCAATATAACAACCAAAGCGTAGCCTACTTTATTTATACGCCAAGCAGTAATTTTGCAGGCACTGACAGCTTTCAATATACGGTAACCGATCGCGGCAATGACCGCACGAGCACCTCGTTGGTCACGCTATCTCTGCAAAACGCAACTGGACCGGTTTCCATACGCAATTTAGCCTTCGATAACGTATTAAAAACCTCCAGCTACAATAATGGATTAGTCATCGGAGTCACCAATCCAAATAATTTGACGTTGACCTATAATTTAGCAACTCAAGCGGCCTATGGCTCCGCCAATATCAGTGCAACCGGTAACTTTACCTACATACCGAATAATAATATCCCTACCACGATACAACAAGATACTTTTACCTATACTATTACGTACTTTGACACAGCAACGGGATTAAATACAACGACAACACCCGCGACAGCTACACTCAATTTTTTGAGCAATAATGTTTCCGTCTCTGTGACGAATAACACATTCAATAACATTTCCCGCACCAACGCCACAAGCCAGTCAATCGCCAACTTAGTCAGTAAACCAAATACCATCACTATCACAAATTATAATCTAGTCACATCACCGGCCTATGGTGGCATCACAATTCAAAGCAACGGAAATTTCACTTATACGCCGAACAATATTCCACAAAACGTGAATCAAGTCACTTTTAGCTTTTCAGTTAGCTACACGGAAAATAATGTGACCCAAACATCCAACAATGCAACGATTACACTAAATCTTTCGGGGGGCGGGGGAGGCGGAATCGGTAATGATTTCACGGTCAGTGAAATAACTATTAACGCCACACGTGCGGGTCAGAGCACCGGTTCACTTAGCTCGACGGTGAATAATCCGAACAATCTTGTGATTACACAGTACTCCCGTACCGTCGCTGCCACCTATGGCAATGTTAGCATTGTTAGCGGCACGGGAGAATTCACTTATACACCGAGAAGCACAATCCCAAATACTGTTGCACAAGATAGCTTCCAGTTTGCGGTCACCTACACCGAAAATGGACTCAGAAAATTCGCTCGATCAACAGCGATCATTCGTTTTAACGGCGACACACCAGCCGGTACCGTCACCATTGATAATGCGGTTTTTTCAGAAGTTAGCCGAACCAACCCATACAAAAATTCCCTGATGGTTCAGGTGAAAAATCCTAATAATCTAGCGATTAATTTTCCGTCAAATAGCATCGACGCAAATTTCGGCAACGTTATCATTAGCCAGTCCGGAGAATTCACCTATACCCCGAGCAGCACGATTACTGATAATGTTAACCAAGATTCTTTTAAATTTTCTTTGACGTATACGAATAGCAGCGGTGCCCAAGTTGTTTCCAATGTCGCGACAATCCAATTGAATTTCACTGCCATAAACACATCAATACAAGCCATTGCCCATTCCACCGTCTTCGATGCTTTCCAGTCCACCACATTAAATGGCCAACTACATGGCCATATTAATGGCAGCAACGCAAGTATTACTTTTGAGATCATGAGACAACCGAGCAAAGGCACACTCAACTTAAACTCAACGACAGGGGTTTTTATTTACCAACCCAACGCCGATGCTACCGAGTCAGATAGTTTTGAATTTCGGGTTAAAGATAGCCAAGGCAATACTGTCAGTAATAATGCCGTTGTTACCATTAAACTCAATCCACGCCCAGTGATCACCGAAGACAGTGGCGGAGGAGGCTCAACTGGATTGGGAGCCGTACTTCTCCTTGGCTGGTTCCTACTCACAAAATTTAAAACCAAAAAATAATAATGTACCACTCCTCTTCGCCGACAGCTCAAGGCCGGCGGTTCATTTCAGGGCCTTCATTTTTAGGGATGAAAATGCAGAGCATATAGGGACATATTCACCGCGTGTCTTGAAATAAATCGCCGGCTCTGAGCCAGCAGGGTGGCCGAAACGATGAATAAGGCCTATTTTTTATGAGGCGACAATCAAGCGCAACGCATCTAAACGAAAATTAGGCTGGCGAATGCTTGAATTAAGCGCTTCTTTTAACTCAAGTAACTGAGTGATTTCATGCTCACGCACATTTGCATTCACTTTACTCAGCGCCCGCAATCGGTCCAGCTCAACATCAAAACTCTCCCGAATATTTTGCTCTGCCTTACTGATAATTTCTGCTAGTTGTTGCTGTGCAAACGCTTCACCGCCATGTAACATTTTTTTGATTTTTTCTTGCTGTGATTTTATAAAAGCTTTGATCGATTTTTTATTGACATGAATTCGCTCCACAGCCTCCTCAAGGTCAAAGCTCCCTGTCACATCTTTCAGTGCCTCATCCAAGGTTAAATGAATGCATGTGGGTGGAAAATACTTAGCGACAGAACGCCCGGCTATCCCCGCACACTCTGCAACAAAAATGACTTCTAATGCTAAAGTCCCCGATTGAAGCTTATCATGCTTGATAACTGCCACCGCTGCATTGCCATGCTCACTCGTTAAAATAAGATCCATTGCCCCTTGGATCAACGGATGTTCCCAAGTAATAAATTCCATATTTTCATGAGCTAAGGCTGTCGCTCTATCATATGTGATAGTCGCTCCCTCTTGAGCAAGCCCAGGAAAATGAGAAACCAACATATGTTGGCTTGGTTTTATCACAAAACTTTGCGCACCGTGTTCCTCATATTCAATACCATACGAATCACACGTTTTCTCAAAAAATTGCTGTAGACGCACATCTTGATCAATGTCTGTAATCGATTGTTTGATATGGTCGGCAAGTGTTTTTCGATACGAGTTGTATTCCAATAAACGATCACGCCCTTGCTGCAGCTCTTGATTTTTTTCCTTTAAAGCCAATTGGACTTGCTGAATGAATGGCTCAATATTGAACTCATCGGTTTCCAACACTATGAGATTAAGCCAGCTTGGCAATAATCCGTTAAACACTGACTGAGCAGCCGGACAACTGTTTTCAATCGCATTCAGCCCATCATGATAAAAATGAAATAAGATCGACATTAAATTATGATCAAAATATGGGACATGAATACATACCGTATGCTGCTGACCAATACGATCTAAACGGCCAATACGTTGCTCTAGTAAATCAGGGCACGGTGGTAAATCAAACAAAATTAAATGATGAGAAAATTGAAAATTTCGCCCCTCACTGCCAATTTCAGAGCAAATAAGCATTTGTGCACCGTATTCTGTATCGGCAAAATAAGCCGCCGCCCGATCCCGATCAATAATCGTCATATGCTCTTGAAAAACGGCACTTCTGACACCATAACGTTCCCTCATGAGCATTTCTAAATCCATTGCCGTTTGTGAATCGACACAAATTAATAATACTTTTTCTCGCTTTAGTTCTTTTAATTTCCCCCCCAACCAAGCAATGCGACTATCAACTTCCCACCAAGATTTAACAAAATTCCTTGTTGCTTGCTGTTCTCGATAAAATAATTCTGGCGCGATAAATAAAACATTCACTTCATCATGGCTATCATTTATATCGCTATCTGATAATAGTTGCTGGTATTCTTGAGGCAACGCCAAACAATAGGGTATAAGCTGACGCTTTGAAAAATTTTTAATCACATTACGCGTATTTCTAAATAAAACTCGACTAGTACCATGTCGATCCACTAATTCATTAATCAGCATTTCGCGATAGCTATTGACAATGACATCGACTTGCATTTCATTAGGACAATTAATTCGTTCTAGATCAATTTTTTTATTGGCAATCTGCTCTAATCGATTCATATCCTGAGAAGAAAAATTAGGCTTAGTGAATAACGCGTCAATGACATCCGCCGCCTGATAATATTGGCTTTCTTGCTGACAAAATGCTTCAAAACTATAAAATCGATGTGGGTCCAACAACTTCAGACGTGCAAAATGGCTCTCTCTGCCGAGCTGCTCAGGTGTCGCTGTTAACAATAAGATACCAGCGGTCAGCTCAGCTAACTTTTCAATCAAACCATATTCTTTACTCACCTGTTGCATTGACCATTGCAGATGATGCGCCTCATCCACGATTAACAAATCCCATTGTGCATTGATTATTTGCGTATAACGCACTTCGTTCTCAACGAGAAAATCTAAGCTGCATAACACTAGTTGCTCAGAAAAAAAAGGATTCTGACTATCATGCTCTTCTATCGCAAGGCATCGATCTTCATCAAAAATACTAAAATGCAAATTAAATTTCCGGAGCAACTCGACTAACCACTGATGCAATAGTGATTCCGGCACGATAATCAATACACGTTGTGCCGCTTCAATTTGTAATTGATAATGCAAAATCATGCAGGCTTCAATTGTCTTACCTAAACCAACCTCATCGGCTAACAAAACTCTGGGAGCAATTCGGCTAGCCACTTCTTGTGCAATATATAATTGATGAGGAATCAGATCGACACGAGGACCCACAAGCCCTCGCACTGAGGAAAGTTGAAATTCATAGTTATTGTTTAATAACTCGAAACGCAATTCAAACAATTTTTCTGAATCAATTTGCCCAGTAAACAAACGCTCTTGAGGTCGATTCAATTGAATAAAATTGCTTAACTCACCTTCATGCAAGGAAGCTATTGCACCATCCTCTTGAGTCCCTCGGTAAGTTAACAAGTCATCTTCTTCAGCAACGGTGTCTACCGTTAATTTCCAAGCTTCATGACTTTCAATAACATCGCCATGTGAAAACCTGACACGAGTTAGCGGTGCACTATCCTTCGCATAAATTCTTGTTTCACCATTCGCTAAAAAAACCAGTGTGACTGTTCTAAAGTCCGAGGCTAAAACCGTACCCAACCCCAATTGTAATTCTGTATCACAAACCCAGCGCTGCCCAGGAATAAAATCTTGCACAATCATTTTTTCCTTATCAAAAACTATTTATTTTAACGTGAATTTAAACACATTCATTTACCCCAAAACATCCAACTCACTGATAGAAAATATACTACCTTGGCTCTGTGTCGATCATACGCACAGCACTGGCATTGAACAGCCTACCATTTTACCTAGCATGATCCCGAAGGGATTTTCCTTCAGTCGGTTATATCACGAGTATGACGCTCACACACAAAACTCACTGTAAAATAATTTTTTTAAATTTTACACATACTTATGAGCAAAATATAGGCTGCAATGCGAACTCAGAGAACCACTAACATGTGACAGGACGAAAAACAGCCAATCACTTGGCGCTCACATGCTCCGACCAGCGATTGATTATAAACCGACATTGGGCAGCATAACCTTTAAGAATCGCAAAGAGAATTGATTTCACCAGTTTTTTCTAAAGGAGGCAATAATTGATTGTATTGCCAACTAAAGAAGAATTTCTGACGAAAGTAAGATGGTGGGAAATAAGCCGTTTACGGATATGATTAAAAGCGCAAATAAGGTCGCACCATTACCCTCAATCAACAGGGTGTATCCAATCAGTTACGTCGATTGGATGTATACAACATTATCATGATGTAAATGCAAAAAAGATTTTCAATCCCAACGCCAAGGAATCCCTTGTTGATAGAACTCTAAGCGCTGAGTAAATTTTACGGCCCGCTCTTCATCATTCACTGGACTGTTTATTAATAATCCAAGGGCTTTTTCTTGAACTTTGGTTGCTTCTTCAAAACGGCCAATCTCAGCATATATGGCTGCCAACGTGTCGAGCACCCCAGGGTTATGCTCATTTTCTTTTAAGATTGGCTCAATTAAGAGCAATGCACGCCCTCCGTCTCGAAGCTCATCCTCTGGCGCCGTGGCTAATAACCAGGCTAAGTTTTGTTGGCCTTGTAAATAACCATGCGTCATCGCACGTTCAAACCATTTGAGCGCCTCACGAAAGTCCCTCATCACACCAACACCATTGGCATACATATGACCAAGTTTGTCTTCGGCCGGCCCGTGCTCTTGCAAGGCGGCAAGCTGAAACCAGTACGCGGCTATTTTTGTATCCTGTGCCACGGTATCCCCAAATTCATACAACGAACCCACAGCGCTTTGTGCTTCTGCATAACCTAACATCGCACTGGTATGTAACCAATACGAAGCTCTCTCCAGGTCTTCTTCCACAATATACCCAATTCGATACATCATACCCAACAGAAATTGTGCTTCTGGAAAACCATCCTCAGCATCTTTCACAATTTCATAATAACGCGACTGAAAAGGGAGAGATTTATCTTTTTGCTTGAGAGAGGAAATAGCTGACGCCTGACAAGACATTGCAAATAAAATACCCAATATAATTAGGCGGCAAATAGGCATTGATATACTTAAAGGTAAGATTTTCATATTATTATTCTTTTGGAGTTTTAGTCGCAGAATTGATAGCCAACCCTGACTGATTTATTTTTGTTCTACCTGTCACTATAGATCAGGCTAATTTTCGTGTCAAATTTGATCAATCAGGGATGGTGGACAGGAAATACTATATTGGCAAACCTACTCGGCTTTAGTGATGAGCAAGAATAAGCAACCTGTCATTTATTTTTACAACGAATTTACTAGCAGTAAATCTACGGATAAGCAATATCCAGCAGACAAGGAGTTTCCCAAATTTAGGTCAATAATTTTCTATTGTGAAGTTATTTGGGTTTGTGCTGTTCCGATCACAGCGATATCTCGAATGTTGAAATAATCCACCGTTGCCTCATAAATACCCGACTCAGGCAGAATCAATAAAATATCATAGCGCTCACCGGCGGCGACCTTCCAAGCAGTCACCGAAATAGTTTCTACCAACGGCCGGCCATCAGATGCAATCACACTAAATGATAAACCGCCAAACTGAATAAGCGCAGGTAAGTAACCAATATTCACGCCGCGCACTAAAATGGTTTCACCCGGCACCCCAGAAATCGCCGTGGTGACATCATCCAGCAACAGGTCACCATCCCGACCATTTATCATAAAATAATCTGGCCGATATCTTGCCATCTGAGGCCCGCTAACCATAAAGCTATGCCAGCGACTATCCATGGTATGTAAATGCCATACGTACTCCCTATCAAACTCGGGACCATTAAGCCAAGCTGTCTTGTTATTCCCATCCGCAGAACGAACGATCACGGTTCCCGCCATCCCCATCTCCATGTGCAACACCGTATCCACATGACAATGGTACATGTATGTCCCCGCATGTGGAGCAATAAAATTATAAATATAGGTTGGTCCCAGACTAGTGTAATCAGCCACCCGCCCAAAGCCATTCATCGGAGCCATCATCGCCACAAACCCCGATGTCAAAGGCACCCCATCATTGGCCATATCAACATCCAATCCGTGAAAATGGATGGTATGTGGCATCATGGAATTTAAGGTAATCGCCACCTCGGCCCCCTCCACCACTTCAATCACTGGGCCAGGAGCAACACGATCATCATTGAACCCATTGCCAAATCCCCAAGCCGGTATCACTTGACCATCGGCCATGGTTTGAGACACCATCATATTCGCCGTTAATACGGCCATTGAATCCACAACACTAAAAGTACGTGCATCGCCTAATCCAGGAGCAATACCAGGACTTGCGGTTGGTCCTGCTCCGGGCGTTCCTGCTCCAGGCATTGGCATTGTCGGTGTGCCCGTTGATGGAGGCACCGTCATGCGCATTTGTGCGCCGGCGCTACTTTCACTTGCTTCTTTACCAGTGGGTAAAGATTCCGTTGTTTTCCTCGTGTTGTGGCTTGCCGAATTACTCTCACAACCCGCAACAACGCCAACCAACGCCGCCAACACACCCGCTCGGTATGCCAGCGGTAACTCATGCTCATCGCTATTATCGGAATCCGTAAAACCTTGCTCATCATTCAGTATTAATCGACTTTCAGAGGAAACACTATCATTTTTCATTGCCATGCTCCTAAGGCTATGCGGTTGCATTCATAACTAACAAACCGCCATTGGCATACACGCCATTAGCTGTAACACCCGGCAAGTAATGGGTATGCAAAGGATAAGTACCCGTTTGTGCCACAGGTAAAATCACATCGACACACTCCCTTACATTAACGGGTACGGTATCCTTTTCAATGATACGAGTTTCTTCCATACGGTTACGAGAGATTACATTGACGTGATAACCATGAAAATGCATCGGATATTGGATTTGCCCAGCATTAATCAAGCGAATCGCCACCTCTTCGCCTAACACCATTTCCATCAATGTCGATGGGTCGTCTTTTGTTTGAGGATAACTAAAACCATTAACAAAAAAATAATTCGGTTCATAGTTCGCCATATCATAAGTTAAACCGGCAGCTATCGCTTCGTTCAAGCGCGTATCTATCTCAGACAAAACCAAGGTATATTGTCGATCAAAGCGCGGTCCCTGCGAAGTCAAACGATCATTTGACCCTGGCGGCATAACAATGAGTGGTCCGTATAAACCCATCGCTTGACCAATACCTCGCGTATAACTGTCTGTGAAATAATAACTGCCGGCGCGTCTGGCAACAACTCGATAAGCTTCTGTGGCACCGGGTGCCACCGCCACTGATTGGCTTAAAATTCCTGGTACCACCAGATTAATGGGCTGAGACAAATTATTGGTCAAATTAATATTTAAGACATCCCCCTCCTGAACAACATAGCTAACAGGTAATTTGCCTAATGGATTAGCCGCTAAATCAATAAATTGCCACATTGTGGTCGTCGCCCCATTCACTAAATCGAAAGTGACTTGCTCCACACTCATATCGATCGGAATCACGGCGGCTTCAGCACTCGGCGGATAAGACAAGGTTAACAATCCAGATGACGAAAATAACGCCCCTCCCACAAATCCTGCTTTTATAAATTCCCTTCGCTTCATGATGTCCCCTCCCCCCAATTAACTCAAAGTTCCACCAAGTCGATGACCACTTATTCAGGAAAAATTGCTTTAATTGATTTGTTATATTGATTTTAATTCAGATAAAACGCTTATGTTTTTAGCACCACACCGTGCTTTACCTACACTTAGCCCGAATACCGGGAACTACAGTGAACCCAGATGGCCTTCAATAATCCGCAGTTATGATTCATGCGTGAAACTCAGGGTTATATTTTTTGAATTAATTATCTTGATAACATACATGCTACGCCAACATCTCGCTTTGTCATAATGATAATCAGTACAGCAATGACAATCAGTCGATGTAGAAAAAATGAATGCATATTTTTATATTTTAGTGTAGCCTTTATAGAATAACGGCAAATTTATATCGACACAAGCAAAAGCCACGATAAAATACTTGGCCAACCAGCGAAAAATTTTATACCTACTTTAAGCTATACCCACCCACAAGTAAGCAATGTCGTACTGAACACCTTCCATCCTAAACGAGCAAGCGATCATTTTGTACTGCAAGCCAAATCTAAGTTCATCGATACTAAACTTTTACACCAACAATCTATTCCAGCCAATCCAACACTTCCGGCAAAAAATGAACCGTTCCCTCGATAACACCCGCACAATCATTACTATTCATTTCGAATAAACAACCGTCTGCGACATACCGTTTATCTAAAGCACCAATCAATCCTAACCTGCGTTCGACTTCTACACACAGCTCAGACGCTGTATTCTTGCCAAGAATAACTTGCAGACCACTGGTGAGTACCGCTAAATCATTACCACTATCTCCCGCATATACCACCCGCTCCTCCACAATATTTGTAAGTTTCATCAAGTAGTCTACGGCGTTCCGTCGAGTGGCACCGGCCGGCACAATATCTAACAAACCTAAATCGAGAATACGGTCAATACTCCACATGACACTCACTTGAATATTATATGTTGTAAAACGCAATATTATTTCGTTAATTAACTTATAGTGATCAATATGCGGGTGTACATAGTAACTAAGCTTATAGTTATTTTGTTTTTCAGGTTCTTGCAATCTGATTTGCTGATAATCAGCTAACAGTGTGATTAATTCCAATCTTGACCGACCACCCCAATCATTTTTAAACTCATCAACCCATTGTGGTATCAATCGCCACTCTCGATCCTTCACCTCATATAAAGTCGAGGCAACATCACTCATTGCATAATCTGGCACAGGGATGTTGAACTGCTGAATTGCTTGCTTCATTAACGGCAAATTTATTCCGCCAGCATAAACCAGAATGATTTCTGGACGGCCTGCTAATCTATGCAATAACTGAATTGATTTTGATGTTTCAAGGACAACATGGTTTGACAAAATGGCATGATCCAAACTACAACACAAGAGAATCTTCTTGATCACGATAATCATCCTTAATCATTCAAGCTTAAGCGCCTAATTATGGCTCAAAAAACTTGATTATTGTAAAAACAAATTATCACTTTACAGATAATAAAATTACTGCCTAAACACAGATATTTTTGTGTAAAAACAACTAGGCAACGGCTAATGTGCTAAGAAAAGTGAAATCTGACAAATTTAAACTGTTGTAATTATACTCCGCCCGGCCATAAACTCTCATCTTTACATCCCATATTTAGGCGACCGTTGACCGGTCTTCCATCGCAAAATCCTCAAAATAGCAGAACGGTCAAATCTAACCGACTGCAATTTTTCCACAACCCTGGAATCCATATTGAGCCTATTGAATTATCCTTAAAGAACCATGCAGACAGTATAATTATAGCATTAAAGTCCATTTATGATTTGAGGTCACAACAAAATGCATTTGAATTAACTGAATTTTTTTATTTTATTGGCTTTTTGCGCCAACAAGTGCAACGTCACAATAAAACCACAAATCAAAATATGGGAAATTAATAGGCCATCGTTATTATTTGTACCCAATACAGTTGATTAGTGTATACCGAGTTACACTAAGTTTCGTGACAATATCATTTCATTTAGGAGAGTTATTAAATATTTTAGCCATAAAAAAAACCCGCATTGCGCGGGCTTTTTGACAGAGAGGTAAAAATCAGCTAATTATTCTAAGTATTATTTGCCTTATTATTCTAATTATTTTTTACCCCGAACCCCCCAACCACTCCCTCAATTAAAATTTCATGTTGCTGAATGGCTATGGTCACTATTACACCAGACATTCTTTAAATTGCACTGAAGCACACACAAAAATAATGGACCAGGTAACACCGATTAAAAAGGCATTCCTCCCGGACCCGGCCTACCCCCCCCTTTCATTTGTCTTAACATGCCCGCCATACCGCCTTTTTTATTCATCTTTTTCATCATTTTTTGCATTTGGGTAAATTGTTTTAATAAACGATTGACATCCTGAATTTGCGTACCTGAACCCTCTGCAATGCGCCGCTTCCTGGAGCCTCTAATAATATCTGGGCGCCGGCGTTCTTGCTTGTTCATGGAAAAAATGATGGCTTCTAACCTTCGGATCTCTTTATCGTTAACCTGCTCTTTTACTTTTTGGGGAACTTGATTAATGCCAGGAATTTTATCCATCAAGCTCGCAATACCCCCCATTTTTGTCATTTGCTGAATCTGAACTAAAAAATCCTCCAGATCAAAAGCTTTACCCTTTTTAAATTTTTTGGCGAGCTTTAGTGCTTCATCTTTATCAATTTTATGCTCAGCGTCTTCAACTAACGTAAGTACATCTCCCATACCCAAAATTCGAGAAGCAATACGATCAGGATAGAAAGCTTGCAAGGCCTCCGTCTTTTCGCCGACGCCAAGAAATTTAATCGGTTTACCGGTAATCGAACGTACCGATAACGCCGCACCGCCACGTGCATCACCGTCTGTTTTTGTGAGAATCACCCCTGTTAAGGGCAGCGCTTCATTAAATGCTTTAGCGGTATTCGCGGCATCTTGCCCGGTCATGCTATCAACTACGAACAATGTTTCCACAGGATCAATTGCCGCATGTATTTGCTTTATTTCATCCATCATGGCGTCATCAATATGCAACCGACCGGCGGTATCGATAATGACCACATCGAGACCTTTTTTAATCGCATACTGATAAGCATCTCTCGCAATCGTCACCGGCTTGTCTTTGCTGGTACTCGGAAAAAATTCTGCGCCAACTTCGCTCGATAATGTTTTCAGTTGATCAATCGCAGCCGGACGATACACATCAGCACTCGCAACTAACACCGATTTTTTTTTGCGCTCTTTTAACCAGCGGGCTAACTTGGCAACCGTGGTTGTTTTACCGGCACCTTGCAGGCCCGCCATTAATACCACCGCCGGTGGGCGAGCACTTAAATTCAGCTCTTCGCACGCATCTCCCATCACGTGAACCAGTTCATCATTAACAACTTTTACAAAGGCCTGACCTGGCGTTAAACTTTTAAGCACATCTTGCCCAAGCGCACGCTCTTTGACGTTATTAACAAAATCACGAACCACAGGCAACGCCACATCGGCTTCCAACAAAGCCATGCGTACTTCACGCAGTGTCTCTTTGACATTATTTTCCGAGATACGGGCTTGACCCCGCATGCCACGGAGCGTTTGCCCTAACCTTTCGCTTAAACTGTTAAACATCTGTTTTACTCTCTAAATTAATCGTGTTTAACCCATCACGGGCGACAACCCCTAACCCATGATTGACTTAGGTTAGGCCACACGCACTGAAACTAAGGAATGAACGATGCTCTATCAGAAATGGAGAATCGCTAAATTATTACGCACAGGAAAAAATATAAAGGAGCTCAATGTATCCCACTCAACCTACATTTTTCAGCGCCATTGTCATCGACAAATAAAGCCGGAGGCTACATGAAACCCCCAACCACTAAAAATTGTGCATTATACCTGGAATACTTCACCACCGGCTAAAATTCTCAACTTCATATCTTGACAATCAAGTTTTGCTTCTTCGAAAATGATATGCTCTTCACTGGGTTTGAGGTGGGTTAAATAAATAATAGGACGATGGCGTAATTTTGCTAAGTCTAACGCCAATAAAGCCGGGCAATAATGTCTTGAAGCTTGTGCTAATGGAATTTGCATGTTCGCAAAAGCCACCTCGACAAATAAATAATCTAGTCGGTCACGCGCATTCAACGCTTCCCAAAAAGTATCGTTTGACGTGGTATCCCCACTAAATGCAAATGTTCCAGAAGGGCCGGCGACATAATAACCCACCCCCGGTACAATATGATTGACTTTAATCATTTCGAACTCACGCTTGTTCAATACGATTCTTTCACCAGGATACATCGGTTCAAACTTGAGCACAGGTTGACTCGGTTGCGGTAATTTAGAAAAATCCGGCCAAATATGCCAGTTAAAAATGTGCTTTTCAAGTGCCTGAATGGTTTCTGGTTGAGCGTGGACAATCACGGGTTGCGTTATCATTTCAAAAATGCTGTCCAGCAATAATGGTATGAAAGCAACATGGTCTAAATGCGAATGTGTCAAAAATATATGGCGAATTTTCACCATCTCAGCTAATGTTAAGTCGCCAAGACCGCTTCCGGCATCAATGAGAATATCATCGTCTAACAAGAATGATGTTGTCCTCAAGTTGGCCCCTATGCCACCGCTGCACCCCAAAACCCGCAACTTCACTTAAGCTATACTCCTTACATTTTTTGACTTATCCCTGATGAATTTGATATTTTTTATTTTCATAACACGGCGACCACTCTTACGAAACAATGAACAAATGCATAAATTTTATACTAAACGGCCCAAAAACCGCCACACTAAGCAATATCACAACCCACGAGATACGACAAGCCTCCCATTCGATCAATACATTTTAGCGCCCAACATAAGCATTGGCCGGTCTGTGCACAAATTAAATGCGATTTATCGAAAAAATGCCGACAATTAAGTGTATAATAACGCCGCAGGATCTAATGATCGAAAAAGAGAAAGATATCGACGTAAATTTATTCTGTTACTTTTTACCCAAATGGCCACCTAACTTTATCACTTCAACACAGCCACAGGATATGTCATTATTTGCACTCAAGTGATGAGGAGTTTCATTTATGGTCAATATATTGATTGGATCCATTGCCATTTTACTATACTTAGCCGCAAATTTGCTGTTGGTGAGGCGGTTATTTGATCGCAATCATGCAACCAGCAAGCTGCCTGCGCTTATTATTGGCCTCGTTGCAACGTTGTTGCACGCCGCCTCATTAAGTAGCCAAGCCTTTACACCCAATGGTTTAAATCTAGGCTTTACCTTGAGCGCATCGCTCGCGATGCTGTTCATATCAAGCTTACTATTAACTTCATCATTTAAAAATCCCATTGAGAATCTTGGTATTCTCATTTTGCCATTATCGGCAATCGCCTTGTTGGTTCAACTTACCTACCCGACAACTCACATCCTACCTCCAAAAGAGTCGATGGGCTTAGGCGTCCATATTTTATTGTCCATCCTTGCTTACAGCTTACTCAGTCTAGCCGCCGTACAAGCCTTACTGCTAGCGTTCCAAGAGCGCCACCTGCATGCCCGTCATCCCGGCGGTGTCATTCGAGCACTGCCACCGCTAGAAACAATGGAAACACTACTTTTTCAAATGATCATCATCGGTTTTTCACTGCAAACCATGTCGCTAGCCAGCGGGGCGGTCTATTTGGAAGATATGCTAGCACAGCACCTTGCTCATAAAACTATCTTATCAATACTCGCTTGGCTCGTTTTTGCCACTTTACTCTGGGGGCGTTGGCGTTATGGCTGGCGCGGCCGCACCGCCATTCGATGGACCTTAAGCGGCTTCTTCGCGCTATTGCTCGCTTATTTTGGCAGCAAATATGTCCTGGAAATCATATTAGAACGTTAAGCGACCAATGAAAAGAAAACTTTACGGCTCGGCTCATGAAACAAGTTTTATGAAAGCATATAACATAAAATGATCTGCAAAATAGATAAGTTAGGCCATCATTTAAAACACCCGACATCGCCTAGCCAAATCACCTCCAATCGAGCGCACCCACATTGAGTGACATCCCTCTTTCCGTGTTGTTTGGGACGCTCGTATTTTTGCTTATTCTTTCTGCAGGGTTTTCCAGTTCTGAAACGGGCTTAATGAGCCTGAACAAATACCGGCTACGCCATCTTACGAAAAATAACCACAAGGGTGCCATTCATGCTCAGCGGTTACTTGAGCAACCCGATCGCCTAATCGGATTAATTTTACTCGGCAATAACTTTGTTAATGTACTTGCCTCATCCATTACCACGATTATTGCTTTACGATTAGGTGGTGAAACGGCAATCGCCATCGCCGCAGGTATTTTAACACTTGTCATTCTGATCTTCTCAGAAGTGGCACCTAAAACACTGGCCGTGCTCTATCCAGAACGTATTGCATTCCCCGCAGCTTACATCTACGTACCGTTATTAAAAGTGCTATACCCACTGGTATTCATTATCAATGTAATTACCAACGGCTTATTGCGCCTGTTTGGTGTCAATATTCCAAAAGTTTCCAAAACTCAGCATTTAAGTCAAGAAGAACTCAGAACCGTGGTCCATGAAGCGGGGAGTCTCATCCCCAAACGCCATCAAGCCATGCTATTAAGTATCTTAGATTTAGAAAAGGTCACTGTTGAAGATATTATGGTGCCACGTAATGAAATCGTAGGGATTGACCTAGACGACGAATGGTTTGTTATTACTGAAAAATTAAAACACAGCCAACACACACAACTACTCGTTTACCGAGGAGAAATAGACAATGTTGTCGGTTTATTTCACTTAAAAAATGTGCTGCACTTACTCGCCGAAGAACAATTTAACCCAGACACATTTAAAGAAATTATCAGAGATCCCTATTTTATCCCACTCACAACCCCATTAAATACCCAGTTGATTAATTTTCAACGACAAGAACGTCGCATTGGATTGGCGGTTGACGAATATGGTGATATTTGCGGTTTAGTCACGCTAGAAGATATTTTAGAAGAGATTGTTGGTGAATTTACCTCGGACCCCGCGACCACGATACGCGATGTCCACCCACAAGAAGATGGCTCTTTCTTGGTAGATGGCAGCGCTAATATCAGGGAATTAAATCGGATGATGCACTGGCATTTGCCAAGTGATGGTCCAAAAACACTCAATGGGGTGATTATTGAATACTTAGAAAGTATTCCAGAACCAGGAACCAGTGTCAAAATAGCTGGTTACCCCATAGAAATTATCCAAACGGCGGGGAATGTGGTAAAAACTACCCGCATTATCGTACAAGACTCAAAAGAAGAAGATGGATAAAAAATCGTCGTATTTGAATACAAGTCTTTCTATCGCAAAGCCATAAGTTAACAAGCGCTAACCCCCCTCCTGATGAGGCATCAACGACGCAATAACCACCTGATTTTTCCCTTCCGATTTTGCCCGATATAAGGCTTGATCAGCCAATTCAATGAGATACTTTGCCGTTTGCTGAGCGGTGGGCCGCATACAGGCCACTCCTAAACTAATCGTGACATATTTGCTCACGCTTGAATAGGCATGGACAATTTTCAGAGATTCAACATTGGCTCGTAAATTTTCACTCAGCAACCTCGCCCCATTATGCAGGGTATCTGGTAATACCACAACAAACTCTTCTCCACCATAACGTGCCACCAAGTCAGTCGGGCGATTCAAGCTGGTACTTAATGCCTGCGCCACTCGGGATAAACACTCATCACCCTTTTGGTGACCATAATTATCATTGTATAATTTAAAAGAATCGATATCGACCAATATGATAGAGATGCCCGCTCTTGCTCTGACGGTTCGCAGCCACTCATTCTGCAAAAACTCATCAAACCGGCGGCGATTTGCAATGCCAGTCAAACCATCCAAGCACGTTAAACGTTGTAGTTGAGCATTGGATTCTTCCAACTCATTCTGTAAAAAACGCATGCGACGAAAAGCTTCATCACGCTCTTGCTGCATCAGATAGGTTTTTGAATGCGCTCGAATCCTGGCAATAAGCTCGATTTTATCCGGCAGCTTGACTAAATAATCACTGGCACCTAACTCAAATGCATGGCTTTTATCTTGAGGATCTTCTTTATTAGACAAAACAATGATGGGCGTTGTTGCCGTAGAATAATGCTTACGATAATTTTCAACCAGCGTGAAACCATCAATGCTCGGCATCACTAAGTCTTGCAAAATCACCGTCGGTTTAATCGCTTGAGCTTGCTGAATCGCTTTGGTTGAATCAGCACAATAAAAAAATTTAATATCTGTTTCATGGGCCAGCATACGGCGGACGGCCTCTGCCACCATCGGCTGATCATCCACCAAAAACACAACGGGTGTTTGTTGGTTTACCTCAAAAAATTGATTTAAATTGTTAAGCGTTTCACGACTCATAACTTATCACTTATGTCACCTATCCCTTAAAGAATAGAGATAGGTTTTAAGACAAAGAAGTTAGTATTATCTTAAGGCGCAGTGATATCAAGTTAAATTTAACCTACCAATCGTTTCACACAATTAATATATTTAACGACGGAAAACGCATCCTTATGCAAAACTTCATCGACATTCAGGGTAACTGGATTGTTTGACATCACCATAATAGGCAGCTCATTATATTTTTGATTTTCACGAATTTTTTCTATTAATTCATAACCGTTCATGTATGGCATATCCAAATCGGTAATGATTAATTGATAGTAATACTCAGACAATAATGCTAAAGCAACTTCTCCATTTTCTGCGGTATCCACCAGAAAACCATTTTCTTGCAATAAATTTCTTTCCATTTCCCTGACAGTCATTGAATCATCAACAATTAATACCCGAACCGAAGCTTGCCGTAGATCCTCCCGTTGATATAAGTCTTTGCCTATTTTCGGGTTATTGCGAATCATCTCCTCAATAGAGGCCACATACGCTTCACCATCAATAATCAAGGTCGGACTGCCATCCTCTAACAAAGCCGCTGAACTAATATCCTTCACATGACCCAATTGTGGATCAAGCGGGTGAATCGCTAACTCGCGCTCCCCAATAATGCCCTCAACCACTAAGGCGTAATAATTAGGGGAACGACCAATCACCAGCACCTCATATTCGCCAAGCCTATTCTCAGACAATGGTCGATTAAACAAATGATTGGCATGCAATAAGCGGACAGCTTGCCCATCAATGATAATCGTCGCGCACTCATTCACCAGCGTGACCTCATGCGACGACACATGCAACACCCGATAGATATAAGAAAGCAAAAAAGCAAAGCTTTCGCCACCAATTGATACCACCAAAGTTTTAGCTATTGAGACATTCAATGGTAATACCAATTGGAATTGTGTCCCTTGATCCAGGGTGGTATCTAATCGAACCGTGCCATTGAGTGAAACAACCGCCTCCCGAACCATGTCCAGTCCCACGCCACGACCTGATATATCACTGACTTGTTCTTTCGTGCTAAAACCAGGCACAAATAAATAATCCAAGAGTGCCATGTCATCTAGGGCAGCCAAGGCACCCTGGTCAATGATTTTCTTCTCGTCGATTTTGGCGCGCAACTTGGTAACATCAACCCCCCGCCCATCATCCGAGACGTTGACATAAAGGAAACCGGCCATTTGACTCACATCAATATGCAATTGCCCTAGTTCATTTTTTCCTTGAGCAATTCTTATATGGGGAAACTCTAAGCCATGATCCAAGGCATTTTGAACAAGGTGTGTTAATGGGATATCAATACGTTCCAGCACATCACGATCAACCAAGATAGATAAACCAGACATATGCAACTGGACTTGTTTGTTGAGCTTGCGGCTCAAGTCTCGTACTAAACGTGGCAGTCCTTGTACAATATCGCCAAACGGCCGCATACGTGTCGCTAATACAGCACGATGCAAACGATCAGCCACGGTCACAGTTCGATGATCTAAAATTTCTAAATCAGCAATTCGATCAGTTAATTCTTTTCGTAAATTTTCTGCCGTCTGCACTACGTTTTGTAATTGCATACGCGATCGCTCACCGATTACTTGAGATTCTGACTCTAAGGTCATCATTAATCTGTCAATTTGCTGGCTCAACGTCCATTGTTTTCGCTTAAGCAATGGCATGGTTTTCAATAATTCTGACATTCGGCGAGTTTCTAATAAAGTCTCCCCAGCCAATCCCATAATCCGATTAAGACGGTCGGCATTAACACGTAATATGCGCTCTTCATCCACCACCGAGCGAAATTCAGCGGTGCCATCATTATTGATGACTTTTACTTGATTGACTGCATTAGATAGCGGTATCATGGTCTCTTTTTCGATATCACCTACCTGAGTCAGTGCGGCTATATTTTTCTCTACGTCAGTTAACTGTTCATGGTATCGATGCTCTTGACTCGTAAATTCTTCGTCTGTCTCTTTGGAAAGTTGGCCAATTAAATCAATCGCCTTAAATAGCACATCGATTTCATTTTGCGTTAATTGCAAGCAGCCCTCTTGAACCGCGACAAAACAATCTTCTAAACGATGTGCAATACGCACAATCGCGTTAACACCCACCATACGGCCAGCACCTTTCAAAGAGTGTGCCGATCTCATTAAGGCCTCGATTTCAGTGACAGCATGCCCTGTTTTCTCAACCGATAATAGCCTCTTTATTAATTCAGATATTTGATTATCTGCTTCCATGCGAAACAAATCCAGCATGGAATATTGACTTAAATCATGATCTGTTTTTTCATCAGTCACGTCAAAGCAAGCTCAAGCCATTGCTCAATCTTTTTATTATCTAGATAATAAAAAGATTGAGTTTGCAGCATTTCACAAACGACCTCCCCACAAAGCAAGGCACTCGATTGATCGTTAAATTGAGTAGCGACTTCAACGATATCATGTTTAAAAAACCGATAGATATCTGTTAATTCATCGACTAAAAAAACAAATCGCCAACGTCCGAAATTAACTAACAATAGGCGTTTATAAATATTAACAGCGGTGGTTGAATTGTCCTTATTTGAGAGCACTAAACCAAACAGTTTTTCAAGTGCAAGGCAGCTATATATTTCCCCATTGATGGCAACAATGCCTCGAATATATGGCCGCTCCTGTCGAGGCAATCGATGTATCTTTGATAATGGAGCAACGAGATCCACCGTCTTTGGGGGAATTCCAAACCATTGTTTTCCCAAACGAAATAGCAAGGCTGCCTGATCACCTGCAGGCAGCTCCTCAGGCACTAATAGCGATGTCTCATGACTAGAACTCATTTGCAGCGTATCTGCCGCTTGCTTAAAAACACCACAGTTCCGACAATGAGTCACATTATCGAGCAACGAACAACGCGGCAGTTGATTTCCCCAGACACCAACAGTACGCCAACAAGCTTGAGATAATTGGCTATGCTGCTTAATTTCTGTTATCACGTTGCCCATTCCTAACGAAACAGTTAATCGATCACTTTCAATTTCGATACACTATCGTGCAACCCTTTTGCCGCATCATTCAATCGAGACACAGCGGTATTAGCCGTACGCAAAGAATCTACCGCTTGTTGCGCGGTTTCTTTTAGCTTCAACATTTCCTGATTGATCCGCTGTGCACCTTGCGATTGGAAGCGAACACTTTTTTGTACACTTTCAAAGCGTGGCCCCAGTGTCTCTACCTGTTCAATCACTTGAATTTGCTGTTGACTCACCGATTGCACTTGGTCTACGGTTTCCTTCACTCGATCCGTGAAATGCGTCATACTCTGCACACCGCTGAAAACAGAGTTTTGCATTTCTTTGATCATCTGTTCTATATCTAAGGTGGCCACCGCCGTTTGGTCGGCTAATCGACGAATCTCTGCCGCAACCACCGCAAACCCTCGCCCATATTCACCCGCCTTTTCCGCCTCAATGGATGCATTTAATGATAATAAATTAGTCTGATCGGCCACCTTAGTGATGGTAATGACCACGGAATTTATATTGGCAGCTTTTTCATTAACAATTTCGAGCTTTTCTGAGACGATCCCAGCCCCCTCAGCCACTTGCCTCATGAGCAATTCCATTTTCGTTAATCCAGAATGATTATTAACCGCCGCTTGGGTAGCTTTCTCTGCCACCGATGCCACTTCATCCATGGTATTCACTAAGTTTTTGGAGGTCACCGAAATCTCCGTGGCCGTTGCGGTAATTCGATTGGTAATGACGGCCTGTTGCACCACCATTGTTTCCAACTGCCGCATACTTGCCGAGATATCAGTGGCAGACGATGTCACCTGTATACCCGAGTTTTGAATGTGGGCAACCAATGCATTGATATCCGCAATCATATCCTGCACCCCACGAGCAAGCCGAGCAATCGCATCATTGCCAGTAATACCAATTTGGCCGGTCAAATCACCGGCCGCCGCACATGTGATAACATCCAAAATACTATCCACTTTCTGCTGTAATTGTTCAACAGTCATGCGTTTTTCCTCAATGGACAAACGAATGTAATCTATCATCCCTTGTAAACTGCGCGCTAATTCATCAATCGTATCATCACCATTCAATTCAATTTTAGCGGAAAAATCGCCTTCAGTGACCCGTTTAACCACATCAAGTAAGCCATTGACTTTGGTCTGCAGCTCGAGTGCAGTATTCTGCTCTCGGGCAGTCATCGCATTGACATTGTCTGACATAATATTAAACGCACGCCCCACTCCCCCTAACTCATCTAATGTTGAAACACGAACCCTGGCCTTCACATCACCAGCGGCCCGCTTATTGACCACCCACAACAACTCATTCAAGGGTTTGGTAAACCAACGATGCGTCATCACATTGACCATAATCAGTCCAGCCACAAACATAGCAATATTAACCACGATATGGATTATCGATTCGTTAGCAATATTTAAATCTTTTTCCGCTAATGAATAGCTAACTCTAACCACCCCATTCACATCCCCTGGGGATACATTATGACAGCGCAGACAGTTAACTCCTCGGGTATTATTCGTCGCTCGAAAAGGCGTGAGCACCGTTAATATTCGCGTACCATTGTGCTCGTCAATCATCACAATCGGCTCACCCGCTAAGGCTCTATGATCCAATGGATCCATCGCCTGCTCGTCAGGAAAGCCGATTCCAAACTGGTTACTCACCGGTTTACCGCGCACCACGCGGGCATCAATGACATGCGGCCTTGCCAATAATTTTTTTCGTAGTATTGCACGCTGATTCATGGTTCCGGTTAACATCATGGTATTAAGACTATCAAAATACCAGGTGGTTAAATCACGCACCTGCTCTTCGGCCAAACGCAACATAAAAGCGCTTTCCTGCTTTAAGCTAAAGACGGTAGTACCCGCCAATACCAACAAAAAAACCAAGGCCACCACTAAATTAATTTTGAGGCGGATGGATATCTTTTTAAACATTTTTCATCTATTTTCAAACCCCAGGTAAAAATAACCATTAAAAAAACAGCCAGTTGCAGCCATTCGTACGATTTAATAAAACTATAGAATTTTATATCGTGTCTGTAAATTATTAATTGTATTAATTAACACCTATCGGTACCTAAGCTTTACCGTAAAGGAATGGCCAGGCGAAAGGAGAGATATGATCCAGAAAGGTTTTCTGAGAACTA
>CAYUAI010000038.1:0-36090 GCA_964442745.1 uncultured Chromatiales bacterium
CGAAGACAGGCGGAAGATGGGAGGCGAAACCGGGAGGTTATTGCGTGCCTATTCCATACGTCTCCAGCTTGAATTAAACCCAGTGATGATTGCCTCACAAACTTAATCGCTAAGTATCCACAGGACTTTAATAAAAGTCATTGTAGAATACTGCAGCGACGTATCGCTATTTGGCGAAAATAGCAACACCAACATGAGGCTAACATGCGTCAATTGTTGTTGCCGAACTCAATCCAGACAACGGCCACCGATGCAATATTACCTTCACAAATAGAGGACAAAGAAGTAAGATTTCAAATGAGTCAACATTTGACTAGTGGTTCGATTTTAGTATGAGGCAATACGCCGGACAGGTTAATTGTCGCCTAACACTTAATCACGACTTTGCATTGAAGCGTTTTGTCCAATTTAGCTTAGGTAATATTATTTTAGATCAATCACAATTGAATCAAGCGGAAACTTTATTCCACTCGGTGATTGAGCTAAGTGAACAAGCTGATGATCGATATAATCAAGTGAATGCATTATGGCGGTTAAGTAAAATATCGGAATATCGATCACAATGGGACCAGCAACACGCTTATGCAGAGCAAGCGGTGTTACTGACCAAAAACGTGAATGATTTACAAAGCAAAGCAGATAATCTTTATTATTTAGGCAGTCCATCCAATAGTCGTTTGGAATTTGATCAGTATATCGATATACAACAGAATCGCTCACGCTTAGAACAATACTACCACCAACTCAATGATGTCCCTAGCCAAGCAAGAACACGGCTCTCCATGGGGCAAAACTATATGTTTGAATTTGAACAGCGTATTGATTTTCTAAATCAAGCGGCGCAGCTATATCGCCAATTAAACAATAAAATGCAATTGGCGTATACGCTATCTTATACCGGTTTTTTATATATCCAATACCATCGAGGCGACGATGCACTGATTCCCTTGCAAACCTCTTTTCACGCGACTAAAACCATATTACTTACTTGTAATGCTATGATTTTATAATGTTCACCATTTACTCGCTCAGGAATAGGTACGCAACAAGTTATTTCGTGCTCGTTCCTAAGCAAGCCACCCAGCCCACCAAAAAAAGGAGTAACTTGAATATAGTTACTCCTTCAAAGTTACACTCCACGTCTTTGGAGGAGGGTTAGAACATAGCGGTGATAGAAACGGCACCCGATACGTTTTGTTTCATTTGTACACCATTGAAATCTTGCATAAACGGCATGGTGGCTTCTAAGCCTAGGGTGACAGGCCCCAAAAATGTACTTGCCCCCAGAGTCGCGGAGGCTAATTCACCGCCAGAGTTTGCCGGATCTGCTGTAGGCGTGGATTTCATACTCATGCCACTTGGCATTTTCATCATTTTCATGATTTTAGGATCAGCCCCGTTAATCGCCCCCCATTTGTTATACGATAATTCGCCAAAAACACTAAACCGACCTAATGGCCGCCGAATCCAAGCCAGTCCTTCCATCTGATGCCCTAATCGGTAATTGTTACCATTTTCATCGGTGCGATAAGTCAGTTTAAACTGACTACCCCAGCTCCACTCATACATCCCATCTAAATAGGCCATTGCCGAGATAACATCATAAGTCCCTGAACCCAATTGCATCGCATAAGGCAATTGACTGTTAGGCATTCCCATCACCGGACCTTTCTCATCAATACTGCCAGTCGAAATGCTTAGCCCTAGACTCGCGACCAAATGATTGTCAGCAAACTTGTAACTCAAGCTCACTTGCGTATCACCCTGTCCATCGCTTTCCATTTTCGAGGTGCTCCTCTGATTATTCTTCATGTTCATTTCATTGCGGATATAATTGAGCATGACCATGCCACTGAACTGAGAAGTGAAGTTATACATAGACATTAACATCAGCATATCCATCGTCATGTCAGTAGGAGCCATCATATAACCTAAACCACCATGATCATCGTCCTCCTCCTCCATCGAGTTCATACCATCTCTTGCTGTCATCTTATGACGATTCATGTGGCCTAGATTTTCGTTTCCCATACCATCCATCATGCGACTAGATGTCACCTTAGCAAGATTGACATCGTGAGTACCACGGCGTAAACCATCCATCGTCATACGCATAGCTTTAAATTCAAACATCCATGCGCCAGCACTATGACTGTGCTCCAAATGACTCGGCTCTATTGCCCAAGCCGTACTCAAGCTGATCACACTACAAACTACAAACAGCCCGATTTGTTTTTGAAAGTGTTTCATTCTTCGCATATTCTTATTATCCTTCTAAGCTTACCTACGCACTTTGTTATTGTTTGCATTGTGCAAGCATGAAATATTTCACCCAGAATCAATAAAGTGATTGCTTCCCCAAAGACATGATTTATCACTGATCGCATACACCAAAGATCGACTGACAACTATTTAGCTCATTGCCTGCTTCATCAATGTGAATCATTAAGCATATAGCAAATTATACACCAATATTTTAATTTGTTAAAAATCAATAAATTATAGGTTCGTATGGGCGATAACTTACATGAAAAACCAATAGACGAAGGTGATATCCCTCAGTAAAATGGGTCATATCACATACTCCATTAGCCCATCGCTCATGGGTCAGGGCTTGCCCAATATCAACAGACAGTTCATGATGGATATGCACAATGGCAGAAAACCGCTAAACTCGCTCAATATCGGCTAAAAGCAACCTCCTCACCGCGATATGAAACATATAAGATAATGAAAAACAAAGAGATAAAGAAATTCTCAAGTCATACAGAAATTAGTAAATTTCTAGAGAAGGTAGCAACCTTACCAATCACAAACCAACCAAGTGATCGAGGTCGACTCATTTTTGCTTTAGATGCCACTGCCAGCCGCGCCGCTACCTGGGATATGGCCGCGCATATTCAGGCCGATATGTTTCAAACCGTGGCACAGCTAGGTGGATTAGATATGCAACTCGTCTACTATCACGGCTATCAACAATTTAACCACACCGCTTGGATCACCAATGCTCAACCATTGTTAAACATCATGAACCAAGCCCAATGTCTGGCGGGTATGACACAAATCAGCAAGGTGCTAAAACATACTCTCTCGGAAACGAAACAAAAAAAAGTGCAAGCGTTGGTGTTTATTGGTGATTGTATTGAAGAAAACCCTGAGGCGTTATATCAATTCGCGGGCCAATTGGCGATTTTCAATGTTCCCATTTTTATGTTTCAAGAAGGTGATGATTTACTGGCAACTCAAGTTTTCCAAAAAATAGCCAACATCACCAAGGGCGCTTATTGCCACTTTGATCAGGGAAGTGCCGAACAACTCAAAGAGATCCTAGAAGCCGTCGCTAGCTATGTGGCAGGCGGCAAAAAAGCATTGCAGCAATACAGCGAAACCCGTGGCGCATTATCCCAAAAAATTACCAGGCAGTTACTCCGATAAAAAAGGCACTTCCCCGACACCCCTTAAGTCATAGAGTTATATCATGTCCCTGCTATTCGAGGTTAACACCAAACGTGCCAGCTAAATTATTATTTCTGATCGGTATTCTTACGGTTTCATATCTTGCAATTCAATGGTTCATTAATACCTCACCTCAAAAAATTGCCCAAATATTGCGCCGTAGCGCCATTTACTTAGTCATTGCTTTATTGCTTTTTCTTATCGTCACAGGTCGCCTACATTGGATAATCGCCCTCATTGGCGGCTTACTTCCCCTGGCGCGCAAACTGTTACCATTGCTTCGTAGTTTTGCCACATTCAAACATTTATTTCAGCAATATCAACAAAGACCTTGGCAACAATCCAAATCTTCCACTCATTCGAACGTATCCTCACCACCGCCAACTTCCGAGGTCACAAGCGCTTACCTACAGATGACCCTGGATCACGAAACCGGCCTGCTAGCAGGGAAAGTACTACAAGGCCAATATCAAGGACATTCATTAGCCGATATTTCCCTATTAAATCTGCAAGAATTTTTCACTGAACTACAAAACATCGATCAAGATTCTGCGGCACTATTAGCCTCTTATTTGACTCAAACTTATGGCGATCAGTGGCAACAAACGGCTCAAGACCATCAGCCATCTGATACAAATAACAATAGCACCATGAGTCCACAACAAGCCTATGAGATTCTTGGATTGCAACCCGGTGCAGACGAAGCCCAGATAAAACAAGCGCACCACCGGTTAATACAAAAAATTCACCCAGATCGCGGCGGCTCATCGTATCTCGCTGCACAAATTAATTTAGCAAAGGATTTGTTGCTCAAATCAAAAAGGCCAAACCATTGAATAATAATAACTCACAACTCGAAGCCATTTTGCGCCATGAAATCCCTCTCACCGAATTTATGGGCATTGACGTTTTTAAATATAATGGGAAAACTCTCAGTCTCAGGGCACCTCTGGCACCCAATATCAACCATAAATCCACAGCCTTTGGTGGCAGCTTATACTCGCTGGCGGTATTGGCGGGGTGGGGGTTTTTATATTTGAAATTTCAAGAAAAGGAGCTAGCCAGCACGATTGTCATCTATAATAGCCATATTTCCTATGATAGACCTGTTTCAGGAGAGATTGTTGCCACTTGCATGGCCCCTGAAGACAAGGAACTGGAAAAATTTTTCACGATTTATGAGCGCAAAGGAAAAGCCAGAATCAGCCTACATTCCATCATCATGAATGACATGCAAACCGCTGTAACATTTACCGGTAACTATGTGGCTCACCGATGATTAACAGCATTTAATTTTAGTCATGTCAGGAATGAGAATGGAAATGTGATAACTTCCCGAGTTGAGGCTCAGGTTTAGTTCGTATTTACCCATTATCTAATCGCACAAGCTGATTGATTCCCACCCGCCACTGCGAGAACCTCTAGCAAGAGCAAAGCGTTAGCAATGAAAACCGAACCGGCAATGGGTTCTGCCAATATGAATGATTTTTATCAGCTCAAAATCTAGCCATTACATTAAAAAATACTATGCTACAATTAGCCCCGAACAATCAAATATATCTTAATGGTGTCGATATCCATTCATGAAACTAATCTAACAAAGGAGTCATTGCAATGGCACGTAAAGTGAGAGAAACCCCGATGCTTAGCGGTAAAGACGCTGCAAGGTTTGACCATACCATTAAAGAAAACAAAACTAAAAAAGTTAATCGCGCTGAATATGAGCGCGCAAAATCTGTTTTCGACCGCGTATCTAAATCATCAACTCTTGCCTAAATTTAATTCTATTCGTAGGCTTGACCCTAACATAGCTCGTCCAAAACTCAACTGTGGAGACTCTGATTTAGATGAATTTTTCTCAAAAGACTCCATAGAAAGTGACAAACAGCTACTATCTGTAACGTATTTGGTTTTAGGCGAAAAAGATGAAAAGCTTGCATTTCTTAGCTTATCTAATGATTCAATAAAAAAAGAAATTCTTCCTAGAAGCACCTTTCAACGAATTACACGGCCACTTCCAAGACAAAAACGCTATTCAAGTATGCCTGCAGTCAAGTTGGGACGGCTTGCCACAAAAAAAGAGTTCCAAGGACTAGGCATTGGCACTGACATACTCTATTTTTTAAAATTTTGGTTCACAAATGGAAATAAAACAGGATGTAAGTTTATTTTGGTTGATGCTTACAATAACGATAATACTATAAATTTCTACAAGAAAAATGGCTTCGACTTTCTAATAGCTAAAGAAGACAAAGAACAACATACTCGTTTAATGTATTTTGATTTAATCACATTCCGTAAATAATACACTCACACTACCTATCGTATATCGTATTTGCCAATCAATACGATCATACAACTTCCAACGTCACTCGCTATAGACCAACAAGACAACAGCGTGAGCCCAACTTACATTCGATCTTGAACCACCTGTTATTCCCCAGGCAACGGAAAATGGCAGGCCACTTTATGACTATTTCCTTGTTCAATTAAGCTAACTTTTTTTTCGCTTGCCAAACATACAACGGGTTGCCCTTGCTGTTGATAAACAGGACAACGAAAGACAAACGGACAGCTCAGTGATTCATGAGTAACATCCATATCGATAATCTCTTGCGAATTCATCTCGGGAAAGTCCGCAGAAAGTGGCGGCTTACCGCCACCCAATGATGACCATAACATTGCGGTATAAGGATGTTTCGGTGTCTGTGATATTTGTTCTGCGGTTCCCAGTTCGACAACTTTTCCTTGGTACATCACGGCAACATCGTGACTAATTAATTCGACTAAAGGCAAATCATGAGAAATGAAGATGTAGGTTAACCCCAAATTATTCTGCAAATCTTTTAGCAAGTTAATGACCTGTGCTTGAATAGAAACATCCAATGCACTGGTTGGTTCATCAGCAATAATCAGCTTCGGTTCAACCGCTAACACCCGAGCAATACCGACCCGGCGCTTTTCACCACCCGATAACTCAAATGGAAACTGATTAAGTTTATCTTTGTTTAAATTCACTAGCTCAAGCAATTCCAACATACGGTGCTCAATCTGTTTCTTGGTTAATCCAGATTGATGTACCTTAATCGCTTCTTTTAATAAATATTTAATGCGTAACTTGGGGTTCAATGCCGCATCAAGGTCTTGAAAAATCATCTGCATATGACGACGCAATGGCCGCAACTGTCGACGAGTCATCCGATTGACCTCATGATCCTCATAAAAGATACGTCCGCGGTCAATCGTCAACAATCCCAATATCGCTTTGCCTAGGGTCGTTTTACCACAACCCGATTCACCAACGATACCCAGTGTTTTTCCCTCTTGGACAGTGAAATTAATATCATCCAGCACAAGCGATACATCTTGCTTGCCCAATAAAGTATTGAGTGTCCCCATGCCTTGCGAAAAACTCTTACTGACATTTTCCACTTTCAACAACACTTTTTTCATGAGGCACAGCCTTCATCCTGACGACTTCTGTTATCGCAATATAACCAGCACCGCACTTTATGACCTGGGACAATAGAAATTAAATCCGGCTGTTGTGACTGGCATAACGCAGAAATTTCTGGCGTCTTAAATGTGCAACGTTCATAGAATCGACAGCCCATGGGAGTATTCAAGGTATCGAGTACATCACCAGGAATGACTTTTAAATGGCCTTTTGCCTTGACTGAGGAATCATCCGGCATGGACAATAACAAGCCGTGCGTATAAGGATGTTGAACATCGGCATTTTTACATAGTATTTGATCACAAGGACCAGATTCAACCACCGTCCCTCCATACATCACCACCACCTGATCCGCTAAGCGCGAAATAACATTGATATCATGACTGACAACGATAGAGGTCGTTTTATATTGCTGCCGAAGCCCGGCTAATAATTCAACAATTTTTGATTGTATCGTGGCATCTAACCCAGTGGTGGGTTCGTCCGCAATCAATAGCGAAGGTTCAGCACTTAACGCCATCGCAATCATCGCACGTTGACTCATACCACCCGACATCATCTCAGCCATTTTATGAAAATTACGCAGCGGATCTTTGATTTGCACTTTATCCAACCAATCCAGCGCTTTTTCTCGCGCCTGCTTTTTGCCTTTAATACTGGTGTGTAGCCGAATAACCTCAACAATTTGTTCGCCCACAGACATAAACGGATTAAAAGTGGCTTTCGGATTCTGAAAGATCATGGCAATTTCTTTCCCCCGAATCGGTTTTAAAATATGCTCCACCGATTTTTGCCAGGCTTTTTCATTTTTATCCACCCGGCGTATAAGATTCTGTGTAGAAGTTATTTGGGTAAATTTATCCACCTCAGGCAATAGATTAATCCATTGTTCTCCTTGCTTGAACATCGCTTTGCCGCTAATCACACCCGGGCCGGTGCTTAATAACCCCATGATCGACAGCATAGAAATACTTTTACCACTACCACTTTCACCAACAATACCTAATGTCTGACTTTCTGGCACCGAAAAATCTACCCCATCCACCGCACGTATAAAGGCTCTTGCTTGACTTGAGTAAAAAAATGTGCGCAGATTGGTAATTCGCAATTTCTCCTCATGAGCAATCATTATCGACGCTTCCCTTCGAGCATATTATTCAATCCATCGCCTAACAAGTGAAATCCAAGTACCGTAAACAGGATGGCTAACGCCGGTGCAGTCGATGGCCATATATCACCATTCATTAAATAATTAGCACCGGCTTGTACCATATTCCCCCAAGACGGCGTCGGTTCTTGCACGCCAAAACCAAGATAACTCAAACTGGCCTCAAGCATCACCGCTTCTGCCATAATCAAAGTGGCCTGAATGATAATAATTGCCCGACAATTACACCAAAGAATATGCTTAAAAATTATTGTTGTTACCGGTAAACCCAAAGCCACCGAACTCTCCACAAAATTTCTTTTCTGCAATAAAATAATTTTATCTTTGATTAAGGAGGCGACCAAAGGCGAACAAGTAATACCTAATACCAGCATCACCAAATAAATATCTGGCTTAAACGCGGCAACCACTAATAAAATTAAAACCAGTCGCGGCATGGAGTCTAAGAGGTTATGCAGATAATTGACAAAATGCTCCGAATATCCTTTAAAATAACCCGACAATACGCCAAACAATGTGCCAAATGTGAGCGCAATGCTTACTGCAAACAAGCCAGGTAAAAAATAAGCCTGGATACCAATAATGAGCCGAGAGAGTATATCCCTTCCCATAAAATCAGTGCCCAACAAATAACCTTCGGTACCTGGAGGTACCATCATATTTTCCAAATCCATCTCTTCCGGAAAATAAGGCAACCAATCCAACACACCTAATAAATAAGAAATTAGCACAGCGATAACAATTAACAATCCATAAGCCACATAGAGCATATCCATTGTTGAATATCGATGCCAAAAACTCACATTTGTTTTATGGGTTGGCAATATTTGACTTTGTTTATACGTTATCTTCAATGTCCTATACCTGTCACGACTTACGGTTCACTTGGTGCGACGGTATCGCAAGCATAAATATCATACGCTGCAATAAAAACGCCAACCGAACCAAAATCGCAGCAGCCAGTGTTATCCCCATAATAACGGGAAAGTCGCGATCTTGTGCCGCTTGCCAAGCCATGCGACCTAAACCGGGTCGATTAAAAATTTGCTCCACAATAATCGCACCGCCCAGAATAAACGGTACCTTATTAGTTAACACAATAGTAATCGGCATCAATAGACCTTCGATAAATGCATGTCGCCAAACTGAAGCCCCTTTCGCCTTCGCCGTACGAATATAGTCTTCATTTAACACCCGAGTTAATTCTTCTCGTATATAGCGCACCATTTCACTTATCGCGCCACTCGCAATGCCTAATACTAAGACAGGCAAGAGAGTGATAATTATCACATTGGGTTTATTTGCGGCGAGCCCCAGCTGTATCGGAAATACACCAAAATATTCCGTACAAATATAGATTACTATATAGCCCAACCAAAATAATGGGATAGCTGATAGTAAATAAGCGATGATGGTGAATGGCCAAACAAAAAAACTTGAGGTTTTTAACGCAGAAAATACAGCAATAGGCAAGGATATCAACAAGGCAATCAACAAACTGCCAATAGTCAAAAACAAAGTATTGCTACCCAAAAGAAAAATTTCGTCCAATACCGGTTTACCGGTACGCAATGAAGTCCCTAAGTTTCCTTGCAACACATTGACCAACCAACTGACAAATTGACCAGAAATTGAAGAAGGTAAACCTAATGCGTTAACGACATTTTCCCGGGCGGAGGCATCCGCTAGTTGATCGGATAATAAATGGCCAAAAGGATCACCTGGAGAAAAATACAAAATATTAAAAATGACAAGACTAACGCCAAGCAATAGCAGTAGACTGAAAAAAATTTCCTTACACAAGACCAGCAAGATGCGCCTAGTTGTCAACATTTCCAGTGAGACATCTCATTAAGATTAGCTAACGATACACTTTCGATGGCTAATTCCGCTCATCAGGTGTGAGGAACCATTTGTTTGAATAAGAAAAAAACTTATAGGGATGTATCGCCACTCGGCGTAATTTTTTGTTGTAAGCCGCATAGTTAGTTAATGTCCATAAAAAAGTATACGGCGCTTCCTCAGCAAGCTCTCTATGCAAACGACGATTTATAGTACGCCGCTTTTCGTGGTCTAATGTTAATTTTGCTTCCGTAATCAAACGATCAATATGGGCGTTTGAATAACCACCAAAGTTATTTTTCCAAGCCCCTATTTCTCCAGAATGAAATAATGAAGAAATATCTGCTGAATCATCAAATACCCACTGCGCAAACATAATATCAAAGTCTTGTCGTAAAAAGATGGCTTCTTTCCAAGCTTGCCATTCGAGAAACTGTACATTTATTTTCACACCAATACGCCGCAAATATCCTTTAAAAGCCAATACCACACGTTTTAAAGCTTCATTTTCCTTGGCAATAGGTACCTTTAAATTTAATGAAAGTTCTTTTCCATATTTTTCCAAAATTCGTCTGGAATTCATTTGAAACCCAGCCTCGCTCAACAATTCTCTCGCTTGACGCTGATCAAAGGGTAAGGGTTTTACGTCTAAATTGTATGCCCAACTTCCTGGCGCAAAAGGTCCGGAGATTAAGGTACCCTGATCATTGAAAAACGACTTTAGCATCTCTTTTCGATTAATAGCTAAGGCAAAAGCTTTTCTAACACGTTTATCACTTAACAATGGATTTCTCAGGTTATAACCAAAAAATGCATACGATAACGCATTATAAGGCTTGAGTATAATGCGTTTATCCCCCTGCAGCTCAGGGATATGGCGCGGATTCACTTGCACCACCATATCGATCGTATTAAACGCTAATGCCTGATTCATCACATTTTGATCGGCAAATGGTAACGCAACAAAATTGTCAATATACGGACGTCCACCGAAATACTTATCGTTAGCTTGAAACACAACTTCATTGGCTGCCGTAATTTTTTTAATATAATAGGGTCCAGTACCAATCGGATGTTGCACAAATGGGTCATCCCGAGTTAAATATTCTGGGTTACGTAACGCATGCCTAGGAATAATTTTAAATGTAAACTTTGCCAAACCATTTAATACCGGTCGTTTTAAATAAAATGTAATTTTATATTTAGCAATCACTTTAACCTTATCAATAAATTCATATCTTATTTTAAGCGGGGTAATCGTTTTTGGGTGCATCATGACATCAAATGTCGCTTGTACATCATCTGCAGTAAACCGATGAGCAATACCATCACTTCCTTTATGCCACAACACATCATCTCTTAAGACAAACGTATAAACTTGGCCGTTATCCGTAATTTTCCAGCTTTTCGCAAGCTCGGGTACAATTTCTTGTTTTTCACTGATGCCAACTAACCCATTAAATAACAGCTCGGTCATTCGTAGGGTGATCATATCATTGCCGGTGATGGGATCAAATGTCGATGCACGACCGTATTCCCCATAATTCAACGCGCCCCCATACCGTTCACTTTCAGTAAACGCAGACACATTTGACCAAGCAAGCAGCACAACTAAAAACAATTGCATTGCTAGACGTCTTTTCCCTATCATACTAAGCCTCTCGCTTTTATAAGCTTTCATTTACCAACCGCATAAAAAATAGGTATGAACAACAATAACTCAAACATTTTTTAAAATATCTTCACATCACCTGCACTACGATGCTCTAATGAATAGATACCCTGTACTGCCTCCTGAATTTGTCTTGCAGCTGGAAACTCTTCACTCATCTCAAAAAATATTTCCAGATTTTCTGAGTAATACCTATTACCTCGATAGGCTTCTGCTAATCTCACCAATAACATCGGATTATTCGCTTCGATTTTATTTTTATTGCTTTTGTCTCTCGCCGCCTCCAAGTAGGTAATTGACTTCTCATAGTTCACTTGAGTTAAATAATATTGCCCAATCGCAAAATTTAAATTCTTGGTATTTTTCTCTACATACTCACCTGATAATTTAATTGCTGTATTTAATATTTTACTGCAATCGGCATTGACATAATCACAAAAAGTCAATGCATCAGCTAACTGATCAGGTTTAACTCTATCATCGTCTGCCAAATCATTCCAAACTTGCATGGCTACGCCTTTTTGGCCACTGGCATATAGACCCGCCGCTTGCCGTATGCGTGCTCTATTGGAAAATTTTTCACTCAAACGATACGACGCCAGTGCTTTACGTGTTGATTTAGCTTCATTTTGAGTGTCTCCTGACAAAAAGTACACTTCACCTAAATAATACGATGCCGTATCATTATGACCTTTACTACTGACTTTTTTTAAATAATATTCACTGGCTCGACGAAAAAGATGCGATAAACTATTAGTCAATGATAAATGGTAAAATTGCAGCTTCTTACTCTCGGAAATAGCTTCTTTATATACAGGTAAACTTAAGTCGACAGCTTCTACCAATGTTAATGCTGTATTTACATCACCTTCATAAGCATAGATATCGATCAAATTATAATATGCGCTGGCGGTGGCTTTCTTCCGATATTTCATTAAGTCTGATTTGATTTCATTGGCCATATTGATGACATTCACATCCTTGAAACCTGATTTTTTATAGGCAGCAACGAGTTCAGCCCGAACATCCATATCCTGGGTTCGAATCGCCTTCCATATTTTAGTGGCCTGCTGTACTTTGTTTTCTAGATATAAGCATAACGCCAAATTCACTTTAGCGATTTTTTTGTATTTAGAAGACGCTTCGCTTTTACCAATAAATGTCAATAAATATTTTCTCGCTGAAGACAATTCACCCGTTTCGATCAATGCTTTTGCCAAATATAAATTAACGTAAATACTCGGTGACTTAACTCGCTCGGAGACTAAATAATGCAAATAGTCATAATTAGATTTTATTGATGCTTTGTACAGTGCATCATATAATTCAGAATTTTTTAAATAAATCATCCCTAAAGTGAGCAACGATCGATCAGTCATCTGAGCTGACGAAGAAACCATTTGCTGCCGCAAGTTTTTCGCAGCAGATTGATAGTGATGTTTATTATAAAGCTCAAGCGCTTCAGCCAAATCTGCCTGAACAGCTTGTGATGCCATTAGAGCAAGCATAGCAATACTGACGAAAACTGCTCTCATTGAATATTTCAACCTTTTATTTATCCATTATTACCAATTTAGCAATATAAATTTGATCCCACTGATTCACTTGAGCTCGAAATGCAATTAAACCATCCAAAGAACAACACGTCACATCATGATTTATTCTGGTTCCTGTATTTATTCGGCGCCGCTGCTTAGTTTTTAAATTTGTATAATAGATTGAGTTATAATCATCTTTTTCTTTTTTAACAAATAACAAACCATTGCTATTTGGCAACCAGGCAAGTCCACTTTCCAAATCAACCACCACATCGTTAGCAATAATATAATTTTTAATATTTTTTCCGTTTATCAAGGGATATTTTATTTTTCTTCCATCAGTCACATTGACCACCACAATCGCCCAAATATTTGGGTCATTCGCTTTATTATAATTGGTATAAAAGGCAATTTTTTTTCCATCAGGCGACCAAGTTGGTCGTAGATCATCATGTTGCCAAGAGGTAATTTTAACCTTAGTTTTTTTAGGCTTACGATAATTACCTATCACTTTAATATCATGGCTCTCTGCATTACCGTAATTGGTCGCAATACTTTTACCGTTAGGTGACCACTGAGGATATAAATAAGACTCTTTACCTTTTGTTAGCTGAGAAATATCCCGAGTATCAAGATCAAGCAAGTAAAGTTGGCCGTTGTCTTTTCTCCCTGAGACAAATACAATATTCTCTCCTTTAGGCGACCAATGGGGCTGACCATCTTTTTCACTATTAACCGTAAGGCGCTCGACTGAATCAGAAGCTACATTACCGAGATAAAGATCATAATTACCTTCGCCACCATTACTCATAAATACATAATTTTCACTATCGGAAGACCAGCTAATATTAGCGTTGTAGCTCACCGAATTAGTCACCCCAGGAAGTAGTAAATCAAATTCATCTTGTTTTACCAATTTAAAATAAATCGATTGTATTTTTTCACCGCCACTTTCACTTAAGATAATTTCTTTTTTCCCCAGCTTACTTCTTTCATAACCAAGGACGTTTCCTGATGGTGACCAATAAGGATTTGAGTTATTGTAACCCGCAACAAACTTGTTCAGCGGCTTAACAAAAATGACATCAAGACCATTTTTTTTCTTTGATGATTGTCCCTGTTGTTTTTTTCCGTCATCAATCATTCCTATCTCATCCGGATTTAACTCATCGTCTTCATTCAATTTCAAAATTTTTTCAAAGCGCTCTGTCAAATTATCTTTGGAAGAAAAATTTAATGCAACAGGACCATCTTTCTCCATTTCATCTTCCGGAAATTCAGCCAAGAGCGAGCTATCAACTTCATTGACATCTCTTATTATTTTCGTTTTCACTTCTTCCGAACTTTTCATTATTCGAGATAGTTTCGGTATTTCGATATCTAATTGAGCTTCGCTCATCAGCTGATTGATTTGATTGATCAGCCTATCACTCAAATGAAGTAAATTTTCTTTATAATGATATGTCAAATTACCTCCAACAAGGAGAATAATTGCAGCAATTACTACTTTAACAGGTGTCAAAACGTATATCCCCCAGCGAACCTATTGACTGGCACGCAATTGATCCCAATGATCTTTTGCTGCACTTTTGAACTTACTGTACTGAGCATTGCTAGCTAGCTTCTCTGGAAAAAAATCGAAATATTCTTGCCATGCACGGTTCGCCTTTGGAAAAATTGAGTTTCGTCGAGTGATTTCAAATAAAACCTGATATGACAACGCCGCATAATAATAGGTATCATGTACCACTTCATCATATGCATCTGTTGGAAAAAATCTCGCATTTTGTTTTGCTTTATCTAAACTTTGAACGGCCTTTGCGTAGTATTGAACGGCCTGTTTTTTATCTCTTTTCATTAGCGAGCTAGCTAGCTTATAATAGGCTTGGCCCAAATTAGTGTAAACCACGGCAAATTGCTTCCATACCAGTTGATCGACTTCTGGAACAGCAATCACATTTTCAAATTCCTTCACTGCAGCCTGGTAGTCATTTTTGTACACTAAGTACAACTGCGCCAAGCGATGTCGTGCTTCAACATAATCTGGATGACCTTTTTTAGTCTTTTTATAGGCACTAATGGCGGCTTCAATCGATCCACCATCTTCAGCTGATTCGCCACTCGTTAAAATATCTAATGATAATAACACGCTATTATTTCCTGTTTTATCAACGATATCTTTTGAAAAATCCAAAGTTGCTTCCCAATCACGGTAACCATTACCTTTAGAAATCCGAATTTTGTGATATCCTTTCTTCACAGAAACACCAACAATGGGTGTCTGCCCAATTATTCTATTGTCTAAATAGACATAAGCACCGCTGGGGCTACTCTCTACTTTAAACAAGCTATTTAACTTTAACGATTTATCCTCAATAGGCATATTGTTGGAGCTATCGTTATGCATGGGCGAGACATTTTTCTGCGCTGATTTTATCGAATTATTTTTAGATAATTTATTCGGTATGTATTTTGATTGGTTTATTTTGGCAATAATTCTATCTAAATCAATTTCGAACCGTTGTTGATTTTTTACAAAAAAAATGCCCTGCCTCGCTGCTCGATTTGCCACATTCATCGAAATTTTTTTAAACTGCTTAACGACATTTGTTGAGCTTAATATTTTCTTTGATAAATCCAAGGCGACTTGGCCACTCGGTGTTAATACTTTCATATTGATCAAATAGGTATCTTTCAACGCTCGGATATCACCTAAAACAATCATATCCGCATAATTAATCAAGGAGGTATCTAACCAACCCTGGTCATTCAATCGTTCTTTCGTTAGCTTTGAGGTTAATAATATTTCTCGGAGTTTAGAGAAAGATATTTTTTTGAAAGATCGATTAATAAATAACTTTTCACTAAATAAATTATGGGCATCCAATACAGCTTGTTTCACAAGTGCATCTTTTGAATTAGTGGTAAAAGGGAAAACCGCAACACGAAGCCCCTTGTTCGATATTTCTTTAAAATAGCGTGTAATTTGCGCATCTTCATCAATATCTATTACATTTTCCCAGACAGATGGCGTATAGCCTGTCGACTCTAAACGTAATCGCATTTGTTTACGCGTTCTTAATTTAGAGCGATACACAAATTGCCCTTTTGCATTCGTTTTACCCACATTGATACCATCAATCAAAATTTTAACACCACGAATACCAGATCGGGCATTACTGGCTTCTGACAATGTTGAAATAAGGATCACAGGATGTTTTCGCAAAGTAACTTTAATTTCTTCTCCAGGCTGTATTACCTTACTTTTCTGCCAGGAGTCATAATGAATTTTTTTGACCGACAACTTAACTTTATGCTTCTTCATTGAATCAAGGGCGACAGATAAAACACCACGTGAGTTTGTCCTTCCCATAACTTGATTACCAAATTTTATGGTTGCTCCTCGGACTCTTCGGTCACCATTCGTCACAGTAAACATCACCGTAGGTCGTGAGTGAAATGCGACTTCAAAAATAGTTTTGGAACCACTGACTTCATTAGGCTCGGGAACCACAAAGACGGTTTGCCAAGGTTTAATTTTTATTTTTGCATTGGGTGCAACCACTTGGATATCAATACGCTGCCCGGGTTTCTTTTTTATCGATTTAGTGAAATTTCCTTTTTCATTGGTAATTCCGTAGACGACACCATTGACTAATACCTGAGCTTCTGCCACTGGCGAATCATCGAGAGTCGCTTGAATTTGTAATTCAAATCCAGAATTGTTACCGCAAGCGTACATAAGCGATAACACAGTGATACAAAGAAACAACCGAAACACCAATGAGAACTGTTTAATTTCCCAGGCCAATTTTTTTTTGTATGCTTGGTTCATTGTTTCAATTAAATCGTTTACCCAAAGCCATTAATCAAGTGCGTCATATTTTTAACGTGTTATTTACATCAGTGGAGGTTGAATACTCACTTCCCCTGGGTTAATAATTTTATCTCTATCAGATGTGTTTGAACGAATCGTTCGAGCCGGCGCATTAGGTATCCTGACCAATTCCAGCTTGATGTCAGGTGATGAAAAATTATTCACCTCGACTGTTTTAGTTGCCGTCTGATATCCCTTATAGCCAACTTCTATTTTGTAGGTGCCAACGGGCAACTCACCCTCTTTACTACGAAATTCTCCTTTGTAATTTGTCGTCAATGTGTATGACGCATTTTCTAAAACAGAGCTCGTATTAATCACATTGACAATAATCCCTTCCAGCTCTTCATTTGACACCACTTTCATATCGTCTTGCATCAGCGTAATAGAACCCTTAATACTGGTGGCACAACCCGATAAAACAAACAACAATAGCACCAGCAGTACAACATAAGTTTTGCTCGTATCCATTTTTAGCACGTCCTCAACCCTTGTTATTTTCTTAGCGTAAACTGATTTTTGTGATTTTCAAATCACCAGTGATCCATAAACATTTTGTTCATTTGGCAAAGGCCAATTATCCTTACGCTAATATTTAGCGACTTCAATGATAATATCTTAAGAGTTGTCGTCAGGAAGATTTGGATTGTAAGAAAGAATACTTTTTTATTACGAATAAAAAACAAAAATACATATAAAAAATAATACGTTAAGCTAGCTCAACCAAGCGCTGACAGGCTGATTCATATTGTTATATTTGATCAAAAAAAGATCCAATGATCGCCAATAGCAACACTTAAAAACGCCACTAAAATAGATCTTGCCTATTTATTTTTCTCAAGTATCACAATCGCCGAGTCGCTACGAAATTTAAGTCAGTTTTTTGCTGACAAACACCATCATGACAACCCCTCCAAATAACGAAAGCGTTAACGTGGCAGATAAGAAAAAAGATAAATGACACCATCTACAGCGAAAATTATCCGATTGATTTCTACCAAAAGATCCCACCAACCTTCCGGAGCACGCCTCCCTTAGATTTCACATCCGGGCATATAATATCTAAGATATGCTCAACATCGCCGTGGAAGAGGGATTGTTAGTTAGCCAAGAGTCGCCATATTCAACCAATCTGTTTGCATAAAACGACGAAAATTGCTGCATCTATATATCAATGCCTTTCAACAGTCGATGATTTTGCCTCTCACAATCAATTTGAGAGAGATATTGCAACAAATAATTTGCGCCTTTTGCTCATATTTATACTAATATGGGACTGGAATCCAATATCCCATCGATCAACTGATCACAAGGTAGACGGATAATGCAAAGTAAGATCCATCAATACCCGCTTATAGACGAAAGAATTATTGCGCGAAAGAACAGCAAAGCAGCACGTTATTATGTTAATCAAACATTGCTATAAAATGACTGCCCGAAATATAACCAGCGCCTGATAGGATTGTGCGAAATACCAAGGCTTCGTACAATGCCTCCCAAAGTATATACTTAGCCTCCTAACAAGCTGAGTATACGTTTTAACTTACCGGAGTGAAAAATGTTGCAACCGGAAGCATCAGAATCCCCAGATTCTGCCCAGCCACAACACAAAAACCCTGCAGCGGAGCTCAAAGGATCGATGTTCACTCTCACTGTATTGCATATTTATCACTACAGTGTCATAGCGATTGAACAGGACATCCAACAACGCATTGCTAAAATGCCCCATTTCTTTGAAAATGCGCCTGTCGTCATTGACCTCGGGGCAATTCGAGATCGTACTGATCGGATAAATTTTCAAGATGTTAATAGCATGTTGCGTAAACTCCATTTAATCCCAATTGGCGTATGTAATGGCCGTCTTGAACAAAATACCGCCGCCATTAAAGCCGGACTCGCCGTACTTCGCGGTCGATCGAATCAAGACATTGCTAGCACTCGCGAAAAATTGGCAACACAGCTACAATGCAAACCTAAACAAGAAAAACTTGAACTTACAAATGCCTCACCAACGGACAAAATAAGCCAAACAGATGCTCAAACGATTCATAACAACCCAACACGGGTTATCAAACACCCGATTCGTTCAGGCCAACAAATCTATGCCAAAGGGGGGGATTTAATCTTGCTTGGAGTCGTCAATGCCGGCGCTGAAGTATTAGCCGATGGAAACATTCACGCCTATGCTCCCTTACGAGGTCGTGCATTAGCTGGCGTTTCTGGCAATCAGGAATCCCGGATATTTTGCCAGGCTATCGAAGCAGAATTAATTGCAATTGCAGGTAACTACCGTGTATTTGATGACAGCAACAAGACTCAACAGCTAAAAAGCCCCTCACAAATATACTTAGAGAATGAGCAATTAAAGATTAAACCACTTATCGATAACTAGTTTTCAAAAAGTACCGAGGAGGCTGTCCGAGAATAGAAAACCTCCTCGCTAGAATGGACCGGCTAAAAAATTTATAGCGAAAATTTGATCTAACCATACCCATTGACCTACATTTCATACCAGAGTATATAAGTATCATAAAAGTAAGGTTTGCGGGGCTCTAATTTTATCGTCATTATTGATTTGTTAACTCGTGATCGATGCTTTAAATTAGCGACAAAAAGCCACCTAGCGGTTGATCAATTAAAATTATTATTAAGCTATTCATAATACACAAGCAAGAACACCCTGAAGCGACTAAGATTTTAATCTTTATTATTCGCTGGTTTGTTAGAACGTATCAAGAAGGAGCAAGCTTTGTCAAAGATCATAGTAATCACATCAGGTAAAGGGGGAGTTGGCAAAACAACCACCAGTGCAAGCTTCTCCACAGGCCTCGCTTTGCACGGCCACAAAACCGTTGTCATTGACTTCGATGTTGGACTCCGAAACCTTGATTTAATTATGGGATGTGAGCGCCGGGTCGTATATGATTTCGTCAATGTGCTGCAGAATGAGGCCTCACTGCAACAAGCGCTGATCCGTGATCGAAATTGTGATAATCTGTTCGTTTTACCTGCCTCACAAACGCGAGACAAAAACGCCTTAACCTTGGAGGGGGTCGGTAGAATTATTGACGAGTTACGTGACAAGTTTGACTGTATTATTTGTGACTCGCCTGCAGGGATTGAAAAAGGGGCGTTGATGGCGTTATATTATGCTGATGAGGCCATCATCACCACTAACCCGGAGGTATCCTCTGTTAGGGACTCCGACCGAATTTTAGGCATTCTTTCTGCAAAATCAAAACGAGCCGAAGACGGTAATGAGCCGATTAAAGAACATTTACTCGTCACTCGCTATTCGCCAAAACGTGTGGAACTTGGTGAAATGCTAAGCTTAGATGATATACAAGACTTATTGAGAATTCCGTTAATTGGTGTTATTCCAGAATCAGAATCCGTATTACAAGCATCAAATACGGGTGTTCCTGTCATCCATGACACCAAAAGTTTGAGCGGACAAGCCTATGCCGATATGGTCGCCCGTTTCTTAGGCGAAGAAATCCCATTACGCTTTACTGAACTGGAAAAGAAAGGCTTACTAAAACGCATCTTTGGAACCTAAATCTCGGGGCTCGAAACAATGTCCGTACTAGACTATTTACTACGCAAAAAAGGAAAAAGCGCAGCCGTTGCAAAGGAGCGGCTGCAGATCATTCTTGCACGTGAGCATGCAAGTGCTAATAGCCCTGACTACCTCCCGGAGCTAAAAAAAGATTTGCTGAAAGTGATTAGCAAATACGCTGATATTGACATGGATGATGTTTCGGTTAACCTGGATCGAGATGGCGATTGTGAAATACTAGAACTTAATATAGTCATCCACGAACCTCAGCAAAATTCAGAAAGCGACATGGCCATCCCGATGAGATAACCGCTAACAGCAATGCAGCATATCATGGCATGGAAGCGAACATCCGAATCAATATAGGTGATGGGTAGAGCAGCGCGAAACCCATCCGTGTAAGCTCAACGCATGGATAATCGCCACGTCATCAAAACAACAAAGCCACTGCGTTATGGTTACACCACAGGTGCATGCGCGACGGCCACCAGCTTAGCGGCTGCCACATTATTGCTTACGGACAAGAATGCACCGGAAACGTTCATTACCCTACCCCGCGGGCAGCCGGTCAAATTTACCATTGACGACTGCCATCGACTCTCCCAAGACAGCGCAACGGCGAGCACCATCAAAGATGCTGGCGATGATCCAGATGTGACACATGGCGCGGTCATACGTGCCACCGTACAATTATCAAACACAGCAGGCATTCAATTTTTTGCAGGACCGGGCATCGGTACGGTCACTAAAGCGGGCCTAGCATTAGCCATCGGTGAACCCGCAATAAATCCAGTCCCTCGCCAAATGATTGACCAACACCTGCAACAACTCGCCCAAAAAAATCACTACCTAAAAGGATTTAAGGTGACCATCGCCATTGACCACGGACAACAGCTCGCTCAAAAAACCATGAACGCTCGATTGGGCATTATCGGCGGTTTGTCTATCCTGGGAACCACCGGTATTGTGCGACCTTTCTCTTGCTCTGCCTACATTGCTTCAATTCATCAATCCATTGATGTGGCCATGGCCAATGGTGCCAATCATCTCATTGGATGTACCGGAAATAGCAGCGAGCAGACCATTAAGCAACACCATCAGCTGGCTGATTTTTGTTATATTGAAATGGGAGATTTTGTCGGGGCAGTACTCAAATATTTACGCAAACAACCCATCCCAAGGCTCACGCTGGCCGGTGGGTTTGGTAAATTTTGCAAATTAGCCGCCGGTCATGTTAGCCTCCATAGCCATCATTCCTCAATCGACTTTGAATTCTTGAGAGTTCAATCAGCAGCGCTTAATGCAAGTCCTCATTTACAGGCACAAATTTTACAGGCCAACACCAGTCAACACGTATTAACCTTAGCACAACAGGAAAATTTACCCCTGGGTGACCATCTAGCCAAATTAGCCAAGCAACACCTCACGAGCAAACTCCATGCGGATACAAAACTTAAAATTTATTTGATCAACAAACAAAATCAAATTGTTGGTTATGCAGGATAACACCGCGTATGAAAATTTTAATTCTTGGCGGTATCGCTGAAGCCGTCTTATTAGCCAAACAACTTTGTGCTACCCGGCATAGCCTTGTGTACAGCCTTGTCGGACTCGGCAGACAACCTGAATTAAGCTGTTCCATTCGAAGCGGCATTTTTGCAAACACCCAAGCACTGACCCATTTTCTCATTGATGGGCAATTTGATTTAATGATTGATTGCACTCATCCTTATGCGGTCAACATTAGCCAACACGCCTGTCAGGCAAGCCAACAAAGCCAGGTCACTTTATGGGCTTACCGACGCCCCGCTTGGCAGGCAAGCGCCTCGGATCGTTGGCAATTGACGGAAAACTGGCCAGCCACGCAGCCATTGCTGGCCCCTTACTCTCACCCCCTACTGACCATTGGTCGATTGCCAATCGACGATTTGGCTCAGATCCAACCCCATCAAACTTGGTTTATACGTGGCTTACCACGAGCTAACTTGCCAAACCATCCCAACGTGCACTGGTTATTAACCCGAGGCCCCTTCCACCTTGACGAAGAAATCGCACTCATGACGCAACAACAAATCGACGTGTTAGTCTGCAAAAATAGCGGCGGTAACGCGGTCCATAATAAACTCGTGGCCGCCCGGCAACTCAACATACCCGTATTGATGTTAGCCAGACCCTCATTACCTGAATGCAATCATCACTTTAATAATATCCAGCAGTTATTCAACGCACTTTCAGATTCATCAATACTCAGCACGGCCAAGAACTAACCTTTCGCCTTGCGTCGATAAATATGCGATTGATTTTCATTATACAAGTATGAATCATTAAACGACGTCTCCTCCGCCAATACCTGACCCACTAAAATTAAGGCCGTTCGGCTAATCTTTTTTTCTCTCACTTTCGCCACAATATCCGCTAACGTTCCGATGATTTTTTGTTCATCCGGCCATGAGGCGCGGTAAACCACGGCGACCGGACACAGTTCTCCATAAAAAGGAATCAATTCCTCAACGATTTTATGTATCCTGACCACACTTAAATGAATGGCAAGTGTGGCACCATGCTGCGCTAAAGCCGTTAAATTCTCTTTTTCAGGCATGGGCGTTTTAGCCTCATAACGCGTTAATATCACCGTTTGCGAAACACCCGACAACGTCAACTCCTGTTGCAACGCAGCGGCCGAAGCACTGGTTGAAGTCACTCCCGGTATGATCTGGTAAAGTATATTCAAATTTTTTAAATGGCGAATTTGTTCTCCAATCGCCCCATATAATGAAGGATCGCCAGAGTGTAAACGCGCCACATCATGACCATTATCACAGGCCGTCTGCATATGATCGATAATTTGCTGCAAATGTAAGCTCGAGGTATCGACAATCAAAGCACCTTGCCGCGCCTCAGCTAACAGAGCCTCCGGCACCAAGGAACCGGCATACAAAATAACAGCACAGCTTTTAATTAAGCGCTGTCCTTTCACCGTAATCAATTCAGGATCGCCAGGACCCGCGCCGATAAAATAAACCGTCATGGACTTTCACCTCTTAAAAGCTATTGGGTTAAAAAATATCGAGCGAAAAATCGTCAAGATGAGACGATTTTTTCGATCATTTGAGAAGAATAGCCGTGCTATCTGCCGAAAAGGATCGGGAAAAGCGGCCATTTTAATGGCTTGCCAGCCGATTCATTTTTTAACCAAACAACTTCTTAACGTCATAACCTCTCGGGGTATACACCCACGACCCAAGCTGACGTGTGGTTGCATTGCCCACCATCACCACGGTGAACATATCAACCGTTTCCACATCAAATTCAGCCAGGGTACTGATTTGTACCGATTCATTGTCACGCGTTAAATTCTTACCCAAAATCACCGGCACATCGGCCGCCCGGTATTGCAATAAAATTTCCCTAGCTTTAGCCAACTGCCAATCACGTTGTTTAGAAACCGGATTATAAAAAGTAATCACAAAATCCCCCGCCCCTGCCCCATGAATTCGTGACTCAATCACTGACCACGGCGTGAGTAAATCCGATAAAGAAATCGTACAAAAATCTTGCCCCAAGGGGGCGCCGACCCGACTCGACAAAGTCTGCAACGCAGAAATGCCAGGAACCACCTCGATATCAATCGTCTGGTACGTCTGATTGTCGGCTTTATCGATCAGCTCAAAGATCACACTGGCCATGGCATAAATACCCGCATCGCCACTCGAAATCAACGACACCACTTTGCCTTGCACGGCTAAATCTAAGGCCAGCCGACCCCGCATGACTTCTTGACCAATGGGAGACGGGTGCCATACCTTGCCAACCACCAACGGACCGAGCAAATCCAGATATAAGCGATACGCCACCAGGTCGCTACTTTGTTCAATGGCATGCACCGCCGCCTGCGTCAAATAATCGGCTTGCCCTGGACCACTACCGACAATATATAAACGGCTCATGATAATCTCAGGTCAACTTTCGCTAAGGCAAAAGTCGCTCGTTTGTTTTTCTTTTTACTAATCATTAATTCTACACTCTCTAGGTTCTTCACTTTAGCTAAGGCTTGCGCTTGCAATAAAGCCGCCGCTTCCGCCACACCGTAACAACCCACTTCCCGAAATACAATGTCGGAACGTTCGGTTAACCGGTGCTGCATCGTCTGAAGCTTCGAGGCTGATGCCAATAACAGCGGCAAATCAAAACGGCGAGTGATCTCAAGCAAGGCGGGTTCGTTTTTTTTAATATCAATACTGGCAATGGCATCGAGCCGATCAATCGACAGAGAAAATTCCGCTAAATGTTCCGCGATTAAATCGATGATTAAAGATGCTGGACAACCCCGATCACAGCCCACACCCGCCACCAGCAAAGGCCGGATATAACGCTCTGCTGACGTGATAATGCACTGCGCCTCCAGCCGATTCGCCAGCCACATCGCCCAGTGATTCGCCCCGCCTTCATGCCCCGACAATAGCGGTATCACAAACCGCCCCTGATCATCCATAACTAACACCGCTGAATCATCATATTTTGACTGTAATACCGGTCCTAAAATACGCATCACAATACCCGCCGAGCAAATCATAACCAATCGTCGCCCTTGCTTAAAATGCGTCTGCACCGTCTCGCGAAAAGGTTTGACATTAGCCAAGCACTGGGCACTGGGATACCAGTCGGTTATTTTTTTTGCCAGCCGAGCACCCGGCGCTGTTAAACTGAAAATAGAGATGGACATACCCGTTAACGTTTAGCGGCAAGTAAAATCAAAGAAAAGTACGGCGCTTTCTCGTTCGTCACTTGGTTTAAATCGTGATAGAGTTGCTGTTTATCTTGCGTTAAATATTCTGCATAAATGCCATCCGTCAAACGACCACTTTGGCGCACCAATGTAATGATGCGTTGCAATTGTGAACTCACTTTCAGTATCACCACACAATCATGCTGCTGAAATACCGATTTCAGATTTTCATCCGATTCCCCGGCCGTCACCACCACCATATTCGCATCGAGACGGGTTAATGGTGTTTGCGCCATGGCAGAAACAGCCTGCAGCGCACTGATACCAGGAATCACCTGGCAGCGAAATGTTTGATTCAAGCGCTCATAGATATAGATAAAACTCCCGTAAAAAAAGGGATCACCCTCACACAAAACACTGATTTTTTTTCCCTGTGAAAGCTTGTCAGCCAGTTGGATTGACAGTTCATCATAAACTTGTATGGCACGCTGCCGCTGGCGATCCATCGGCATAAAGACAGGCATTTCTTCTTGTTCCGCTCGAATCCAAGAGCTCGCCGTGCGCCGCGCATACGATTGACCTTGCTCATTGGTTAAATAAACAATCACCTGAGACGACTGAATCGTATTCACCGCCTTCACTGTTAGCAGCTCAGGATCTCCCGGCCCTAAACCCACCCCATATAACACCCCCGTTGCGTTCATCATTCTTTGACGGCCTTGATTAATAATACCGGCAACTGAGGACGGTATACCGTCTGCGCGGCCAAGCGGTCACGGCGGGCCACCGAAATTTGTACGGCTTGTGACGGCTTGTCTTGCATAAAATTTAACACCACCGCTTTCGATTCTTCGGTCACACAACTCACTACCAGCCGCCCAGCATCGGCTAAGCGACGCCAGACATAAACAAGAATCTCAGACAACTGTTGACCTCCGCCTCCGACAAACACCACGTTGGGGGCTGGGCATTCCTCTAAAATGGCAGGGGCCTCCCCTTGCCGGATCATTAAATTTTTTACCACGCCAAATTTTTGCTGATTTTCTGCCAAATAATGAAATCGAGCCGGGTTTTTCTCCACCGCATACACTTGTCCATGGGGGTTCCATAACGCCCACTCACAGGCAACACTGCCACAACCCGCCCCCACATCCCAGCCGATATCCGAGGCAGTGGGTTGCAATAAATTCAGAATATGCAGGCGTATTTCTTTTTTACTGATCATGCCTCGACCCGCCAAATCACCGGTAGCAAAGCAAGCATCGTCAATGCCAGGAAACTCAGGTAAACAGCCACGATTCTCTCGTGTTTGCACAATCACCACCACCAGCTCATGCGGTATGTCTAAACGCTCAAGTAACAGCTGATCCGCCTGGCTGACATAAAGCCGCTCATCCGCCGTCCCCAAGGCTTCTGCCACATACAATATAGCATCGGCAAAGCCATGATTGACCAGTTCGGTGGCAATATGCCGAGGCTGACTTTGCCCATCTGTTAACAGTGCATAGGTGCGATTCGCTCTTAACCGGGCACGCAGACTAGTCATCGGACGACCATGCAAACTCATCATTTCCGCGTGCTGCTGAGCCAGACCAAACCGAGCGAAGGCCACCTGGATACTGGATACATTGCTATGAAAAATCAATTTTTCACGCGGTAAATGACGACTCAACCACTGGCCAAGACCATAACTTAATGGGTCCCCAGACGCTAAAAAAACAACCTGCTGATCGGCGTATTGAGCTAATACATTTTTTAAGGCAGAAAATGGCTTTGGATACGGCTTCAACTGACCCCTGGTATCCGTCAACAAGACTAAATGGCGTTCCGCACCAAAAATCACTTGGGCCTCGGTAATGGCGCGTTGAGCCACCCCATTGAGTGTCACTTCACCCGCCACTCCCATGCCGATCACATGAATCGCCGGTCCTGGCCAACGCTGTTTTTCCATCACAAAAACAAGCCTTGTTGCAATCGGCCTAGCACATTATAAACCGACACAGTTAACGCACTGCCGCCTCGCCGCCCCAATAACGTAATATAAGGAATCGCCTGCTTTTTTGCCAACTCAGTTAAGGCTTGCTTGGATTCTTGAGCACCCACAAAACCCACCGGCATGGCAACAATTAATGCGGGCTTAGGCGCACCATCGCGGATCATTTCTAACAAACGAAACAGTGCTGTCGGTGCATTACCAATGAGTACAATGGCACCTGAAAGATGGGGCTTCCAATAACTTAAAGCCGTCATAGTACGTGTTTCTTGGTGAAGTTTAGCTTGCTCAGACAAACCCGGTTCATTTAAAAAACAATGTGCTTGACCTGTCAAATACCTCGAAGTAATCCCATGGCGAACCATTTCCACATCGCACAACACCGCGCAGTTTTGTTCAATGGCCTGAATCCCTGTTGCCACCGGATTAGCAAAAAATGTTAAGGTTTGGATGACATCGGGATCACCACAGGTATGAATCAAACGCATAGCAACCTGTTGCTCTTGCTCATCAAACCCCGTTAAGTCTGAGATCGCCTTAATACGCGCAAACGACAAATTTTCAATCGCCACGGGATCGTGGATATAATCATATGAATCATCCATCGCACGATTTATCTCGACCCATCATGTGATGCATGAGAATGGGAAGGCTCAGCATCCGTCCCAATTCCTCGCACATGGTGATGGTGACTGGTTTGTGGTTCCCCTATTTTGTGTTCAGCCCCCACAATATGTTCACGGTAATGACACAACTGGCAATTCATATTGCCATCGCCCTGCTCCACTTCCCGAATGCGTGAAACAAAGGCATCAATCACCAAAGGATGATCATTCAGATAACCCGCTTTGACCACCTTGATGTTGGCATGACGTTGTTGAAACTCATCCGTAATTTGATAAATCTTTTTGACTAAGCGGCCAGTAAACAAAAAATAGGGAAACACAATAATATTTTGATAACCCAATCCCACACACCGCTCCAGCGCCTCTTCCAATAACGGTTGTGTCACCCCAATAAAACTGGTTTCTGCCCAACCAAAACCCATACCCTCCCATAACATTCGAGTGATCTTGCTAATATTAGAATTGGCGTCGGCATCAGAAGCCCCACGGCCAACCACCATCAATAAGGTTTCAGAAGGCGGACTAGCCAGGATCTGCTGCGCCGCCTCAATGCGCTGAGCCGCGGCCCGGATTAACTCAGACTGGACACCCAACTCCACCCCATAAGTCAAGGCCACTTGCGGATAACTGACTTGTAAATCTTGAATTTCGCTCGGTATATCATTTTTTGCATGTCCTGCCGCCATCAACATGCAAGGCACCGCAATAACTTGCTGAGCCCCTTGCTCCAGTAAACGCTCCAGACCGGTACGAATGACCGGCGTCGCAAACTCTAAAAAACCCGTCTCACAAAGCCGATCATTAAACAGGCTGCTCAGTTTTTTCATTACCCGATTAAATTCATCAATGCCCGCCACATCACGCGACCCATGCCCAATAAAAAGTAAACCCTTGCGGGTTTTGTTATCTGTCGCCAATGATATTTACTCTCACTTAACCATACAATTACAATTGTTGCCACGCTACATCAAGCAACCTAAATTTTACAACTCCATGCCTTTTTGTGCCCGAATTCCAGCGCGAAACGCATGTTTGACATCCTGCATTTCTGTGACCGTATCCGCTAAGGCTAAAATCTCGGGTTTAGCGGCACGCCCGGTGATAACCACATGTTGCATTTCGGGCTTATTAGTAATGTCTTGTACGACATCTTGGATAGAGAGATAGCCATACTTAAGTACAATATTTAATTCATCCAACAATACCAAATCAATGGCTGGATTTTCTAACAACGCTTTCGCACACTGCCAAGCTTGTTGGGCCGCCTGTATGTCCTGTTGCCGACTTTGTGTTTCCCAGGTGAAACCCTCACCCATCAAATGATATTCCACCTGCGCTTGTTGGCGAAAAAATATCGCCTCACCGGTAGGCATCCCACCTTTAATAAATTGGATAATACCCACTCGCATGTGGTGTCCTAGCGCACGCGCCACCACCCCAAAGCCCGCACTACTCTTGCCTTTGCCATTGCCAGTATTCACTAAGATAACACCTTTATCTAACACAGCTTTAGCCACTTTCTGGTCAATAATCGCTTTTTTTTTCATCATACGTATTCGATGACGCTCATCAAGCGTGCTTTTCTCTGCACTGGGCATATCCCGCTCCTTGTTGTATAATTGGCCGTTAACGATAAAACGATTGATCATTATCGCATTACCGCTATAATTCTCGAAAACTCACAGCCTGGGGATAACCAACAGATCTGAATGTCCCTCGCATTGAAAATAAACACCGCTTTTATCAGCTTGAGGAATAATCAAATGGCGCAAACAACCTTGCACGCAGATGGTAACATACAATCAAAAGCAAAAGCTCAGCCTTTACAAATCGCCGCCGCCGCGATTCTCGGATCGTTGATTATTTTGTTTGTCAGCCTGGCGCCCATGGAAGTCGTGCATAACGCGGCTCACGATGGTCGACACTCCTTTGCCTTTCCTTGCCACTAAAACGAATTCAAAATGATCTTTCGCCGCATCACATTATCTGCCATCGCTATCGGTATTTTGGCCGGTGTTTTTTTGAGCTTGCTGCAAACCGTCGATATCATCCCGATCATCGAGCAAGCGGAACAATACGAAACGCACCACGATGCGACACAAGCCGAGCATCACCATACACCCTCGGCTTGGGCACCGAGTGACGGTGTTGAACGAACCGGTTATACCGCCGCCACCAATATACTCGTGACCATCGGCTTCACCTTACTCCTCGTCAGCCTGATGAGCTACCAAGGCAATAACAAGATATCGATAAAAACCGGCCTGTTATGGGGATTAGCCGGGTATGCCACATTTTTCATCGCGCCCAGCATCGGTTTGCCACCTGAAATTCCAGGGACAGAATCCGCGCCGTTACTGGAACGACAAGCCTGGTGGTTAATGACAGTAGTATGCACCGGTGCAGGATTAGCCATGCTGGTGTTTGGCAAACGATATTTCATTAAACTGCTTGGACTAGGTATTATTCTCTTACCGCAACTGATCGGCCCCCCTCCATTCGATCACTCCGCCTTGCCATCCATTGACGCCAATCTCACCGCCTCACTGCAGGCATTAACCGCTGATTTCATGATAGCTAGCTCACTCACCAACGCACTATATTGGTTAACGATCGGACTACTCGCCAGCGCCGTTGTTAAACACTACATCCATCGCTGAAAAAGCAGTGTCAAATTCTCCTGCGCACTATCCATTCTCAGCCATCGTTGGTCAAACGGCACTAAAAACGGCGTTAACCTTATCCATTATCGAACCCGCCCTCGGGGGTGTTTTAATCGCGGGTCCACGCGGCAGTGCCAAATCCACCTTAGCCCGAGGACTCACCGCCATTGCCCAGCTACCCCCTGAGCAATTCGTCAACTTGCCGCTCGGCGCCACCGAAGAAAAAATTGTTGGTAGCTTGGATTTAGATAAAATCTTAAACAATGGTCACGTGGCTTTTTCACCCGGCTTATTACAACGTGCTCATCAGGGCATTCTGTATGTGGATGAAATCAATTTATTAGCTGATCACTTAGTGGACTTATTACTCGATGTGACCGCCTCCGGCATCAATTACGTGGAACGCGACGGCATCAGTCATCAACACCCCGCCCAATTTAATTTAATCGGCACCATGAACCCGGATGAAGGCGAGCTACGCCCTCAATTGTTAGACCGCTTTGGTTTATACGTGCAATTAAACGAACCGATGGACATCCAGAAAAGAATAGAAATTGTACAACGGCGACTGGCCTTTGATGACGATGCCAATGCATTTAATGCACAGTATCAAAGCGCACAAAATGACATGATAAAGCGCATCCAACTCGCCAAAGCCTTACTGAAAACCGTTCAAGTCAGTCATGAGAACCAGCAATACATCGCTCAAACATGCCAAGCCGCCCATGTGGAAGGCATCCGTGCCGATCTCACCCTATTGCGTGCCGCACGTGCCTATAGTGCCTGGCAAAATCGACAAGACATTCGCCCAGCCGATATTGATTTTGTGGCAGAATTTGCTTTATCGCATCGTCGCAATCAACCACCCACCGCCCCGCCCCCTAAACAATCAGCCCCCCCACCCAACACCAATCCCCCCCCGCCCAAGCCACCCGCCGCGCCACAAGGTCAATGGGGTGAAATGCCACCGATAGAGGTATCAAGCCGCGCCATACGTACCTTGGAGCTAGCTACGCACAAAAAAAAAAGCTAAACAAAACCTTTGCTGACTTAAACAACCCGTCGACCAATACTCAGGCTTCGGCATGCCATGGCATCACCAAACATGCTTCAGCCACTCACCTAGCCTCTGGGAAAATCCACTGGTTTAGCACCTTCTGCCAAACAGACAATCACCAAACCCATCGCATCCAGCTTCGCAAACTCATATACAAACAACAACGCCCCCCACAATCACATCATCATATGATATTACTGGATACCTCAGCCTCCAGCCTAAATCAGCACGCATTAAGCTTAAGCAAAGGCGTCATTATTGACTTAGGGAAAACTATTTATTTAGCCAGACAGCGTTTATCCTTAATCCAATTTGGTAACAACCAAGTCAACACGTTGTATCATCACACACGTCCCCCTAAAAACATCCAGCAAAAAATCGATGGAATCACAGCCGGAGGCGGCACCCCCTTACGCAACGCCTTATTGCATGCCCAACAACAATTAAAAGACATTAAACAACGTCGCCCTAACGAATCGCAGTCACTTTATATTTTTACCGATGGTCGCAGCCAAGAACCCTACGCTGACATTCACTTTGCCAGCGACACGCTACTTTTCATTGATACCGAATTAAACCCGATCCCCTTAGCCCGCTGCCAAACCATGGCGCAATTTTTCAAGGCCGAATATATTCGGTTAACTGATCTTCCGATAAAGAACTATTGATACTATTGGCCTTATTCCTAAGGAATGGGCGACACAATCACTTCTCGATTTCGCCTCTCGACTTTAATACTGCCGTACGAGCACGAATTCTACTCAGGGCTACCGGCGTAATCCCCAAATAACGGGCAATGTCATTTTGTGTCACACGCTTCAAAAGATCAGGAGCCTGCTGTTTAATGATCTGATATCGCTCTTCAGCAGAAAGACAGAGAAACTCATATTCGCGTCGCTCTTTCTTAATCGCTAAGTTAATGAGCAGTTTTATGAGCGCATTTGCAATGGCAATATCATTTTCTGCAAGCTGGACCAAGTAAGAGAACTTAATATGCAGCAAAGAACAGGGTTCAAGACAAACCAAACTGAATGAACACGGCTCTTCCGACATCAGCGCCGTCAGATTTCCTATCACATTGCTTTCCCTAATAAATGATTTTACAAACACCTTCCCATCGGGTGTCATGTAAAAGGCTTTAAGCAATCCTGAACTTAGATAATAGAGATTGTCATTAAAATCACCTTGCTTGAACACGACATCACCCTTGTCGTATTGGTGTTTCTGTCCAACCTTTGCAAAATAGGAAGCCAAATCCATCGATTACTCCATATGATGTATGCCACAATATTTTTCGATTTTTAACTTAGGTTAATTACACACCACAAGCGGCTCGGTAATATAGGATCAAGTTTACAACAAAACCTAAGTCGAGGTCATTATGCAGCTAAAGCAAAAAACGATTGTTATCTCAGGAGGGACTTCAGGTATTGGTCGGGCGATGGTTGATCAACTTGCCTCCCACAACCAATTGATCGTGGTTGCTAGAAACGAATCGAAACTCAACGAGTTGGTAAAAATTTACCCGAAAGCCATATCTTATGCCTGTCATTTAGCCAATCTAGATGAGGTCGCCAGCACGGCGGATTTAATCGCAAAAAATCATCCAAAAATTGATCTGCTTATCAATAATGCGGCCATTCAGTTCACGCCAACGTTTCTTGATGACGACTTCCGTTACGAGACCATTAAGCAAGAGATCAATATCAATTTCACCTCCATTTGCTCGCTTATCTATCTACTGCTTCCGTGCCTATTGGACGAAAAACGTCGAGCCATCATTTTAAATGTAAATTCAGGACTGGCCTTAACCCCAAAAACAAACTCTGCTATTTATTGTGCAACCAAAGGGGGGTTAAATATCTTATCTCAGTCGTTACGATATCAACTCAAATCGACCAATATCCGGGTTCTGCAAGCGATGATGCCGTTAGTTGACACACCGATGACCACTGGGCGTGGATCAGGAAAAATATCAGCAAGCAAAGCCGCTGCAGCCATTATACACGGAATTGAAAAAGAGATTGCCGAACATTATATTGGCAAAGCCAAACTATTAAAATTCATTTATCGTCTCTCTCCAACCCTAGCCAAAAATATTTTAAAAAGGAGCTAATCGTGAAATTCATTATTGCTTTTATGATTCTCTTTTTGCCATCGATTGCCGCCATGGCGGAGGAACAGATAACAATTAATATAACATCAATTGATATCAATAGAGATGGCAAGTTGATTCTCCTTATTTCCGGAGAAAAGGGCTTTCCAATTCAACATAAAGAAGCGCTTGTTACCCGAACAGCAACTGCGTCAAAAAAAACATGGGTCTGTTTGGCCCACCGAATTTTTCGCAGGCAAAACTTTCCAAAGAAAGTGTATTGTCCGGCATAGCACTGCAACTTGTATATCCATAAGTAATCAGGGAACCCATGCATGAAAAGCAAGATTACCAATATAGCCTTTCGCAAAGCCAAATTTCTCTTGTAAAACATCCCTAAGCATTGCAGTAGAAAACAAATTTTTTAACGTTGCTATACCCCAGGTAGTTTGCATATGAAAACACTCATAAAACTGTTCCTTATTATCGCTGCATTTTTTGGATCGACTTTTGTGGTCATCAAAATATTTGATTTAATTACTGTCGATGATATTCGGGTTTGGCTAGAAGCGGCCAAAGATATCTCTCCACTCTATATTGGGCTATTAGTCTCGGCGCTCCTATTTGCTGATCTGTTTATTGCGGTTCCAACGATGACAGTTTGTATTTTGTCGGGATATTTTCTAGGGGCGGGTTTTGGCGCGCTCTTCTCCATCATTGGCGTAACCGTCGCGGGCATAACCGGTCATCTTCTGAGTCGATCAGCGGGCAGAACATTATTAAAAAAATTTGTACGGGAACCCAAGGAATTACAAGATATGGAAACCACATTCCAGCAACATGGGTTTGTAATAATCTTGATTTCAAGAGCACTGCCCATTTTACCCGAGACGGCGACTTGTCTCTCAGGTTTGACCCGCATGCCAATCTCGAAATTTCTGCTAGCATGGGTCATCAGTTCATATCCGTATGTAGCCATTGCTACGTATGCGGGTTCTGTGAGTTCAATTGATGACCCAAAGCCCGCCATTTTTACTGCCATTGCATTATCGGCCTTCTTTTGGGTTTCATGGATCGTTTTTTTAAAGTACAAAGCACGCGGAACAAAAACAACTTAGGAATGGGCGACGCAAGGATAAATATGAATTATAATTTTTACGTTGCATCGGAAATTTATCGAAAAAATAAAATCATCGATTCATCAAGTGAAGCGAATTTTGAAGATACAGAAAACAATACGAAACGGCTGTTAAATGTTTGTGGCCGTAGTATTTTATCACTATTTATAGTGTTGATGTTGTTTTCGATCTCGCGAGCGATGTCTGCAGAGATTGAACAATCCAAAGACCCATTAAAAAAAACAACGGAGTTAAATTTCAATCTATCAAATTGGGAGGAAGATTATAAAATGAAAGAAAAGCGAATAAAGCTGTCCCCTGGGTCAGGAGCAATAGGTGAGGCGGGAATGCCTGTCCAGAGAACAGCTTCTTATCTCGGCGTTTTTCATAATTTCTGGTCCAATACTACGAATTCTTTCACTGGCGACAAGCTTTGGTATCACGGAGCAGCGTTCGGATCAACTTTTCTGCTCGCCGCAAGTGGTGCTGACAGGGAAGTGCAGGATTACTTTCAAAAAGATCCTATCGGAGAAACCTATGGCCTTGGAGCGCTTATCGTGGGAGGAATTTGGCAACCTGTGATTGGAGGCGTATTATATTTTTCTTCTGATGACGAAACAAAAACGGCAGGTTCCGCTGTTCTACAAACCGCGATGCTACAGTTCGCCTATACCAGCGTGCTGAAAGTTATAACAGGGAGACCCGACCCGATCGAAAATGGCGATCCAGCCAATAAACAAAGTGGTGTGTGTGGTAATTCTTCTGATGCTACCGCCTTCTTTAAAATAATACGGGGTTGCACTTGGCCCTCTGGTCACAGTTCTTCTGCGTTCAGTCTGATCTCCTCTCTTTATGCGTTTTATCCTGAAAAAACATGGATTGCCTATTTCGGCTATCCCACCGCGATGGTCATTGCACTCGGCATGGTTGAAAACGATGAACATTGGCTTTCTGATATCGTTGCCGGCGCATTTATCGGCCATATCATTGGCTGGACGATCGGAAAAAATTTTCGAAAAAACTTTGATCAACTCAATCATTCTCAAAGCCGTCGACCAATCCAAAGGCATTTTATCAGTCCCGTTATCTCGTCAACAGGATTTGGACTCACCTATCAACTTAAGTTTTAGGTTTTAGGAATGGGCATGTAATAACTTCCCTGTTTGACGCCCAGATTGGCTTTGTAGCAAGTTTAGTCGAGATGGCCTGTCTTTTTTTTAGCCAATCCATTTGTACCTGGAGT
>CAYUAI010000039.1:0-35721 GCA_964442745.1 uncultured Chromatiales bacterium
TAGTTGATTTTCAAAAACCGCTAAACTGACATTCGGCGTCTGCTGCCAAATATCAAATCCTTTGATCATTTCAAGATTAGCCAAGGAAATCGCATTCATGTCACTGGGCATATTTGCCGTGACCAAACTGGCCTGCACACTATGCACATGTAAACACGCATTTATCTTGGGGAACAACTGATATAAAACTTGATGTATTTTCGTTTCTGCCGAGGGGGTATTAGTAGCATCAGAAGATTCAACAATCTTGGCATCCTCAATATCGACCTGTAAAAAATCAGTGTTTTGCAGTTGACCTTTGGGTTTGCCGCTGGCGGTAATTATCATTTGACGAGGATTTAAACGCACACTTAAATTCCCCGCCGTGCCAAACATCCAGCCACGCTGATGAAACGTTTTTGCTATTTTGACCAACGCCTCACGCGGCGCTAATTCATCAAACGTATAGGCCATAACCCATTTTCCTGGTTAGATTGATTTGTCCTTCACGGTAATCGGCCACCTATCCTGGCTTAAATGTGCAAGCAACGCTCGATCCGGTAAATAGAAAATCGCCTATTTACACTAAGAACATCGTCGCTAAACCTAAAAAAGCAAAAAAACCAATCACATCAGTAATCGTTGTCAGTAACACCCCACCGGCTAAGGCTGGGTCGATACCAAAACGGCGTAATAGCAATGGCACCGTGGCACCAGCAAATGCTGCCACAATTAAATTAAACAAAATTGCCAAACCCATAATCAGCCCTAGCAAGGCACTATGAAACCACAACCATGACAAAAGCCCAATGACCGTTGCCCACATCACCCCATTTAACACACCGACCAAGAGTTCTTTACGAATTAAGCGCTTTATATTGGAATCACCTAAATGGCCTAAGGCAAGTCCACGAATCACCAAGGTTAATGTTTGACTGCCGGCAATCCCCCCCATGCTCGCGACAATCGGCATTAAAATCGCTAACGCGACTAATTGATCAATCGTTGCACTAAACAAACCGATGACAAACGAAGCTAATAAGGCGGTAATTAAATTGATACCTAACCACACCGTCCGGCGATGAGCACTGCTCACCACCGGGGCAAACATATCCCCTCCTTCATCTAAACCCGCAAAACTCATAATAGAGTGATCCGCCTCATCACGAATAATATCCACCACATCATCAATAGTAATCCGCCCGAGCAAGATTTGTTTTTCATCCACCACCGGCGCGGACACTAAATCACGTTGCTCAAACAAACGAGCCACCTCAGTCACCGACGTCGTCACTAAAATCGATTCTGCCGCCTGGTTTATTAACTCAGCCACCGTGAATGTTGGATCTTTGGTCAACACCCGATTTAATGACAACAACCCCAAAAATTTACCCTCGCGATTAACCACAAAGAGGTTGTCCGTCATATCAGGTATTTCACCACGAAAACGTAAGAAACGGAGAATAACATCCAATGACACATCGGGACGAATCGTCACCATGTCAAAACTCATAATGGCACCCGCGGTATCTTCCGGATACAATAAAACGGATTCTAAGAGCTGCCGATTTTGGACATCCATCGAGCGCAGCAATTCGCCGATCACTGACTCGGGTAAATCTGGCAAAATATCGGCGAGATCATCGGTATCTAGACCGGCCGTTGCCGACACGAGCTGATCTGGATTCATGCGCCTGATGAGGCCAGCACGCACTTCATCATTGACATATAACAGCACATCGCCGGTCTTTTCAGGGATCAGTAAATCCCACGCCAAAACCCGCTGTTCATAGGGCAAAGACACTAATAAATGGGCAATTTCAGCCGGATGTAATTCATTGACAGCTTGACTCACTTCAATCAATGACCCCGTTTGCATTAACTGAACAAACTCTTGTAAACTTTCTTGGCTACGTTCTGTTTTCTGCATGATCAATCCAGGCACTCACTGGGCAAATGGCGTTTGCAAATTACCAGCTAACGATAGATAGTTTTAGCGATTTTCGATGGTGATACGAGAAGCCATTGAGTAAAAAATGATGATTATTTTCTTTATATTCGTTAGGCTGAACTTTACCCACAAAGCTAGAATACTAGGGCGATTATTCAATATCCGCGTCCTTGAATATTTATTCTAATTCATCAAATTTATTATTGATCAGTGTGAGCAGCGCCATAAACGCATCATGCTCATCATTACCTGCCGTCATTAAAATCAATTCCGTCCCTTTGCTAGCAGCGAGCATCATGACACCCATAATACTTTTTCCGTTGACTCTACGATCGCCGCGCACCAGAAAAATATTACTGTCAAATGTTGATGCAAGTGCAACAAATTTTGCCGCCGCCCGAGCATGTAAACCAAGCTTATTAATGATGGTGACTGTTTGTTCCATATCTAAATTCTCGCCAATAATCGATTTTTTTGAGACATTTTATGCGCTTTAGCAATGAATTTTCAATAACCTACCCACGGCTAAAAACGATGACTCATCCGACATTATTCGGCAAACTATCTAATATCGAGTTCATGTTGCTGACAATCAAAAATCCCGTCTTTACCACCACTCAATGCCTTTTCAAGCAGTTCTTGCAAACCTAAATAAGAATAATTAAGCACCCGAATTAACATCGGAAGATTCACGCCAGTCACCACGTGCACATGCGCATTATCCAGCAGTGCACAGGCAATATTGCTGGGTGTTGAACCATACATGTCCGTTAACACCAACACACTGCTTCCTTCACTGATGGTATTTGTCGCATATTGTCTTGCCTGACTCAATACCTGTTCAGGCTGGCAATAGCGAGAAACCGATATAATCTCAAACATGATGGGACAACAACCTAAGGCATTCGTTGCCGCTTCAAATAACGATGATCCCACATTATCGTGAGTTATAATGAGCACTGCAACCGTCATTGCAATTCTCTATGGCGAGCAATCACTTCCGTATCTACATCTTTGAAATGCACCTCCAAACGTTCCACTAAAAAGACGGATCGATGTTGACCACCGGTACATCCGATAGCAATGGTGAGATAACTTCGATCGGCCGCCTGAAAACGTGGTATCCAGGTGGTAAGAAATGATGTAATGTCATCGAACATTTGCTCAACCATCGGTTGGGCCTGTAAAAAATCAATGACCGGCTTATCCAAACCTGTATGCTTGCGTAGTTGTGTTTTCCAATAAGGATTAGGTAGACAACGCGCATCAAAAACCAAATCAGCATCAATGGGAATGCCATGTTTAAAACCAAACGATTGGAATAATAAAGACAAGGTTTGGGTATTTTTTTTTGCCACCCGATCTCGAATCAGATCGCGTAACTGATGTAAATTGGTGCGGCTGGTATCAATATATAAATCGGCATTACTCGCAATGGAATCAAGTAAAGCACGCTCTTCAGTAATCGCTTCCTTAAGCGGTACCACATCACTCGTCAATGGATGTTTACGGCGTGTTTCGCTGAATCGTTTTAATAAGATATTATCGTCAGCATCAAGGAATAAGACTTGGCAGGCTAATTTAGCCGCACGCAATTCAGCCAATATTTCGGAAAAACGCCCCAGTTCGGAAATTCGATTACGTGCATCAATACCAATCGCCGCATACTCGTAAATATTATCCGAAACACATTCCATTTGGGTCGCAAAAGCAGATAACATACCGACAGGCAAATTATCGATGCAATAATAACCCAGGTCCTCAAGCACATGTAAAACGGTACTTTTACCTGAACCAGAAACACCACTCACAATGATTAAATTCATACCAACTCCTGAGCAAAGTGCGTCGTCTGGATTTGCAGATCTTGCCAAGCATGAATATCTTGACGTGACAACAATAATTGCTTAACTCTTGTTTCTACCATAGCGCTTAGGCTATGACTGGTATTAACGTGAATTATCCACCGGGGAAATACCGTGTTGTGTATAACAAAAGACGCACTATTACCTTGTAAAAGCGTCCTCTCATCATCTTTAGGCGGCGTACTTGCCGTTAATTCAATCACCGCATCAAGCCGATGCTGCATGAACACAACGTGCTCACCAAACTGATGGGGTACCGACAAGATACCCAGTTGATGCACTGCTAAAAACCCATATGTTTGTGCGGGAACATAGCCAACCACACGATCAAATGGCGTTTTAATAAAGTACACAATATCATCGGCAATAAAAAAGTGTTTTTTGTGCAACAAATCTAACGCTAGCTGGCTTTTTCCTGTACCACTCTTACCAATAATTAAAATGCCGAGTCCAAAAACTGACATAAAAACACCATGGTATATTTCTCTTTTACCAACGACGCTTGGCAAATGAGCCCACAAAATATCAATCAGCTCGTCACTAATATAATCGCTCTTAAAAATAGGCAAGCCATTTTGCTGCAACAGCAAACCAGGGACAGCACACTCACGACCGACAATGAGACAAACGGAGTCGGTACGCCGTATCTCTGCTAAAAACTTAGCGGACTGATTACCGTCTAACAAAGAAATGAATTTGGCTTCGTGCAAGCCGATGATCTGCACATCACAGGGGTGCTGAGTGTTTAAAAATGAAACATATGTTCCATAATTAGTCACATTTGAGTTCAGTGGAATTTTTTCAAAAGCTGGATTACCACCTGCCCAATGGAGCTTAAGCGTTGGTCCCAATACTTTGAAAAAATCGCCGACATTGGTGACCATCGCCATCACAAGCTAGGTGATAATAGCGGTATGACTGAATGTTTTGCTGCTAAAATAGATGTCATAACAACCAATGAGCCGGTTTAAAATCGACACCATATCATAAGTTATCTTTTTTTCTAAACCAATTCACCAATAATTCATAAAGTTCTTGCGGTTTCGTTGCATGGCGTAAGTTATCGCGCACATCTTGCGAACTAAACATTTCTGATAAGGCAGACAGTATCTCTAAATGCTCTTCTGCGGACTCAGGAGGCACCAGTAATGCACAAAACAAATCAACGGGCTGCCCATCAGGCGCATCATAATCAACACCTTGCGACAGCTTAATAAAGGCGGCAACCACTTTACCCCCTGACTTCAATCGCCCATGAGGAATAGCTGTTCCCTTGCCAAGCCCAGTACTACCAAGGCGTTCACGGGCAATTAAACTTTCAAACACATCGAGCTGACTTAAACTCTCATCCCCATCAACAATGAGATGACTGAGTTGTTCAAGTGCCCGCTTTTTACTATTAACATCCTCGCTACAAGCAACGCGATTGGGTTCAATTAGATCGACGATCTGCATGATGAACTAATCTCACAAAAAACTTAAATGACACAATCTGTGGAGCATCAATCACGCTGATCGATTCGGCTCCTGCTTTCCCTTGTGTTTAAGGAGTTGTCGACACAATTTGTCGGATAGTGCATCAATTGCCGCATACATATTTTGATCTTCAGCAACAGCAAACAAGGTACTACCCTTCACACTCATATTCGCTTCCGCTTTTTGTACTTGCTTCTCCACGGTGAGCACCACATGGCAACTTGAAATGGGGGAAAAAACATGACCCACCTTCTCCATTTTCTCATTGACATGAGCGCGCAACGCGTTGGTAATTTCACAATGGTGGCCTGTTAACTCGACATGCATTTATCATTCCTTAAAACTAAAGGCGAGAGCGACCTTTCAGTCTATTGTCCACAAAATATCGGACCGGAAATGTAATCTGATTTGCTTGTTTAAGCAAGCCTTTTTCTTTCGTTTGATGGCGGAATAGACATCGCATCTCGGTATTTAGCCACCGTACGTCGCGCCACATTAATACCTTGTTCTGATAATATTTTGGCGATTTTGCTATCACTTAATGGCTTTCTCGCCTCTTCTGAGGCCACCAGTTTTTTAATCAATGCCCGAATGGCCGTCGATGAACATTCTCCACCACTGGCGGTACTCACATGACTTGAGAAAAAATATTTCAGCTCAAAAATACCGCGCGGCGTATGCATGTATTTCTTATTAGTAATGCGGGAAATGGTCGATTCATGCATTTCCACGACTTCCGCAACATCATGTAACACCAAGGCTTTCATGGCTTCTTCGCCGTGTTCAAGAAACCCTTTTTGCCTTTCAACGATACACGTCGCTACCTTCAGCAGCGTTTCACTGCGGCTCTGCAAGCTTTTAATCAGCCATCGCGCTTCTTGTAACTGGCTCTGCATATAGGTATTGTCAGCGCTTTTATCAGCACGCTGAATCAATCCAGCATACATCGAATTGACTTTTAATTTTGGCGTCGATTCCCCATTCAATGAAACTTGCCAAGCCCCTTTCACTTTGCGGACAAACACATCAGGAACCACATATTCCGCATGACTTGGTGAAATTTGACTGCCCGGTCGGGGATTGAGCGTATGAATTAGCTTAACGATTTCTTGCAAATCATTTTCTGATATCTTCATACGCCGCATAAGCTGGGTATAATCCCGATTGGCCAGTAGCTCAAAGTACTCTTCAACCAATAACAAGGCTTCGTCATACCAAGGCAATTTTTCACCCGCTAATTGCTTCAACTGAATCACAAGGCTTTCATGCAAACCACGTGCCCCAACCCCTGGCGGATCAAAGTTCTGTACCCGGTGGAGCACGGCATTGACTTCATCCTGCTCGATTTCTAATTCATCTTTTAAGTCTTCCCAGATCTGTTCAGCGGTCTGAGTTAAATAACCATCATCGCTAATCACATCAATAATGGCGGTGGCAATGGCGGAATCGGTTTCAGAGAAAGGGGTTAATCGCATCTGCCATAGCAAATGATCTTGCAACGAATCCTCACTTGTATTCCGATTGTCATAATCGGGCATATTTTCATCACTTGCACCGTTATAACTTATCGGGACATCGTAAGTATCTTCCCAAGAACTATCGACAGGCAAATCTTGAGGGATTTCGTCTTTTTGTAAGTCAATATCTCGGTCTTTCGCTTCAAAATCAGTTCGTGACTCCGCTTGCTCGTGCTCTGCCTGGCTGGCACGCTCCGAATAAGATAACGATTCTTCTGGCGAGGCTTGAGGCTCTGAAGGATCTCGCTCAGCACCATCATTATCACTATCTTCATTGACTTCTAGCATCGGATTACTTTCCAACGCTTGTTGAATTTCTGTTTGTAATTCGATTGTCGAAAGTTGCAATAAGCGTATTGCCTGTTGCAACTGGGGGGTCATAGTTAAATGCTGGCCAAGCCGTAGCTGGAGGGATTGCTTCACGACAACTGCCTTTCGTTCATATGATTATTCACGCCTAATATAGCAGGAATTCCACCTGCCACCATTTTCTAAAAATCAATCCACTAAATTCCTATCATATTTTTTACCGCCTATACTCATACCACATTAACCGACATTGGGCATCAAGCATGTCATATTTGCCTAACCAAGCAAACCTGCACTTAAATCACTACCATCAAAACACAAAATCTGGATAACCAGCCACCGTATCGTTGTTTTTTAGTCAATTATTTGTGACATCACCACCAACCTATGACCAAAACGCCGAAATATATGGTGGTATATTTACCAATTTTTGAATTTACCGGCGACACATACTTGCAAAATTTAGCCTAAATTTTTGCAGTATGCCACTCAATAAACAGAACCAACCCGTAGGATTCTACCTACAATCTATACGCTGCGCTAGTGAGGATTATCACCTTGCTTGATTTTTGCTTGGCATACGGCTCATTGATACATCAACAAACACCGGTGATGACCAAAAAAATTTGGTCAAATACTTCAGGCTTTACCTTACGCCACCGTCAAATCAGCGTAGAACAAAAATAACACCGCAAGCCCGATCCCCCAAAATGCAGTATCATTGAGAAAACATCACAATTGAAAATTCTGACCTAAATAGACTTCTTTCACTAAGCTATCAGACAAAATTTCATCGGGTGTACCATCGGCAATCATTTCGCCAGCATTGATGATATAAGCTCGCTCACAAATACCCAAGGTTTCTCGCACATTATGGTCGGTTATCAGAACGCCAATATCTTTATCCTTTAACTGCCGAATAATTTTTTGTATATCCATGACAGAAAGTGGATCAACCCCCGCAAAAGGTTCATCTAACAAAATAAACTTGGGTTCAATGGCCAAAGCTCGAGCAATTTCTACCCGTCGGCGTTCACCGCCTGACAGGCTCATACCTAATGTCGCTCGGATGTGATCAACATGGAAATCATCTAAGAGTTGATCAAGCTTGGCCATTTGCATGGACCGACTTAAATCACCGCGCATCTGTAACACGGCCATAATATTGTCTTCAACGCTTAACTTCCTGAATACCGACGCCTCCTGTGGTAAGTAACCAATCCCCATTTTCGCACGCGCATGCAAAGGATATGAGGTAATAACGGTCTCATTGAGCAGAATTTCGCCTTCATCACTCGCAATTAATCCAACAATCATGTAAAAACTGGTCGTTTTTCCTGCGCCATTAGGACCGAGCAAACCAACAATTTCTCCATTATTCACTTCAATAGATACATTTTTTACTACTTTTCGCCGACGGTAAGACTTCGCCAAATTGTTCGCACGTAGTGTAGTATGTGACATAGGGTATGTGATTTCTTGTGGCAACAGTGAATCAAAATTTAATGTTTGCGTACACTCAATAGAAAATAGGCAAACAAATTATTTTTAGGGCATCCAAGCACGCATGGGATCATCCAAAGCTGTTTTTGCGTACGCACTCATTGGTTATCTTTTGTTTGTTCTATCAGACTCGGTTGGATAACCACATGCACCCGCCCCGACCCTTGCTTGGATTTCGATGCCCGCACCGTGTCCTTTTTCATATTGTATTCAATTCGATCGCCTTGAAATTTGCTCGCCGCTTGATAAAATTTTGCCCTATCACTTAAGATGAGCACGCCAGCTTGGGCATTATATTCCACTCGCCAAGCCTCGGCATTAACATCCGCCGCCGCCCCATCTGGACGTTGTGCAAAATGCGCTGGCTGACCAATGGCAATAATTCGCTGTAATCGATGTTCTACGCTATAGACGACAATGCTCGAAGCATCGATACTGATAGAACCTTGCTTTAACTTAACATTACCATAATACGTACTAACGCCATTACGGTCGTCAATATCCACTTGATCCGCTTCAATAATAATAGGCTGTTCACTATCCGAGCGAAGCGCCCAGACATTAGCCCACCATAAACAGCCCACCATCATTAATGTTATTAACTTAAAATTCATGCTGTGTTGAGCAACCTAAGTGGTTTACCATGGCCGAATCATTCGTATTTTGTTGTGGCTGAGTTAGGAAATGGCGTTTCAGAAAAATCATGATGGATGATCGCTGGCAATGTACTGACCACGCACCTTCGACTTGAGCTTCAAACGCTGCTCGTTGACCAATACCTTCATCCCTACGGCTGTCACTTGATGGCTTCCGCTGGTGATGGTCACCGGGTTATCGGTTTCCCCAATATTATTTTCTAAGCTGTAATTTAAAGCTTCTGTATATATTGCTAACGTATCTCGCAAACGATCATTGGCTGAACGAGCGACCACTACATTATCTTTTAACGTGATTTCTGTCTCATTATAAATACTGCCCTTATCCGCCGTTACCACCCACATCCCGCCAGTGGTTGACTTAATGCGTAACCAAGGTTTTTCCAGTTCAGTAATCGCATTGGGAAAATGCGCCAACACATCCGCACTCAACCAACGTAACGGTACTCCTTGGCTATCCAGTTCGACAAGTTTAAAATGTCTCATGACATATTCGGGTTGAGGAGGCTGTTCGGTAGGTGTCGTAATCGTTAACACTTCGCGCTGATCAATCCACGCCAATAACCATACCGTCGCAACCAGACCAATGCCTAACCAAATCAACCAACACTTTTTCAAAAGTCGTGTCATTGATTTCTGCTATAATGATTAAAAAAGATAATAGTCTTTAACTCGCTCCCAAGTATTTTGCGCTTTCATGATCAGCTCACACAGATCACGTGCCGCCCCAAGCCCACCATTATTCGGTGTTTGCCAATCGGCATATAATTTCACATCTTCATGGGCATCAGCCACCGCCACCGCTAAACCTACTCGCCGCATCACCGGCAAATCCACAATATCATCCCCCAGATAGGCAATCGCATCAGCGGTTACTCCCGTTTCATCCATCAGGCTATCGAGCGCCGGTAACTTATTATGCTGTCCTTGATACACATGGCGAATTCTCATTTCTGCCATACGATGCTTTACTGTCTCTGAGGTACGCCCAGTAATCACCGCGATATCAACACCCGATTGTTGCAGCAGGCGCATCCCTAATCCATCTCGAGAATAAAATGCCTTTAATTCAGTCCCCTGATCGGTCACATATAAACGACCATCGGTAAGTACACCATCAACATCAAATATGACCATCCGGATTTTTTCGGCTTTTTCTAAAATAAGCTGCATCGTTATTAACGATCACAAAGCATAATGCAAAACGATACCAATAAAAATCGCCATGCCTAACCAATTGTTATTTAAGAACGCAGAAAAATATAATTGTTCATCGCGTTCGCTAATGAGTATTTGTTGATAAATAGACAAACCAACCGCCACCAGCCATGCCATATAAAATGGCCAGGTCATGGCTAATTGACTCGCAATGGCAAGCCAACCTAATAACATGATAAACTGTAAAATACCGATAATCACTCGGTCAGACTCGCCAAACAATATGGCGGTTGATTTCACACCAATTTTAATATCGTCTTCACGGTCAATCATGGCATACATCGAATCATAAACGGTTGTCCAAACAACAGTCACCACAAACATTAACCAGGCGACCGTGGGTATTGCTTGAGTTTGTGCGGCAAACGCCATCGGTATCGCCCAACCAAATGCGGCCCCTAAATGAACCTGAGGCAAATAAGTGTAGCGCTTCATGAACGGGTAAGTCGCCGCCAAAATCACCGCGACAAACGACAGCACAACCGTGAACTGATTCATAAACAGCACTAAAAAGAACGCACTTAACGCAAGCATCACACTGAGTATCAACGCTTCTTTGGCAGACACTTGACGCTGCGCTAGGGGTCGATTTCTGGTGCGCTTCACATGGGGATCGATATCACGATCCGCGAAATCATTGATCACACAGCCGGCAGAGCGCATTAAAAAAACCCCAGCAACAAACACCCATAAAACCAACGGATCAGGCATCCCTTCTGCCGCAATCCACAGCGCTCCTAAAGTTGGCCAAAGCAATAATAACGTGCCGATGGGCTTATTGATGCGCATTAATAAAACATATTGTTGCAATCGATGAGTGACCGCCATCAATTAAAATTCTCCTATTTTTTATAACAAATGGCGTCAGGCAAAAACACCTCATTGACTAACAGAGGTTTATCCTTGATAAAAAATATCGATCGACGCCCCCAAATCGATTGATCAATATCAGCACAAGCTTGACGGGCTGACTCATAGATGGCGTGTCCTGGTGTTAATTTCGCCACCTGCAATTGCCCGCGAATGATCCCAGGCCTCTCGAATAATACCTTACCTAGCGATTGATTACCTAACCGAGTCAATCCTTTCACCCTACCAACCAAGGTGTTCCGAGGAATCACAGTGCGTGCAAAAACCCAGGGGATATCATCACACACTAAGGATACCTGTCTGACAAAGCCATATTCTCCACGCGGCATGCCCAACACTAAACCCTCATCATAAAATGGTTTTTGCCAGCATTGGGTCAACACTTGAACCGCGAAAGTTGAAACACACTGATCGATTAATCGATCAGTTAATGAGCCAGTATCCCATAACCAATGCTGTAATTTTTCGGGAAAGCACTGCTTATAAAATCCATAGGCCGCCCGCCAAACTGGCTTATTGCCAAAATACTTCGTTTGCCTCATATAATGCTTTATAAATTTTTAATCAACTATACATCACTGTATTGAACGCTGCCGCCTAGCCATCTCTCGATTAATGGCGTCACATGCTCTGGATAGTGATCCACTAGCAAATTCCCCACCTGCTCGATCTTGGGTATTAATTCACCATCACGTACTAGATCAGCCACCTTGAATTGCAAAACACCTGCTTGCCGGGTCCCTAAGAATTCGCCAGGACCCCGCAGTTCTAAATCTTTTTGTGCGATTTTAAAGCCGTCATTGGTTTCACGCATAATCGATAATCGAAACCGACCATGCTCAGACAACGGACTCCGGTAAAGTAACACGCAACTGCTTTTAAGCGGCCCTCGGCCCACCCGTCCCCGGAGTTGATGCAGCTGCGCCAACCCCAGACGTTCCGCATTCTCAATGATCATCAAACTGGCATTCGGTACATCAACACCGACTTCGATGACCGTCGTCGCCACCAATAAATCAATCTCTCCGGCGTTAAACTGAGACATGACCTGCACTTTCTCTTCCCCCTTTAACCGACCATGCACTAACCCGGTTTGTATACCCGGTAGTTTTGCTGTTAAATAGGCCAATGTTTTTTCGGCGGCTTCGCAATTTAACACTTCTGACTCATCAATCAACGGGCAAACCCAATACACCTGCCGTTTATTTGCGCAGGCCAATTTGACACGCTCAACGACTTCTCCGCGACGATGCTCAGGCACCACCGCCGTATCGATCAATTGCCGACCTTTTGGTAACTCATCAATCACCGAAACATCCAGGTCCGCATAGGCGGTCATCGCTAGAGTACGTGGAATCGGCGTCGCGGTCATAATCAGCTGGTGAGGAAAAATGTCACCATAACGCCCTTTTTCCCGCAACGCTAGTCGTTGATGAACCCCAAAACGATGTTGTTCATCCACCACAATCAAACTCAATTTGGCAAATACAACCTCTCTTTGGAATAGCGCATGCGTCCCCACCACCACTTGCGCCTCCCCCAGCTTAATGGCTTCGATCACTTGTTCACGTGCTTTTCCTTTTAGCTTGCCAGATAACCATTTCACTTCGATACCCAGCGGTGCAAACCACTCAGAAAAATTTCTATAATGTTGTTCTGCCAATAGCTCTGTCGGCGCCATCACCGCCGCTTGTGCCCGACATTCAATGGCATACAAAACCGCCACCGCCGCCACCACGGTTTTACCACACCCCACATCGCCTTGCAGCAAACGCATCATCGGATAAGGCTTTTGCACATCCGCCAAAACCTCTTCATTAACCCGCTGTTGCGCCAATGTCAACTGAAAAGGCAATTGATCCATAAAGCACTGACTAAATTGACCTGGGCAAAGTAAAGGTAACGACGCCAGCTGATGTAGTTCTCGACGAATCTGCCGCAAACTCAAATGATGGGCCAATAACTCTTCAATCACCAAACGCTGTTGGGCAGCATGTTTTCCGGCTAATAAATCGGCAACACAAACGGAAGGGGGAGGACGATGCAAAATAGTCACGGCTTCCGCTAATGAAGGAAACTTATCACCATGAAATACCTGCTCAAGCAACAATGAAGGCAACCAGTCAGGCAACACCTGATGGTTTTCTTTGAGCAATGCCAATGCTTGTTCGGTTAATCCACGTAAAGTCTTTTGGTGTATCCCATCAGTGGTTGGATAAATGGGGGTTAATGTCTCCTCAAGCGCATGGCTCTTGCCGGGTTCTATCACGTGATATTCAGGATGTGCCATCTCCAAACTGCCCGCCACCCACCGTACCTCACCAAAACAATGTAAGCAGGTACCCTTCATTAATTTATTTTGCTGAGCCGTACTAAAATGAAAAAACCTTAAGCTAATCGACCCACTGCCATCCCCAAGTTGCACCAGCAACGACAAACGTCGGGAACCCGTTTTAAGCCGCACAGACCCGATTTCTCCCTCAATCACCGCATAGTCACCGGCATGTAAATGAGCAATAGGCACCCGACGAGTGCGATCTTGGTAACGGGAGGGCAGATGGAACAACAAGTCCTGGGCTGACTGAATATTTAGTCGACTTAATTTAACAAGACTTTGCGGACCCACCCCACGCAATTGCTCAACAGAAATAGATTCCATAACTTAGTGACCCAAAAATCCTAACATGACTTCCCCGCCATTTTAACCAACACCACATAATGTCATTAGCAATCAATTTGTTAATTTTATGCTTATATTATATAAGTATCTGTTAACTTAGCAAAGTTACGTTTATGAACTGACAAATTTCTGATAACTGACATTTGTGTGCCATGCTGATAGAATCGGATTGTGGAGGAGATTTTTAGTGTCTTAAAGGGACTATAAAATTGAGGTAATAAAAATGCATAAATTACAAAAGCCCATACCTAATTCATGGTATACCAACCTAACGGGCCAACTATTCAAAGTTAAACTGCTCGCATTCAATCGAAATGGTTTGACAAGCATCGCCATCGAATATCTTGAAGGCACCCATCAAATCATTAGCCGCCAAGAATGGGCTTGTTTGAAACTAATCAAGCATACCATTGAAAAAAATGATTCAAAAAATACATCAAAAGAAGCAACAACAAGCTAAAAATTAATCAGCTGATGCCCGGTGCGTTTAACGTTTGTCCATTTCTTTCACAACAACGCACCAACATACCCGCCTTGAATCCTAAGAGTTGACCCAAAAATCAATTCTTGGGAATTCTAACGGCCGGGCTGAATAAAAAAACAAATTCAACCCTCATCCCAATGATATTTCCCTACTCTTTCGAGAGAATTAGTACTATTTAACACCATTTATCGGCATTCTTTGACTTCAGAAAATAGACTCCCTAGACTTAGTCGTCATTCTTAAGGCAAGTGCGAAATAAATGTCATCTAAAATTCACTCACTGATTAATGAAAACTCATCCATTTTTACTCGCCATCCGCTGCTGCTTAAAGGACCGGCCGGGTTAATTGAAGCCACTCAGTCGACCACAACAACCCCCGCCTTTCCCTACCATATTGCGATCATTTGCCATCCACATCCGCTCTATGGCGGCACCATGGATAATAAGGTGGTATATACCATCGCACGCACCTTGCATGAATTAGGAATGCCAACCATTCGGTTTAACTTTAGAGGTGTTGGCCGCAGTAAAGGGCAATACGACAATGGCATTGGTGAAGCACAAGACTTAACCGCCGTCATCCAGCAAGCGCAACAACGCTACCCCGGTTACCAGTTATTTTTAGCCGGTTTTTCATTCGGTGCTTACATTGCTTTAAAGATAGCAGGCACGGTCCAGCCAAACCAGCTCATCACCGTCGCCCCACCTGTTAACTTATTTGATTTTTCTCAAATTCAACCACCTAACTGCCCATGGTTATTAATTCAAGGTAATCAGGATGAAGTCGTTCCTCAGCTACACGTCGCTGACTGGGCTAACCGGTTAATTAATTCACCTGACATGCAAATTCTCGATGGTGTCGGCCATTTCTTTCATGGTCACTTAAATGCACTTAAAACTACCCTACAAAACAAGCTTGCCAACGCCATATATAATAACGAACCGCTAAACTCACCGCCATTACCTCAACCTGCCGTGCGATAGTCCGTACGCCAGCCAAAAAACACCATGGCAAAGCAAACCATCCAACTCTGTGCCGTCAGTGAATTTCCTGAAACGGGTGTCAAAGGATTTACTCTGTCAAACAACGATACTCAACAAGACATTTTTGTCATCCGCCGAAACGATCAATGGCATGCTTATCAAAACTGCTGCCCACATCTTGGCTTATCCCTCAACTGGCAAGCCGATCAATTTCTCGACAGCGAGAATGCTTATATCCAATGTGCAGTACATGGCGCACGCTTCCAAATTAAAGATGGCTTATGTGTTTGGGGACCTTGTGTTAATCAATCGTTATCCCCCGTCCTAGTCCGCTTGCAAGATGGCAATGTCGTTTTAGATACCAACTAACCCCAAACCTGTTTAAACGGGTTTTATCCCGGCGGCCAAGACAAAGGGCGTCCCGCCAGAAAATGCATATGAACATGAAATACCGTCTGGCCGGCATCCGCATTACAATTGGTAACAATGCGATAACCTTGTTCGTCAACCTGCAATTGCTTGGCAATTTTCACCGCCGCTAATGAAAGATGGCCAATTAAAGGCGCATCACTCTCTGTAAAATCATTGAGTGTCGCTACGTGCGTTCGCGGAATAATCAAAATATGATGTGGCGCGTGTGGATTCATATCGCGAAATGCCAGCACATGATCATCCTGGTAAACAATATCACTGGCTAAACTGCCGTTGGCGATCTTACAGAAAATACAGTCCATGGTTTGCCTCATTTTTTACGATAGACACCAAATCGTCGATGCTACTATGATTTTCTCAACATTGGTAGCAATCATGCCATCATCTTGCGCCAGGAAAATTTTTCGATTCATGGCACACCACTCGGGTAACCCTCTAATTTTTAGAACATCTCCGCTTGGATAACCGCTGACCAGGAATTTATAGGATCGCCTGCTGTCGAAAGTATAAACAACTCACCATCTATAAGTTTGTCACCCATCTAAGCTCCCAGCAAACAAGTTTTCTATAATTAGCCTTATATTAAGAGAAGTGACAAAAAGCTGACCTCGCGAGGAGAGTTTAATGATCAATACAACCACAAACCCCATGGGCACCGATGGTTTTGAATTTATCGAGTATACGGCGCCCAATACTCAGGCTTTGGAATCTCTGTTTCAGCAAATGGGATTTCGCTGTGTTGCCCGGCATCGCTCAAAAAATGTCGTGCTGTATCGTCAAGGCCATATCAACTTCATCCTCAATCACGAACCCAATAGCTTTGCTCAAGCCTTTGCCACCGTCCATGGCCCCTCGGTCTGCGCCTTTGGTATTCGAGTCAAAGAGGCGGGCCAAGCCTATCAACGGGCCATACAACTGGGCGCAGAGCCCTATTTAGGCCATGTGGGACCCATGGAGCTTAATATTCCCGCCATCCGCGGTATCGGCAATAGCCTCATTTATCTCATTGATCGTTTTGACCAACCTTCCATATACGATATGGATTTTATTGCTTGTGCGAATTCCGCCGAACCTGCCACCCCCACCGGATTACTTGATATTGATCACATTACCCATAACGTACACCGAGGACGCATGAATGAATGGTGTCACTTTTATGAAAAACTATTTAACTTTCGAGAAATTCGTTACTTTGATATTCAAGGCAAATCCACGGGTTTAAAATCCCGAGCCATGACAAGCCCCTGTGGTAAAATTCGTATTCCTATTAATGAACCTTCAGATGAAAAATCTCAAATTCAAGAATACCTCCGTGCCTATAACGGAGAAGGCATCCAGCATATTGCACTCACCAGTGATAATATCTATCAAAGTGTTGAGCGACTCAAAAAACAGGGCGTTAAATTATTGCACACCCCCGATAGTTATTACCAAGCCATCGATCAACGGTTACCTGGTCACGGAGAAAACATTAAACAATTACAAGAAAACCGTATCCTCATTGATGGCAACCCAAAAAACAATCAAGGCTTATTATTACAAATATTTACCGATACTGTGATTGGTCCGATATTTTTTGAAATTATCCAACGCAAAGGTAATGAGGGCTTTGGCGAAGGAAATTTTCAAGCACTGTTTGAAGCTATCGAACTCGATCAAATAAAAAGAGGTGTCATCTAATGGCTGATTGGATTTCTTTCCCTAAAAGCGAAGGTACCACGTCGCGTCAAGCACATGCGGATTTACCGGAAAATACCTATGAAAGAGAAATGGGCAAAGAAGGTTTTTTCGGCCCCGCCACTCAATTTCACCATCGCCATGCACCCACTGGCTGGACGAGCATCGAAGGTCCATTAAAACCCAGAGCCTTTGATACCACTGAAATTACCTCCCAGACAAACAACCCCTGGCGTTCTTCCATATTACTTAGCAATCCACATATCCAAGTACGCTTATGGAAAACATCGACTTCGATGAACCGCCTGGTACGCAATAGTGACGGCGATTTATTATTTTTTATTCATCAAGGCAACGCCGATATTTTTTGTGATCACGGCCACATGAAAATAACAGAAGGCGATTATATTTTATTGCCTCGCGGCACCTTATGGCGTATTGAAACCGATAATATTTTTAATGCCTTATTGATCGAAGCGTCCGGCGACCACTTCCGTCTTCCCGACAAAGGATTGGTCGGTCAACACGCCATTTTTGATCTCGCCATGCTTGAAACACCCAAATTAAACGAGCAATTTTTGGCTCAGCAGTCGGAAACGCATTGGCGTGTCGAAGTTAAGCGCCATAACACGATTAGTACGATTAACTATCCATTTAATCCACTGGATGCTGTCGGTTGGCACGGCACTTTGGTCCCCGTCAAAGTAAACTGGCGAGATATAAGGCCACTCATGAGCCACCGATACCACGTCCCTCCTTCGGCACACACCACGTTCGTGACTAATCGTTTTGTGATCTGTACATTCTGCCCACGCCCCATCGAAAGTGATCCAGGTGCATTGAAAGTCCCTTTTTTTCATAATAATGATGATTACGATGAAGTCATTTTTTATCATCAAGGAGAGTTTTTTTCCCGCGATAACATCCATCCGGGTATGATGACATTGCATCCTAGCGGTTTAACCCATGGTCCGCATCCAAAAGCGTTTTCCATCGGTGCGAAAGCCCAGCGCAAAGCCACCAATGAAGTCGCCGTGATGATTGACACCCAGGATGCACTGGAAATCCACTCCGATGCGCATTTAGTGGAATGTCAAAACTATGTGAATTCTTGGCAACCACAAAATAACGAAAAATAAAAGGATCGCGTAATGAAACTTGCCTCGTTGAAAGCAGCTGGGCGTGACGGTACTTTAGTTGTCGTCAATCGCCAGTTAACCCATTATACAACGGTGGATAACATCGCCCCAACGTTGCAATACGCGCTTGAAAACTGGCCGGCAGTCCATTCAGAGCTAGTCTCCCGCTATGAAAAACTGAATCAATCTCAAATATCGGCTCACCCACTCCCTCCAGTCGCACTGTCTTCCCCGTTACCACGGGCTTATCAGTGGTTGGATGGTAGTGCTTACCTCAGCCACGTACAACGGGTAAGGAAAGCAAGAAATGCCGAGATGCCACCCAGTTTTTTACATGATCCACTGATGTACCAGGGCGGTTCAGACGATTTCATCGGACCCAAAGACCCTATTTACGCCGCCGACGAATCATGGGGTATCGATTTTGAAGCGGAAGTGGCCATTATCACCGATGACGTACCCATCGGTATCCCTGTCGAGCAAGCCGATGCACATATCAAATTAATCATGCTAGTCAACGACGTATCACTCCGTCATTTAATTCCTGCTGAACTGGCAAAAAGCTTCGGTTTTTTACATAGCAAGCCTAGCTGTGCTTTTTCTCCGGTCGCGGTCACCCCCGATGAACTTGGCGACGCCTGGCAACATAGTAAACTCCACTTGCCATTAATTACTCACTTTAATGGTAAGTTATTTGGACAACCCAACGCGGGTGATGATATGCAATTCAATTTTTCACAATTAATCCACCATGCAGCAAAAACACGCCCATTAACCGCCGGCACTATCATTGGTTCAGGGACCGTCTCCAATCAAGACGTGAATTCCGGTTGTTCATGTTTGGCCGAAAAGCGGGTATTGGAGATCATTGATTCCGGTCACGCGACAACCCCATTCATGCAATTTGGCGATACCATTCGCATTGAAATGTTTAACGAAAAAAACCAAAGCATTTTCGGAAAAATCAATCAAACAGTGAAAAAACTCACCCTAGGAATGGACTCACAGTAAATAACCATGAAAAATAATATCTCAACCCACTTATACACCTATTGTCGCAGCTCAGCTGCCTACCGAGTAAGAATTGCACTCAATCTCAAGGGGATAACTTACCAATCCGAGTTTATCCATTTGATAAACAATGGGGGTGAAAATTTTCAAGCACATTATACCCAGCTTAACCCTCAAGCTTTGATTCCATTGATGGTCGAGCAAGCACAAGACTCGCCCTCTTTTATTGTTTCTCAATCGCTAGCCATCATCGAATACCTGGAAGAGAAATATGCAACACCGGCCTTACTTCCCAAAGACCTAATGGATCGGGCTTATGTCCGCTCGTTAGCATTTCTCATTTGCTGTGACATCCATCCACTGAATAACTTGCGTGTCTTAAAATATCTGCACGATGAGTTTAATACGCCAGAACAAGCCACCCAACACTGGTATCAGCATTGGATACACCAAGGCTTTCAAGCCTTAGAATCTCATTTAAAAAACAAATCCATGAGCAAAAATTTTTGCTATTTCGATCAACCAAGTCTGGCCGATGCCTGCTTGATTCCACAAGTTTATAATGCTAAACGCTTCCGCTGTGATTTAAGCCCTTTCCCGAAAATAACTCATATTTATGAGAACTGCATGCAACTTGCGGCCTTTAAAGAGGCCGCCCCTGAAAATCAACAAGATTATGAAGTCCAATGATCGATTTCTTGTATGGAAATCATATTTTTTTACGTAACACCCCTTGCTCACACCGGTCCAAATATACATTGGTGTCACAAAACGCTATATTTTCTGCTATTCTTATTAGTTAACAATACTACTTCATCGGAGGTGAGCCTATGAGCCTCGCGGTCGATCTTCATTTACAAAATTATGCAAAAAGCCATTGCCTGGAAGGACTCACATTACCTTCAATTCAATCAATTATGCAAGGGGCGGATGGCTACACCCCAGACCAAGCAAAAAAATTTCTGATATTTCAAAAACGTATCAATAATGAACTATTGCAACATCGAATTATTCGCAATAATTCCTATACGAGCTGGTTCAAGCAAGGCCAACAAAACAAGGAACAGATAAAAGCATTTATTGTACAGTTTTCAGTATTTTCCAATCAATTTTTAATCGCACAACTCTCTAAAACATTAAATGCAGAGAGCATTGAAACGATGCGCGCCTCCAAAGAAATATTAGCGAATGAATTAGGCGTGGTTTTTCGACCCAAGCAAATCAATCATAAGACACCATTGGCCAATGATAGCATCGATCCAGAACTCGTCTCAACGGAAGGCTCCATCGAAGGTGGCTTATTTCATTTTAGAGCCGCGCATTTTGAATGGCTACTACGTATTTCGAATAAACTGGGACTCACTTTTAACGAGATGGGAAAACGCTGCAATGGTACACCATCGACCCTATTTTTTTGTGATGAACTGATTCGTTTATACGGCGGTGATAATTATGCTATCGCCCAAACCTCCAGTTATGCTGTCGAAAACTGGGCCGCCGCTGGTTTTTGGGGAGAGCTAGTGGCCGGTTTTGAAAAATATAACGCGCTTAGCGATACAAAACTGCCACTCGCCTTTTTCACTTGGCATGATCGTATCGAGTCACAACATGCACTGCATACTCAAGAGGAATTAGAAGAAATCTACTTTACGCATGATATCGATGAAGACAATTTCATAAAATTTGGCAATGAAATGCTCGATGGAGTTTCAGTTTTTTGGGATGGACTGGAACAACAACGAAAACAATTGCAATAAATATTAGGGATAGGCATGGTGCCTACTCCTAATCGCTATACCCATCGCGCGATGGGTATATTATTGACCTACATTCCATATACCCTAATGTACAATGTCGGTGATTGAACTCACCCACCACAATAAAGTCTTCAATAAATATTATTAAAACGGAGGACTCAATTTTATATGAATACCCCCATTTGGACACCATCGAAACAACGCCTACAACAATCCAATATGTTTGCGTTCATCCAATATGTCAAAGATCATTATAAAAATGTTAACGACTACCAAGAATTATATCAATGGTCAATCAATGATCCTGAATTGTTTTGGGCCGCGCTCTGGAAATTTACTGGCATCATCGCTACCACCCACTGGCAGTCCATTAAAGAAGATCACGACAACATGTGGGATACGCAATGGTTTACAGGTACTACCTTTAATTTTGCCGAAAATTTGCTACGCTACTGCGAACAAAACGACGATAAACCCGCCATAATTTTCTGGGGAGAAGATAAAGTCAAGTTATCTATATCCTATCGCCAACTCTATTTAAAAACCTTATATGTTAGCAATACATTACGAAGACTCGGCGTGCAACCCGGTGATGTTGTCGCGGGCTATCTACCTAATATTCCAGAGACGGTGATTGCCATGTTGTCAACCATCAGTATCGGTGCCATTTGGTCTTCCTGCTCACCAGACTTTGGCGTTAATGGCCTGGTTGACCGTTTTGGTCAAATCCACCCCAAAGTATTGTTCTGTGCCGATGGCTATTATTACAAGGGTAAAACCATCCCTTGTTTACCACGCCTCCCGCTTATTCAACAACAAATACCCAGTATCGAACATATTTTAGTTTGCCAATACACAAATATCGCAACGGATCTTAGTCAGATCAATAACGCTTCATGGCTTGATGATGCTATCGAAAAAACGCAACAGTCCTCAGCAGGACAACATAAAATAAATTTTCAGCAACGGCCATTCAATCATCCGGTTTATATTATGTATTCATCCGGCACCACTGGCAAACCAAAATGTATTGTTCACGGTGCTGGAGGCACCCTGATTCAGCATTTAAAAGAACTCGTATTACATACAGATATAAAACCCATCGACCGAGTATTTTACTACACGACTTGTGGCTGGATGATGTGGAACTGGCTAGTCAGTAGCTTAGCCACCGGCACGACCATCATGCTATATGACGGTAATCCTTTTTACCCAACACCTGAAATATTGTTTGATTACGCCGAGCAAGAAAAAATAAGTGTATTTGGCACCAGTGCCAAATATCTTGCGGCGGTACAAAAATATCATCTGTCGCCGAAAACCACGCATCAGCTCGCTTCTCTAAAAACAATATTATCCACCGGGTCACCCTTATCCGCCGAATTATATGACTATAGCTACCAGCATATAAAAAACGATATGCAACTATCATCCATTGCCGGAGGTACAGATATTATTTCATGTTTTGCTCTGGGCAATCCATTGTTGCCCGTCTACCGGGGTGAACTCCAATCGATTGGTCTTGGCATGAAAGTCGAAATATTTGATGAGCAAGGCCATCCAGTCAAACAACAAAAAGGTGAGTTAGTCTGTAGTTCAGCATTTCCATCCATGCCTTTGGGGTTTTGGCATGACATCAACAAAATAAAATACCAATCCGCTTATTTCAATCGCTATCCAAACGTCTGGGCACACGGCGACTATGCAGAACTTAGCACGCATCATGGACTCATCATTTATGGCCGTTCTGATGCCGTGTTAAACCCAGGAGGCGTGCGTATTGGTACCGCAGAAATCTATCGGCAAGCAGAAAAATTACCTGAAGTTTTTGAATGTATTGCGGTGGGTCAACAATGGAAAAATGATGTCAGAGTCATTTTGTTCGTAAAATTAGCCAACGATATCCATTTAACCGAAACACTACAAGAGAAAATAAAAAAGACCATCAAAGAAAATACCACATCCAGGCATGTGCCACACTATATCATTGAGGTAAAAGATATTCCCAAAACGATTAGTGGAAAAATTGTTGAACTCAGCGTTGCCGATGTAATCCATAACCGACCGGTAAAAAATATCGACGCACTCGCAAACCCAGAGTCACTCGACTATTTTAAAAATTTACCCATACTGCAAGCAGAAAATGAGCAAACGGTAAACGTATCTTAGCAATGAACAATGATTAGCGGACCGCTTTAAGATAAGAATATTGTTTTTCCACCAATAACCTTTCAAACTGCGGTGCGGGTAACGGTTTGCTAAACAAAAAACCTTGCAACTCATGATAACCACAGCTTCGTAAAAATTTTTGCTGCTCGCTATCTTCAACACCTTCTGCAACAAACCCTAAATCCAGACTGTGTGCGAGTGTTGCAATCGCATGGGTTATCGCGGCATCTTTTTTATTGTTGGCCACATCAACAATAAAACTTCGGTCAATTTTTAATATATCCACAGGAAATTGTTTTAAATAACTCAAAGATGAATATCCTGTGCCAAAATCATCAATGGACAACCATACACCAATCTCTTTTAAGGCATTCATTATATTAATTGCCATATAGGTATTCTCAACCAATAAACTTTCGGTAAGTTCAAGCTCCAAATTTTGTGGAGGTAAAGATGTCTGAACCAGAATCGACCTAACTGTATCCACAAATTTTTCAGACCGAAATTGCTTCGCCGAAATGTTCACTGAAACACGGATCGCATAACCAAGCTTATGCCAAAAAACAGCTTGCTCACACGCAGAGCGTAACACCCATTCTCCGACGGGAACAATCAGCCCATTATTTTCTAGGTAGGGAATAAATTCCTGGGGAGAAACAATGCCTCGGGTTGGGTGTACCCAACGCAATAATGCTTCAGCCCCAACAATTTGTTCATCAACACTGGAAAGTCGGGGTTGGTAATACAATTGATATTCATTTTGGCTCAGCGCTCGCTTTAAATGGACTTCAAAATCTAATCGCTCAAGCGCTTTAATATTCATGCTTTCATTGTAAAATGCATACTGTTGGCCACCTAACTCTTTAACCCGACGCATAGCGACATCAGCATTTCTCACGGTGACATCTGGATGCTCAGTTTCCGACGTAAAAACATCAATACCAATACTACAAGTCATTTCTATCTCACGACTATAAACACTAATTGGTTCGGATATTTCACAAAGAAAACGCTTTGCAATGCCTATCAATCCATCCGCATAATTAAGATCCTCCAAGAGGACAATGAACTCATCACCCCCCATACGAAATACATTGTCATGTTCTCTCACACAATCTTTTAGTCGCTTTGCGACCACTTGCATCAACAAATCACCCGCACTATGTCCTAAACTATTATTTATCAATTTAAAGCGATCGAGGTTGATACACATCACTGCAAATTTTTGTTGATTATTTTGAGTTCGCTCGGTAATGGATTGCAATTGTTCTTGAAAACTTACTCGATTGGGCAATTGCGTTAATGTATCACAATAGGTATGGTAATAAATGGTTGCTTTATCTAATTCATGCCGTTGTTGATTCGCTCGTATTATGGCATCCGCACGTTTTATCATCAGATAAAATAAAGCACCTAAGGAAATAAGCAGCATCGCGATTAAAATGGCAATCTGATTCCGATTATTATCGAGTCGATCCACTAAATTAGTTACGTCAGAATAGAGTTCAAAAACCGCTTCAATATCCGATTGTTCGTCTTCTCGAATCGGCAAATAGGAAGAAATAATGTTACGGTCAACAATAATATTTTCAAACCCATATGTTTCGTTACGAAATGTAATTTCACTAGCCACGTCCCCTTTTTTAGCCCGCTGAAAACCATGATTGTTCGACTTATCTGCACCGATTTGCTCAGGTTCTGTTGAAAAAACCGTTAACCCCTCAAGATCATAAATCTTGACCTTAACAACATTCAAGCCCGCCATTTTTTCCGTAACATCCTGACTTATTTTTTTGATTAAATTATGATTTTGTAATTCTTCTCGGGACAACTGATGGGCGGCTTTAAGGAAATCGGCATACTTAGGCCAAATCGAATCAGCAAAAATTCGTGTGAGTAGCACATTTGCTCGCGTTTCATTTTTGACCAGTGCAGCTACCGACATTTCACGAAAAAATACCGATAAAATTGCAATCACCAAAAAACTGCCTAAGGCAAAAATAATGAAAAAACGGTGCGTCGGCTTATATACCTGCATCAAATAACCTTTTTAAAAACAACGCTCATGATCAATTTCTGATGTTGATTTATCAACAGGAACTATCGTACAGCGCTGCTAAATCTTTAAAGCGATAGGGATAAACAGATCGGTAATGCAGATTAAAGCAAGGCTTCCACGGCGCATAATACAAGCCTTGCTTAATGGGATAATGAGCTATAATTCACTAACGTCAGAGCGCCATTGCCAATGACGAATTTCCGGCATGTCTTGTCCATGCTCCATGATGTATTGCTTATGCTCAATCAGCTTATCACGCATGTACTGATTAATATAAGCCGCCTTTGAACCCAACTTAGGCACTCTATTAATGACATCTTGCACCAGATGAAAACGATCTAGATCATTTAACACGGTCATATCAAACGGTGTGGTAGTAGTACCTTCCTCTTTATAACCACGCACGTGTAAATTTTTATGATTAGTGCGTCGATAAGTGAGCCGATGGATTAACCATGGATAACCATGATAGGCAAAAATAATCGGTGTATCTTGGGTAAACAAAGTATCAAAATCTTTATCTGATAAACCATGAGGATGTTCTTCTTTCGGTTGTAAAGTCATTAGATCCACTACGTTTACTACCCGAACCTTTAAATCAGGTAGGTGTTGACGCAACATATCCACCGCCGCCAAAGTTTCTAAGGTGGGCACATCACCGGCACAGGCCATCACCACATCCGGCTCCTCATTTTGATCACTACTTGCCCATTCCCAAATACCGATGCCAGCAGTACAATGCTTCGTGGCAGCCTCCATATCCAACCATTGTAGTTGAGGTTGCTTGCCTGCCACAATCACGTTAATAAAATTACGACTGCGCAAACATTTATCGACCACAAATAACAAAGTATTGGCATCCGGTGGTAAATAGACACGAATAATATCCGCTTTTTTGTTGACAACATGATCGATAAAGCCTGGGTCTTGGTGAGAAAATCCGTTGTGATCCTGCCGCCAAACATGCGAGGTTAATAAATAATTCAAAGAAGCCACTGAATGCCGCCAACCGATATCACGAGTGACTTTAAGCCATTTAGCGTGTTGATTAAGCATTGAATCAATAATGTGAATGAACGCCTCGTAACAAGAAAAAAAACCGTGCCGCCCCGTTAACAAATAACCTTCCAACCACCCCTGACATGTATGCTCACTGAGTATTTCCATGACCCGCCCATCCACCGCCAGATCATCATCACCTTCGATTTGATCGGCCAGCCAAGTGCGGCCGGTAACCTCAAACAATGCACCCAATCGATTCGAAGCCGTCTCGTCAGGCCCCATGACTCGAAAATTTCTTTGCGTTTGGTTAAGCCGCATGACATCTCGAAGTAACTCACCAACCACTTGAGTTGCCTGGCCAATCACCTTGCCAGGTTGTGGCACCGATAAAGCATAATCACCCATATCAGGCATATGAAGCGCTTTTAGTAACAAGCCGCCATTAGCATGAGGATTAGCACCCATACGATGTTGACCTTTAGGCGCCAACTCCGCCAATTCACTGATGAAACGGCCTTGGTCATCAAACAACTGCTCAGGATGATAACTCTTCATCCAATCCGCCAATTGCTCAAGATGCTCAGCTTTGTTTGCAATATCAGATAACGGCACTTGATGAGAACGCCAATTACCCTCCGCTTGATGACCATCCACCTGCTTCGGCCCAGTCCATCCCTTAGGGGTTCGCAAAATAATCATCGGCCAACGGGAACGGGTTGCCTGTCCGCTACGACGCATGGACTGCTGAGTCGCCTGAATATCTGCAATGACTTTGTCCATGGTCGCCGCCATTTGTTGATGCACTTGCGCCGGCACCGAACCTTCAACAAAATAAGGTTGATAACCGTAGCCCAAAAATAAATGTTCTAGCTCTTGTCGACTAATCCGCGCTAACAACGTCGGATTAGCGATTTTGTAGCCATTCAGATGTAAAATCGGTAATACGGCCCCATCATGAATTGGATTTAAAAATTTATTGGAATGCCAAGCCGCCGCCAAGGGTCCCGTTTCTGCCTCACCATCCCCTACGACACAAGCGACAATTAAATCCGGATTATCAAAGGCGGCTCCGTAAGCATGCGCCAGCGCATAGCCTAATTCCCCGCCTTCGTGAATCGAACCCGGTGTTTCAGGGGCAACATGGCTGGGAATACCTCCGGGAAATGAAAATTGTTTAAAAAGCCGCCGAAGCCCCACTTCATCTTGAGAAATGGAATGGTAGATTTCGCTATAAGTGCCTTCCAGATAGGTATTCGCCACCAAACCAGGTCCACCATGCCCCGGCCCCGCCACATAAATCATGCTTAAATCGTGCTGTTTGATGACCCGATTGAGATGCACATAAATAAAATTTAACCCAGGTGTTGTTCCCCAATGGCCAAGCAATCTTGGTTTGACATGTTCTAAAGTAAGCGGTTGAGTCAGCAAAGGGTTATCCAGCAAGTAAATCTGCCCGACCGACAAATAATTGGCCGCTCGCCAATACGCATTAATTTTACGCAGTGCATCATCGGATAGTGGCCGTGCTTGGAGCTCAGTAGACTTGATACTTTCCATGATTCGATTCCTATGTCAGATTTATGTCATCAAGCGATAGGCTTCTTGCGCCAAAGCATAAGCTTCATCCACCGGCGTTACCCACACTTCCACAATACTTGACGAAGAACTGATACACCTCGGCTTGCCATCGGCCACTTGATTCTTAGTCTCATCAAGCTCAATGCCAAAACCTTGCAAAGCCGTGAGAACCTTGGCGCGTATCAGCGCACTATTTTCACCGATACCCCCACCGAACAATATCCCATCAACCCCACCAAGAACGACCAAGTAAGCACCAATATATTGTCGAATACGGTAACAAAAGACATCCACCGCTAGCGCTGCCTCCGGCGATTTTGACGCCAATAAAACACGCATATCACCGGTTTCACCTGAAAGCCCTAACAAACCACTTTGATGACTTAATAATTGTTCTATTTTTTCTGGTGACCAAGCGAGTTGGCGTTGCAAATATAATATCAAACCTGGATCTAAGTCACCACAACGTGTGGCCATCACCAAACCTGCCAACGGAGAAAATCCCATGGAAGTATCTTGTGGCATACCATCCTTGATCGCAGTAATAGAACATCCGGACCCTAATTGAAGCGATATCACTCGACCTTTGCCGAAACGCTCTGGATGTAAAGTATGCCACTGCCACCATATAGCTTGGTGAGCAATGCCGTGAAATCCATAACGTCGCAAGTGGTAGGCTTGCCGAATGGCGGCGGGCAATGCATAGGTCGTAGCGACAACAGGTAAATTTGTAAAAAACGCCGTATCAAATACCGCCACGTGAGGCACATTTGTCATTAGCTCACGACAACGACGTATCCAGCTTAATGCTCTCGGATTATGCAAAGGAGCCAAACTCGCTAATCTCGATATTTCCTGTTCAAGTTCCTCATCAATCAAACAGGCCGCATGATAACGTTCGCCACCATGAACCACGCGATGCACGATCACGGCAATCTCACTAATCCCATAACGATTTAAAAATTGTTGTAAAACCGCGTCGATCTGTTGAGTTTGATCATCGACCCAAGCCACATAAAAGTTAGCTAGCCTATGTCCCGCTTGTGCTTGCCATTGATAAACAACCAAACGCACCGAAGAACTACCCACATTAATCGTCAATATATTCATGATCGTCGCTGAACTTAGTAACTTACTCAAGTCTCGTTTTGCATCACTTACATATTATCACACTCACTGTAACAAAAGACCCTTCACAAAAATTAAATGAGACACACCACGACAGTATAAGATAAATCCATATTGTCGATTAAATAACACCCAAGAATATTCTTCCTCAAGAAATCAATTATAATGGTCGAAATTTTGTAATATCATCACAATCACATTTATTGGTACTGACAGACACGATGAAATCACTTGCTACAAAAATAGCCTTATCGTTAACGCTAATATTAGCGTGCAGCTCAACCTATGCGGGTATTTACAAATGGGTCGACCAAGACGGTAATGTACACTATGGCGACCGAGCAGAAAATAACAAAGCAGATGAAATCAAAATCAATCAACACAAAGAGCCTGATGCCGAGTACCAACAACGCCTAGAAAAACAAAAGCAGTATATAGCGGACAGTCAAAAGGCACGTAATGAAAAGAAAAAACGCCTTAAGGCCGCCAAGAAAGAAAAGAAAAAGAAAAAACGCGCCTGTAAAAAAATCAAAAAATACTTAACCAAATTGGAACAACATAGTCGACTGTATCAAGATAACAAAGATGGAAGCCGCCAATATCTTTCCGGTCCAGAACGCGATCAAAAAATTGCAAAAACTCGAAGAAAAGTAGCAGACACTTGCCGCTAGGAGGCTGTCCGAGAATAAAAAGCCTCCGCGTACAACAACAACTTTGTACTAATGGGTGAATATTTTTCTAGCGGTGCGATCAAAAGAGACCTAATGCCACGGTTATATTTCTGCCAACACACTTTTGGGTAAAGATTCACAATACGTCGCATGAGCGCTAGGCTCTGGAGGTAAAATCAAGTGTTGTTGAGTGCTATGCACCTGTCGATAGCGTTCCAGTTGTGCTTCATCGCGTTCGGTCCATTGTGCAGCATTAAGCGACTTATTGAGTTCAGCTAATGCGACGGCTTGTTGATACTGCTTGAGTTCGTAGTAGCTGCGGGCAAAATATTGACGAGTACGCTTGGTTGGATTGGGGTGATTAATAAATTGAAGAGCTTGTTGCCACTGCGCCATATCCACGTGCTCTTTGACTAGCGACATAATACTGTAAGCACTTGAGGTGGTCATTTTTAGATCACGATAAATTTGCCAAGCCTCTTTAATATAGTGAATCGCTTGTTGATGATTATTCTGTTCTGAAACCGTCCATCCCAATAATAAGCTAGTATCAGCAAATAATTGTGAATGTTTTAGCAACCTTGGGTCATTACGCAAAGCAATGAATGATTGGGCGGCGATTTGCAAATGATGGGATTTTCCTGTGCCTCGACGGCTGATACCTTGATCCAATGCCGCAAATGCAAGTAAAAATCGGCTAAGTAATTCAGCCTGTACCGCTCCGATGGTTTGGCTGATTTGAAAAGACGCTTGCAGAGGAATGATCGCGTTGTCACCTTGATAATATTGAATGTACAAGAAACCTTGATAAGCTAAGGTATTGGCAAGTTGCATTTGATCATTGAGCTTTCCATACCATTGGGCGGCCTGGTCGAGAAAATCCATACGTGGTTCAAAATCAAAGGCATAATTTTGCCCCATCGCCAGCCATGTTTTAGCTTGCCCTGGTATATCACCAAGTTGCTGATAATAGTGTAATGCACGCTCTAGGCGTAAACGGTTCTCGTGCATATCAATATGCGTATCGAATTCCAGGCGACTATTTGATGGACTCCCTAAATAATAGAGATTGTCGGCTTGAATGCGTAAATCATTGGCATTTTGTGTCAGCGTCAAGGCTTGCTGGGCATAGCTGTGTTGCTGATCCCATTGCGAACGATATTCTGAGACTTCACTTAAACGCCACAAGGCGTTCACTTTGCTGTAGCGGTCTTGGCCTGCATCACTGAGTGTGATGACCGATTGAAATAATGCCTCGGCTTGATCAAATTGTAACTGAGCCAATAATATATTTCCCAAACTCAACTGAACAAAACGCTTAAACGCGAGGTCCCCATTGATCTCATGCTGTTGCAATAAATATTGCAATTGTGCCTTAGCCGCTTTCCAATCACCCAGCAGACTTAAAGTCTGAGCGAGCTGACCTTTCGCCCACATGAAATTTGGATCATTTAATAAAGCGGCCTCGAAATAACGTTTTGCCAACGGTGCGCCTTTGGTATTGAGTGCTTGCATACCATTTGCGTAATCTTGATTGGCTTGGCGATTAGTCGAGAGCATCAGCAAGTTGGCGAAGTCATTATCCTCAGGAATAAACTGATGGCTCATATGAGTCACGATGGTCGGTATCGCAGCAATGATATCGGGTATAGATAACACATCGGTACTCATCAGGCCATTTTTATCAAAAACCTGATACGCAAATTGGTAAACCGATGATGCCGATAGTTTGACTTGTGATTGAATGAGATAATCAACATTGAGTGTGCTGAGCAATGGCATGGCTTCGTCGAAATTTTCTTGTTTTGATAACACGTCTTGAATGACATGAATGGGGGTAATACTGAGACGCGATGACTGTGCTAATGCCGACATCACCATATCACTTAAACCCATTTTCACCCATTGCAAAGACGCATCACCTGTCTGATTAGAAAAAGGTAAGATGGCAAGGGTAATCGTTTCCGGTGAAGGCGTAACCGGCGACATTAGCACCGAGTCACGCCAATAAAATAATAAAACCACAAGACAAATCACTAAGGTCATACTTGCAATGACCCCACGGCTTATTTTCAATGAACTCATCGTGTCGATCAATCGAAAAGATTTGGATGGACTCAATTTAATTGGAAGGGTAGCTGTCAACAATTCACTGGCGAGGGCGGATTTCGTGGCGATGATAACCGTTGGCGTATAAATCCATTGATAACCTTTCGAGTGGTAGGTTTTAATGAATTGCGGGCACTGAGCCTTGTCACCCAACGCTTGGCGTAATTCGCGAATACATTGCAATAAAGAATTTTCGCGCATCACACCCTGGCGCCAAATCGAGGTTAATAATTCTTCACGCTCGACAACACGGTGTCGATTTTCCAACAACAGCTCCAATAGCTCAGCCACCTTACGCCGCAGATAGATGACTTCACCCTCCTGAACAAGCTCTCGCTTGTGGGCACAATAATAGATATTGCCAAATTGATAGGTATTGGCCATTGCTTTTCCTGATCCCCAATTGAAGACTAATTCTGCTAAATAACGGGTTATTATCCAGTTTCATTAAAGTTATCATAATATTTAATAAATAACGATATTTATGCGTTAGTTATCATAAAAATATAAGAAAAATATCAGCTAATTTGAATAATTATCGTAGCGTATATTGCTAATATGGGGATGACTATTAATGCAATGAGGAACACAATGATGAAAAAACAACAATTTTTACTGGTATTATTCATAACAATATATTGCCTGGGGGGATCAGCTTGGGCGACACTAAAATTTATTGATTTAACCCATGAGATACCCACTTTTTCCCCCATTAATGATGATCCGACTAAGCCGGATTTATCTAAACCCATCGGGCACAGTATACCCATTGCTAGTTTTTATCCACACGCTATCCTCTATCCACCAGATAAATGGCCAACCAATCAAGGTTACTTCAATTCCGCAGCGATATTAATTCAGGAACATAACGGGACTAGCTTTAATAGCCCGAATCACTACGTTAACAATGCGGCCAGCACCGAGCCTGGCACCATCCCGAATGAGTCCCGTAAAGCCTCTCATCAATTAACCACCGAACAGCTCACCGGAAAAATTGTATTCATTGATATTTCTCATCGAGTTAAGAAAGAATTAGCTAAAAATGGTGGTCAACCCAGCCCAGATATATCGATCACTGATTTTTCTGATTCATCCAAGGCAACAGTTCGAGCCGCAGACATTGCAGCCGTTGCCGATCAAATTGAAGACGGCGTTTGGATCATCGCTCGGGTAGGGTGGGAACAGTTTTACTTTGCCGGAACCGAAGACTGGGACAAATCAGCGTATGTCAATGCATTAAACCATCCTGGATTTACGGCAGAAGCCATCGACAAGCTGATTGACATTATGGACCACAAGGGTGTCCGAATATCGGGAATTGCGGCAGATAATTTTAGCACCGATTCCGGTGAGGGAGCCAAAGGAACAGATGATCAATGGAGTAATGCTTGGCCGGCTCATGTGCGCTTGTACCAACGTGATATCCTGGCCCTTGAAAATCTCAATAATCTCAGTCAGCTCGCGTATTTTGCAAAGCAAAGTGAAAACTGTTATTTGATGGTCGGGGCGATGAAACATATCGGCGGAACAGGCGGTCCTGCCCGTGTGATGGCTACCTGTGAAATGGAAGAAAAAGATGACGACGATAACGAACATGATGGCGACGAACATGACGACGACGAGCATGATGATTAATATAGATACCCCTAATTCGGCACTGGATATTTCCGCTGAAAAAAATACCAATCAAATCGGGAAGTAATAACATCCCCGATTCCTTATCCAACCAGATAGGCCAGAATGATATTAAAAACTTTCCATCATCTATCATTCTGGCTATCTTTTACCTGTATCCATGACAATCGTTTTACTCTGAATATCAACACTACGCCATCGTCTCACCTCTCAAACGCTTCAAGTATATTTAGTCATTAAACCACTGGATCATTAAAAAATCACTCGGTTCAAAGCTAAATTCTAATTTTAAAAATATTAAAAACAACCAACTAGGATTATCCAGATAATACCTGTGATCTAGCTCATATCTTATTCTTGCCTAAACCCTATAAGCTGGTTCTGCATCAAAACTAAAATTAATATTAAATAACCAGGGAGCACCACCATGAGAAACATAATAAAAAGCTTAACCTTTATCGGGGCAATGTTCGTCGCCAGCCAATCCCACGCTTTGCTTATCGATTCTTTTAATACCGCGACACAATATGTCAACAGCTCAGGCACGCTCACCTCGACTCAGGGAGGGGCAATGCTGGGCGGTTTCCGTCAGTTAGACATTATAAGCAGCACCGGCCCCCTTAACACATCCGCCAGTGTGGTAGTTGGTGCCGGCTTAGGCATTTTTAGCCAGAGTGAAGACGTCGCCACATCCGGCATCAGTCGGGTTACCTGGAATGCCAATGGCAGCGGCCTTAGCGTGGATCTCACCGGCAACGATGCCTTTATTTTAGACACGCTCACCATTGATCAAGGTAGTATTGATGTGACAATTGGTCTCACCGATACGGATTCCACGGATTTCGTCACATTATCCAATATCACCAGCAGCAACTCGTTGCCCACAATCTCATTTTACAGTTTTTCAGGCATCAATTTTGCTTCAATTAATGAAATATACATGGAAATCAATGCGGGTCAGGCATCAGACATCACCTTAAACGAGATCCGTACCATGGGCGCTCCTATTATTGTTAATCCAATTCCATCGCCTGCCACCTTTTTATTAATGGGTGCAGGATTGCTTGGAATCATGGGTAGACGTCGACGCAATATCACGAGATAAAATATATTCACTCTCGGATACAATGGATGGGTAGCGATCAGCGCGAAACCCATCCAAGTGTATTTTTCTAAGCATTTAATATTTTTTCATAAACCAAAAAATCACGACCTCCCCGGTGATAACCTCGATCGGGCACACGAACAAATCCGGATAATTCATACAAATAATGCGCCGCTTGCATGCTTGCTTGCGTCGATAAAAGCATTTTTGAAAAACCGGCCTGGGTTGCATCATCAATAGCCGCGACAACAAGTAGCCTACCTAGACCGTTGCTTCGATACTCTGATTTAACAGCCAGCAAATGCATCTCTGCTTCATTAGCTTGCGCTAATCGACAGGCAAGCGAATTCGGAGATACGACGATCACGAGGCCAGCTAATGTCAAATTTTTCATTGCCCTAGCGCCAATCATTTTCCCTCGGCTTCTAACCGCAGAAGGTTCGAATAAAGAAGTCGCAACGCCCGGATCAACAAAACCACCATCCACATAAACGCGTGATAACAATTCCGATACTTCTAAATCCATTATTTCCAATGAATCGGCGGTATTAATATGAAAATCCATTAGAATTCTTTTTCAACATTTTTATGTACTTAATATTTAAGTTAGGAATGGGCACGCAATAACTTCCCTGTTTGGCGCCCAGATTGGGTTTGTATTCGCTCGTTCTGAGTGAACAAAAGTGCAGGAATAGTCGTTCTATACCCGTGGCGTTTGAGATTTAGGCTTTATTACGGCCCTATTTTCACCCTGAC
>CAYUAI010000040.1:0-35225 GCA_964442745.1 uncultured Chromatiales bacterium
ACCCGCGTGGTTTATGATTATTATCTGGATACCTTTGGGCGCAAGAGTTTAGATGATAACGACAAGAATTTGTTGGTCGCGATTCACTTTAAAGAGAATTACAATAATGCCTTTTGGAATGGCAGCTTTATGGTGTATGGCGATGGCGATGGGAAAACTTTTTCATCGTTGACGAAATGCCAAGATGTGGCGGCTCATGAAATGACTCATGGTGTCATTGAAAATACTGCCAACTTGATTTATCAAAATCAAAGTGGTGCATTAAATGAATCCATGGCGGATGTGTTTGCCGCTTTTGTGGGGCGTGATTGGCGCATAGGAGAAGAATGCATCCTTGTCGAGCCTGGTTTTTTGCGTCACTTAGCGTATCCAGAGCAGGGTTTAACTAAGCAACCGGGGCACATGGATGGGTACCGCAATTTATCGAATACCGGGCAAGGTGATAACGGTGGAGTGCACATTAATAGCGGTATACCCAGTCGCGCCGCTTATTTGCTAGTGGAAGGTTTAACCCAGGAAGGGTTAGGCGATAGTATTGGTTTTGAAAAAGCAGAGCAAATTTATTATCGAACACTGACGTACTATCTGCAAGCCTCCGCTCAATTTGTTGATGCAAAATTAGCATTAATGCAGGCAGCGGAAGATTTATATCCTGATCAACCTGAGGTGCAACAGGCAATAAAGCAAGCGTGGGATGCCGTGGGTGTGACAGATGATGAGATTATTCCTATTATCAGCCGTGTGGCTGATGTGGCACCCGGGGAAGATTTGCTGTTGTATTTAGCGTTAACCGAGCAACAATATAATCCATTGATGATGACCTATGATTTGTTTTTTCAAGTGATACCTGGTGATATTTCTGATACGACAGTATTGCAAGCTTCCGTGGATTTAAATTCGTTTAGTTTTTCTGTTGCATCTCGACCGGCGGCTTATACCTTGTCGCAAGGTACCACGTTGCTTTATGTGGGGACGGATTTAAATTTGTATGGGGTATCGCCAGGCGGAGCCAATCAGCAGCTGACGAATACAGGGGATATCTTTTCCATGGCGGTTTCGCCGGATGCGCGTCATTTTGCTTTTACGACACCCAATTTTTCCGATAATACGATCAGTCTATATAACCTAACAACCGATGAAATACAGCAATTTAATATTGTTTCACCGCATTATCAAGAAACCAATGCCAGTGCCGTAAGTACCATATTGTATGCGGATTCCTTAGCGTTTGATTATACTGGACGGTTAATTGTTTTTGATGCATTGAATTGCATGAATAAACCATTGGTTGCTAATCGGCCTGTGGATGAAGAAAAAGATTTGTGCCGCGATAGTCAAGGGCAAGTGACGGCTTCAGGTGGTTACCGCTATTGGTCGATTGGCATTTTGGCGGTGGATAATGGTCGATTGTCTTTCCCATTTTTCAATCAGAACCCTTCGATTGATGTGGGATATCCGACGTTTGCATCAAATGATAATAAAATGATTGTGATGGATGTGATCGAAAATACTGGATCGATGGAAGCGCCGGTTTATCAGTCCAAAGTACAAATACTCAATATAGAAACTCAGGATCGAACGGATGTTGTGGTGCATGTCTCCGAGTTTGGGCGTTTTTGGAGCGTGCCGAGTTTCGATGGTGAAGATCAGCATGTTGTTTTGAAAATGCCTGGCGGTGACGATATCCGTATCGGGGTGGCGGCTCGAATTCCTTTGCAGGATTGGGTCGGGGATGTTTCATTAAAAACTGAGTTGACGAATAAAGGCATTAATTTGCCCATGATGCATCGTGCTGGGGTGAGAAATGTTTCTGGTGCGATTGAGGCAAACATGGCGAGCTTGAATTTTGGTTATGTCGCCAATGGGGCATGGAAAACCTTAATGGTCAGTTTGCGAAATCAAAGCAATCGCGATGTGGATATTTACGATGTTGTGTTGACGGATCCGGTATTTAGTCATGATGCGGTGAGTACCCAACTCTCGCCTGGCCAAGAAATGAGAGTGAATGTGACCTACCGCCCTGATGCAATGACGGCAAGACAAGAGGCGGCATTGATTGTAAAAAGTAATGGTGACCCTAACGAATTAGTGATAGGCATTCGCGTTGATCAAGAGGACGGTCGTAAGCGTAGGGGCTGGTTACCAGGTTGCACATTGGCAAAGCCTACATCTTTCGATCCCATCTTGCCGCTATTATGTGTGATGGCCGTGTGTTATTTAGTTGGGCGGCGTAGTGCCGTATCCTTTAAATAACATACCTAATAGTTTGATGCATAATGCATCAAACTGAATTTTTGAAACCCTAAACATTTGATTTTTGTCGGGTGCGTTATACGCACCGTAGGGCTCGACGGGTTTCAATTTAGCTTACCTTCATTTTCTTCAAGCCAACCTATTCAAAATCCATCTGAATGCCATGATGGTGTTGCCTATCTCTAAAGCTATTTGCAAATACAAAAAAAAGCCGTAGTCTGTGGCGTTTTGGATAGGCGATAGGTTTGCATGAAATATCAACTAATAAATACGCATCACCGTGCAAGGCGTGGTCGGCTTATTTTTGAGCGAGGGGTTGTCGATACACCTGCCTTTATGCCGGTGGGCACTTACGGTACCGTCAAAGCCATGGCACCGGCTGAATTAACTTCAATGGGGGCGTCAATGATTTTAGGTAATGCCTTTCATTTGATGTTGCGACCCGGTTTAGAGGTGATTGCAGCACATGGTAGCTTGCATGCGTTCATGCAATGGGATGGCCCGATATTAACCGACTCTGGGGGCTTTCAAGTCTATAGCTTGGGTGATATGCGGAAACTCACGGAGCAAGGGGTGCATTTTCGTTCGCCAGTGAATGGCGATAAAGTATTCATGGGACCCGAAGAGTCGATGCATGTGCAGCGAGTACTCGGGTCGGATGTGGTGATGATCTTTGATGAGTGCACACCTTATCCTGCCAGTGAAGCACAAGCCCGAGATTCCATGGCGTTGTCATTGCGCTGGGCAAAGCGGAGTCGTCTGGCTCACGCGGATAATCCGAGTGCGCTGTTTGGCATTATTCAGGGGGGGATGTATCCGGCGTTACGCGATATTTCATTGCAAGGGTTATTGGACATCGGTTTTGACGGTTATGCCATTGGTGGTTTGTCAGTGGGAGAGAGTAAACAAGAAATGCGTATGATTCTTGATCATACGGTTCCGCAAATGCCAATTGATGCACCGCGCTATTTGATGGGGGTAGGTACCCCTGAGGACTTGCTTGAAGCGGTGAGGCGAGGCGTGGATATGTTTGATTGTGTGATGCCAACACGCCATGCGCGCAATGGTCATTTGTTTGTTAAAGAAGGGGTCGTCAGAATAAGAAATAGCCAATATCGTTTGGACACGCGGCCACTTGATGATCAATGCGGATGTTATACCTGTCAAAATTTTAGTCGTTCTTACCTTCGTCACCTTGATCGCTGTGGAGAAATTTTAGGCGCTCGCTTGAATTCGCTTCACAACCTACATTATTACCAAGACGTAATGAGCAAAATGCGTTGTGCACTTGAATCAGAGAGTTTTGAAGCGTTTGTTCAAGAATTTTATACATGGCGGTCACAAGCGGTACCGGATGTGTAATAATACCGCCCTTTAATAATGAACGTGTCCATTTCAGAAAACAATTTTTTAAGGTAACCAATAAATGAGTTTTTTTATCACAGATGCCATGGCAGAAGGTGGTGGTGATCCCATGGGTTCTTTCATGGGGTTTATTCCGCTGATTGTCATTTTTGCTATTTTTTATTTTCTGATCATTCGTCCCCAAGTTAAACGGGCGAAAGAACATAAAAATTTAATTGAGTCCGTATCAAAAGGGGATGAGGTTGTCACCGGCGGTGGTATGCTTGGCAAAATCACCCATGTTGAGGAAAGTATTGTGACGATCGAAGTGGCGAATGGTGTCAATGTGAAGGTACAGCGTAATTCCGTGGCCTCGCTTTTGCCTAAAGGAACCTTAAAAAGCGATATGCTTAAAAACAAATCGGGTGTAAAGCTATCAAAATGATCGTTTTGCCTGATTTTCTTTCGGCAAACAGCGAGGCTATGCTTCTCAAACCATGAGGATACGCGTCTCGTTTTGACAGATTTTCGATCGATATTTTTTAACCAAACAGCTCTATATTTAAGCCATTGTCATCTCGATTTTGCTCGCTGCCCAATAGGAAAGGATGAATGATTAATCAGTATCCTCTATGGAAATATGTACTCATTATTGTCGTTGTTATTGTCGGTTTTATCTACGCTTTACCCAATCTGTATGGTGAAGATCCGGCGGTGCAAATTTCTGCTACTCGCACTGCAAAAGTAGATACCTCAACCATGGCTAAAGTGAAGGCCGCACTGGATCAAGGCAATATCAAATATGATCGTATGACGCTGGATCCACATGGCCTGATCGTGCGCTTTGCCAACACGGAAATTCAGCTTCAGGCGAAAGATCTTATTCTCGAGACCTTGGATACGAAGCAATATGTGGTGGCGCTTAATCTGGCCCCGGCCACCCCTGGTTTTTTATCTAGCCTAGGTGCGTTGCCCATGTATCTTGGCTTGGATCTGCGCGGTGGCGTACATTTTCTCATGCAGGTGGATATGGACGCGGCGATTAAGCAATCGCTTGAGCGCTACATGGGGGATTTTCGATCGTTATTCAGAAAGAATAAAGTGCGTTACCTCGGGGTGGAAGTGGCCGGCGAGATCAGTGAGGGGGCTGGGTTCGTTCGAATGAAGTTTAAAACCGCTGAGATACGTGATCAAGCGTATCAAGTGGCTCGTAAGGAGTTTGCCGAACTGAGCTATAGCGACGAACAGGACGACAAATATTATTATCTAACGGTCACCCTGAAGCCGGAAGAAATACAGAGTACAAAAAAATTGGCCTTGCAACAAAATATTGTGACCCTGCGTAATCGGGTTAATGAGTTGGGTGTGGCTGAGCCGGTGATTCAGCAGCAAGGTTTGGAGCGCATTGTGGTGCAATTACCGGGGGTGCAGGATACCGCCCGTGCCAAAGAAATTTTAGGGAAAACGGCGACCTTGGAATTTCGTATGGTGGAAGAAGAGCACAATGCGCGAGCGGCAGAGAAAGGGCGTGTACCACCGGGAGCCAAGCTATATTATGAGCGAAATGGTGATCCGATTTTGCTTAAAAACCAAGTGATGTTGACCGGTGATTATATTGTCGATGCGTCGTCGGGCCTGGATGCGCAGAGCGGTGGTGCAGCGGTGTTTATCAGCCTTGATGGCAAGGGCGGTCGTATTTTTAACGATGCCACCAAGATTAATGTTGGAAAACTCATGGCGGTAGTGTTTATTGAATATCGGTCTGACACGCGTGAAGTCGATGGCCAAATGATTAAGACACGTCGGAAAATTGAAGAAGTGATTAATGTGGCTCGCATCCGTGAGCGATTAGGCAATCGATTCCAAATTACCGGTTTGGACAGCACGGAAGAAGCGCGTGATCTTGGTCTGTTATTGAGGGCAGGCGCATTGGCGGCACCGATTGATATCGTTGAAGAGCGCACGGTGGGTCCGAGCCTCGGACAAGATAATATCGACAAAGGCTTTCGCTCTGTGGTGATCGGTTTTGTGTTGGTGTTAGCCTTTATGGTGTTTGTTTATCGCCGTTTTGGGCTCATCGCTAATTGTGCCTTGGCGTTAAATTTGGTGTTTATTATCGCTGTGCTATCAATGATGCAAGCGACGCTTACCTTGCCGGGCATTGCTGGAATCGTATTGACGGTGGGTATGGCGGTTGATGCCAATGTTTTGATTTTTGAGCGTATCAGAGAAGAACTTAAAAATAATATCGGTGTGCAAGCCGCTATTAATCTAGGTTATGAAAAAGCCTTGACGACCATTGCTGATGCGAATATAACAACTTTCATTGCTGCAATTATACTCTTTGCCATGGGAACTGGGCCAATTAAAGGGTTTGCGATTACTTTGTCTATTGGTATTTTAACTTCCATGTTTACTGCGATCATGGTGACACGTTCCATCGTGAATTATTATTATGGCGGTAAACGAATTAAACAACTTTCTATTTAAGCCTGGGATTTAATATGCAGCTATTGAAAGATATACCAACGATTGAATTTATGCGATGGCGTCAAAATGCGCTGAAAGCCTCAGGTGTCATCTTGGCCATTTGCCTGTTGGCTATTCTTATCCGAGGGCTAGATTTTGGCATCGACTTTACCGGAGGTACGTTAATTGAGGTGGGCTATCAAGAAACCGCCGACCTCAATGTGGTGAGGAGTACATTGGCTGAGGCGGGGTTTGGTGATGCCATTGTTCAGCATTTTGGTACATCGAAAGATGTTTTGGTGCGCATTGCTCCTCACGACGGCTTAAGCAATGCCGAGATAAGTAGCAAGATTTTAGATACCTTAAAAGTGACCTCTGCGTCGGAAATACAGATGCGCCGTGTCGAATTTGTTGGCCCACAAATTGGTGATGAACTGGTTGAAAAAGGTGGTTTGGCATTGTTGACTGCATTAGCCTGTATTTTGGCTTATGTTTGGATACGTTTCGAGAAGCGCTTTGCATTAGGGGCGATTGTTGCGTTGGCGCATGATGTTTTGTTTACGGTCGGCATGTTTGCTCTTTTTCAAATCGAATTTGATTTGACCGTGCTCGCCGCGGTGCTTGCGGTGATTGGTTATTCCCTGAATGATACGATCGTTGTGTTTGATCGAGTGCGAGAAAATTTCCGGAAAATGCGCAAAGAAACCCCTGAGCAAATCATCAACAGCTCGATTAATCAGACCTTATCACGAACCGTTATGACATCGCTCACCACGCTATTGGTATTGATTGCGTTGGCGGTGTTCGGGGGGGAGTTGATCCATGGATTTGCGATCGCCTTGATTATTGGGGTGGTGGTGGGAACCTATTCATCCATTTACATCGCAACCACCACGGCACTGATTTTGGGGGTGACAAAACAAGATTTATTACCGGTGGAGAAAGAGGGCGAGGATCAACAGCCATTAATTTAATTTGACAAATCGGGTAAAATTGACCAGAATTAATACTACACCTATCTAATATAGGCTGACATATTAAAAATAATTAATTAGCCTTGATATCAGTGCGTTAGAAGTTGAAGCTCAGATTGTGTCGCCATGTTGTCAAATGCGATGCGGTTTCGTGCGGAATTACTTTTGCAAATATTGGATAATGTTTATTAAAAATATTAAATGTTCAAGCAATATCTAATAGCTTACAACGCTTTTGGTAGGGGCAGTGATATATCAATAATGCTTGGTTTTTATGGCCAATTAGCATTTGTCATATCATGGGAAATGTTCTCTAATTTGAATGGGGAGCAGTATAAATCGGGGTAGCAGATATAGACACGTGGGAAGTGTAAAACTGTATTTGCATTAATATAATAATGTGGAGAATTAATGATGGACAAACGTTTCCTATTCCTTTCTTTTGCTTCAGCAGCTTTAATTGTTCCTTCAATATCTAATGCTCACTTAGTGGAATCACCCATGGAAGTGATGGCGACCGTCGTCTCTTCTTGTGAATTGAGTGTGACACCGATTGATTTTGGTAATTATGCTGGCGCAGAAATCAATACGACAGGCGAAGTGATCGTAGTGTGTAATGACGGCGTACCCTATAAGATTGCAATGGATGCCGGCATGAATACTGACAATGCCAATCGTCGAATGGTCGATAGTTCGGGCAACAATACATTACCTTATCGTTTAACATATCAAGGCGTTGATTGGGGTGATTTAGGCGTGCATGATACATTCTTATCAAGCCCTGTACAGGGTGTTGGTACGGGGGCTGCCTCATCATTTGTTGTGGAAGCGATGTTGTTTGAGGCTCAAGATGTGCCACCTGGTGTTTACTCTGATACAGTGATTGTATCCGTTGATTTCTGATTGAGTTCATTTGAAGAATGTCGAGGGGCTGATGGATGCCTCTCGACCTCTATAACCATGTTAAATTTTCATTTCTACTTTACCTAACCTATTCATCTAAGGCCCGCAAATTTAAGTGTTTGATGGGTCTTCGTCGTCATTGAGATCGTATTCTAAGCTTTGTTTTTCTTCTTAGAATATATACTTTGGTTTCGCAAAAAGAACTTTACGCAAATGTTTGATAGGTAAATTTTTCGATGTCTGGCATTTGCTGGTATTGGCACGGCCTTAGGTTAGTTTATGACCGTGATGAGTATATATTGCTTAGGTAAAACAGTAGAGAATTTGTATATAATTTCAGCATAGTTATCATGGATGATTCGAGGTACGATTTTAACCTAGCGTATTGATTATTCTAAAAGCTTTAGTTAATTTACCGTCCGTGATTAGGTGGGTGGTTTTGCTATGCAAGTAGAAGTTTTGTCAACAGCGGAGCAATTACGATTTAAGTTACGATCGCTCGTGCTCAGGTGCGAAATATAGATTTTAACGACATATAGCTAAAAGCCTTATCAAGCCGTCAAAAGACAGTTTTTATTGACGGCACACTCCAAATAACGATGTTGTACATTACATTGGCGTCTAATTAAGGTTTTTAGGATAATTGCCGTAATGGAATGACGATAAGTATGATGAATGTGTGTGGCTAGAGCTTTTTAAGGATAAGTTGGTAAAAATTTCATACAAACGAACTTTTCTAAATGATGCGCTTTCTAATTTTTACATTGATAACTTAAAGTTCGCATTAGGCGGTATACGTTACAATTATTAAAATGACTACTACGGGTATATAGTAAAAGCGTTTAGAGAATTGTTTTACGTTTTGTGTTTATTTTCATTGGGAGGGTTATTTGGTGAGCCTAAAGTGGGTATGTCTCTCCGTATTATTTACATCCGTTGTTATTTCCTTAAATGTGCATGCGGTGTCTTTTAAGGTCCATCCATTATCTATTGCGTTTGATAAAAGAACAAAATCGTCTATCGTAACCATTACCAATACGCATTCAGGTCCCGTGACTGTTCAATTAGAAAGCAAACGTTGGTATCAGGATCATGAGGGTGCTGATAAGTATGAAGACACTAAAGATGTTATTTTTTTTCCAAAAATTATAACCATTGAAAAGGGTGAACAGCGTATTGTGCGGGTTGGTTTTCGGGGTAAACCAACCCAACAGATGGAGCAATCCTATCGATTATATTTTCAGGAATTACCTGACTCTCGTCCCGCGGCCGGTGCATTGAGTTTTGCCATCCGTTTTGGTGTACCTGTTTTTGTTAAAGTGGCTAATCCTAAATATGGGTTTGATATCGGAGACTCATTTGTTAAAAATGCGCAGCTTAATGTTAATGTGGTCAATGTTGGTAATACGCATATCATTGCCAAAAATATAGCGGCGCAAGGGTTTTCGAGAAATGAACGCTCTACTTTTGAGAAAGATATGGCGGGCTGGTATGTTTTGCCGGGCATGACGCGAACATTTTCGCTGGATTTGCCTGAAGAGAGTTGTGCTAGCTCACGTCAGATAAATATACAGGTCAGTGTAGGTACTCAAGTGAAACATTCGAAAATTTCTGCTGACACAGCAAGTTGCGTGGCGTTAAAAACTAAATAACAAGCGACTAAGCTTGTTGCATTTAATCGTCATTACATTAAATGAAGCCCTGCATAGTACTTTTGCAGGGCCTTAAAATCGCTTTTTTTAATTCAATGATTGAAATTTTCTGGCTTAAATTGTGCTGGTGTTTAATATAAGCCGTGTCAAATATTATCTGAAAAACCTCAACTGAATATAGAGCAAGCATTCAGGTTTTTGGAAGATATATTGGTTGAGGTTGGTACCGCCTGGGCGATAAAGTTTCTTGTTCATAAGATTGATGTACATTAGTGATTCGCTGATAAAATTTAAGACAACGATTTACATGGTCGGGCGATATTTATTACGTGTTGTTATTTCATCGTTAAGCCGTCTTTATTGTTGGCACTTGTTAAGGCGGTGAATGAATGCATGATAATTCAAAAAATAACTTCGAATTTAGTCTCCATTTTATTGATAGCCTTGCTCTATCTATATTCTATTCCTCTCCTTGCATTTGAAACCATACCTTTAAAAGTTATTTTAAATACTTCCGATCGAGGAGAGTATTTTTTGCTAATGAGTGATGATGGTGATGTCTACTTTCCTGTCAAAGATTTACAGTCATTAGGTATTCGCCAAGTGAATCCGACGGCACGAATAGATGATGAATATTATGTATCATTGTATTCGTTACGTTCCCAATTACGATTTACTGTTGATCAAGAGGCTTTGGCATTAAGGATTGATGTTGATCCTAGTATGTTAGATAAAACAGTGATTGATATGAGTGAAAGAGAAGTGGCTAAAACGAATCCGTTTGGGATTGATACCGCTTTTTTTAATTATGGTATTAATTTTCGTGGTGGAGAAGGTCAGGATGTTATTGCGTTTGAAGCACCCATAGAAAGTGTTATTAACGCCCATAAATTATTGGTGCGGTCAAATTTTTCATTTAATCGAAATGATATTGGTAATTATTGGACGAGGGGCATGATTAATGTCACGAAAGACATGCCATCGATTATGGGGCGGTTAGTGGTTGGAGATTTCTCGGCAAGCTCTGGAGAATTAGGCAGTGGCGGTATATTCGGTGGTATTAGTTTTACTAGAAATTTTGGCATGTCTCCTTATTTTTCCAAAACACCAGGATTAACGGTGAGTGGTTTGTTAGAAGTACCTGCGACGGTAAGCGTTTACATTAATGATGTGTTAATACGTAGTGAAGATTTGCCAGCAGGGGCATTTGAATTGACTAATTTGCCTAATGCCCATGGAGCGGGTGTGGCCGATGTTGTTATGCGGGATGCATTTGGACGGGTAACAAGAAAACAATTCCCTTATTATATTTCGTCAAATGTATTAAAAAAAGGCGTTTACGATTTTAGCTATAATGTAGGTTTGCAACGTGATAGTTTAAATGCTATTGCGCCGATTTATAAGGATCCCACCGTGATTGGCTTTCATCACTACGGGGTGACTGACTCTTTTCTGGCCGGTTTTCGTTTGGAAGGAGAGAGTGACGTTATTAACTTGGGGCCTACCTTTAATACCTTATTAGGGGTGTGGGGAGAAGTGGAGGGTGGTGCTGCCTATAGTAATGCGAGGCAGACCTCGGGTTACTCGGGGTTTTTTCGTTACTTCTATACTTCGCGATATTTCCATAGTCGATTGGTTTGGCGAGAAAGCAGCCAGTTTTATGCTAATTTAGCTTTATTGCCAGAACAAGAGAAACTTAAGCGTGCCACATCGGTATCGATTGGCACGCATGGGTCGCGCATTGGTGCATTGTCTGTTTCTTATTCGCGTACGCTGCGCTATACCAAATCTCAGATAGCCACTCCGCTGGAAATAAAGAATGAGCAAATTAGCCTGTCGTATAGCCGCCGTCTTTTTAGGCGATTCTCCCTTTTGTTGCGTGCGACCCGGACAAAAGATATTGAAGGGACACGAGACTCTTTTGTTGCGACGCTAAATGGTACTTTTGGGGGGCGAACATCGGCGGGTCTTACCCATAGTAGTCAGCGTGACACTTTTGTTAATACTTTATTTGTTCAGAAAAATGCACCGGTTGGACCAGGTTGGGGGTTTAACGCACGCATCCAAGAGAATGATGAGTCACGACGCGAGAATAAAGTGATTGGTACAGGAACATTGCAATATAAGAGTCAAATTGGTGTCATGACAGCTACATATAATGATAGTTTGAATTTTGACTCGTATCGGTTAGGAATGGCAGGCAGTCTAGCGTTTATTGATGATAGTTTTTATTTAACACGCCCTATCCGAGACAGTTTTGCTTTGGTTAAAATAAGTCGATTAGATGATGTGCGGGTATATTATAGTGGTGATCTTGTGGGTAAAACGAGTAAAGGAAAAATGATTGTACCAAGTTTAGTCTCTTACGGGCCGAATGCGATTTCGATTGATGTGCAAGATGTACCGGTGGATTATTCGTTGGTTAGCACCCGTAATATTGTTTCGCCGTCTTTTCGTACGGGGGGGGTGACTGAGTTTGTTGCGAAACAATTTAAAGCTTATGCAGGTTATATTTTTATCGTTGATAATGGTGAGAGAAAAGAAGCTCAGTATGCGATTATCAAATTGCGCAAAGACGATGAAATTTTTGAGTCGATTGTAGGAAATGGTGGTGAGTTTTATTTTGAAGATTTGACGCTAGGCGTTTATCAAATAGAACTTGAATTTAAAGGAAAAATCTGTCAAGCAGAGATTGATATTCCCAAAGGGGATGATGTTTTGATGGACTTAGGGGAGATTACCTGTGAAATTTAATCCTGTATTGATGTGTCTGGTAATAATGTCCATATCCTATTCAAAACAAGTGATATCACAATGCACGGTAATGCCTGAGCCGATATCATTTGGCCAGTATGATGCTTTATCATCGCCAAGTTTAGAAACGGCCAGCTATATTGATTTGTTGTGTAGCCAAGGGCTGCTATATAAACTGGCCATTGATGCGGGACGTAATGCGGGAGGTAATATTGTTTCTCGTCATATGGTGTCAACTGGGACAACAACCCCTTTATTTTATAATATTTTTTTTGATCCAAGTCATACTCAAATTTGGGGAGATGGGGTTGGTGCTTCACAAGCGTTCAATGGCATTGGGAATGGAAATAGATTAAAGATTCCCGTATATGCCCAGATACCAGGTCATCAGCGAATTATGGCTGGGGAATATAGCGATTCGCTTATCATTACATTAGAATGGTAGCGATTTAAGAATGACAATGGAGTCCATTGTCGTTTTTCAGAAACTGCAACCACCACCACTTCCTCCCTGGCCACGGCTGCCACCGTCGCCTCCGCCATCACAATAAACGGCAATGGCACCGAACAATATTGCGACGGCTGCCCAGATATACCAGCGTTTATACCACGGTTTTTCAGGCTGGCGAGGTATTGTGGGAGGCGCAACGGGTTTTGCGATGCTAACAACCGGAGTGACAATAGGTCGTTGGAGATCTAACGGTGGTTTGTCTCCCTGAATAAAATAAAAATTGCCAATCAGTGATGAGCTTTCCCAAGGGAGTTGTTGATTTTGGGTTTCTTGCATGACACCTGCCCGTACTCGTTTAAACGTTTCTTCAATGGAGATGCCGGGGGTCATCATGTGGGTTAACAAATATTTGGTATAGATACCATTATTACCTACGCCATCACTAGCTACTTTCCCTGGGGAGGTTGCATAAGCAATCAAAGTGCCGCTTGGCGCATCGAGTTGGGCAAGACCTTGACCTGACGAGCGAAAGCTTCGAGCAAATGGGTTATCGCGGCAGGCATCCAAAATAACTACATTCATTTGATTGCTGGCTTTATCCATTTCATCCAATATTCGTCCCACATCAACGGCTTCGTATTTGGCATCGTGTTCTTTTTTTATGTTGGCACCGATGGGAATCAAGTAATTTCTTCCACCGATTTGGATACCATGTCCTGCATAATAAAAAATGCCTACGCCTCTTGATTCTGTTAATTGCTGACCAAATTGACTAATGGCTTCTATCATTTCATTTTGTGTCGCATTTTCAAGATGGGTGACGCTGAAGCCTAGTTTTTGTAAACTCATCGCCATTCCATAGGCATCATTGACTGGGTTAGCTAGCGGTCCATTTTTATACTGACTATTGCCAATGATTAACGCATAGCGCTGGTTAGCAGAAGATTGATGGGGAGGGCTGTTGTGCTTTATGGTGATGCCACGGTCTGAAATCGACCTTTGAATCCAACCGGTATCACCATTGCTTTGCTTTATTTTTAGCCATTTTTCATTGCTATCAATGATCAAAACTGTGTGACCGCGGGGTAAGGTAAGTTGCACTTGAGCCGTTTCATCGGGGATGGGGAATACGTTTAATGAATCCGTTATTGTCGTGACTGGTTGGGCCGATAATTGCTGACAGAAGCTAACAAAGATCAGTAAAAAAATCACGATGGTGAATGGTTTGTATAAGTTAGGTTTACTATTCATGTCAGCGATAAGACTCGATATGTTTTTAAATTTGAAAATGTTCTGACGTAATTCATTATTGCCAAACTTGATTTAATTGGGGGTTGTGCCGAATAGCAAGTTATCCAACAAGCGAGTGACTAACTTGGCGGCATGACGAATCTCTGCCAAAAATTACAGCAGCAATGCAAGCATTTACCAGGGTGTTGATATTGTATACTAGGTGAGGTATTAGATGGGTGATAAGTCTGTCCTTATCTGCTCTCCGTTTTCATTGTGTGCTTTGCCTTCCCTGGCTTTGTCCCATGTTGGTTAAATAACTTCCTTAGTTTGGTCTCTCGTTTTTATCGCCAGAGTCGCTTAAACGGGTTAGTCGTCGTCGTCATCATCGTCGTTATTTGCAGGGGGGTTGACAGTCACTGTTGTATTGCCTTGATTTCCTGAGGTATCTGTTGCAGTAATGGTGACGGTTCCTGGGCCTCGTGGGACAACGAGGCCACGCTGTGTGATTCGCACGATGGTATCATCCGATGAATTCCAGCTTATCTCACCGGTTTCGCTAACCTGCAATGGTAGTCGCTTATTGAGGTCGATGGTGCTATCCGCAGGGGTAATCGTTAAGCTAATCGGTAATGGGTCGGTCACATTGATTGTTACATCGATTGTTGCCGTCGTGTCGGTAATGGTGATGATTGCTGTGCCTGCCGAGATTGCGCTGACTAACCCGGTTTTATCGACAGTGGCAATGGCATTATCCGAGGATGACCATGAATAAGGTGGGTTACCACTGGTTGGGGTTAATTGTAATGTATCTTCCACGATGATATCACTATTCGTCGGGGAAATGGTGAGTGGGGTGATCGCAACTTGGATTGATTTGATTGTTGCTACATTGGCAGGTGTTGCGCTGTCAGTGATGCTCAGGTCAAAAACGCCTTCGATAAGTGGGTTGATACGGGCACGTTGTTGGTTTGTACCACTGGTGGTGATTTCTGTGACAGTTGGGTCGCTAATTGTCCATTGGTAGGGGGCTGTGCCACCCAAGATAGAAAAGGTGGGTTTGTCATTCAGGCTTATTTGAGTGATATTTTGGGGAGTGATGCTCATGGCGGTAACAGCGACGATAATTGGATCGCTTATGATGCCATCAGCATCGGTGGCTTGAACTTCCACAGTTCCAATGGTGAGAGCATCAAGTACGCCAGTTGTGGTATCGATTTGTGCAATCGCTGGGTCACTGACGGTCCATGAATAGGGGGCCGTGCCACTGCTTGCAGAAAATGTTTGTTGTAGTCCCACTGGGATTTCGACGGTACCGGGAGTGACGTTGACCACCGGTTGAGCGGGAGTGACATTGTTGAGTGCATTAAATGCATTGAGTCGTCCGTTGGCAACTCGCCTTTGTAAGCTTGTTAGCGGATCTGCCCCCGTGAGAATGGCATTACGAATATCGCTGACCAGCAAGTTTGGATTTTGCGATAAAATCAGCGCACCAACGCCCGCAACAAAAGGAGCGGCCATAGAGGTTCCGCTTTTCCTGCTGTAAGCGTTGTTACGGACGGTACTTAATATCGTTGTGCCTGGTGCGGCAATATGGACTGACGAAGCACCGAAGTTAGAAAAACTGGCTAACCGATCGCTGTTGTTTGTGGCGGCGACTGAAATGATATTTGGTAAGTCATAATTGGCTGGGTAGGAACCTTGAGTATCATTGTTTGCGCCATCATTCCCGGCGGCCGTGACGAACACATGTCCACGACTATTTGCCGCCGCAATCGCATCGAAAAGCGCTTGGCTGAAAGCGCCTCCTCCCCAACTATTATTGGAGATACGTGCGCCATTGGTGGCGGCGTATTCGATGGCTCGAATGGCGCCAGAACTGCTACCAGAGCCATTGGCATCAATAAATTTTAATGCCATGATGCGGGCTGTCCAGTTAACGCCTACCACACCAGCGCTATTGTTGCCTGACGCGGCAATAATACCGGCGACATGAGTGCCGTGATCATTGGTATCCATTGGGTTGTTATTGTTATTGACAAAATTCCAACCGCGAATATCATCAATGAAGCCATTGTCATCATCATCCACCCCATTGTTGGCGATTTCGCCTGGGTTTATCCACATATTTTCACGTAAATCGGGGTGGTTGTAGTCGACGCCGCTATCAATGACGGCAATGACGACCTCGCTGCCTGTGTGAATATCCCAGGCTTCTGGTGCGTCAATGTCCGCATCCGCTGTTCCATTCCGCCCGGTATTATGTAAAGCATACTGCTGGTCAAAGCTTGGGTCATTGGGTGTGATATCAATGGTAAAGAGATAGTCAGGCTCGGCATAGGCGACATCGGGATTGTTTGCTAGAGTGTCGAGGGTTTGTTGCAATGTCCAGCCGGCGCGAACGTTGGCAAGGGTCAGGCCGGGTAGCAAGCTAAATGAAGTGGTTTCACGCAAGCCTGATGCCTTCAGTGTGCGAGCTCGGCTGATGGTATTTTTCGAGTCGTTGAACATGACTAGCACCCCGTTAGCTGTGGCTGTTGCGGTATTAGGGGGGGGTGTTTTTGCTTGAGGCTGGGGTGGTTTTGTGCAACTGGGAAGCAATATGAGCGCTATTAACAAGAGCAAAGGCCACCAACATGAAGTCGCCCATTTCAATGAATTAAATTGCCATTGGTTTGCATATAAATGCAAAAGAAAGAATCGACTTGATTTCATTAATATCCTCCCACCCCACATAGAAGCTGTATGTATCATGATTAAAATCTACATTTTGTATCAGGATATGCGAAAGTTGCATCACAATTTTCACCGGTCCGTAGACGAAAGGCAGGTTCAATCTGCAAAGCGCTTAAGTTTGTTATTGTGTGTCATTACTCTAAAGCCTTAAATACTCGGTAACGACGAATGTATGGCCATCATTTCCAATGAAGGTGATTAATGACGGTGGTTTTATCCAACTTTAAGTTTGATTATTTATTTAGTGGTTGGAAAAACCAAATGAGCCTGTTGTTATTTTTATCTCGGCTCACCAGTAATACTTTGACTAAGCTAAAGTCTCGGCCTAGCTAAGGCTTATCATGTTAAAATATATCGATTATCTTATTGGGTAAGTGCTAAAACAGTGTATTTTTTATTGTTTTTTGTCTGTTTGGTTATTGTCGTTATATAGGATAAAGTATGGCGCATAGTTATCATGACTGCAAATATTTAGATCAAATCTAATGCTGTCAATAAAAAAGCTAAGAAGAGATGTGATCTGAAAATGGATCGCTGAAGGGGCGTGCTAGATACCATCGTAAAGCGAAATTTGCATCGCTATGGATGGTGGAGCAGCAGCATTGGAGTACGATGCCGATTGATACGTGCATTGATGGTGCCGGGAGAGAGAATCGAACTCTCACAATGTTTCCATTACCAGATTTTGAGTCTGGCGCGTCTACCAGTTCCGCCATCCCGGCTCTAAGCCCGTTAGTATAAATGTTCTAATCAAAACAGCAAGTCCCATTTGACGTTTTGATTTCAACTGATGATTGTTTATTCTATAAAACGTTGGCTCAATATGGATTCTAGAGGTTTATATTGAGCACCGGAGGCCAACGGGCTAATTAATGTCGTGTGCGTAAAAATTTTGTGCCACCATGTTATGAGGGAGTTTTATGATTTTTATGCTTGTTTGGCGAAATAAAGCCGAAGACGTTGCTGTGCTGAGTGTTTAGCGATAGAGAAGCTTGATTTGATGGCAGCGCCAAGTTTATACAGTCGGCTTGTTATTTTTCAAGATATTGTAATTTATTAGGTTTACCATCCCATTCTTTAGCATCTTCCGGGGCTGTTTTTTTCTCCGTGATCACTGGCCATTGGGGAGATAGTTCCGCATTTATGGCAATGAATTGCTCTTGCTCCTCGGGTACGTCGTCCTCGGCGAAAATGGCGTTGGCTGGGCATTCTGGTTCGCACAATGTGCAGTCGATGCATTCTTCAGGGTCAATGACCAGAAAGTTGGGACCTTCATGAAAACAATCGACAGGGCAAACCTCAACACAATCCATGTATTTGCATTTAATGCAGTTTTCCACCACGACATACGTCATTTACTCGCTCCTGTGATCGCTTGTTGAATTCGGCGCTATTGTAGTGGCAAAATAATTTTTCTGCGAGTGTTTTACGTTTGAAATAATAACTAATTGTGTATTTATTTAATTGCGGATGAGTAATTTTAACTCATATAACAAATTATGAGCATCTTTTGGTGTCATTTTGTCAGGGTTAATTGATTTTAGTTTATCTATGGCGGCGTGCTCATTCATGGCGGGAAATAAGGATAATTGTTCTTGCTTGATGGGTAGGTATTTTTCGCTGGTGCTTAATTCAAGCTGGACAAGGTGTTGTTTTGCCTCACGTATTACCTCGGTGGGCACGCCGGCGAGGTTAGCCACTTGTAATCCATAACTTTGATTGGCTGGCCCAGGTTTGACGGCGTGCAAAAAAATAATGCTGTCGTCATGTTCTGTGGCAGTGAGGTGCACATTATTAATACAGTCCATCGTGTTAGGGAGTGTGGTTAATTCAAAGTAATGCGTTGCAAATAGGGTGAAGGCCCTAATGTGAGCCGCTAAGCGTTCTGCGCAAGCTCGAGCGAGTGCTAAGCCGTCGAATGTGCTGGTGCCTCGGCCAATTTCATCCATTAAAACTAGGCTGTTATTGGTGGCATTATGTAGGATGTTGGCGGTTTCTGTCATTTCTACCATAAAGGTTGAGCGACCACTGGCTAAGTCGTCTGAGGCACCGATGCGCGTGAAAATTCGGTCAATGGGGCCGAGCGTTGTTTGCGCTGCTGGTACAAAACAACCCGTGTGTGCTAACAGTGCAATCAGTGCCGTTTGTCGCATGTATGTGGATTTCCCTCCCATATTTGGTCCCGTGATAATTAACATTCGCTGTCGTTCATCGAGCTGTAAATCGTTGGCGACAAACGGCGTCTCTAAGACTTGTTCGACGACTAAATGGCGTCCATCCGTGATGTGAAGCAAGGATTCGGTGGTTAATGCCGGTTTGCTTAGCTTCAGTGTGTCTGCACGTTCCGCAAAATTAGTCAACACATCAAGTGAGGCAAGGGCCTGGGCGGTTTGCTGTAACTGAGTGACATGCTGGCTTAAGGTATGGAGTAATTCCTCGTAGAGAGCTTTTTCTTTGGCTAAAGCGCGTTCGCGAGCGCTGAGGGCTTTTTCTTCGAATGCTTTAAGATCCGGTGTAATATATCGTTCAGCTCCCTTCAGTGTTTGCCGTCGGGTATAACGGTCAGGGACATGGCTCGTTTGGCTTTTGCTGACTTCAATGTAATAGCCATGGACTCGGTTATAGCCTACTTTTAGCGTGTTAATACCGGTGTCTTGTTTCTCTTTGGCTTCTAAATCTAATAAAAATTGTTCGCTGTTTTGGCTCAATGCTTTGAGTTCGTCAAGTTCTGCATCATAATCGCTGGCAATAACACCACCATCGCGGATCAGCACTGGCGGGTTGTCGTTGATGGCGTTACACAGCCGTTGATAAACATCCACGTGCGGATCGATATTTTGATTGAGTTCATGAATTAATGGCGCATCAATAGGGGCTAGTTTTATTTTTATTTCAGGCAAGATCGCCAGTGAATCACGCAGCACGGTTAAATCACGAGGACGTGCGGTCAGTAAAGCAATGCGGGTGGCAATGCGTTGCATATCACCAATGTGACGCAATGATTCATGCAAGGTCTGATACTGTTGATCTGATAATAGGGCTTCGATGCATTGGTAACGCTGTTGTAATTGATTGTGACTGCGAATTGGGCGGTTTAACCAGCGTCGCAGCAGACGTGCTCCCATGGCGGTGGCGGTATGATCCATGACCTGGACGACGGTATTTTCTGTGGTGCCGTGTAAGTTCGTTTCAATTTCTAAATTTCTGCGGGTGGCGGCATCCAGTAAAATACTGTCCTGGTGGTGTTCAACGATGAGACTTTGGATGTGGGGCAGTGCAGATTTTTGGGTATCTTTGACGTACTCCAATAGACATCCAGCGGCGCCAAGGCCCAGCGTAAAATCTTGGCAACCAAAACCGGCTAAATCTTTGGTTTCAAAATGTTGCGTTAAAACCCGGCGTGCTGTTTCTGTATCAAATAACCACGGAGCTTGGCGACGAATGCCTCGGCGATTATGGCATATATGAGGGTGGGTGGTGCCAAAGTCTTCACTGATCAATAGCTCTGATGGTTTGAGGCGTTCCAATTCGGCCAGCAATGTGTTGTCATCGGTGAATTCATTCAGATGAAAGCGACCACTGGCCAATTCGAGGTAGGCGAGGCCATAACGATTCTTGTGTTCGTTGACCGCGATCAGCCAATTGTCTTGGCGATCTTCGAGTAAGGTTTCGTCGGTGACGGTGCCAGGGGTGACAATGCGGACTACTTTTCTGTCAACCGGGCCTTTGCTTTTTTGGGGGTCGCCAATTTGTTCACAAATAGCCACCGATTCGCCCATTTTAATCAATTTTGCAAGATAGGGTTCGGCGGCGTGATAAGGCAAACCCGCCATGGGAATCGGTTGTCCGGCGGAGCTACCGCGTGCTGTCAGGGTGATATCGAGTAGTTTTGCGGCACGCCGAGCGTCATCAAAGAATAACTCATAAAAATCCCCCATGCGGTAAAAGACTAATTGATCGGGATGCTCGGCTTTGATACCTAAATATTGCTGCATCATGGGGGTATGGCCGTTTGGCGAGCGTGACAGTTTATTTTTGTCTAATGTTGCAGTTGTTGGCATGGGTTTGGTTAGTTTTCAATGGGTGTGTCTTGTTGGTTACCCCAGTCTGACCACGATCCTGGATAGCCCCGGACGTTGTCAAAACCTAAAGCCTTTAACATAATGAAGCTAACGGCTGAGCGGGTATGGGTTTGGCAATAGACGATGACTTCACAGTCGGGTGTGATACCGACATCGCTAAGTTGATTGAGCAACGTTTGTTTGGGGTTGAATCTGAGAGCGTTTTGTTGGTCGATACCATTTAACCAATCAAAATTGATCGCGCCGGGAATGTGGCCGCCTCTGAGTGCTCGCACGTCGGCACCACTATATTCGGCGGGGCTTCTGGCATCGAGTAGTTTTATCGCGGGTTCATTCAAATGCGCCAGAATGTATTCGCGGTTGGCGATCAAATTTTGATTGTGTAACTGAACTTGATATTGTGATGGCGCGGATTGTTTAACTTCGCTAGAGAGTGCGCGCTGCTCACTTTGCCAGGCTTGCAATCCCCCGTTTAACAAAGAGAGTTTCTGATGCCCAGCGATGGCTAAGGTCCATAGTAAACGCGAGGCTTTGCCGCCGCCTTCACCGTCATAGGCGACCACATGGTGCTCTGGAGTTAAGCCGATGCTAGACAGCAATGTGGTCAGCTGGGCTTCACTGGGTACTTGGCCCATGACCGGTGGTTGATGTTGTACAATTTGACTGTAGTCTAGGTGAACTGCATCGGTAATGTGACCCTGTAAATAAATTGATTTGTCACTTAAATCAATAATAAATAGGTCGGTGTTTTGTCGTAGTTGTTCGACTTGGGTCGTTTCGACGAGGATAGGAACTTCCGCATTGGCCATCTTTTTAATACTCCTTAAAAATTTTCATTTTTAGTGACACAAATAATCTAAGCACAAGCGTATATTACCCACATTGAGCAGCCTATCATTTCACCTCACTTGAGCCTTGATTCCACAAAAATTTTTCGTCAGTTGGCCATACAACAAGTATGGCCTCCTTCAGAACCCCCCCGGTGAAATCAATTTTCATCGCGATTTTCAAATGCTAGGCGGCCCAATGTCGGATATTACTGTGTATTTTGTTGTTGCACGGCTTGTAGTTTTTGTCGCATGGCGGCGTGTATTTTAATATTTCCGGCAACAATGTTACCCGTTTTTAACGGGGGCGTTTGGCCGGCGATATCGCTGACAATGCCGCCGGCTTCTTGAATAATCAATATACCCGCTGCCATATCCCAGGGTTGTAAACCCATTTCCCAGAAGCCATCATATCGGCCTGCCGCCACAAAGGCGAGATCAAGCGCGGCGGAACCGGGGCGTCTGATGCCGGCCGTGCCTGGGATGAGTGCTTTTAATGTTTTTAAATAGAAGTCTAAATCTTGATCGCTCCGAAAAGGGATGCCGGTGCCTAGTAAAGCACCTTGTAAGCTGTTGCGCTGGTTGACGCGAATACGCCGGTCATTTAATTGGGCACCTGAGCCGCGACTCGCGGTGTATAATTCATCGCTTAATGGGTTGTAAATGACTGCATGTTCTAAGACATTTTTGTGTTGTAGTGCAATGGAAACCGCAAATTGGGGTAATCCGTGGAGAAAATTTGTAGTACCATCGAGCGGATCAATGATCCATTGGTACTCATTGTCACCGGACTGCCCTGTTTCTTCCGCGAGAATGGCGTGGCTAGGGTAAGCTTTGCGAATAATTTGTATGATATCATGTTCGGCTTGACGGTCCACTTCCGTGACAAAATCATTGGCTGTTTTTTCAGTAACTTTTAATGCATAGGTACGATCAGATGCTCTGACAATTGTGTTTCCTGCCTTGCGTGCGGCGCGTATAGCGATATTAAGCATGGGTTGCATATGAAGGGTTTCTCCGGTTCGGCCGTCTAATGAAGCTGTTTTAACCAAGTGGCTTCTAAAGCTAGGGTCGCGTATTGTAGGGTGTATACTTTTCTATCGCAACGCAAATTCGAGAATTTTTTGCCGGGTGTGTTATGGATCAGTTTTAGGTGTGCTTGTCGTTGCATCTTATTGGTTTTAATATAAAATATGAGTAAAAATGTTTTGTCAGCCGCCGCTTATCCTAATATCCAAATTGTGTTAGTGGAAACCTCGCACCCAGGTAATATTGGTGCTGCCGCCCGGGCGATGAAAAACATGGGGTTAGATCAGCTCGTTTTGGTGACGCCGCATCATTTTCCTGCTGAGCAGGCCATTGTCCGTGCATCGGGTGCTGAGGATATTCTGTGGCAAAGTCGAGTGTGCGATTCTCTGCTTGAGGCCATTGCTGACTGCCATTTGATTATTGGGTGTAGTGCACGCCTTCGTTCTGTTAAATGGCCGTTGCTCAATCCTAGAGAGTGTGCGGAAACCGTGGTGCAGGCAAGTCAGCAAGCACCGGTGGCCATTGTGTTTGGCAGAGAGCATTCGGGATTGACTAACGAAGAATTGGATTATTGTCATTTTTTGATGCATATTCCGACAAATCCAGATTTTCAATCATTGAATTTAGCGGCGGCAGTTCAAGTGGTCGCTTATGAAATTGGCCTGTTGATTTTAAAAGGCCAAGTGCTAACAAGCGGTGGTGGCGACGTGTCTCAGGATGATTGTCCATTGGCAAGTGCCTACCAAGTGGAGCTATTTTATGAGCATCTGGAAACGACATTGAAAGAAATAGGATTTCTTAATCCCCCTCATTGTAAAAAGCTGATGCGGCAAGTGAAAAGGATTTTTCATCGGACGCGACTCGATGTCAATGAAGTGAATATTTTGCGGGGTATACTCAGTGCTGCGCAAGGGCACAAATATCGTTGATTGTTAGCGTCACAAGAGGAGCTGGGTAAATAGATTATGATGAATGCAGGTGTTTGGAGTGAAGGTGTTGTTGCATGATATTGCGGATAATTAGTCGGTTAAAAGAAGACGTACTGTGTGTGTTTGAGCGAGATCCAGCGGCCAGAAATTGGTTTGAAGTGATCACTACGTATCCAGGGTTACATGCACTGCAGGCGCATCGCCTTAGTCATTGGCTTTGGACGCATAAAATTCGTTGGATCGCGCGCTTTATCGCCATGCTCGTACGCTGGTTGACCGGCATAGAGATACATCCTGGTGCTAAAATAGGCCGCCGTTTTTTTATTGATCATGGGATGGGGGTGGTGATTGGCGAAACCGCAGAAATTGGTGATGACTGTACGCTGTATCATGGGGTTACCTTGGGAGGGACCAGTTGGCAAAAAGGAAAACGTCATCCGACATTGGGTAATGATGTGGTGATCGGAGCGGGCGCGAAGGTATTGGGGCCGTTGAAAATTGAAAATGGGGCACGAGTTGGATCGAATGCGGTTGTCATCCAGGATGTGCCTGTCGAAGCCACGGTGGTTGGTGTGCCAGGGCGGTTAATTATAAAGCGTAAAGACGACGATCAGCGGCGAGAGGCCATGGCCCAAAAATTAGGGTTTGATGCTTATGGTGTGACCGAGGGGATGCCGGACCCTGTCGTTAATGCCGTTAATCGTCTTATTGATCATATACATGCTATTGATGTGCGGTTAGACTCGACAAGCTGTATGTTAAAAGAAATGGGGAGTGATGTCGAAGATAACGAACTACCTAGTTTGGATGGTTGTCAGATTACCGAGGCAATTGGTAAAATTAAAGAAAAAACAAAGCAGTAGAATTTATAGTAAAATCATGGAAAATAAAGGGATAAAAAATTGACAAAAATAGTCAGATTAGTAAACTTAGCGTACAAGTTGTAAAGATGTTATGGTTGTGTGCTAGCCAGGGCGGTTGTATATTCATCAGCAACGTGAGACACCAACCTTCATTTTCAGATCTGGAATAACACGCCATATTTATATACTATGTCAATTTATAATAATAATTAGATTTTATGGCTTGTTTGGCTGTTTCACGTTGATATTTCATCATAAAGCAAGCGTAGGATTTATATTATGAGATTAACGACAAAAGGTCGCTATGCGGTGACTGCAATGCTGGATTTAGCAATACATTTCAAAGATGGTCCTATTACATTATCTGATATCTCCAAGCGGCAAGGCATATCACTGTCTTATCTAGAGCAGTTATTTTCTAAGTTGCGTAAAAAAGGATTAGTGGATAGTGCGCGTGGTCCGGGGGGGGGGTATCGATTAAGTCGGCCTGCCTTCGAGATTGTGGTGGCTGATGTGATTACCGCTGTTGATGAGTCGATCGATGTGACTCGTTGCGCTGGTAAGGGGAACTGTCAAGATGATGGTAAGTGCCTAACCCATGAATTATGGAACGATTTAAGCGGCCAAATTTATGAGTTTCTTCATGGTATTAGTCTTGGTCAGTTGGTTGAAAACAGAGAAGTGCAAGCCGTTGCATTCCGTCAAAACATGAAAGCTGAGGCTGGCAGTGAAGCTACCGTCGAAGCGGGGTCGTCGTCTGACGTTGCTGAGCCGGTAACGCATCAAGCCGAGCAGAAAGACAGCATTACACCAACAAACTCAACGATAATTTGAGTCATGCATACGTTATTTTAGGAGCCTGCACGAAATTGCTTGCCCTGTTGATTTAAGGGTTTCCCTGAAGATTTGAAAGTTCGCATTCAATTTATATTTGCTGAATTTTTACTAGGGGAGGCTAACGGGACAAGTCATTTCGTGCCGATTCTTTATAATGCGAACAGACCTATGAAAACAGTGTGCTTGATAACGAAAATCCAGTAGGTATGGATTTTTATTGAGTTGTTAATGGGCGCAATGCCGGGGCCATCAGGCAATAGCACCAATCGGCGAAACAGTATTAGAGGCTATGATGCCTTTTATTTTTGATCGCTTTGGTAATTCTTCCAGGCGGCATTGCTTGTGGGGCGACGATGCTCGATATGCAATGGATGTGGTACCGCTAGCAAATCAGTGAATGAGTCAATGTAACACCGGCGCCGCTGAATCAACGTAATCAATCATTTATTGACGCTTAGAAATTGTTTTGAAACCTCGCTTGGTTTGGTGGCTGGCGTGGCGGTTTTCTCTCGGCAAGTATGTTGGTTAATTGTATGGTGAAATGTTGTTTGGGTGCTAGCTAGGTTATAATGAACTCATTAAATTCATCGCTACCATGCTGGTTACCGCAATGAATTAATGGTGATGGCCAAAATTTGATGAACAGATGAACAGATGAACAGATGAACATTTGATAAACGGTTGATGGAGCAATCCATGTGGTCGGATAACTAACCTACGGAGTCACTGATGAAATTACCTATTTACCTTGATTATTCTGCGACAACCCCAGTGGATCGGCGGGTAGCGGATGTGATGTGTCATTATCTGACACCCGATCAGGATTTTGGTAACCCCGCTTCTCGGTCGCACGTGTTTGGATGGACGGCAGACGAGGCGGTAAAACAGGCGCGTCAGCACGTTGCCGACTTAATCGGTGCAGATCCAAGAGAAATGGTATGGACTTCCGGGGCGACTGAATCGAATAATTTGGCGATTAAAGGTGTCGTCCATTTTTATAAGAAGAAAGGTAATCACCTGATCACGGTTAAAACTGAACATAAAGCGGTGTTGGATACTTGCCGGCAATTAGAGCGGGAAGGTTATGACGTTACCTATTTAGACCCGGAGCCTTCGGGCTTGATTGATTTGGAAAAACTTCGTAATGCGATTACTGATAAAACGATTCTTGTTACGGTGATGCATGTCAACAATGAGATCGGTGTTATCCAGGATATCGCAGCGATTGGTGAATTAACGCGCTCTAAGGGAATCATATTTCATGTGGACGCCGCGCAAAGTGCAGGTAAAATTCCTATTGATCTACAGACGTTGAAAGTCGATCTTATGTCATTTTCTGCGCATAAAGTCTATGGGCCTAAGGGGATTGGGGCGCTCTATGTGCGTCGCAAGCCAAGAGTACGATTAGAGGCCCAGATGCATGGGGGGGGGCACGAGCGTGGGTTGCGGTCAGGTACGTTAGCCACTCACCAAATTGCGGGTATGGGCGAAGCCTTCCGGATTGCTAAACAGCAAATGGCCACTGATAATGAACGTATTCGCATGCTACGGGATCGTTTATGGGGTGGCATTAAAGATATGGAAGAAATTTATGTGAATGGTGATTTAGTGTATCGCGTTGCCGGTAACTTAAATGTGAGTTTTAATTATATTGAAGGTGAGTCTTTGATCATGGCGCTGAAGGATATTGCGGTTTCTTCCGGTTCTGCCTGTACTTCAGAGAGTTTAGAGCCTTCTTATGTATTGCGTGCGCTGGGCCGAAATGATGAACTAGCGCATAGTTCAATCCGTTTTACGATTGGACGTTTTACTACCATTGAAGAGATTGACCATACGATTGCGCTAATGCGCAGTAAGGTGGCTAAGTTACGTGAATTGTCTCCGCTTTGGGAAATGTATAAAGAAGGTATTGATCTTGATAAAGTGCAGTGGGCGGCTCATTAGTGGTGGTTACATTGATGATTAGAGGTGTCAGATAATGACGATTAGCGTAACTGAATCGGCGGCGAATCGGGTGAAAATATTTCTTGCCAAGCGTGGTAAGGGAGAGGGTTTGCGGCTAGCTGTGAAACCGAGCGGTTGCTCTGGTTTATCTTATGTTTTGGAATTTGTTGATCAGATTGAAGATACCGATCAAGTGATTGAGGCGTATGGTATCAAGGTGATAATTGATAAAAAAAGTCTCATTTATTTAGATGGTACGGAGCTGGATTATACTCGGGAAGGGCTTAATGAAGGTTTTAAGTTTAACAACCCGAATGTCTCTGCCGAGTGTGGTTGTGGCGAAAGTTTTAATGTGTAATTTGCTAGGAGGCTTTCTATTCTCGGATAGCCTCCTAGCTTAGAGAGGGTTGTTCGATTTTACTGTGCATCGTTTTTTATGTTGTTAGTCTTCATTTCTGATGTTTTTTTTCGTCGCCAGATGCAGTTTTTCCCTGTGATTCATGAGTAATAAAAAAAATTTTTTCAACCTGTTTGGTTTTTCAATGGATTTTGATATTGACCTGGATGAGTTGCACCGCCGTTATCGTGAGTTGCTGCGCAGGGTGCATCCCGACAAATATGCGAATTCAACCAGTGCTGAGCGTTTAGCCTCAGTGCAGCAAACGGCTGATGTGAATGAAGCGTTTTATACACTTAAGTCTCCACTTAGGCGGGCAGGCTATTTGCTGGCACTGCGTGGGATTGTGCTCGAAGAGGATAAACCGACGTCGCTTAGTATGAAGTTTATTCAGGAGCAAATCGAGTTGCGTGAGGATTTAGAGGACATTCGGCATCATCATCGTTCGATCACTAATGCCGATGATTTTTTATCAGGAATAAACGCTCGGCTAGATGCATTGTTCCAAGTGTTTACGCGAGATCTCTTAGTTGTCAATCCACCAATGCACCAAGAATTGCAGCTGACTTATCACAAACTTCAGTTTTTTACCCGGTTGCAGCAAGAAGCAAAAGATCTTCTGGATGATATCGAGGAACTGTAATTCATGTTGTACTTCAGCTAATCATTAACATTGGATTTATTGTATTAACGTGATGGTTCAAGTCATTGAGGCATCATTTTATATTTTTGGACGAAATTCATGGCGCTTTTACAAATTTCAGAACCGGGACAGTCAGCGGCTCCACATCAGCATCGACTGGCGATAGGTATTGACTTAGGGACGACTAATTCCTTAGTGGCGGCGGTGCGCAACGGGGTTGCCGAAGCTTTTGCTGATCGGCAAGGGCAGTTTTTATTGCCGTCGGTTGTTAGGTATTTACCGGATAAATCGGTGATCGTAGGGCAAGCTGCAGAGCAAGCTTCAACCCAAGACCCTCAAAACACCATTGTTTCTGTCAAGCGTTTCATGGGGCGTAGTTTAAAGGATTTAACTTGTCAGCAAACTCATGGTTATCAATTTGTTGATAAAAATGAAGGACTTTTACATATTCGGACGGTGGCCGGCGATGTTAATCCCATTGATGTTTCTAGTGAAATTCTAAAAGCACTACGACAGAGAGCCGAGCAGACGTTAGCGGGGGAATTAGTGGGTGCTGTGATTACCGTGCCAGCTTATTTCGATGAAGCGCAGCGACAAGCCACCATTGATGCGGCCCGCTTAGCAGGTATTAGCGTTTTGCGGTTATTAAACGAACCCACGGCAGCGGCGGTGGCTTATGGTTTAGATAGTCAAGCGAAAGGCACTATCATTGTGTTTGATTTGGGTGGCGGTACGTTTGATGTGTCTGTGCTTAAGTTGCACGAGGGAGTGTTTGAAGTGCTTGCCACCGCCGGGGATACCCATTTAGGCGGTGACGACTTCGACTGGCAAATGGTGAGTTGGATGAAACAGCAAGCGGCTGTATCAAGCGACGAACCTGCGATGAATCGACAGTTACTACGGCAGGCAAGATGGGCTAAAGAACAATTAACGGATGTAGATCGGGTGGAAGTTAGCTTTGACTTGGAGGGAGGCCGTTGCTGGACGGGTATCATTACCCGAGAAATTTTTAATGGACTCATCGAGGCGCTTGTTACGAAAACCTTAAAGGCAACACGGCGTGCGATGCGCGATGCAAATATTGCAAAGGACGGTGTTTCTGAGATTGTGATGGTGGGAGGCTCAACAAGAGTGCCGTTGGTGTGGCAACAGGTAGCCGCCTATTTTGGGAAAGAGCCGCTGCTTGGTATTGATCCGGATCGTGTTGTTGCGTTAGGTGCCGCGATTCAAGCGGATGTTTTGGCCGGTAATGCCGCCTCTTCGGAAACCCTGTTATTAGATGTGATTCCGTTGTCACTAGGCATTGAAACTATGGGTGGTTTGACTGAAAAGATCATTCCTAGAAACTCAACTATTCCAACGGCGAGAGCGCAAGAGTTTACGACGTTTAAAGATGGTCAAACGGGTATGTCGATTCACGTCGTACAAGGCGAGCGGGATTTGATTGACGACTGTCGTTCGTTAGCTCGTTTTGAGCTGACCGGTATTCCACCGATGGTGGCAGGTGCCGCTCGGATAAAAGTCACCTATCAAGTGGACGCTGATGGGCTGTTAAGCGTGTCCGCGATGGAGCAGTCCTCCGGGGTGGCTAGCCAGATTGAAGTGAAACCCTCTTATGGGTTGAGTGAAAGTGAAATCGAGCGTATGTTACGTGATTCTATGGAGCACGCCGTCGATGATGTGGCACTTCGAAAGCTAAGAGAGCAGCAAGTTGAAGCAGATCGGGAAATTGCCGCGTTAAATGCCGCATTGGCCGAGGATGGAGAGCAGTTGTTAAGTGAGCAAGAATATCAAGTGATTCAGCAAGCCTTGAATCATTTGACTTCGGTGCGCAATGGTAATGATTCTGCAACGATCAAATCTGCCATTGTGAATGTCGAACAGGTCTGTGCGGAATATGTGGCGCGACGTATGAATATAAATATTAACAAAGCATTACAAGGGCATCGAGTTGAAGAGTTTAAGTAAGGTTTTATACACTCAGGGAAAAGGTTTTTAAGGCTATGCCTCAAATAATTGTATTGCCTCATGAAGAGTTGTGTTCTGAAGGGACTGTTTTTCAGGTTGAACAAGGTAGCAGTGTATGTGATGCGCTTTTAAAAAATAATATTGAAATAGAGCATATATGCGAAAAATCATGTGCTTGTACGACATGTCATGTCTATATTAGAGAAGGGTTTGATTCCTTAGCTGAGTCTGATGAAGCAGAAGATGATCTGTTGGATAAGGCATGGGGGCTTGAACCGGATTCTCGACTGAGCTGTCAGGCCGTGATTGCGGAAGAAGATTTGGTCATAGAGATCCCTAAGTATACCATCAATATGGTGTCTGAGCATAAATAAGGAAGCGATGTGATGAGTTTGAAATGGACGGATTTGCACGATATTGCGATAGGGTTAAACGAGAAATACCCAGATATCGATCCTCAATACGTTCGTTTTACGGATTTACATGAGTGGGTATGTGGGCTGGAAGATTTTGATGATGATCCAGATCGTTCGGGGGAAAAGATTCTGGAAGCCATTCAAATGGCGTGGTTAGAAGATAAGGTATAATAAGCCGACCAGACGTTGGTTTTTTGTTCTTTATCTCTGCTAACAAGAACAAAAAACCATGTCAGAAATATTTCTTCAGTGCATGATAACTCGGTCGGGTTTAGCTGGTTCCAGTTAATTTTTTTTCGCTTGACTGATGTTTGTTATGATAATTCTCAATGGCCGATTTGATGGCGTCTTCAGCTAACACTGAGCAGTGTATTTTTACCGGAGGAAGCGAGAGTTCTTCGGCAATTTCTGAATTTTTAATTTGCTGCGCTTCTTCTAGCGTTTTGCCTTTCACCCATTCAGTGAGTAGTGAGCTAGAGGCGATGGCGGATCCACAGCCGTAAGTTTTAAATTTTGCATCTGAAATGATGCCATCATCGTTAACTTTAATTTGTAAACGCATCACGTCACCGCAAGCGGGTGCTCCGACCATACCTGTTCCAATGGCGGGATCATTTTTATCAAATACCCCGACATTCCGAGGGTTTTCATAGTGATCAATTAGCTTTTCGCTATAGGCCATCGTTTTTCTCCTGAATAAATAACGTAAAAAATATCATCGGATTTGGATCAATGCAAAAACTGTATTTGCTTGTGCTAAACTATTTCGACCATGCTTGCTTTAATGTTTTGCGTCGAAGTCGTTCTTTTCCCGATATCCTGTTTTTGTCACTGTCTCGTTAAGCGGCCGCCTGTCCTTGGTCTGATGTCTTATTATCTGATTGATTTTCTTGATTTGTCTGCTCGTTTTCTCGATGCTCACCTGGTAATTGACCCGTCTCATTGTGGTTGTTTAGGCATTCCGCCAAAGTGATTTTACTTAAGAAACCACAAATTTGTTGACTTAAATCAGCCCATAAAATATATGGGAGATATTGCTCATCGTCCTTATGAGCTTCAACCGATTTTTTATCAACGGCTGTTATGATTTCTGCAATGTTAACGTTATCTGGTGTTTTTGCCAATCGATAGCCACCACCTGGGCCTCGGGTACCCTTAACGAGACCATTTTTTCTGAGATCAGCAAACAGCTGCTCTAAGTAGGATAATGAAATATTTTGTTTTTCTGCAATATCTGCGATAGTGAGCGGGCCTATCTTTTCATGGATTGCTAAGTCAATCATCGCACTTACCGCATAACGACCTTTGGACGGTATTCTCATGGCTCAAAACCTTTCCTAGTAGTTTGTGTTTAAAACTGTGAACGTTTGGAATTCATCATGTTAGAATCGTAAATTTCGCTTGATTCTAAGTTGGGTTATTGCTTTAGATGATTCTAAATTATCGTCACATGATTTCGTTTGTCATTTGTACTTAATGATTATTTATATAATATCTTAGTTAATCAGTCAAGTATTTTATAGCTTAGTATTTTTAGGGTTGAAGTGAACGCTTTTTAAACTGAGCACTTGGTGCCAGTTGATTGTTCGTTAGCATTATCCATCGGTGTTATTCGTGGTGGTATTTGCTTTGATCTTGACTTGATAGGCACCGACATTAGGGGCAGGATCACAAGTTTCGGCTTCTTCACACAGTCCATTATTGTTGCCTTGTGATGCGCCAATGAGCTCAAAGCTGTTAGTAACAAAGGTGGCATCTGAATCTGAATATTTATGAGTGATGGAGGCGTTTTCGTCAGATTCTGTGTTTTTATTGAGAAAAACAAGATCATTAGGGGTTAGACTCCAGTCCCACAAAGCGCAATTGTTGATTGAGGTAGCCTCACAATAAGAAAGGGATGGCGGTGTGTTTATGTCCGTTAAATTGCTCCATGATTGATAGATATCTTGAACCATGGTCCATTGTTCCGCTTGCTGGTATTGATAGTTGGATGGGGCTGGCAAGCCCTCTGTTATCTGGCCGACAAACGAGTTTGTTAGGGTGGTGGTGTCAGCGAGTGCGGTCATTGCCACCGGGCACTCACTAGAATCTGCGATTTGGCAATTCGACATTGTGTTTAATCCAATGTCAATGAATCCGATAAAATTTATATCGTTCGTTAAATCTCGCGGGCTTGTGATGCCGAAACCGTTATTGAACGCAATGATGGCATTTTTCACAACCGTGTTAGCTGCATTATTGATAGCCAAACCATTTTCCTGGTTGAGTATCGCATTAACATTGACCAGGGTTGTATTGTTGGCATTTTCTGCGAAAAATCCGGAGGCGTCGTTGTTGATCAGGCTTAGGTGGGTTAACACGGTGTAATGACTATCGGTCAAGGTGATGCCATTTTGGGCATTGGCGGTGGTATGGATCAGGGATAGTGTATTGTTATTGGTGCTATCAACTAATAATCCGTGTTGAGCATTGTTGTAGATCGCTGTTTGTGTTACCACATTTTTTGCACCGCTAATTAATATTCCATTTTCTCCATTATTTGCACTGAATACGTTATATGCAATATTTAGCGTTCCGGCGATATGCAAGCCATTGGTATTATTGCTACTGGTTTTAATGTGGCGAAGTACATTATTTTGAGCGCTGCCGGATAATAATATGCCATTACCGCCATTTTTGTGTGCTCCAATTTTATGTAGGGTGATGTATTGGCTGGCGTTGATTTTGATTCCGGCTTTTTTTGCACCAAAAATAACCATATTTCTCAACACAGAGTGGCGTGATCCGCTGATATTAATAACATTCGTGTTATGTGTCATTTCACCTTGTGTTTGAAATCGCCCTTCGAGCCAGAAATGGTTTGTATTATTGGGAATAGTAATAGAATTGCCGTTATGTTGCACCGTGACGGAAAAAATATCCCCATTTTTGCTGAAAGGTCTGGCAAGCACCGCAATTTTGCTTTCTTCAATCTTGATGGGGTTAATTATTTCGCTGTTGATGATATAAATGCTGCCGGGGGATTGTAGTCTATTACCGCTCTTGTGTTCGATAATGGGATTGCTCCACCAGATCGACGGCCGCGTATCGAGCAATATGTCATTATTGTTTTTTACAGCGACTTTATTCGGTTTCCAGCGGCGCGTGTCAAAATCAATGAGATCAGATAAATGCTTGTCGTTTTTTAGTTGGATGCTGCGCATTTGGATAACGCTGTTGTTAGCGAAACATTGCCATTCAAATGCATCGAGTGCATCATTTGTCTGGAGGTTTTCACAAGTGTCAGCATTGGGGACAGTCACCTGTCGTCGCTCACCGCTATGTAGGCAGTTAGGACCACTAACACAGGGATCGCCATCCGTTTCGTTCACATAGTCATTCCAGTGGCTCGCCTTGACGAATTGCGGATGGACTGGACTGCAGCTAATGGTGACCTTGGTCTTGGTAGAGACCTGTCTTGAGCCTTGAGCAACGGCACAGAATTGATCGGCCATCGGTTGGGATACAATGGCAACCTCAAAATCTGAGTCGAGTTCCAGTTTTGTGCTAAATGCGTAGGAAATATCCTTGCCCTGAGCTTCCAGGGCGATGCTATCTGTTAATTCATTGGTTGCATTGGGCTGAGTTGCGTTTAATTGTAATTCGATTGTACCGGTTAGACCTTGTATGGTGCCAGAAATAGTGTAAGTTTTTGGTGTGAAGAAAACAAACTGGTATTCATCGGTAAGTGAGTTGCCGGCGAGGTCCTTCAGCGCCGTGCTAATTGTGACGCGATAGGTTTGATTCAGAGGGAGTGCGATGATGCTGTCGTCAACGGTAAATTGTACTTTTTTATTTGTTTTGTCATAGCGCCAGTTGCCTTCGATTGGCGGTGAGATTGAAAAAATATCGGAAAGCATGATTCCTTTATCATTGATCTCCTCGGTAAATTTGATGGAAATCTTTCTTGTATTAATCGAAGTTTCTGTGTTGTTAGCAGGCGTCAGGCTTTCAATATCGGGCGCTTGTTCGTCGATTGATCCGGGATCTATCAGATTTTGAGTATCTGCCCCACCACAGCTCATTAATGGAATCATTGCGATGACTAGCAGTCGTTTAGTAAAAAAAGATGGAATGATAAACGGGCTTGAATATAAAGACTTTGCTTTCTTGACGCGGACTATTTTGGTGTTAATCCAAGACGGCAGGCGAAATACACGAGATAAATGGGATTGTAATTGATAGGCTTTAACCAAACCGCTTTTTGAGCGCAGTGTCTTTAATATATTTTTCATCACATAACTACTCTGGAAAAATGTTAAACCAAAAGGACATAGCAATAAAGCTAGCAGGCTCTTTGTTAAATCCCATATTCTCTTTCATTTTAATTTGGCTGCTGTCTCGTGGTTGAGTCAACGTTTCCGAGTGCGAAAACTCCCACATTTATAATGTATATGCCATACCATATTGACACATGCATTAACGCATTCTTAAATCGGTGCATATAACCGATGGTTTTATTCGGCGATGATGTTGTTCCAACTA
>CAYUAI010000041.1:0-34829 GCA_964442745.1 uncultured Chromatiales bacterium
CACGTTGATGGCACGGAGGTCGGCTTTGGGGGTGGGAAGTCATTATGTCTAGTTACTGACTTAAGTTGTTTTTTAAGAGTAATACATAAGGATTTCTTACTAGAAGGAACATAAGGAAATTTATGAAGATGATGGTTGAGTGCTTATTGCTGGACGATATTACGGGTCTCACACGCCTGTGACACAGACTTAATCGTCATCACTTTTTTCCTTCTGCGATAAGGCTTATAATATAGAGTATAAACATTGATGAGTGGGAGAAAATGAAACCTTATTCTAATGATCTACGCCAACGTGTTGTTGAGGCTTATCACAACAAAGAAGGCTCCATGAGAGGACTCGCCAAACGTTTTATGGTGAGTCTCGGTTTCGTGCGAAATTTATTGGGGCGATTCAACGCCACCGGACATATCGAGCGTGGCGTCGAACCGACCTGGACAGAAGCGAATCAACACGTACTCAGGGATATTGTAAGGCGTTCACCCAGCGCCACCTTAAAACAATACGTTGAGATGTTTTAAGCACTAAGGGGTCATTCAGTCAGTCGTTCCACCCTTTGGCGAGGCTTGCAACTTATTCAGCAATAATCCGCCACAAATTTTATTTATATAAAACAATAATTTATAGTCCTATGAAAAAATAGTTTTCGCAAAGTCTAAAACCGATGTCTTGACAAAGTATGATTCATGGTTTGCCACTGAAGCGATGAATTCCATGAAAATAAAAAAACACCTCAGCTTCACTGCTTTGCGAACCATGATCTCAAATCGTATGCGATCTTGGCTCGATCCCAGACGCAAAAAAAGCACCGATCACTCGGTTCATGATGCGGTCATGAGTGGCCTAGCATGCATGTATTTTCAGGAACCATCCCTGCTTCAATTTCAAACTGAGATGGTATCGACGTCCCAGCAGAACAATCGACGCACCCTCTTTGACGTAAATATCCTTCCGAGTTCGAATGCGATGAAAGAGATTCTGGATAATCAAGATAGCCAACCATTCCAACCCATTTCAAGATATTTGAGGTATTTGAGAAAGTGTTGAATATCCTGATTGTAAATATAAGGCAGACCCAAGGTGGCCGTTAACTCGACGGTGGCCTTTTTAAATTGAGGCGGTGTGTTAAATGCGGCGTATTTGCTGAGTTCAAAGCGTTGCACGGTTTCCTGCCCAAGCGAATCGGAAAGGCTTAATACAACCTTTACCTGATTGAACTTAGCCCCCCTCCAGTCCACTTGTGGCCAAACCAGACGGCCTGATGCATCGATCGACATGCCCGTTGGTGCCTCGATTAGGGTGTAGCGCAACTCACTGCCTTCCGGGTCTTCGGCTATGACGTCATAGCTGTAGCTATCTCCTACCACGGCGTTTAAATTCGGCAGGGAATAGATCACCGGCGCAAGGTTTTGTGTTCCGGCGACCCAGTCGATAGCGGTGGACTGGCTCAGTTGATTGATGCTGGCGGTAACGGTATCGACACCGGGTTTATTGGCTCGATAGCAGTAGTGCGCTATACCGTGCGCATCGGCAAACTGATACGCATTGCGATGGGTCACCCCCGCCACGTTAAACTTGACCCGAGCGCCACTGACCGGGCGACCATACGCATCAACAACGATTGACTCGGCGCACCCTTGCTCGTCCAGCGTGTGTTGCCTCGCCTCGCCGGACAGTGATAGTGAAGTGACGGACCGACCGGGACTGAACGCCATCCCGCCCAAATAACCAATTGATCGTCATCGTTGCTTCGGTGAATACGGTGCCGATTAATGGGCTGGAAATGGAAAGACTGGGGGCTGTTTTATCAATACTTACGGTGTGTGAGGCTGTCGCACGATTGCCAGCCACATAAAAGGCTTGGGCATTGATGATTTGATCCGCCCCTTCGGTGACCACAAGCACTGATGCGGGACAATCACTGACACCAGAGATGGTATCGGTGCATATAAATGAAACGGAGATGTCGGTATTATTCCAGCCAGTGGCATTGGTTGTCGGCGTGGATATGGCGCTGATCTGTGGTGGTGTCTTGTCCATGTTAATCACAGAACGATCGGTACTCACATTACCTGCCTCATCAACTGCCGTACCGATGACCGTTTGATTCGCTCCTTCGATACTGGTTACAGTGTTTCTTATCTTTTTTTCGATGATTCCCTTTTTCATGACGATCGAGATGAGTGGGCAACACAATGATTTCCGTTTGTTTTAGCGTACCCTCCAAATCATATCGATAGAGCTGTGTTTCACCTACGGTCCAGAGGGTCCGGCGATCATTATCAACGCCGATGGCCTTGATTTCTTCCAGGGTTGGAATTTGCTGAAGCAGTGGAGGGGACTCCGCCTTATTTGTCTGGCTGGCGTCGTATTTAAGAATGACATTGTCTTTAACGACCCATAGCAAATCCGTATCCTGTTGTTCAGCGATAGCTACTTGCGTACCCATACTGATCAATAGCATCAGACCAATGGGGATACCGCGTGAGTAAAATGAGGAGGATAATAAAACACCGAGGAAATTAATCAATGAACTTACTCCAAGCCATTCGGTTGACAACGCATTAAATGTACGGGAAGTGTAGGGTCATCACACTCAGTGAATATTACGGTCAGCATCTGTTATATCTGACATTGGGCAACCTGTTTTCTGAAAAATTGTTTTATTAGCACTCAATATGTGCAAATATTATTCAGCTCGCTTAGCATTTGTAGTGTTGTAATGATTATTTGATGTGCTCAAATCACAAAAACACGATTGTCATCAGCTTTATTGAGGTCTTGGTTTTGCAAGGCTGAAAAATATATGGACTGGACTAACAACGATTAGTAAAAGTGTACATTTTATTAGCGTAGTGTTCGTTAATAAATCAGAAATTACAAAATTTAGGCTGCCCAATGTCGGTTATATACCCATAACGTTTGAGATTTAGGCTTTATTACGGTTATTTTTTGAGTAGTTATCTGACGATCTGTTCGAATGGTTGTTAGTGAAGATAAATTGTTCCCCATTACCCGTACAGCAAAGGTCTGCGCCGAGGGAATGACCTATATTGAGGCTTAAATTTTAAGCGTGGCAGACACGATGAATCAGCTCAAAAATTCGCGTATTCTATTGAGGAGTGAATCAAATAATCGATGACATTACCAGACAGATGATAAACTTATGGCGTTTATACTCAGCAGGCTAAGTATAACTAATTTAGCCATCACTGGGGACTGGCTTTCATGATCAGTCATGGCAAACTTCTTGAATCGACACCACGAAAACTGAGTGGCAGTGATGGATGGGGTATTAACAAAATAAGGAAACAGGATGAGCAATAAAAAATCGACTCGGTTTTTAATACTGGCAGGTTTCATTTTCATGTGGATGAATCATGCGAGCGCCGAAGTGTTGGGCCGTTTTACCGCCCAGCAGGCTTGTGAGGCTTATGTTTCCAAGAAGAAACAAACTAATCCGGATAATACGACCTTAACCGCGGGTCAATCTTACGATTTACTGGAAACCAACAAAGCAAAATCGCCTAGTTGGTTACGTATTGATATGCTTGAGGCGAGGCCTTCGTTTCGATGGGTGAGTATCCGTTGTGGCGAAATGACAATGGACAGCCAATTTTTGGTAGATAAATCACCGTCGACGTCTGAGTGCCGTACTCCTGGATTGGCGGATAGCTACAAGTTGGCGGTGAGTTGGCAGCCGGCGTTTTGCGAAAGCTTTCGAAGAAAAGCTGAGTGCCGTATTGATGAGGTGGGCGCTTATCAAGCCAGTCATTTTACGCTGCATGGTTTATGGCCAAATAAAAGCCGTTGTGGGATTAATTACAATTATTGTGGCGACCAAAAATCACAGGCTAAAAAGCGTAATTTTTGTCAACATGACGCGTTATCGTTGGATAAAAAACTGCGTGATCGGCTCGCGGTAGTGATGCCTAGTGTGGCTGCCGGGACGTGCTTGCAACGCCACCAATGGTACAAACATGGTACTTGTCAGGTCGATTGGAATGTGAATCAGTACTTTGCGATTGCGGTTAAATTGACGCAGCAATTCAATCATCCCGATCTCGTGATGTTTATGAAAAAAAATACGGGTAAAACCGTGAAGGAATCGGTATTTTACGCCCAAGTGGATAGGGTATTTGGTGAGGATGCTCATCAACGTTTACGTTTAGGGTGTGACAAGCAAGGGCGACTGGTAGATGTTTATATCAACCTGCCTAAAAACATTGATACCGATGCATCATTCGGTCAGTTGGTTCAACAAGCACGACCTGGTTTCGGTTCTACCTGTAATGGGCGTTTCAAAGTGGATGCGATAGGTTATTAGCAAAAATTGTTTTTGTTGTTGCGCATTTTTGTCACTGTGATTAAGTTAAGTGTGATTGAATAAATAGTCCCAGGCTTATCATCGACTTGAAGCTAAGCCAGGTGAGGAGGATTATGTAGTGCTTCATTGAGGTTTGATGAGAGACGCGACATGGCTTATTCAATCCAAAGCCTAATTATTTTTTTGGCTCTATATGCATTCCAGGGTCTTAACTTGACGATGGATACAAGCAAGATAGTTTGGGTAATAATGAGTAGATTTAGCGCCGAATACAATCATATATTGCTTGCGGTTTGTTCAATTCGACTGTTTCAGTCTTTGATTTTTCTACGACCCTGGAATCCATATAGAGCCTAAATTAATGTCTATAATCCAGCGCTTTATGCGCCGGTGAGAATGGTACTCTATATTTGATATCAATAAAATTCATTGAACAATATGGCTCCCCGAGCCGGACTCGAACCAGCGACCCAGTGGTTAACAGCCACTTGCTCTACCAACTGAGCTATCGGGGAATTGTTGGAAGATCGGTATAGTACTGATGCCGGTCCTCAGGGTCAATAGCTATTCGTGGAAATTTATGCTTTATCTTGCTTTATAGGACGTTTTCTATGCGATTTAAGGCTTCCGTTAAATTGTCTAGGCTCGTGGCAATGGATAGTCGCATGAAGCCGGGAGCACCAAACGCTGAGCCGGGGACTAAGGCGACTTCGGCTTCTTCTAATAGCCATTCGGCGTAGGTGATATCGTTATTTGCGCTGGGGTGTTTCTGGATGGCTTCGCGAAAATCAGGGAACAAATAAAAAGCACCTTGTGCGGGGGCACAATGAATGTTTGGTAGTTTATTCAGTCGTTGATGGATGATGTGGTATCGTTCGGCAAAGGCTTCCACCATCTGGGTGATACAAGATTGATCACTTTTTAGTGCCACTTCGGCGGCAACTTGAGCAATCGAGGTTGGGTTGGAGGTACTCTGCGATTGAATTGTTTTCATGGCTTGGATTAGCCGGGCAGGACCGGCGGCATAGCCAATGCGCCAACCGGTCATGGAATAAGCCTTTGAGACACCGTTTAGTACCATGGTTTGCTCATAAAGTTCTGGACAAACGCTGAGTATATTAATGCAGGGTGGTGTTTCCCAGACAATGCTTTCATAAATATCGTCGGTGACGATTAAGACATGCGGATATTTACCCAATACGGCACCGAGTGCTTGTAATTCGGCTGGATGATAAACGGCACCGGTGGGATTCGATGGACTGTTAATGACCATCATTTTAGTGCGTGATGTGATGGCCTGTTCGAGCTGTTGTGGGGTGATTTTAAAGCCTTGCTCCATGGTCGCGTTGATAATAATGGGGGAGGCATTGGCGAGTTCTACAATGGGGGGATAGGATACCCAGTAGGGGGCTGGAATAATGACTTCGTCGCCTTCTTCCAGCAAAGCTTGTGCTAGATTATAGAAGCTGTGCTTGCCACCGCAAGACACTAATATTTGATCATCTTGATAAGTCAACTTGTTGTCACGTTGAAATTTTTCTCGGATGGCCAGTTTTAACGTGGCTGTGCCATCGACAGCGGTGTATTTAGTAAAACCGTCATGGAGTGCTTGGATGGCCGCTTGTTTAATGTGCTCTGGTGTGTCAAAGTCGGGCTCACCCGCCCCTAAACCAATAATATTCTTGCCAGCAGCTTTCAATGCTTTGGCGCGTGCGGTGACGGCCAGTGTGGGTGAGGGGGATAAATTTTTCGCCCGTTGCGATAGTGACCAATTCACTCAGGTGTCCTCTGATATATTATAAAGTGTTTAAAGATGTCCGTTAGGAACGTGCATGTTCCTTAATGTTGTTGGCATCGTTTCGCTATAATGCTAGATTCGAGCCATCTAGCTTTGGCTCGCTATTTGCCCAACATCGATTCATGGAGCCACAATATCAATATAATGCATAAAGAGAAAGAGTTTGTTTTACATTCACAATTTGAGCCGGCGGGTGATCAACCTGCCGCCATTCAGCAGTTGATTGATGGATTAGAGGCGGGTGAAGCGGGTTTAACCTTGTTAGGTGTCACGGGGTCCGGAAAGACATTTAGTATCGCCAATGTGATTTATCAGTTGCAACGGCCCGCATTAGTGATGGCACCGAACAAAACATTGGCGGCTCAATTATACGGTGAGTTGAAGGATTTTTTTCCTAGCAATTCTGTGGAATATTTTGTCTCTTATTATGATTATTATCAGCCAGAAGCCTATGTACCCGCCTCGGATACGTTCATCGAAAAAGATGCCTCGATAAACGATCATATCGAACAAATGCGGTTATCGGCCACCAAAGCGCTATTAGAGCGAGGGGATACCATTATTGTGGCGACAGTCTCTGCCATTTATGGCCTGGGAGATCCCCAGTCGTATTTGGGGATGGTGTTACATTTAGTCCGTGGTGACCATATCGATCAGCGGACGATATTACATCGTTTGGCAGAGTTGCAATATCGTCGCAATGATGTGGAATTGTACCGAGGAACCTTTCGGGTGCGCGGGGACGTGATTGATGTGTTTCCGGCTGAATCGGACAGTGAAGCGGTACGCATCGAGTTATTCGATGATGAAATTGAGTCATTGACCTATTTTGATCCATTAACCGGTGAAGTGCTAAAAAAAGTGCCGCGTCTCACTATTTATCCGAAAACGCATTACGTCACGCCACGCGAGACCTTATTAAAAGCGGTGGATCAGATCAAAGAAGAATTGCAAGATCGGCTGAATCACTTATACGAGAATAATAAATTAGTGGAAGCGCAACGGCTATCACAGCGTGCTAAATTAGATATTGAAATGATTGTGGAGTTAGGTTATTGCAATGGGATTGAGAACTATTCTCGTTATCTGTCGGGTCGGCAAGTGGGTGAGCCACCGCCAACCTTATTAGACTATCTGCCGCAAAACGCGCTGTTAGTGATTGATGAAAGTCATGTGACGGTGCCACAGATTGGTGCCATGTACAAAGGGGATCGCTCACGTAAAGAAAATTTAGTGACCTATGGTTTTCGGCTGCCTTCGGCGATGGATAATCGACCCTTGCGTTTTGACGAGTTTGAGGGGTTGATGCCGCAGACCATTTTTGTTTCGGCGACGCCCGGTCCTTATGAGATCTCGCATTCAGGTCAGGTGGTGGAGCAAGTAGTGCGGCCGACCGGATTAATTGATCCGAATATTGAAGTTCGATCAGTGGCCATTCAAGTGGATGATTTGTTGTCGGAGGTAAATCAACGAATCCCTAAAAATGAGCGAGTATTGATCACCACCTTGACCAAGCGCATGGCGGAAAATCTGACGGAATATTACCTTGAGCATGGGATTCGGGTGCGTTATTTACATTCTGATATTGATACCATCGAGCGGGTTGAGATACTGCGTGATTTACGACTCGGCGTGTTTGATGTATTGATTGGTATTAATCTTTTGCGAGAAGGTTTGGATATTCCTGAAGTGAGTTTGGTGGGTATTATGGATGCCGATAAGGAAGGTTTTCTGCGATCGGATCGCTCACTCATTCAAACCATTGGTCGGGCAGCGCGCCATCTTAATGGCAAGGTGATTATGTATGCGGATCGGATGACGGGTTCCATGCTGCGGGCGATTGATGAGACTGAGCGTCGACAAGCTAAGCAAATACAACACAATGAAGCGCATGGAATTATTCCTAAAGGGGTTAAAAAGGCGATTAAAGATGTCATGGAAGGTGCTTACGCCAGCGGTGGTTCGTCAGGCAAGGCGCGTAAAATTGCTGAGGAAAGTGCGGATTATTACGGATTAACTCCGGTGCAAATGGCGAAAAAAATTAAACAATTGGAAAATGCCATGCATAAGTGTGCGCAAAATTTAGAATTTGAAGAGGCCGCCCGGTTACGAGATGAGATAAAGAAGGTGCGGGAGATTGGTTTGGGATTGACTTAAATTTAGGTTCTTCCGGAATTCGTGCTGGAAAAAAAGGTAAAGCCGTTGTTTTTTTGAGCTTCAGTGAGTGAAGCATCACAGGAATAACAATGGGATACTCTTTCAGATCACTTCTTGGTCGCCAGGCATGAGTATTTCAATATCGTGAAGTATGTAGGGCGGAGGGGACAGGTTTCGTCTATTTTGAGTATGCCCATGACAGACAGGTCTTCAGAGTTGAGATGCTATTATTTTTGTTAGAATGGTTTGAATTTTTGTTATTGGCTGCGTTGGGTCTCTGAAAACCTGTCTGTCATGGGCAGGCTAATTTTCTTGGTGCTTATCCCTGGAGAAGTTGATTCTATATTTTCATTGTAATCAAATTTGATGCCAGAATTAAATATTCATTTAAAACAATTGGTTGTAATTTTTAACGTGAGGCTGTGAGAGTGAAGTGTAAAAAATACCGACGACCATATTCATTCCATTAAAAATCTGCTTTTACTCGTAAACTGGCAGCACGCTGCCCAATGCCGGAATTAATTATTTTTGTAAGAATAAAGCTGTTAGGGGAGAAGAAGTAAAGGGAGTTTGCCGTGGTTAGGGATGACACGCAAACATATCATTCATTGGAAAATACCCATGCTAGATGGAAAAAACGCCAATCACCAGTATGAGTGAAATAAGATAAATAACAAGACGCCGAATATCTTGTTTTTCAATATCATTGGGAATGCTAGCGGCAACGACCATGATAATCCCTAATAGTGCGATAATACCAATGACGACTTGGGGGATAAAAACCCAAAAAATATACTGGCTCATGATGGTGTCCATGGTCGGGCCACGACACTGGAAACCGGCGAAGGCACAGGCCGAAAAAAAGACAACGACGATGATGACATTATTCCAAAGGCCAACGCGGTGCGCCAGCCTGAATATATTTTCTTTACTGCCTAGCATCTCATATTCCTAAATATAATCGGTGTCATTGGTGTCACAAGCGGCAGTAGCATAGCATATTTTTTGCTGTGCGAGCAGTGGGTTTAGAGGGAAAACATTATAAAATCAAAGTCATTTTATCTATTTACTAAGAATTGGGTTGCGGCGTCGATGGTTGATGATGACGAATTGGTGAAATAGATGCATCCTTATTGTCTCATACTAAATGCCTTGGGTGTGTCTGGGGTTTTTGGAGGGTGGTCAAAATGACAAATTCTCCATTGTTTAGCCTACCTTGGCTTTCCTGGTCGGTGATTATCGCAGAGCGGCGAGACATCGGTTTAATAAAAAATAGTCGCACTCTTTTCTGACAAGAATTGATAAGGAAAGTGGTGCGTAGATATCGCCTATATTTCAGGCAGAACAGTGATTTTTGAGTGTTTATTGGGGTGAAGACTGAATGATTATTTTTGACCATTATCGTTGTGTTTGCATCACATCGGGTTTGTTAGTGTTTTTTTTGTCCACGATCACGTGGGCATCGAATTACCAAGTAAATAATGGCGATGTGAATTGTTCTGATACGCATGGCACCCCTTTTTGTACCATACGAGCGGCGGTGGAGCACAGTGTGGATGGCGATTCAATTGCCATTTCGGTAGGGCAGTACCCTGGCAACATTGTGATTGATAAAGACCTTGAGATACAGGGTTCAGGCGATACTCAAACCATCATTGATGCAGAAAATGCCTCATTTGGGGTTAAAATAAAAGAATTCGCTAAAGTTAGTCTGACGGGGTTAACGATACAGCATGGGCACTCAGCGCAGGGAGCAGGGATTAGCAATTACGGTCACCTGACGCTTCGTGATTGTGCGATCAAAAATAACGTTGCCAGCCAAAGTGGCGGTGGTATTTACAATGGTGGTTTAGCTAACGCAACGTTACTCATCACCCATTGTAATATTTTAGGCAATAAAGCTTTAGGTGATGACCGCTACAATATCAAATATGGGGGAGGCGGCATCTTTAACAATGGTAAGCTGCATATCAGTCACAGTCAAATTGCTCATAACCGAGCGGCTGAAAATGGTGGCGGAATTTATACTATTTATCGGGGGGAGAAAAAAGTGAGTGAAGCCCAATTAATTCTCACTGAATTGGGTTTTTATGCAGGCTCTACGCGGCACAAACAATTAGGCTCGAGTGCTAACATTGATGATGTGTCTATCAAAAATAGCAATGTCAGCTATAACCGTGCCGATAATGGTGGAGGCATTGCGGTTCACTCGGTATTGAGAATGGTCAGTAGTACCATTGATCATAATAAAGCGATGGGCAGTCGTATTTCATCGGGCGGTGGCATCTTCGCACATTTTGATGCGCAATTAGTTTTGTTAAATATGACAATGAGTGGTAATTATGCAACGGCGCGGGGTGGTGCGCTGCGTTATTATTCTAAAGTGGGTGGAGAAATGGTTAATGTGACGGTGGCTTTTAACCAGGTCGATCGGCATGGAGAAGGGGCCGGCGTTTTTGTGGTAAATCATGCTGAAGCATTAACAATCAATCACGTGTTAATGGTTAATAATATGGTGAATAGTCAATGGGGGGCCGATTGTGATGGCGCATTAAATTCTATTGGCTTTAATATGATTGAGGTAGCCGATGGTTGCCGCTTACCCGAGCTTCAAAGTGATTTTCTTGGTACCCTAGAAAAACCGCTTGATGTGGCAATTGCACCGCTTGCGGATAATGGAGGAGATACTTTAACCCACCAATTACCGAACGGCAGTATCGCTGTTGATGCGGGCAGTATGGATGGTTGCGCTATATTCAAAGGGTTTGTTTTAGCGCAGGACCAACGCGGCGAAAAACGCATTCAGGATGGTAATGGCGATGGGATTGCCGCGTGTGATATGGGTGCAGTTGAAAAATGAGTCTTGATTTGGCACCGTCATCGTTGTTCTGAGGCGGAATGGGGCATGGAATAACTTCCTTGTTTGGTGCTCAGATTGGGTTTGTATTGGTTCGTTCTGACGGAGCAAAAGTGCAGGAATAGTTGTTCTATTTCGAGCTTTTGTGATGGAAGAGCGGGCGAAGACAGGCCGAAGATGAGATGTCAAACGGGGAAGTTATTTCGTGCCCATTCCGGCCGTGCTGAGTGCCTTTAAACGTCGTGAACTGGAAAGCCCTTCTTTTGCATTTGATCTTTTGCTTTTAATGCCGTTTGCGCGACCAGTAAATCTTGTTCCCAAGCATAGGATTTTTCAATGATCGTGGGTGGCTTAACTTTGATGTGGTGAAAGTCTTCATTGGCAAAAATCTTAACATGCCTGACTTCCTGGATATTCTCTGTCAAATCAGGCCAGATATTGTGAAATAAATTCTCGGGTCGAACAATTGACCACTCATCGATCAGTTGGTAGTTTTCCGGTAGGCGCTCACCAAACGCACCGGGAATACCGGTTTGTGGTTCGCCACTGTGTTCGGCTTTATGCGCAGAAAAAATATAAATGATAAGCTTGGGTTGTTTGGCGATAATGGTGTCTGTGTCATCTAAGCCCGATGGCATCCACGAGGAAAAAAGTACGTCAAACGGTTGATCACTGGTTGCCAAGGTGGTTTCCTGTAATTGGTACCTTTTGGCGTCGTAAAAATTTTCAATTTGATTGGGTTTCTCTTGTGGGTCACGCAAGCCGTAAACCTTAATCCCTTCAAGTGCGAGCAAAGAACCGATAAATCCGTTGCGGGCATGCACATCACAAATCACAGGATTTTTAGCGACATGGCGCGCATAAAGCGCAAACGTGGCGACTTCCTTTTTTAGTGGGTAATAGTGGGCGACGGTTGGTCCGTATTTAGCCGGGTCCCGATCGGCATTGCTAAATACCAGATTATGTAACGGCAAGCCTTTAATCCGCTGTTTAAATGAGAGCTCAGGGTCCCATGCCGGGTGTTCTTTTTCTTGAAATGCGATAATTCGGTTAAACATGTCCTGCGTAAAGGACTCCATATCGCGGAGTATGTCGAAATTCATGGTTTACCCTCTTTAAAACCTTTGTTTTTAATAAGGAATGGGCGACGTAATAACTTCCTATTCCTCATGTTGCCAATGAAGTGAACGTGCGATGAGTGTTCGTCTATTATTTTGTTGAGTGTGTTATGTCATCTTTATTAAATGGGAAAACTCTTAATGACTGAATAAATCAACATGTTATGGCTGATCGGTTAAGTGGCTTAGGCGGGATTATACCTTAGCTTTGTTTGTATTTTTAGCTTATTATTTTGTTTTGCCTCATTAGGCGATGAATTATTATCCAAAAAATGCTGGGATAGATCGATGGAATTTAGCTTGTTAATTTTTATGGCTTCACTGGTGAGTGTGACTCTTGGTGCTGTCGCCATTGTTTTAATTGTGAAGAGTTCACCGTTTTTTAAGTAGGGACGGCTTCTGGCCAAAATGAATGTTGTTCATACAAGGCATAATTGGCATGGTTGTATTTCAACCAATCAATGACGGCTTCAGAGGCCAGTGGCCGACTAAATAAAAATCCCTGGACGCGATCGCAGCCATGGCCTCGCAGAAAAAATACTTGTTCGTTCGTTTCAACGCCTTCTGCGATGACATGGAGGTGCAAGCTTTTACCTAAGCCGATGATGGCCTCGGTTAATGCCGCGCCTTCGGGATCTTTGGTGATATTGCGTACAAAAGATTGGTCGATTTTTAGTGTGTTAATGGGAAATTGCTTTAAATAACTCAACGAGGAGTAACCGGTACCGAAATCATCGACGGATAGCTGTACGCCGAGTTCATTGAGTTCACATAACACTGACGTGGCTTGTTCGACATTGTGGGCTAAAAAACTTTCGGTAATCTCCAACTCTAAAAGATGAGCTGGCAGGCGGCTATGTTTTAAGGTATTGGCCACTAATTCGACGAAATTTCTTTGTTTAAATTGCCGCATGGATAGATTAACGGCAATGCGAACGGGAGGAAGCCCCTCATCGATTAAATGGCGAGCTTGTAAACAGGCTTGCTGTAATACCCATTCGCCAATGGGAATGATAAGCCCCATTTCTTCGGCAAACGAGATGAATTCATCGGGGTATAATAAACCGCGTTCTGGGTGACTCCAGCGTAATAAGGCTTCCAAACCAATCACTCGCTGCGTATGCAAATCCATTTGAGGCTGATAATGCAATACAAATTCGTTACGGCATAGCGCATGTCTTAGGTCGGTTTCCAAGACTAAATATTCATAGGCTTTATCAATCATGTCTGGGGTATAAAATTGATGGTTGTTACGGCCCTTTTCTTTGCAGCGATACATGGCGGTATCGGCATTCTTTAATAGGGTGTGCATGTCTTTTGCATCATCAGGAAAGAGAGTAATACCAATACTTGATGAGATCACCACCTCATGGCCATCAAGCTGGAACGGTGGCTCCAGCAAACTTAGCACTTTATCGGCGACCTTTAAGGCATCTTCCCGGCCATTAATTTTCTCTAATATGATGGTGAACTCATCACCGCCTAAGCGGGCAATAGTGCCATCATTGCGAGCCTCTTTTTTCAGTCGTTTAGCCACTTCGCGTAGTAGTTGATCACCCGCATGATGTCCTAGACTGTCATTAATATTTTTAAATCGGTCTAAATCGATAAATAACAGTGCCATTTGATTTTTTTGGCGTTGGGCACGAGCTATTGCACGTCGTAACCGGTCTCTGAATAACGCACGATTGGGTAGTCCGGTTAAGGAGTCGTAGTTGGCCAAATAGAGGAGGCGTTCTTCGGCTGTTTTACGTTCGGTAATATCTCTTGAGACGGCAATAATCTCATGAACTTTTTTAGTGAAGGGATCAATGATGGTTTGACTTTTGGTTTCTAGCCAAATATAGCAGCCGTCACGTCGGCGTACTCGAAAACAAAAGGTTTCCGGATCCGAGTGGTTGATGAGTTTTGAAAATAATCGTTGTTTGTGCTTAATGTCACTGGGATGCAGTAATTCAAAAAGTGATTGGCCAATGATTTCGTGAGGTCGATAACCCAAAATACGTTTAATGGATGGAGAGGTATAGCTGCAAATGCCCATCGGGTTATATTTAGTAATGATATCGGTCGCATATTCCGCGAGCAAGGTATAATGGCGTTGTACTTCTTCAAGTGCGGCTTCGGCTTGTTGTTGTTGAGTTATATCAACACAGACGCCGGAGACACCAATGGTTTTGCCATGATCTTCGATGGCAAGTAACCAAACTTTTAAGGTAATACCATTGATCAGCAGGTTCGTTGTCACATTTTCCCCCGCTAAGCATTGATTAATTGCACTGGTAATCGGTGCAAAAACACTGTTCCACTGAAATAATGTTTGGCCAATCAGATCGTTTGCTTTTAGGTTGATCGTGATCAGTCCGCGCCCGCCAATATCCGTGATTAATCCGTCTTTGTTGACAGTGAAATGGATAATTGGCATGTGGGTGGTGATATGGGTGAAGGTATTGGATAAGTAGGGAGAGTTGTTGTTACGGGTCGCTGGAAGGGTGGTTAACATTAACTCATGGTTTGCATTCATACAGCCGTCCTGTTTAATCCTTAATATTGACGAACACATCAATCTTAAATTTGATTGGTGCAGAATAAAATTCGGGTCTGGGGTTTTCTGTCTATGGATGTACTTATTTCATGAAAAGCACACGTGCTTCTCCCTGTATTTTTTGCCATGCAATAATTGGGCATATCAAGTTAAAGCTGTTGTGTGGTATTAGCGGTCGACGATATATTGGATCGATAATTTTTGCTTGATCAGGCGGGTGAGTGTATTTTTTTTTGATAAAAATCAACTGTTTAGTCCAGCGTTTGGCCATGTCTCATGCCGAGGGTAAAATAATTTTTATCGGTTGGTAATAAATCATTTCACCCCCCTGATTACATTGCGTAGTATCAGTGGGGAGTCATGAGTGGATTTTGATAGTTGCTAAAGGTGAATTGTGTCAAAAATTAGTCTCTGAAATTGACGTACTGCAGTGGCAACGTTAATGTGGATGATTTCAGCATGGCAATGACGGTTTGCAGATCGTCACGGTTTTTCCCTGTCACACGTACTTGATCGCCTTGTATGGCCGCTTGAACTTTGAGTTTTTTTTCTTTGACTTGCTTGATGATATTTCTCCCGATATCTTTATCTATTCCTTGACAAACGATAAATTTTTGACGTATTAGCATGCCCCTTTTTTCCATATTTTTGGCATCTAGGCTACTGATGTCAATACCACGGGTCGCCAGTTTTTCATATAAAATATTGGTTATTTGATCGATTTGGAATTCACTGTTACCCGTGAGTAGGATTTCGGTCTCGTTTTGTTCTATTTTCGCTGGGCTGCCTTTAAAGTCATAGCGTTGATTGATTTCTCGATGCGTTTGATTGATGGCGTTTTGTAACTCGTGCATGTCGACTTTAGAAACAATATCAAAAGATGGCATATTTATTCTCCTGGGTAGATGGTGATCATGGTTGGCTTTATCATGGGAGGGGAATGAGTTTTAAAAAGAGAGATATTAAAAGTGATTTGATCACTGAAGGTCAATTACTCAATGGGTTTTTTTGAACTAAATTGGAGATAAAAAGTACAAATAAACTGGACTGGCAGGTTGCTATGAGCGAATCAAGCTTGACGATCAAATAAATTGATTCAAGCGGTTTTCATAACATTTGACATGGAAATCTGTTTGTTCTGTCGTGAGAACAATCAATTTCCACTAAGGCTTGGCAAATCATTGACTTAGTCTGTACTATGATATTTATCTTATTTTGATTTGATGCCGGAGATAAACAATGGGTAAACAATGGGTGATGAAAGGGGTTATTGTCAGTGCTATTATAATGAGTGGTACGGCATTCGCTGAGATTAGTGATGGCTTGGGGGGAGTCATTAAGAATAATATTCAGCCCACCGCAAAAACCGTCGTACCAATAACGGCTCCGGCGATGGCCGTTGGCAACCAGGGTAAAGTGATCTCCATCATGACCGGGTCAGGTTATAGTTATTTAGAGTTGGAGTCAAACAACCAAAAATTTTGGATTGCAGGGACCAAAGTAACGGCGAAGGAAGGGGATACCGTACAATTTGAACAAAGTGTGGTGATGAACGGATTTGTTAGCAAGACTTTGAATAAAACATTTGATCAGATTATCTTCGCATCCTCGGTGAACGTGCTTAAATGAAATCTCAATTCCTTAGCATGAATCATTTTCAGCCGTTTTTTAGTTGGCATTTTTTTCTCATGAGGTGATGCTAATGAACAATGAACATATCGATTCTGAGCTTAAAGAACAAGCGAAACAAGCGGCGAATAATGATGACGTTGATTTGAGAGAATTAGTGCGTGATATCACGATACAAGCGTTGACCAAGCAGCAGCTTGACAGTGAAGGCACTAAGCGCGTGATACATTCTGTGGTTGGTGGTATTGCCGAGGGGCTGGAAAAGCAAAAAAGTACGCTGGAAGTGAATTTAAAAACTGCACTTAAAGGGGTGGATGATGCGCTGGGGAAAACGGCTCAAGCCTCAAAATTAGCGATTGAAGAAGTGTATGGAAAAACGAGTGATTTTGCAGAAAATGACTTGAAAAATGCGATTCAAGACTTAGCTTCACTCGAAGATCTTTTTATCGATAGTATTAATGTGGTTAGCCGACAAACCAACCATTTAGCACGAACGGTATTCACCGACCTGGTGGTGCATTTTCAAAACTCAGGGACTGAAGTGGGGCGTCAGACACTGTCGGCCGTCACGGAACTACGTCAAGAATTAATGAATGCGGGTCGAGAAAGCGTGACAAGCGCTATGGAGGCAGGTAAGCAGATGAGTCAACAACTCGCCTGCATTACTAGTGGTATTTTAGCCGGTATGGCAGAGACCTTATCAAAAAAACCCCAATCGAATGCAAGGGAAAAATAAATTTAGCGGGAATCAATGTTAGCGATGGTGGATGGCAAGTGACTGGGTTAGCCGCGTATGCTATATTTAAAGTGATGCTTTTGTTTTAATTTTAGGCGGAAGCGACGAGCGTGGGGAAGATGGTGATAGTTGATCGCGAGCGACGTAAATAAAAAGTAAAAACCCATCAGGGTGATAGTTCGTACTGGTTAGCTTGAGCGTTCTAATATTCCCCAAATACACGTTGAATGGTAATGAATTATACATGCTCGTATGTGCCGCTTAAAGCATGTCAAAAATACTTAAGACGCTGTTTTAAAAATGTGCCCGATGAAACATGTTATACTCAGCAGGGTATATTAAGACAGATGCTTAACATATATGTCAAGGAGGATCCCCTAATGCACTCATGGTTGACCGTTTCATTGAATAGATTTTTTACTTTTCTAGTTTGTTGTTTATTGGCCCAAGCCGCCTCAGCTGCAACGTATGATTTGACTGATTTGGGGCCAGTTTATGCGCTGGGTCAAGCAGAAATGCAAGAATATGTTGTCTCCATCAATGATATTGGCGTCATTACCGGATGGCGGCGTGAGGATGCTGATCCTGGTACACCAAGAGAGGTGTTTGTTTGGGATGCCACCAATGGCATGGATATTTTACCTAACAATGGTACCGATCAAAGTATTGCTTATGCGATTAATGCGAACAACCATGTGGTTGGTTGGACAATTAGCGACAGTGGAGTAAAAACAGCCGCCTATTGGTCTAAAAGCGAGCAAAATGTTTGGGCGCTCACACGCATGGGATCATTAGGGGGGGATAGCTATGCCAAAGGTATTAATGTCAATGGTTTGGCTGTCGGTCATGCTGTGCAAAGCGATGGGAATTCGACGGCATTTATTTGGGATGCGGTGACAGGCATGCAACCGTTACTATTGCCGGATGCTGTACAAAGCTTTGCCTATAGCATTAATGATGCGGCGCAAATTATTGGTGACTATGTTGGATCAGGTGGAATTCGCCGTTCTTTTAGTTGGGATGAAGCGGAGGGGGCTCATGATATTGTTCCACTCGGTGGTGATGGTGCACGCATATGGGTGACCCAGATCAATAATGATGGCACTGTTGCTGGTGGTTCGGAATCGGCGAATAACGTATGCGGTGCTTGGGCATGTTGGGCAAATTATCACGCGTTTATCTGGGATCATTTTAATGGGATTCGAGATCTGTCTGAAAATTATTTTGGCAATACCTGGGCAAATAGTGTGAATGTGCAAAATGTTGCTGTCGGTGCAATTTATAATTACCCAAACCCTATCGCCGCTGTTTGGGTGAACGGTGTGATGGATCGATTGATTAATTTAGTTGATGTGGACGCTGGTTGGTTTTTATCGGAGGCCACATCGATCAATGCACAAGGCCAAGTTGTTGGCTTAGGCGTATTAAATAATGTGACTCACGTATTTTTATTAACGCCACAGAACCTAGCAGCGCCAGCAACCATTGTGGCCCCTGAATCCCTGCTGACCGATAACACTATGACTGCGCCAGCCGTGACTGAGTCGGTGCCGGACCGCACGAGTTTGCCAAATGTGACGTTAAACACAACGACATTGACCAACAATACTAACTCGATGGAACAAAGCCAAACTCAAAATAATCAACCTGAGACCAGTAGCCAGGTTGGTAAGCGCAATATTGAAATGAGTGAAGCAGCCAACGGAGAAAATCGATCGGTACCCAGTCCAGTGGTATCGGTGAGTGCGAATGAAGATAAAGCCTCCGCCGGCGGCGGTTGTACATTAAACCCAAGCGCTAAGACGATGGACCCTATGTTACCCCTATTGGTTTTACTCAGTGGCTTATTTATCGTTTATAGGCAAATAAAAAAGCAGGCATGATGATCATGTTTGCTGTGAAGTAAAAAATTAATTAGATTGCCCTAAATTTGGGTCACGCTGGATTAAAAAGACAATGGGTTCACGGTGGTGGCTCTGGCTCACGCCAAAGGCAGACACCATGTCCATTTTAATAATGCGTAGTTTATTGTTTTCTATCATTTTTTGAATTTTTGGAATGTTTTTAATGAGTCCTGCTTGATAATATATTCTTCCACCGGGTTTTAAATAATGACCGACATTGTCAAAGAAACGCTGATGGACTGACCATAAGCCTTGAGTTTTTTCATCGTAAGGGTAATTGATATTAAATAAGATCACATCAAAAGTTTCTTTGGGTTTGATTGGGGCGAATAAATCACCTAAGCGCACTTCCACTTTATCTTCCACTTGATGGTTTTTCACATTAAATCGAGCGTTTCTTACCGCATCGGGACTAATGTCTGTCGCGACTACGCGGCGGGCAGTTTCCGCTGCAAAAATAGCCTGAATGCCGATTCCGGTGCCAATATCTAATACGTCCTCATTGAGGTTGATTTTGCTGTGTTCTAGCAAAAACACACTTTGAATTGAAGGAATGACAGCTACGCTTGATGGAAAAACAACGTCGGCAAATATATGGAAATATTTGTAATGCGCTTTAATTGTGAAAACGGGTGGGTCAGTTTGTTGAACGCCAAAATAAACTAACTCGTATTTACCGGGGTGTGGAATGACGATGCCTTCAAGAGCGGCATAACAGTTAAGGCTAGTAAAAGCGAGTAAAATAACTAGCCACCAACGGTGAAAGTTATTGAAATAGTTGATCAAGCGGTTTATGTTAGGAAGTGACTGCACAGTGATAAGCTCTTAATTTTGTTGTAATTTATAATTTTCCATGTGTCTGCTAACGACGTGCTGGCGGTTAGACATGACGCCCAATAGGATAAGACTGTGGTTGGTTAGGTGTGTTCATTTATGATAGTACGCAAATAATGTTAAAGAGTTTTCTTTCAATATGATGGATCATGGGCTGAGCCTATGCAGGTAACACTCCAGGATCAGCGTATGGTTTGCCCCATATCGGTTTATAAATAAGCCTTATTTGGGTTATGCTAATAGAAGCAGATATTTTTCCTATTTTAGGGGCATGTGCCGCGTTAGCTTCTGCTTTGATGTGGGCGATGTCAGCGATTTTGTTTCGCCAAATTGGTGACAGCATGTCTGCGACGGCCATGAATTTTGGCAAAGGTATTGTTGCGCTGGTTTGCCTTGGTATTTTATTAGTATTTTCGGGCTTTGGGGGGACCGAAGCCTCAAGCATTATGTATTTAGCACTGAGTGGATTAGTGGGCATTTGTTTAGGCGATACGCTTTATTTCATGGCGTTAATTCGCCTGGGGGCTCGGTTAACCCTATTGATAGGCACGCTCATTCCGGTGGTGACTGGGATGGCTGCGGTTATTTTGCTGGGTGAGCAATTAACCATTAGCGCTTGGCTAGGTATTTTTATCACTCTATCCGGTGTGGCTTATGTGTTATGGGAACGTGCGCCGAGTGGGCGCGATCCGATACAATGGCGCAGTGGTTTATTATATGGAGTATTGTTTGTCTTTGCCAATGCCGTCGCTATTTTGTTAACAAAAATAGGTGTTGTGGGTGTGCCGGCATTAGATGCGACTTTTATTCGTCAAGTGTGGGCGGTGGCAGGGCTGACTTTTTTTGGCTTAATGACCCAACAATTGGTGACTTGGCATGAGCCATTAAAACAAAAAAAACAGTTTAAGCGGTTTATTTTAGCGGCCGTGATTGGTGCATTTTTAGGGACTTGGTTATCCGTGGTGGCGGTTAAATATACACATGTAGCCATTGCTGCAACCCTTAATTCGACGAGTCCTTTGTTTGTTTTGCCGATGGTGGCTTGGTTTTTTAAAGAACGTATTTCGGCAAGAGCCATTTTTGGAGCGTTGGTTGCTTGTTTAGGTATTGCATTTTATTTTTTTAGTTTGGCTTGATCTTGTCAAAAACAATTAACAATACCATTTAGGAATGAGGGGGAGACATCATGTGTATTCGTATAAAATTTTTTTTATTAATGATTGTACTTAGTTGCAATATTAGTTGGGCGAAAGAGAGGTTAGAAGTTCCCATTGGCATTTCCCCGGTAATGAGTTCGGCGGCGATGTTTATTGCTGTGGAAAAAGGCTATTTTGAAGCCGAAGATATTCAACCCATCATCAATCCTTTTAAGGCCTCAGGCGCTAAAATGGTACCTTTTTTAGCGACAGGTCAACTGTTTGTTGGGGGGGGGAATGTGAGCGCTGGGATGTACAATGCCATTGCTAATGATATTCCCATAAAAATAGTTGCAGATAAGGGGACGGTGAGTCCAGGCCATGGGTATTTGGCATTATTAGTGCGCAAAGATCATATTGATAGCGGGCGCTATCAAAGTGAAAAAGACCTGAAGGGTATGACCATGGCAATCACCGCGAAAGGTGTATCACAACAAATTGTTACGGAACGTTATTTAAAAAAAGCAGGACTGTCGCTCAACGAGATTAAATTAGTGACTTTGGCCTATTCCGACATGATGATTGCATTGGCCAATCAATCCATTGATGCCACGATACAGATTGAGCCGTTTGTGGCGGCGGCGGTAGATAAAGGATTTGCGGTGCGGGTGGCGGGCAATGATGTGATTTATCCCAACCAACAGAGTGCGGTCATCATGATGTCACCAATATTTTTAGAGAAGCACCCAGCCCATGCAAAAGGTTTTATGATTGCTTATGTGCGTGGATTGCGTGATTATAATGATGCCTTTAAAAAGGGAAAAGGGAAGCAGGAAATCATTTCTATTTTAACTAAATATACACGGATTAGAGACCAGAAAATTTATGATTCAGTGGTTCCCGTTGGCTTGCATCCTGATGGTTTAGTGAATATCCAAAGTCTTAAAGAAGACGCTCAGTGGTATTTTGAACATGGCTATCTAAAGGCCATTCCAGATATCGATTCGATTGTTGATTTAACCTTAATTGATCATGCAGTTAAACAGTTAGGGCCATACCAATAAGGAGTTTAGCGATAATATATGGCATTTGTTGTTGCAGAAAAATTATCTAAAATTTTTCATCACAAACAAAAAAAAACAGCGGCTTTTTGTGATTTGGATTTTTCTGTGTGGCCAGGGGAATTTTTCGCGATTATCGGACCAAGTGGCTGTGGCAAGTCAACCTTATTACGCACGATTGCCGGCCTAGAGCCACCGACATCAGGTCGTCTTAATATGGGGGAATCGAATGGTTTAGTCAATCCATCCATTGGCATGGTATTTCAAGAGCATGGTTTATTTCCATGGATGAGTCTCAAGCGCAATATTGCTATTCTTTTAGAAAACAGCCCACAGATTTTGCGTCAGCAAATTGATAGCATTTGTGAAGCGTTTCTAGAGAAAGTAGATTTGCTTGAATTTCAAGATTATTATCCTCATCAAGTGTCTGGTGGCATGCGTCAGCGGGTGAGTATTGCCAGGAGTTTTGCGATTAACCCTGATCTTTTATTGATGGATGAACCGTTTGTTTTTTTGGATTATCAGACTCGCCAAACGCTACAATACCTGTTGTTAAGCTGTTGGCGAGAATCTCGAAAAACGATTTTATTTGTCACGCATGATATTGAAGAAGCGGTGTTATTAGCTGACCGTATTTTGGTGTTGACGTCACATCCAGGGCGCGTTAGTGCCGTGATTAACGTTCAATTAATGCAGGCAGATGATCTTTTTGAAAAAAGAAAAGATCCATTGTTTTTGCCTTTGGTCGAGCAATTAAGTCAATTGATTCGACTAAAGAATGAATAACGTGAACTGGATGGGCAATAGTGGGTTGCTGAGGATGGCTTACAAGGAACTTTAAATCACCCAGGACTTCAAATAAGCATGTCATTGTAGAATGATTTTTTTTCGGCTTTTAGTCTTAACAATAAATAGCAATAAGGGTGAATGTTATGTCAATACAGCGCTGGATAAACCAAGCCCAGCAACAGCTTGATGCATTTGATGTAGAAAAAATCAAGGCGACCGGAATTTTGCCCGATCAGGGGGCAAAGTTTTTCCCAGTCATTGGTTACCCGCCATTGACCATGTTTAGCCGTATGGATCAGACGCCCTTATTTAAGGAGTTTTCCTGCCGTCAAACGCGCGCTATGATTGCTTATGTTCATATTCCATTTTGCCCATCACGCTGTACATTTTGTCATTGGATTACTAAAACCAAAAGTAAAGTCGAGGAAGTTGATGTTTATTTAGATTATCTTGAGAAAGAGATGGTCTTGTATAAAAAAAACTTGGGATATGATGCCATTCCAGTCGAGTCCGTGCTGATTGGAGGTGGTACGCCGACGTATTTGACGCCAAAGCAAATGGCACGATTTTTAGCATTTTTTACTAAACATTTTGATTTATCTGGGTGTACTCAGTTTTCGATGGAAGCTGAGCCAAAAACTTTATTAGGTCAGGCGGGTTTAGAAAAACTCACGATCATGAAAGAATATGGTGTGCAGCGAATTAGCATGGGAGTACAGTCCTTTGATAATGATATTCTTGCTTATATGGGGCGCGTGCACTCTAGGCAAGATACCTTGGATGCCATTAAGCAAATCCGAACGGCTGGCATAGAAAATATTTTTATTGACTTGATCTATGCTTATCCGAATCAATCATTATCGAGTTGGGCAGAGAATATGTTAACCGCTGTCAATTTGGATATAGAAGGTTATCAGTTGTATCGCTTGCGCATAAAGCAGCATGGTGATCGGCAAGGAAATATTATTAAGCAAATGGAAAAAAATCCTGCGAAAATGCCGATAACGGATGATATCTTATTAATGAAATCACTGGGGATTTTATTATCCAAAGCGCATGGTTTTGATGAGTACCAAACACGAATCTTTGCTAAAAATTCCCATGACATTTCTCATTATTTGCGCGACTGGTGTTGCCGGTTAACTGATGTTGTTGGCATTGGTGTATCATCCTGGTCAAATATCCATAGTGTGTTTGCGCTGAATGTGGGTGATCAAGATCTCACATCCTATTATTCGCTTATTGATGAAAACAAGGTAGCAATTAATCGGGGTAAATTACGTACTCGGGATGATGAAGTGCGGCGTAGTTTTATTTTACCCTTAAAAAATATGAAAGTTTCAAAAGCCTTTTTTCAAGAATTAATTGGTGTGCCGCTGGAAATTTATTTTGCTGAACAGATAAGTTATTTAAAAGGATTGCATTTGCTTGATGAGAATGATTCACATGTCTGGTTAACAGAAAGTGGTCGATTTTTCGCAGATGAAGTGTGTACCCAATTTTTTAATCCCGACTACTTACCTTTTCCAGAAGTCATGCGCATACCAAAAGCGGCATTTGGTTGAGACGCTTTAGACGTTGGATTTTTTTTCGTGCCAGGGCAGCAACAGACGCTCAAGCACGTCGAGCGTATAGGCAAATATAAAACCTAAGCCACCGATGACAAAAATACCAGCGTACATCGATTTAATGCTGAACGTTTCCCAGGATTGCCATATTAAATAGCCAATGCCCGCATCGGCACCAGAAAACTCAGCGGCCACGACAATGACCAAGCTGTAGCCGATGGCGAGCTTTAATCCAGTAAATAATGAAGGTAATATGCCGGGTAACACGATGTGAAAAATTAGCTGGGCGCGGCGGATTTTATAAACATGGGCCACGTCAAAATAAATTTTTGGCAGATGATCGACGCCATGCAATACGTTAATTAACACGAGGAAAAAGCTGCCAATTGCAACAACGATAATCTTGGATAATTCGCCAATGCCGAAAATTAACATAATTAAGGGCAAGATAGCAATTTTAGGAATAGGGTAGGTCACCATAATGATCGGATGAAATAGGGTTCTTAAGGGGTGATAAAGGCCCATACCAATGCCAAGAATAATACCTAAAGTTGATCCGGACAAGTAACCATACCCAATGCGGGATAAGCTTGCGGAGATGTCGGTGAATAAACCTTCGCTAGGGCTCACAAAGAGTAAATGATATAATATTGCGCTAGGGGGAGGGAAAAAACGTTTGTCTAATAAGCCAAAATAAGTGGCAGTTTCCCAGCTAATTAATAAGCATAAAGGGGATATTAAGTACAATGCAAATTGTTTCATTGAGGATGCCCCTTAAGGTTACGTATGTTTTTTGATGGCTAAATAAATAAAGGCTCAATATGGAGACCGGGGTCGTATTTGACGACTTGAGTCAACGAGCTCATTTGGACAATATTTTGCAGCTCTAATACAGCATTGGATTATTTGTTGCGTTTATTTAACCGAGTTGATTGTTTCAGCTTGGTTTCAGTCTGCCATTTTTCCACGAGTTTGGAGTTTATATTAAGCCATAAATCATATCGCTTTTTGTTAGGGGGATGGCGGGATTTGTGCGTGGAGTCATTGAATATCTAGGCTAACTCTGCTAAGTTTAGATAAAGTGATAATATCTAACGTAATTAAAATAATAACTTAATCTAGCGGTGGAGGGGACCATGAATCGACGCCAATTTCTTAGGCGGAGCGCCGCTGGTATTGGGTACTGCTCCCTTTCTAGCGCGGCTCTATCATTACCTATTCCTGCAAACGCGGCAAGTCATCGTTATTTTGAATTTGTCGCCGAAGCGGTCACTAAATCGATGACATCGGGCGTTGATGCTTTGGTTTGGCAGTATACCGACATGAATCAGGCGGGTCTTGGTGGGTTGGGATCGAGTGTTGTTGTTCGGGTCGGTGATTCAGTCACGATCAGTTTAACTAATCAGCTTGATCGTCCCATTGATTTATCAATCAAGGGTATATTAGAAAATTATTTAGCGTGTCCGGTTGGCAAATCCATTGATTATAACTTTACCCCACGTAAAGCGGGTGTTTACTTATATCGCGATAAACGAAACCAGTGGCTTGGACAAGCGATGGGTTTGGCCGGTCCGTTGGTGGTGCTACCCAGTGAAAATGGGGCCGGGTTGAATGGTGGCTCAGCATTGGTTGATCAACAATTTGTGCTATTTTTTAACGAGTATGATACTCGGCTTAACGAGGCGATGAGTGCGGGTTCCTCCTTTGATATGTCATCATACGAGCCTAACTATTTCTTTGTGAATGGTTTGAGTTTTCCGGGGACTTTGACAAGTCAAGACACCTATTTAGACGTAGCGCTAAATAGCAAGGTGGCGATACGTTTAGTCAATGGTGGGTTAATCTATTATCCCGTACATTTTCATGGTTACCATGTGGATGTTGTCGCGAGAAATGGGAGTACTGAATTGGATGTCGTTAAAAAGGATACCTTGTTGCTAGATTATGCTGATTGTGTTGATACGATATTATCGGTCAATCAGCAAGGGCAATATCCCATTCATTCGCATTATATGCCTGCTGTAACGGGCAATGGTGTATACCCTATGGGAAGCATTGTATTGATGAATGCTGTGTAATGAGCTGTTTTTAAAACACTCCGACTGGCACAATACGACGCTAAAAATGGGTTATTCGTATAATATTATAGAAAGCGTTCAAGTGGGTGAGACGAAGAATGCACGAAAAACATGGCAAACAGACCTTGCAGCCCTCTTCTCGTTGTGAGCAGGCTAAGTCAGATAATTCTGAAACTGAAACCATTGATCGATTAAAACGATCTGTTCTGACGGGGACCGCCGGGAGTTTCTTGGGATTGGCGGGTTGTATTTCTGAGCCGTTTCCAGAAAAAAATCAAGCGAAGGTGAAAAAAAATAGCACAATACCGCCAGCGATTACTGATACAGCAAGTACCTCAAATGACGATGAGTCAGTTCAACAAATTGACATATTGGCGGAACCCGATGTCCCGCCTCAACCAGTACCTGCCACGACCAATCCACGTGCGTTTACTTTTTTAGGGCCTTCAGTAACAACCGTTGGGGTAAGTAACCTTGAAGGCCAACAAATTATGTCGGATGGTCAGGCGATTTATGTGTGGGGTTTTCAAAATATATCCGGTGCGAGGATTGGTGGCTTTAACAATGATCGGGTCGTCCCTGGCCCCGTGATTGAGTTAATTGAAGGGGAGCAAGCTGGTATTACCTTGAGTTCCCAAATGCCTCATTCTATCCACTTTCATGGACTTGATGTTGATCAGGCCAATGATGGGGTACCCCTGACATCTGGCTACGTTGCCGGTTTTAACGGTGTTTTGCCAGGTAACTTTGGGCGCGTTAAAAATTACCCTCGCTTGTCCTCACCCTTCGAATATACTTTTTTAGCTCCGCAGGCGGGGACTTACATGTATCACTGTCATGTCGATACCGTATTACATGTAGAGATGGGGATGGCGGGAACTGTTATTGTTCGCCCGCCAAATAATAATGTACACGAGGCATGGGCCGGTGGACCGGTGTATGATAAAGAGTATATCTGGCAATTGCATACCTATGATAGTGCTTGGCATCAATTTTCAATCAGTAACAGCAATACCGTGCGTTATCGGCCAGACTATTTCATGATTAATGGTAAAGATGGTGCGGATTTATTAAGTGACACGACTACCGCAATTGTGGCGGAAGCCGGCCAGCGTATTTTGATACGCGGGGTAAATATTGGAAGTTTACCCGCATTAATTCGACTAGATAACATTCCCTTTGAAGTCATCGCATCCGATGGCCGACCGCTAAAAGCACCGATGATAAGGCGTTCGTTATTTATTGGGGCTGGTGAGCGATATGATTTGCTGTTTACAATGCCCTCGGCTATCACGGCAGCTGTTGGTGTGGATTATTTCAGTATCTTTGCGGCAGGTCCGAATGCTAGGCCGCTAGGAAGTGCAGAGACATTAATGACAAGTGTTTAAGTAACCACATCTTTCGTACCCAGTCATCTGATTTTGCTTAATCTTGATTCCTCACTGGTTTTTCTTCGCTTGGCAATACCATCAGCTATAATACTCGTTTTTTTACATGCCTTAATGCGAAACACCGGTTTATTTGAAAAGGAGGAGAAGCCTCTTAGATGCGTCTGCCTACCAATTGCAGAGAGGCGCACCCAAGAAGCAATTTTTCTCTATGATAGAACTGGTTCCGTTACATTGAAGCTAAAGGCAACAAAACGAAAAAGAAAAGCGTGAACCCTAAAAAGACAACTGGAACTGTCGCATTACCCATAATCAACTCCTCCTCTTAAAGTGTTTCATTCTTCTGGTGTTATCTGAAGTGATAAGCGCTCGAAGAATATCGAATTTAGTCAGCATAAACTGACGTTGATCGATTTTAATGGTGCCAGGCTTTTATCAAAACATTCCGCCTTAATATAAGCTTAGCGAGGTAACATATCGCAAGTTTTTCTTTACTGCAAGACCTTGTCCATAATAATTTGGATTAATTTTGTTGGACGCACCCGGTGGCGCTGAAGAGCCGGTGCTATCGGTTATCGAAAATGAGTATGGTTTTGCCGGTGAAGGAGGGATATTATGGGGAAAGTAAGCAACAAAAGCCTGAAAAAAGCTGGGGGAGGATGACTGCCACCCAACTTTTTCTGTACGACATCATGTGCAATTTAGAAATTATCGATCATTGGGTATATGCAATGGTTTAATTTGGGTGGGTGACCTGTGTTAAAAGTAACATTGGATATTTCACCCGGCAAATTTCAGCAATATACGACCTAAACGATAGTCATTGTGCTACCCAGTAGCGCTAAAAGAATAGATATTACAGCAAGATAAATGCAATATATTGCATCATCGGATGAAATATTTGACTTGTCTTTACCCACCAAACACCCCCTTTCTTGAGTTAATTAGTATGTCATTACCATATTTATTTTATGGTAAGAACGTCGCCACCATATCATTCGATAAGTTAAACTTGCAAGATAAATATGCATTAAAAATTTGTGGGTTCACGATAAGCCTTTTTTATAATATGGTATTATGTATATAAACCATAAACTTAAAAAGGTTGACTGGACCATTAAGTTGGTCAATATCGGATTAAAGATTATTTTTCAGTAAAAATTGTTCGGTGGGTTTGATGCTTATGCTTCGATTGTTATCTGTTGAGTCAAGAGGTAGGTATCGTAAGGTTGTGGAGCGAGGTTGTGAGGAGTTCTTTTGTGTAAAGGGGCAATCAAATTGCCCCTTTAGCAATAAAACGTAGGTTTCTCTGCGATTTTATTGGAAGTGAGACATGGACGCGCCAAAGAAGGCTAATACCGTCACAATGATGGCTAAATAAGCAACGTAGATGAAGTCTTCTTTACAAATGTTTTGAAATTGCTTTTCCATTATTATCCCCCTGATAATATTAAATCATACATGATGTCTAAATGAAGCTTGAAAAACATATCAAAGCACTCATGTATTATGCAAGTCATTTTTGCTAAATGCTTGAAAATAATTGATGCTCACCGTAGGATAAAGCGCAAAATGAGATGTAACTCATTTATTGTATTGATAATTTTTTTATTGTGTTGGGCAAGCGAAAGTTTTGCAAAAAGTGATGTCTATGTGGCGGTAGCGAGTAATTTTTTGGTGGTGATTAAAAAGCTTCGCTTAGATTTTCAGCAAGAGACGGGCATTGACTTAAAACTTAGCAGTGGTTCAACGGGGAAACTATATGCACAGATCAAAAATGGTGCACCATTCGACCTTTTTTTAGCCGCTAATGCGAGTGAGCCTAGGCGATTGGTTGATCAGGGAAAAGCCGTACCTGATAGCCTGTTTACCTATGCACGAGGTCAATTAATATTATGGCGCCGTAATAAGCAGGCTGGAACGTTAGATGGTGAAGCTGTTTTGCAACATCACAATGCGATCCAGCGGATTGCGATGGCTAATCCTAAAATCGCCCCTTTTGGTATCGCTGCCATGGAAGTCTTGAATCGCATGGGATTGTATTCTGTATTGAAAAGCAAGATTGTGAATGGAGAAAATGTGAGTCAAGCCTTCCAGTTTGTCGCTTCTGGCAATGCAGATCTAGGATTTGTGGCCTTGTCTCAAGTCAAAGCGGCAAGTCAAGGAGGGAGTTATTGGATAATCCCCCCGGACTGGTATGCACCGATAATACAGCAAGCCGTGCTACTTTCCAGAGCGAAACAAAAAAGGACGGCGATCCATTTTTTGATGTACCTAAAAAGCCCTCATATACAGCATCGTATTAAACATGAGTTTGGTTATTTGTAGCGGGTAGCTAAGGTCCCAAATTTGGAGGATGCAGCCTGCCATTATTCCTGTGTTCAAGGTTCGCACCTCTAAGTGTTGACGATTGTTTTTTATCATTAATATTAGGGTGTATGTGAATATTCAGGCGATTTGGATTACAATTCAATTAGCGTTCATCACAACGCTGCTATTATTGATAATTGGCCTGCCTTTGGCCTTGTGGCTGGCGAATACCCGAAATCGTTGGCGGGTCGTGGTTGAAGCACTGACGGCGATGCCTTTAGTGTTGCCTCCCACTGTGTTAGGGTTCTATTTGTTAATTTTATTTGGTAGTGATGGTGCCATCGGGCAATTGTGGTCTGAAATTTTCGGACATCCCTTATCATTTACTTTCACAGGCTTGGTGTTTGCCTCTTTAGTTTATTCGTTGCCTTTTGTTGTGCAGCCATTGCAAGGTGCTTTTGAGCGAGTGGATGTCGCCGCTGTTGAAGCGGCGTATACACTGGGCGCTTCTAAACTGAAAGCCTTTTGGACGATTGTCATGCCACAAGCTCGGCGAGGAGTATTGACCGCCACGGTTTTAGGTTTTGCACATACGGTGGGTGAATTTGGTGTGGTACTGATGGTAGGGGGCAATATTCCAGGGCAAACAAAAGTGGTATCCATCGCGATCTATGAGCATGTAGAAGCATTGGAGTATGGCGCCGCCCACCAATTGTCATTGATTTTGCTTATTTTTTCATTTGTTGTGTTACTGATCGTTTATGCGGTAAATCGACAATCGCAAATTGGACAGGTAACATGACATATTCACAGCAATGGTTTGACTGTGTGCTGCGAGTGAAGCGGTTTAACTTTGAACTTGATGTTCAGTTGTCTTTGTCAAAAAGTGGTGTGACAGCGTTGTTGGGGCCATCCGGCAGCGGTAAAACATCTTTGCTTCGTTTATTGGCTGGACTCGATAAAGCTGATGCGGGATATATTCGGGCTGGCAATACGGTTTGGTTTGATCAGCAACGTCGAATTTATTTAACCCCTCAGCGGCGGCGGGTAGGTTTGGTTTTTCAAGAATATGCGTTGTTTGATCATTTAACAGTCTGGCAGAATATTGCGTATGGCGTTTCAAAGTCGAAACAAAATGTTATTGTAAAACATTGGTTGCAACGAACGCATTTAACCGAGTTGGCTAACAGTAAACCAACGATATTGTCGGGTGGGCAGCGTCAACGCATCGCATTAGCACGTGCATTGGCGCATGAGCCGGATGTTTTATTGTTGGATGAGCCTTTTGCTGCACTGGATATACAATTAAGAGATCGCTTGCGCCGCGATATTCAGAGGCTCATCCAAGGGCTTGATATTCCCGTGTTATTAGTGACACATGATTTGCTTGAAGCGCAACTTATGGCAGATAATATTGGTGTTTTAGTGGAGGGTCGGTTATGTCGGTTTGGTGAGTGTAACCAGGTCTTTGCAGAACCCGAAAAAGTCAATGTTGCACGTGTACTCGGGTGGCAAAATTTTTTAAAAATCAAAAAAATAACCGATGGAAAGGTGGTGGGCGATTGGGGGGAAATACAGTTTCCTCAAGCCATTCCGGAGAATACCACGCATATCGGTTTTCGTGCCCATCATGCGTGTTTGGGCGAGGCTTCCAGGTGTTCAATTCGCGGCACTGTAGTTAATGTAGGCCGGTTAGAGGCCTTATTCGTTGTCGAGACAACGCTCGCTGATAAGTCTGTATTGATATTACATTTATCGTGGACATCGGTGGTGCCGTCAATCGGCGATGTGATTGATGTGCGGTTAATTTTAGACCATGTACGGTTTTTCAATCATAACTAAATAGCAGTACTGAATATAAAGGAAGTCCCACTGGAGGGTAGGAATGATCAGCGATGAAGCGACGGCACGACCATTAAATGCTGATGTTGAGGCGAATGCAATAAGTGTGAGCCATGCGGTGGAAACAAGGCGTTCAATCAAGGTGTTTGATCCGATGCATCGAATGTCCGAACAAGAGATGAAATGGTTGTTTGAGCGAGCGATTCTTTCTCCGACCGCATTTAATATTCAACACTGGCGTTTTGTGCGAGTAAAAGAGCCTGCATTACGTAAGCGTATTCGTGCATTGGCTTGGGATCAGGCTCAAGTCACGGATGCTTCGATATTATTGGTATTATGTGCTGATTTAAAAGCTTGGAATAAAAGTCCACATAGATACTGGGAAAATACACCGAAAGAAATACAAGAGAGTATGGTGGAAAGCATGCGTCAATTCTACGGAAACGATGTACAACTGGAGCGCGATGAAGCCATTCGTTCGTGTTCGTTTGCGGCTTGTAGTTTGATGTTATTAGCGAAAGAGTTAGGTTATGATAGTTGCCCTATGGATGGGTTCGATTTTGCTGAGGTTGCTCAACTTATCAATCTGCCGAAAGATTGTGAAATATGTATGATGTTGCCGATTGGCAAAGCATTGGAACCACCCTACCCACGTTCAGGTCAATTATTAACAAGCGATGTGGTTTTTACAGACCGTTTTCCTGATGAATAGCGCTTGTTTATTCACACAGTGATTATCTGAAAAGCAAAACGGTACTGCTGTAGTCATGAAGTGATTTTTGACTCGTCTATTTAGTTGAAGAAAGCTAGGCTTATTCGCTGATCTACTTGCGGTATTATTTGGTAGGTTAAGCTAAGCATGTGAGTTGCTGGTCAATTAACTTGCATATTGGTTTTTATTGCCAATCGCGAGTTCTCATTTTTTAGCAATACGAGATTTTAGGTTATTTTAGTAACCGCGCATGTAATGAGGTGAACGATGGATTAAGTTTTAGAGAATTAATTATATTTATTGGTCATTAATAAATTTTTCATATTTTTGCTTGTTAACTAAATTATAATTCTGTATAAAGTGACAGCACTGTTTATAAATTCAGGGGAAGGGGTGTGGATAAATTAACGCCAAGACAAAAAGATGTATATGATTTTATTGTGAGTTTTCACGACGCGACGGGATTGCCACCCACTCGGGCAGAAATTTCTCAAGCGATGGGGTTTCGCTCCGCTAATGCGGCCAGTGATCATTTAAAAGCCTTGAGCCGGAAAGGTGCGATTGATATTTTACCGGGTGCATCCCGGGGTATTCGAGTGATGAATGTGGCTGAGCAGGGTATGCCACTGATTGGTCGGGTCGTTGCTGGTAACCCAATTTTCTCTGAAGAACACATTGAAGCGAGGTATCAAGTTGATCCCAAGATGTTTCAACCTAAAGCAGACTATTTATTGCGCGTCAAAGGAATGAGCATGCGTGATGCAGGCATTTTTGATGGTGACCTATTAGCAGTGCACTGCACCGGAAGTGTGCGTAATGGGCAAGTGGTTGTGGCAAGGTTGGGTAATGAGGTGACGATAAAACGGTTTGAACGACGCGGTAATAAAGTGAAATTACATCCTGAAAATCCGAAATTCTCAGTGATTGAGGTGAACTTAAAAGATGACTCGTTCGAGATCGAAGGGATTAGTGTTGGCGTCATACGAAACAAAAGTTCCTGATAGTCTGGTATGCGTAAGCTAGCGCTTGAAAATTAGCATGCGAGCTGAGTTTCACACTGGTTTTTCTTAAGAGAATGATACCCGCTGTTGCTAGCTGGAGAAAAACTGGTGTGAGATCAAGTGATCAATTAAGGAATGAAAATTGAGCCATTCAATAATTTTCATTCCCTAGGTTTTGATTTGTCTAAAGCGCCCTACTTTTTTGCATCCATCTGAGGCTTTTAAATCACTAACCAGCCACATATTATTTGAATAACCTATTCTTAGCCATCTAATCTTCCATGATCCAGCCTGCTATCATATAACTATTGGGTAGAGTGTATTCCAATAGACAAATGAGTCTGAAGCAGGTGAATTCATTATGCTCGTTTTTTATCCTGTTCAAAAATCAGGTTAAACAACTTTTCCCGCTCAGTTTTCAATATCCGGGCTGATTCATTATTGCTCACTTTGGTGGCGAATTCATTGAGTATCTCAAAGGTGACATCAGACTTCAGACGCCTTTGTGTTTGTCCAGGTCGCCTTGATGAACTGTATCAAGGCGAATATAACCCGGTTGTCCATTGGGTTGAGGTTTTCGCCGTTCACCAATAGAGACTTGTCTTGGGTTTGTTTTTTTAAAATATCTCCGTTGTCGTTGATACCCCGTTGATGCCCTCAAATTGTACACATGCGAAACGGATATAGCGGCTAACCTTTCGTATTCAGTTTCACCAAAAATGTGATAGGCACGTTCACAAATTTTCTTAACGGCATGGCCGCCGGGCGTATCATGTGGCTCATCTGTTTTGGCTAACAAACGAATGTCTTTTGCGGTGTACTTGCACGCAAATCCTTGAGTACGACAAGGATTCCATTTTATAGCCCCTGTTTTTTTGTATTGACCAATGAGTCGTGTGAGTGGCTGGCGCGAATACCCGGTGACTTTCATCAAAAAACGCGTGATGATACCTTTGTCGCTTTTCGAGCAAGTGATATATCGAAACTTTACTATGGCGTGACCGGATTAAATAGATACCTTTTTTAGAGGTTTTTGCCTTGC
>CAYUAI010000042.1:0-26582 GCA_964442745.1 uncultured Chromatiales bacterium
ATGTAATGTAGTGTATAAAATTAAGGACGAATTAGGGGATATAGGTCACGTTTCTCTCCAGATAAATGATACATATGTTAGCTTTTGGCCAAAAAGTGCTGCAAAAGCTAAAAACAATATTAAGTTGGGGCAAACTCATGAGTCAGTGTTTCCAAGTAGCTATAAGGTAGATAGGCGTCTTGAGCAAAAAGACTCGGATAATAAAATTCTAATAAAAAAGCTAGATGAAGAGTTAATGATCGATTACTGGAACGATTTTAAAAGTAATCAAAAGCGCTACAATATACTTAATTTAAACTGTTCTACTGTTGTTGGATCATTACTAGAAATAGGTTCTGGTGTAGCTCCTTTAAAATCACCCAGTATTCGAATAAATGAATATGTAAATAATAAATATATGCGATGGGTTTTAAAATTACGATTTTTTGGAAATTATATACATATGTGGACACCTAATGACGTAATAATATATGTCTTGCAAATCCGTAGCTGTAAAACCCGACAATGAAAACGCATTTAATTTATTCAGAGCAGTATGATTTTAATTCTTTGGGGATAAATAAAATACATTCGTTCGATGGAATGAAATTCATTAAAGCATGGCGCTTGATTTCAAGCGAATTTGAAAATGAAATTGACGCGTTGTGGATTAAACCTGATGGGCCAATATCAGATGAAGTACTTCTTAAAGTTCATAGTGGAAAGTACCTCAGCTCTTTAAATAAATCATCGACCATCGCTAGTGTAATAGAAATTTCTTTAACAAAATTTATTCCCGCAAGCATATTACATAATAAGCTGTTAAAGCCGATTAAATTAGCCTGTAATGGCACGTTGAAAGCGGCTGAAGTAGCGCTTAGTGAAAATGCGAGGGTTATGAATATAGGTGGTGGTTATCATCATGCATTTTCAACTCATGGTAAAGGTTTTTGTTTTTTTGCAGATGCGGCATTAAGTATTGTTAATAGCCGTGATAAAGGTTTGCTAAAAGCAGATGAAATCGTATTAATGATAGACTTAGATGCACATAGGGGAAATGGATTTGAATCTGTCACAGAAAATGATCCGACAGTAAAAAACTTCGATATGTATGGTTTTCAGTCTTATCCTGGATTACACGATGGCGATCCTGATGAATTTCCATATATGATACCTTTGAAAGCTGGTATGAAGGATGATGTTTACCTGGATGTTCTTGAAACTAAATTAGTCAAATTTCTAGATGAAAACTCAGAGGCTAAATTTGTTTTTTATAATGCGGGTAATGATATTTTAGAGACAGACCCACTAGGTAGCTTAAAAGTGAGTTTTGAGGGTGTGCTAAAACGTGATAAATTTGTTATTGAGCAATTAACAAAAAGAAAAATTCCAACCGTTATCATGACAAGTGGTGGCTATACGAAACAGTCGCATAAATTGATTGCTGAGTTAGTTAAGATTGCTGTACAGGCAAGTGTTTAAAGTTGAAGAGTGCCGCTGTGGTGAGTTTTGCATCGTGAGTATCTGGAGCACTCTAAAAAACACAGGCAACTACGCTAGAGAAACTTGCGTCTTCTTTTCCTCGGGTAGCGTGGATTAAGCGTAGCGAATCCACGTCAGCGATAAGCGATGTAATCATGTGCCAATGTGGTATTGAATGACGACAAGACTCAGGGGACATTCATTTGTTTTAACGCTTGTTCATGATGGATTCGCTACGCTTAATCCACGCTACTCCTCTATTTTTCTCTGAAATCAATTTAAACTTACATAATAATTATTAATTTTTTGAAGCGAAAATCTAAACTCTGAACGGTTAAATTTTCCATAGTAATTGATCCAACCCCTAACAACCGGATTGATTTCTTGTCCTATAGACTCCAAAAAATTCCGTTTCGCATGTGTACAATTTGAGGTCGTCAACGGGCGATCAACGACAACGGATACATTTTGAAAAAACAAACCCAAGACAAGTCTCTATTGGTGAGCGGCGCAAGCCTCAGCCCAATGGACACCCGGCTATATTCGTTCGCATTGACACGGTCCATCAAGGCGACCTGGATAAACTCGCCACTAAAGTGAGTGGTAATGAATCAGCCCGGATATTGAAATTTGAGCGGGAGACGTTGTTTAACTTGATCTTTGAGCAGGATAAAAAACGAGCATAGCTATTTTGTCTCCTTCAGACTCATTTGTCTATTGGAATATACTATCAGTGCATTTAACGTGAGCCATCAATTCATGTCTGGCCAATAACTTCCAGAGCTATAAGTTATTGGCCAGTGCGGAATCGACCGGTAAATTCAACGGTGAAACATATGTGAAGCTTCCACGCCAGTGACTCGATCATTACACTTGTCCCGTCATTTTGGTCGAAGATGGTGCGTGTTATCATCGAGCGAAGATCGTGACAGAGTTTGTTGAACAAAATAAAGATCGACTGACCTTGGAACCATTACCTGGATTTTCACCAGATTTTAATCCCATCGATAAGTAATAAAAAAACACAAAACGTGACGCCGCGCATTTAAATATTTCAGTACGTTTGAGGAACTACGTGCGTCGGTGATCAACGTCTTCAATGAGTATCGTGAAGAGGCAAGCAAAGTATTTTGTGTGATGAATAAAATGCGTGAGCAAGCGGGTCTATGTGAGCCTCACTTGTTAAGTGCATGATCTAACTATCAGTTTAACGATAGGATGATATTATTCGATTTAATTAAGTGAAAAACTATATGCCTGATAAGACACCCCGAGAGCATATAGTGCTTTGATCCGTTTTTGTTGAATCATCATTCCCACCTGGCTCATGGTTATCATCCAACACCTTAACCCTCGGCATCCGCATTGATTATTTCGAAGCTGTACCAGCACTCTGCCATGAATCCAAGGCTCGATACGAGTGGATGGCTAGTCCTTAAAACAGTTCCTTTCGGAACTGCCCCAGACAGGGACTTTCACCCTGCAAGATACGCCGAGCTTTGCTCGGCGCGATAACGTTTAAAAAAAGTGAGGAAAAAATCTTTAATTGCTGTATATAGTGGACCCTAAAAATCGAACAGTCTGTTAAGATACAACAACTGACAACGGAGTTTTTTCTAAGATAAGCAATGTCACTTATTGTGAGTTTTAGAAAAATCGAGTATTCATTCTTAGATGCAGTAAATAAAGCAGCGCAACGGTTTTTAACCAGTTTTTTTGAAACGTTAGGGTTTACATTGAAGTTCAGCCTTCAAAATGCATCCATCAATCCCGAAGTCTATAACAAACTAAGCAATGTAACAGTATCATAATTTTTTGCTATATTCATTTATCCCATCGCTATTTTTTCGATTCGCTGCGGCGTTTATTTAATAAAAACCAGAAACCGAACAAAACAACAAGAAAAATAATACTGCTTATGCTGCCGCCCCCTTGGCGAATACGATGGGATGATGAGGAGCTATTCTCAGCTAAATTCACTAATTGATAAGAGCGAATACGGTTTGATCTTGTTTGTGTTTGGCCTACCCACTGATAAGCATTATCTACCGCGGCAAGTGCGGCATTGCGTGTGCTTGAATCAATGGGACCGGCAGGGCACAAGGTTCCAAAACATAAACCAAAATCCATGGCGTGTTCGGCACCGTTGACGAGGTGGACTTCGCTGCTGCTACCACAAGCAAACATCGTGTGATCATTTGTTAGCTCGAGTGGGCGGCTTTGACCATCAATGGCATTGCACAATTTAATGGTTTGGGCGTAGGGAACTAACGAGTCATTACTCCCATGCACAACCATTATCGGCAATGGACTTCCGGCGAGCTGATGAAAAAACGAATTCGACACGATAAATTCTGCAACCGATGATTTCAAGCAAAAATTTAACTCAGATGGTCGTGCCGCAAGATCTACCGCGTTGAGATCAATGCCTAGACGTGTTGCACATTGCTGTAAATAAATTGGAGGTGCTGCTGGGTTTATATTTGAAAAATTAAACAAAGTATCCGGTAGTTGCTGAGTTATCTCGCTTAGACTCATATTGGCAGTGATTCGGCTAAAATCGATATCGATTATTCTTAGTTCGTCGTCGCTCCCCTGGGTACCAAAAAATTTTGCCAATGATTTAACACCAAAATTCCGAAACGTCTCATATTGACTGCCAACGGGTAGTGAATTACTTAAAAAATCCAACACATCTAAAGGTGGGTAAAATAGCAGTGCTTTTCGTACATCATTGGGGCGATTGATTATTAACCAGGCAGCTAAATGTGCCCCTGCAGATTGGCCAAATAAACTGATTTGACTATTGGGTATGATACCAAAGGATGTGCCATAATCTTTAATCCATTGTAAGGCATCTGCGACATCTTGAGTTATTTCACGCCAACTTGCCGAATTACATTCAGTGTTACCATCACTGGCACCGACTAAACGATAAAAGGGAGCAAACACCACAAACCCTTGTTGCGTAAAATGTGAGAGACTGGCCTCTAAACCAAAAACGGATAATCCTCGACCTTTCCAAGTGCCACCATGAATGGCTAGCATAGGCCTTAAACCTTGGCGATTAATCTCTTCTTTAAAAATCCGCATTTCCAGGGCGCAGCTACCATTGCCACGAGGGATATTGGTAATGGTTTTGTAATTGACTAGCTTAACAAAAGGTTGCTGATTATTGTCAATGGAGACGACTCCTACATTCATTTTCGTGCTAATAAAACTTGTCCATTTTTGACTAGGAAACATCGGTAGCGGATCATTGGGCTGGTCTAAATCTGGAAGCCAGGAAGCCGCGTTTCCTAACGTGTTTTTCTTTTGTTTACTGACCCAACGATCACAGAACTGCTCAGGAATAATGGGTCGAAAGGCAACGGCTTGCAGGCATTGGGAATCATTGTAATAATTACCCCGATCTATCCCATAAAGATCAGCTATCATGCAGGCCGATCCTTCTTGAACATAAAGTGGCGCTTGAGGCAGATTAAGCTCATACCTTTGGCGCAATGCGTGACAACCGATATTCGCACCCAGTTCAGCAATAAAATTTTTTCGTTCTGTCTCTGTCATGACGATTAGCTGTAAAAGAATTTCAATGCCGCGTTCATTGAGCATTTGTACCAGCATGTCAGGAATGCCGAGTTGTGTTAAAATGTCTTGAATGACAGCCTGATCCTCTGGGTTTTGACCAAAGGTAAAGAGACTTCGACCGTTAAATGCGGTGATGGAACTGTCAATATTCCCATCGCTATCTAGGCCGTTCAATCGATAATTAAGCTCCTGAACTTTTTGATCAAACCGGTTACGTCCCTTACTGCGTAATTTATTCAATAAATAACGCTCATAGGCATTTAAAATAACATTTATCAGTGATACATCGCCAAAATCTGGTTTTATATTACCGCCATGTAATGTCAGGTTGCCCGAGACTTCGGCGCTTTTATCAATAACAATCGCCATTAATTGAGAATCGTAACTCGGGTTTAAATTAATCGTTAATGTGACATTGATGTCAAATGGCATGGAAGCACTAATTTTTCCATTATCTTTAGCAAAACCTTTGCAATCACTGACAAAGGGTACCGCTTGCCCCCAGCGTACCCAGGCATCGGCCTGGGTCTCAATATGACCGTTTAAACTAGCGACGATAGTCATGTCTTGAAGATTGTTTAGTTGGAAATCAAAGCGAGAGGTATCATGAATAAATACGATCGCATTAGTCGCATCGATATGTGCTTCTTTAGGTAATGGCACGAGACAGAGGCGATTAATTTGTTCAGTGAATGCTTCGATAGGAAATTTCCCAAATAAAAAATTCGTGCCAGTTTGCAGACCCAGTTGATTTAATTCCTTTTGCAGTTGTTGGGCGAGTCGTTGTTGTAATGTAGTCGCTGGGTCTTGAGGAAGTGTTGATAAATCCTCTCTGAGATCACTAATTGGTATGGTAAATGTTTGGCTAAAGGCAGATTGAGGCACATAAATAACAATTGCCAATAACAATGGTACAAATATCGTCGAACAAAAACGTACATGTATCATCAAGTGTTCCCCACGGTTGAAATTGTATTTTGTTTTTTTAGGTATTTAGGTATGAGATTCTATGTTTCGCACCCAGTGATGTGCTTCAGGTTGATTTTTGATCGCGCCCTGATTTTTCTTCACTCGAGATACGACAAGTATCACACTGGTTCAGAAAAATCTCGGTAAAACCAAAGCCCTTGGTGATTTTCACACGCTAGGGGTCCGAAATGTAGGCTCGATTGGATAAGAGATAAGATTCAAGTATTGGTTCTTGATTTCTATCGTGCTGTTATACGTTTTTTTTATTGAGGTGTTGGTGCTGTATTAATTTTAGCATTGTCAGGGTGAATAGCAAACAGGTATAAAAATTGATCGTTTTATAACAGTTTGCGGGTAAAAATTCACCATGTTGATATATTTTTATCTGCTTTAATGCGAAATGAATTAAAGAATGGCAACAATGAAGTCGCTGATCTCTTCGTTGGATTTTAATGAAATATGCAAAAATAAAATGTTCAATTGAGATAGCTGTTTTCAAATCGAGAAATGGGTAATGTAACGACTGAGACGATTGTATTAATTACGCCAAGAATTGTTGAGCAAGCCGTTATTGAGAGTAACGCACGATCCATAGACATCATTCAGGAAATGGAGCAATCACAAAAGCGTACAACCAGTAACATAAATTTTGATATCAATAAATTTGTCAATATGAGCGACCGCCTATCGGAGTCTGATAATTTATTTTGAATCAATTTGATAGATTTCTATTTTGCAATGATTGGTGGTAAAACGGCATGAGTGATAAGGCGCCTAAACTCCCCAAGATTGATGAATCAGAGTGCTTCCTCTTAAAACTCATTACTCCCTAATAATATATCGGACATTGGGCAGCTTATCATTTGATCTTGTTTGATTCTTAATTCCACCGGAATTTTTCTTCAGTCGGCGATACAATAAGTATTACCTTTTTCAGAAAAAATCCTGTAAAATCAATTTTCTTTGAAATTTTCAAACGCTAGATTGTTGAATGTCGGATATATGCTTCTCCGTTAAGATTGTAATCAGAGAGTTTAACGCGAGAGCAATCAATTCATGCCTAAATCTCAAAGGCTTTGGATATATTCAGTCGGTTATCAAGTGGGATTTTCGTGCCCATCGTAAGCGCTTGGTGGCGGTATCGGCAGATCGAAATGTCTGAGACCTTCTAGTCAATGTAACGATGTCGTAAAAATACCAAGACAAGCCATTAAAGCAGAGTGCTACTAAACTATGAATAGTTATCAACATGAATGGGCAATTCTTCACGGCAACATTGAAAGCTATGAAAAATTTTCCCTCATCATTAAACTTTTTTGTGTATTCCTTAGCGTGTTTTTGATAGCGTATGATATTAATACATGGTTTGCCGTTGTTCTGGTCAGTATTTTATGGTTACAGGATAGTATATGGAAAACATTTCAGAAACGTTTGGAAGATAGAATAAAACTCATTGAACAAAAAATGCAACTCAGTGCTGACGACGATGGTGTCGCATTCCAACTTTATTCTCAATGGTATAATCGTCGAAGCGGATTATTCGAGATGTTTAAAGAATATTTTTCAAGTGCAATAAAACCAACAGTCGCTTACCCATATATCCTATTTATTCCTTTATTATTGATTTTTAATTGATAGTAAATACGGCTTTGGGTTATGGTTGAACGATAAAATAATTAACGCTACAAGTACTAAAGGGGCGCTCGTGCCGACGATTGTTCAACAAGAATGTGTGACGGGGATTGTCGAACGGATTACATTTCATAGTCTGGAAACAGGGTGGTCAGTGTTGAAAGTTGCACCTTTCTCACAACCCCAGTCGCGTGTGACTGTGCTGATTCATCAAGCGAAGGTGTTTGCTGGGGCAAGTATGGCGTTTTATGGAAGTTGGACTCAGCACCCTAAATTTGGCGAGCAATTCCGTGCCGACAGGGCTATGGAGAAAAAACCGGCAACGGCGGCGGCCTTGGAGAAATATTTAGGCTCTGGACTGATCAAAGGGGTTGGGCCAAAAACGGCGCGGGCGATTGTTAAACATTTTTCGGAGCGTACCCTGGAAGTCTTCGAAGACAACCTGGATGAGTTGTTAAATGTACCGAATATTGCGGAAAAAAAACTGACGAAAATTCGGACGTCATGGGAAGAACATCGGGCGATTCGTGATGTGATGATTTTTTTACAATCCCATGGGATTAGCACCTTGTTTGCGGTGAAAATTTTTAAACAATATGGTCAAGATTCGATTGCCAAGGTATCAGATAACCCTTATCGTTTAGCCCGTGATATTTATGGGATTGGTTTTTTTTCGGCAGATCGTATTGCCTTATCGATGGGGTTTGCCACGGACGGGGTACCGCGTATTCAGGCAGGGATTAAACATGTCTTGGCGAATAGCCGTGATGAGGGACATTGCTATCTGACGCAAGCGCAAATTGTTAGCAACATCCAAACTTTATTGAATCTTGATCAGCCCGAACTCACCATTGAGCTATTGAATGATCTGTTAGCGCTCAATGAAATCAAACAGCGTTGTTTACTCATTGATAATATAGTGATTGATTGTTATTACGCTAAGTCGATTTATCGCGATGAAACCTATGTCGCTGACAAAATCCAACAACTCATGGTCATACGACAATCGCTCGATCATGAACGGATGAGTACTTGGATCACACGGTATTGCACCAAGCAGGAAATGACCTTAAGTCAAGAGCAGCACGCGAGTGTGGTTAACATCGTGGCGGCCCCGTTTTCAATTCTGACAGGGGGACCAGGTTGCGGTAAAACCACAACCACTCGCGCATTAGTCAAATTACTTTTAGCCATGGGGAAACGGGTATTACTGGCGGCACCTACCGGTCGTGCAGCGCAGCGCATGAGCGAGGTGATCGGTCAAGAGGCGAAAACCATTCATCGTTTATTAGCGTGGGATCCGCAAAATAACGATTTCAAGAAAGGCGAAGAGGAGCCGTTGAATACGGATTTTTTAATTGTTGATGAATGTTCCATGCTGGATATCAATTTAGCTGCCTCGTTATTGCGAGCCGTTTCGACAAATACTCAAGTCTTGTTGATTGGTGACCCCGATCAATTACCGTCCGTTGGCGCTGGCGCAGTATTGCAAGATTTATTGTCAAGCCAGAGGGTACCGCATTTTAAACTCACCCAAATATTTCGCCAGGCAGCCCAATCCTTGATTATCAAATATGCACATAGTATCAATCAAGGCCAGATTCCAAAAATTGCATCACCCATTGCTGAACCCAATCTATGGAAACAATCAGTGGACTGTGTGTTTGTTGATGCTGATGAAGCTTCGCAAGCCCAACTCAAGTTTCTTGAACGGGCGAAGCGTGCCATTGCCACCACTCTGGATGAAGATGGGCGTTATTACCTGAAAACCAGCAATACCATCGTGGGTCAAATGCATAAAGTTGAAGAGAGTGTCGTCGTTGAACAACTTTATGCGCCACCGACGGAGGATACGCCGTTAAATACACCGTTATTTATTATTCCTGAAAAATTTCAGCATGTTGATTTAGCCTCATTGTCGAAAACATCAACCGATTGGCAAGCATTCAAAAGCATATTAGATAAGGTTCATCCTTGGTCTTCGTTACATTATGGATTAACCGCATTAGAGACGCTGTGTCGGCTTTATACTAAAACGTTGCCAGAAAAACTCGGTAAGGATTGTGAAATACAAGTATTAACTCCGCAAGTCCGAGGAACCTTAGGGACCATGAATCTTAATAAAACCTTGCAATCGTTAGTCAATCCAGAACAAGAGGGGAAATTACAGATCCAAATGGGAGAGCGATTTTTTCGCCCCGCTGATCGAGTGATCCAAACTCGTAATAATTATGATCTTAAAGTCTTCAATGGGGATATTGGCCGTATCCGTGCGATTGATCCTAGCGATTATAGTTGCTTGGTCGATTTTGGAGAACCGGTTCGACAGGTCGTTTATAAAAAAGAAGATCTTAGTGAACTGAGTTTAGCGTATGCAATTACCATTCATAAATCACAAGGCAGTGAATTCGAAGCGGTGATTATTCCCGTGGCAACGCAACATTTTAAAATGTTATATCGTAACTTGATATATACAGGACTCACTCGCGCTAAGCGCATGGCCGCGTTTGTCGGTCAGCGAAAAGCACTGGCGATGGCTGTCAATAGTGTGGATAATCGCCATCGCCAAACTTCATTGCAACAATTATTATCAGGGCACGGTATTTATTTAGGCAGTAAATCATCGGGTATGTAGGGTTTGTTTCTGATTTTTTCGAGTTTTGCTATGTCAATGCATGGTGATGGAAGCACGTTAAAAGAAGTGACGAAAAAAATGGCTGACAATTTTAATTTCGATCGGGCTTCGCCATGGCGTAGTTATTGAACACTACAATTATGAAGTTAACTTTGATGTATATTGATTATATGAGCACACCCATCGGCGTGATAGAGATTCAAGCCTCTGAACACGGCATCACTCAACTTGTTTTTACTGAATCAACAGACACCACCGTTAATCGCTGTGAAATGATCAATCGTTGTAAAGGGCAACTCAACGAATATTTTGGTGGGAAGCGTAGGGCGTTTAATATACCTCTGGATCAGCAGGGAACCCATTTCCAAAAAATGATCTGGGCTAAGCTGGTAGCAATACCTTTTGGTCGGGTTGTTTGTTATCGCGATATTGCTGATGCGGTGAATAATCCTAAGGCTGTTCGTGCTGTGGGCGCGGCCAATGGTAAAAACCCGATTGGAATCATTGTCCCTTGTCATCGCGTTATTGGTAGTAATGGAAACCTGACTGGCTATGCTGGCGGACTAGACCGTAAGGCTTGGTTACTAACGCATGAAGGAGGTAAATTTAAGGAATAGAAGCGTTTAATTCAACGCTGATGCTTAGGAATGGGCGGCGCAATTCCTTTCCGGTTTCGCCTCCGATGCCTTTGTTTACGCGTATTGCTTAATGCGAAATCCTGACCATCGGCTGATGAATCACCCTAGGCTGAAATTATCCAAAATTTTTCCTTGCCTGACACGCATAAAAAAAGCTTGATAGCTGATCCTTAAATTCAGTATCAAGCTCTTAATAGGGTATCGTGTTACATCAATATAATTAAATGTGGTTTTTATGCCGCATGAGTTGAATACTTTCTATTTTTTCTATTATGCTCAACATCATTGAATAAAATGGATCCCATGCAACAAGCGCCGTCAATAATGGGTACATCGCACTTAAGCAATATGCGGCTAACGTTAATGGTGTTATCGGGCTAGAGAATGCTATCACCAACAAACTAACTCCAATGATCACCCTGACAGACCGGTCTCCTGCATGTAGTTGTTTCATCCCTGCTCTCCTTGTGTGTTCCACGATGTTGACAATATGTCGCATGGATAAAAGCAAACTCAATACCAAATTTATTTTTCTGTTTAAAAAAATATTCTGTATTGATTTAATTATATTTTTCAAATTTTCAGTACTTAACAAAACCTCATTAATCATCACCCCTAAGAATAAACTGTATACAATGTGAGTTTGTGTTGTTGTAAAAATAATCCATTTCATGGAAATATTGCGACAAGCTCCCTCCATTTTAGTCCTTAGGCTAGCCACATAATCAATCGTTAGACATTGATGTACCGTACCTTTGCTGTGTGATTGTTAAAGAAAGCTATCCACATTACGCTAAAATATCAGCGAGCCTATTTATTTTTCATATAGTTACATGCTGAAGTCAACGTTGTGTTTAAGCTTGTATTTAACAAGGAGATTGTTCGATAATATCGATTATTGATAGTCCCTCCTGTTCGTGTCGATTTACCGATGAGATGAAATGACCAGGCGTCGTTATTTAACGAATTTAATCGGATCGCTCTGCTTTATTCTCCAACAATGACGAGTCATACAGGTTTCTCTCAATACGATAACTGCTCAAAAACACCGCTTTCGTTTTCTCTGCCATTCATCTTTTTTTACGCAAGGGGTGTCTCAAGAAAATAAAATGATCGTCGCTACTAATCTAAATGAACGGAGTTCTTTGATCATGATCATCCTCGATTTCTCAATTAACCGAATCATTTGAATTCAATATCGTATATCCATTGCGTTTCACCGAATAGAGGTGACTTGCTACTCTTATATTTCATGCTTTCTTGTGTCATCTAGCTATACTGATATAACGCACACTGCAGACGATCCAATGGCAAGCTTGAGGATAATGCTCTGCAAATAGTGAACGTTATTAATATCATGATAACAAGGGGAATTGACCATGAAATTCGGAACGAGAGGTCGTTGGCTACTCAGACATTGGGCTGCCTTGTTGTTACTGGCATCCATGATTAGCTACAATAGTTTCGTTTTTCCCCAAAATTCAAAACAAACGATCAAAGCGCTCTATATTCCCTTGGCAGATCACTATGCCGCCTTGGTGGCTTATGAACGTTATCGAGGCCAGATGAAACACGCCGATTTTCGGATCGAGCAGATGAAAAGCTGGGATCTGTTGCGGGCTTATTTTCAATCTGGCGAAGTCGATATGGCCTATGTGATGAGCCCGTTAGCGATGGATATGTATCAGGAAAAAAACCATTTTCGCTGGGTAGGTCTGATGCATCGCGATGGTAACGCACTGGCCATTAATGATCTAATTAATCAAAAAGTGCAGCTGCCGCTTCAGCGCAGGGACCGTAAACCGAATGCTAAAGTGGCCACGGCCCTGAAACAGGTCTATCAAGAAACAGGCCATCCGACAGAAATTGGCATGCCTCATCTGTTAGCCACCCATAGCGTCGTGTTATATCGTTACCTCAAAGAACATGGTGTCCGTCTCAGTCTAAGCCCTAATACTCCAGCAGAAGTGCTAGCCATCGCCGTGCCCCCCCCCAAATCTCCGGCCTTTATCAAAAGCAATAGTAACCGGGCGCGAGCGGCGGCCTTTGAACAATCGCTGCCCTGGGCCGACGTGGTGGAAACCGGTGGTTTTGGTCGTGTCGCCTGGTACTCTAAGGATGTTATGCCCTGGCCTCACGGTCATGTGGAGTGCATTGCCCTCGCCACTGATGGAGCCATCGCCAATAAATTCGACGCTGTCAAAGAAGTCATGCACTACATTCACCAAGCTGGGCAGGATATTGAACAAGCAAGACAGGCGGGGGGAGAAATACTCGAGAAAATTGTTCGCATTGTCCGTAAGCATATTCCAGCCCATACCCGCAAAGCGATTATCGCCAGCCTTGACTCTGAACTACGAGTCATCAACTATCAGCACTTAAATGTGGATAAAGCAGGTTTGAAACAGATTATGGACTTAGCCGTGGAAGGTGGCATACTCAAACAAGGTGTCAATATTGACGCTTTTGCTGATCTGCGGTTTGGTACGACAATGAGTGATATTTCAACGCAAACACTGAATACCGACCTAGGGGAACCCATCAACGATGAGTGAACAATCCCTAGCCAATCGCAAGGCCCGCTACTCCCTTGGACACAACCTGTTGCTGTGGTTTCTGCTGCTGGCCTTATTGCCGTTAAGTCTGACCGCCTGGCTTGGTTATCGCCAAGCGGTTGATGGCCTATATACAATGGTGACGCAGGAACTTGAGCGAGGCGCACGGGATAATACGCGATTTGTCCAAAACTGGTTCGACTACCGCCTTATCGATCTCAATAGCCAAGCACAAAATCAGCGTAATGCCGAGTTGCTGTCGGTTTTGCAAGAAAGTTTTCAGGCCAGTGGCAAAAGCTTGGCCGAATTTGTTAAAAGCTATACCTGGGCCTCATTAGTCGATGAACGACAACACGATCTTATTACCTTCACTCGTCATTATGATTATATCTATAATCTCTTTATGCTCGACAGCGACGGCAATATTCTATTTACAGTCGCTCGGGAATCTGATTTAGGTAGTAACCTATTTAAAGGACCTTATGCCGATACTCGCTTCGCCCATATTGCAAAAAGCAGTTTAGATTCGGGACAATCACTCTTTTCTGACTTGGAACGCTATGCCCCCTCCAACAATCTACTGACAGGCTTTCTTGCGGCCCCGATGCTGAATGAATGGGGCGATAAAATCGGTGTATTTGCCATTCAGTTGCGATTTGAGCGAATAAGTGAACTGATGCCAAAACAACACAATGAGAACACCTTAACTCACTACCTAGTAGGGGAAGATGGGTTGCTGCGTACCCCGACTAATCAGACGGAAGTAACCGATGTTTTGATTCAGCGTATTGACACAGATCAATTTAAGCTCTGGAAAAAAAAACATGGGAAAAATTATAAATATAACGAGCAAGACCATCCTATTAATGTTGCCTTCGATTATCGTGGCCCCGCTGGCAAGCAGGTCATCGGTATACACCAAACCGTAAAATTACCAGGGACAAACTGGGGGATGATTAGTGAAATCGATCAAGATGAAGCACTAGCGTCGGCGCATAAACTGGGAAAAATAATACTGGTTATATTTTTGATAACTGGAGCAGTCGTTGCGGTACTGGCAATTTATCAGGCGCGACGCATTACTCGGCCGATTATCCAGCTGGCTAATGCCAGTCTGGCAGTGGCTGCAGGAGAAGTTGATCATCAGGTAACGATTAAAAGTAGCAATGAAATTGGTATTTTAGCCGGTGCATTTAATCACATGCTGGCGGTACGCCGAAAGCATGAACTCGCCCTTGAACAAAGTAGTCGAGAAACGAAAAAAGCACTGATAGAGCTTGATGAACAAAAGTTCGCCCTGGATCAGCATGCCATCGTCGCTATCACTGATGCGCAAGGTTTCATCACTTTCGTTAATGACAAATTTTCTGAAATCAGTGGTTACCGTCGTGATGAATTGCTGGGGAAAAACCATCGAATGCTTAACTCAGGTTATCACGATGCGATATTTTTCCGAGACATGTATCGCATCATTTCCTCCGGAAAGGTTTGGCATGGTGAGATCTGTAATAAAAATAAAAACGGTCAATATTATTGGGTGGAAACCACCATTGTGCCATTTACAAATGACCATGAAAACCCCGAAAGTTATATTGCTATCCGTACTGATATCACCGAACGCAAACAAGCTGGACTGGATTTGCTTCAGGCAAAAGAGGCGGCCGAAGCGGCGACGCGGCAAAAATCTGATTTCCTAGCGAATATGAGCCACGAAATTAGAACACCGATGAATGGCATCATCGGTATGACAGGGTTGCTACTCGATACTCGGCTAAATGTCAAACAGCGCAGTTATGCCGATGCAACGATAAGCTCCGCCAATGCTTTGTTAACCATCATCAACGACATCCTGGATTATTCCAAAATTGAAGCGGGAAAAATGGAACTGGAATCCGTCCCCTTTGATTTGCAATCTCTCAGCGAAGATGTCGCAGAACTTATGGCACTAAAATGTCGGGAAAAAAATTTGGAAATGTTGTTGCGTTACAAACCAGGTACTCAACGCTTAGTGATTGGTGATCCTGGCCGAGTTCGCCAAATTCTGCTGAATTTACTCAGCAATGCCATCAAATTTACCGAGCAAGGATATATCCTGCTCACCGTAGAATCGATTGAAACAATGGATGAAAAAGTATTCTTTAACATTGCCGTACAGGATACTGGCATTGGTATCGCCGAAGACAAATTAGAGCATATATTTAATAAATTTGATCAGGAAGATAGCTCCACCACGCGTAAATATGGCGGCACTGGATTAGGGCTCAGCATATGCCAACAACTCTGTAATATGATGCATGGTGATATACAGGTCGATAGTCAGAAAGGTGAGGGTTCAACCTTCAGATTAACGATGAAGCTTAACGTAAGCGAGGAGCAACCAGCGTCCTATGCTAATCTCGGAAACTATGATCAACTCAAGGGACTTAAAACGCTGGTTGTGGACGATACCGAAATCGCTCGCACAATTCTCATCGAGCAACTATCGGTATTGCAAATGCGACTATCCAGCGTTGATTCCGGAAAATTGGCTATTGAAACACTGAGGCAAGCCATCGCAGAAAATGATCCGTTTGACATCGTCATCACCGATTATCACATGCCGGAAATAAATGGCGAGACTTTGGTAAAACAAATTTCACAGCTTGATCTACTCGTTAATGGTGCGATGCTATTTATTACATCATCCCCACGCAAAGATGAAAGTTCGCGCCTAAAAAGCATGGGGGTTGATGGCTATCTGACCAAACCAGTTTATCCCTCTGAAGTATCACAAATTCTATCACTGGTCTGGGACACCAAACAACAAGGTCAAGATATTCCATTAATCACCCGCCACACGATCAGGGAAGCTAAAACCGGTGGACGTAAAAAATCGCTTTTCACCGATACTCAAATATTGTTAACCGAAGATAACCCCATCAATGTGATGGTGGCTACTGAATTGCTTGAGGGTTATGGTTGCACGGTAACCCCCGCCGGCAACGGGCGAGAAGCATTAATGATGATAAAAGAACGCCGTTTTGATTTAATATTTATGGATTGCCAAATGCCTGAGATGGATGGTTTTGAAGCAACTGCAGCAATTCGAAAACACCAGACTAACAATGTGGCTGAACAAACCCCGATTATTGCATTTACTGCAAACGCTATGAAATCGGACCAGGAAAAATGTTTAAATGCCGGCATGGATGATTACATATCCAAGCCGGTGAACCAAGAATCGCTAGAAAATGTGTTGGCTAAATGGTTGCCTCATAAATTACAGAAGGTAATGAATCATCAGGAAGAGGAACAAGGGCAGAGCATTAAAATCTTCGCTGAATATTCCGAGGCCTTGGATCTAGAGGTCTTTTATAAACTCAAGAAAATATTTGGTGAAAAATTTTCCTCGGCGATAGAACAACACACTCAAAATTCCCATAAAAATGTTAAGTGCGTGGAAACCGCGATTCAACAAGGCGATTTTAAAACACTCGAAAGAGCTGCACATTCCTTAAAAGGGTCCAGTGCACAATTCGGTGCAATATATTTAAGTGCCGTTGCCGTTAATATGGAGACATTGGCAAAAAGTGAAGAACTGGATAAAGCTTCGATACTATTAGCCGAGCTTAAAACAGCGCAGGAACAAGTGGCTCACGCCATGTTGCAACAAATAGATGAACGAATTGATGGTTAGCCTTAACGCCGCTCATGATTAACGGCTGCCGCTGTTTTCATTCCTAGTCCTTGATTGTCATTGGCAAACTCAAAATAAAAAGTGGCACCTTGACCCACCTCAGAGCTTGCCCATATTTTTCCTGTATGGCGTTTAACAATACGGTCAACGGTGGCTAATCCAATTCCCATCCCTTCAAATTCACTCGGGTTATGCAATCGATGAAATGCAATAAATAGCTTATTTGAATACGCCATATCAAAGCCAACACCGTTATCTTTGATATAAATAGATTGCGGTTTTTTATCAATTGATCCGATGCTAATTTTTGTCACTTTTTCTTTATTGCAATATTTCCACGCATTGCCTAGCAAATTTTCAAAGATAATACGTATTAATTTAGGGTCACCAAACAAATATAAATTGGATTCAATGCTCATCTCTAATTTACGCTCTTTATCTGTATTGGAAACAAATTCAATGATTTGTTCAACGATAGGGTTTACTTTAACCCATTCTAATTGCAGATCTTTCCGATTAATTCCGGACAACATTAATAGATCATCAATTAATTGATCCATACGCTGGGCAGCAACATTTATACGATATAAATAATTTTTTCCAGTTTTATCGAGTTTATCTGGATAGTCTTCCACTAATGCAATACAATAACCTTTGATATGCCTCAGTGGTGCCCTTAAATCATGAGAGACCGAATAGTTAAACGTTTCTAATTCGTGATTAATTTCCCTCAATTCCTGAGTACGAAGAACAACCATTTTTTCCAAATTTCGATTAATATTAATTAGCTCTTTATCACGTAATTCCAAAGTATGAATCATTTTGTTATAAGCATTAGATATCAATGCAATTTCTGAAGGGCCATTGATATCAATAGCGGATTGCCAAACACCTTGCTTTGTGCTTTGCATAAGGTATGACAGTTTTTCTAATGGACGAAATACTTTACGAGTTAATAACAATAATAGACAAATAAAAACAGATGAAGCAAACAATGCAATAATTAAATTATTAAAAAAAATTCGGTGACGAATATCAATTAACGATTTTTTTCCAAGACTCAAATGAACATAACCAAGCAACTCATTGTCTTGTTCTTCCAACAACATTGAATTAATTAAATTATGATTGTCATCTCCTTCAATCACGTTATTTGTCTTAGGGGATGAAAAAACTTTGATACTATATAACCAGGCTTTGCTTGTTTCGATCACGTGCATATCATGTGAAAAATTATCTGGATATAACAACTCACCTACCGGTGAGACCCCTTGTTGTATTATTTTATTACCATTATTATCCACTAACTCAATGTGTAATACTTGTGGCGTTTCTAAAATGGTATGAATTTTATCCTTGACAATTTCGCCATTATTATACAAGAAAGCAACAACACTATTCTCGGCCATCGACATACTCCATTGCATACCTTGTAAATATAAAAAATCTTTTATTTGGGTCGTTGCGATAATTGATGTGACGATTGCAACAGTCAGCGATAATATGATTAAAATAATCGAAAATATAACGACCAGTTGCTTCCTTAAACTAAGGCGAACTAAAAAAAATTTAAACCGTGCCCAAAACAATTTCATTGTCATGGATATAATAAATTATAATTTAGTGAATTAATTTTAGATAACTTGATACCCAGGTGGAGTGCCGTACGGCGATTGATCGCAATCTTTAGGAACTTGCTTGTTTCTGGCTTTGCTAAGCCATTTTTTTTAATACGTGATAACGTTAATTCGATTAACTGGCTACCCATTGAAAAATAATCAGGATACATGGCAAATAGAACACCTTTTTTAACATCGACTGGATTATTACTAAAAATGATTAAATTATTATTCCAGGAAAATTTTAAAAGGATGGGCAATATCACTTTGGTTGGAATGACCGGATCCAACGGTAACCAGACGGCATCTTCCTGCGGATTAATTTTTTGTAAGATATTGTCGAAGGCGGCAGTGACTTGGCGCGTATTATTCACAGATAATTTCATTAAATCTAACTGTAGCTCATCTGCTGCCTGCGTTGCTTGCTGCATTAACCAACCTGTATTGGTTTGACTATATACGACAAATATGCGTTTAACATTTTGTTTGAGCTCTTTAAGTTTATTAAACAGTTGCAGGGGATCGGCGGCTAAACTGACGGTTGCTTGGTTTGGCTGCGCGATAATGTGCGCTCCGGTAATGAGTGGTACACCAAAATTTAAATAGCGACTAAATTTACTAGCTTGCTTACCGAGTGCCACAATCGCATTGCAAGCATACTGATCAATCCATTTTTTAACATCCGATAGGCTGGTTTCTTCATTGATTTCCATACTATGAAGGCTGATATCATGATGCTTTTTCATACCGTCAATGATACTCTTAAAAAGTTTATTAACCCGCTCAGACTTAGGGTAAATAACCGCGATATGTAATTCATTGGCCGCCATTCCAAAAGATGGAGTTAATAAATTAAATACCAATAATACTATTTTTAAAAGCAGTATTTTACGAATACAAAAAAATTCACCCAAAGTACATAAATCCTTAGAAATGGGAATCACTGCCTATTAATATCAGCAAAAAAATCATCGCTAACGCGAATGTATCATTCCTTATCCAGGTTACTCTTTATTTTATTTGATATACAGCATAGCAATTCCTCTTTGCATTAGCTAATACTCAAGAGAAACACCAAGATATAGACTACGTGATGGTAAAGGGTAATCATTATATATGGACTGGGGTGCAGGCTCATACGCATCACTATCCATCATATTGCGAATTCCTAATGTTAGCGATCCATGCTCAAATATTTTCTCCCGGCGAATTGTTAAATTTATCAAGTTATAATCTTTGACTGCATTACGTGTATCATCGGGTAATCGCTTTCGGTCCATTATCCGAAAACCATCCAAACGCACAAACCACTTGTTAATAAATTGCCAATTAGCCGCAATATATAGTTGTTTATTCGGTGCATCTGGCACACTTTTTTTACTGTTGCCATCTTTGGAATTTTGCAGAGAAAAATTACCCATTACTCGAAACTGCCGAGTTAACTGCCAATCGGCTTCGAGCTCAAAACCAAACGCCTGCTGATTTTTATTATTTTTCGCTGTTGAACTACCTCCTGGCTCACCATCATCGTCAACATATTCAATTAAATCTTTTATTTCATAACTAAAGAGGTTAAAAATAAACTTAAAATCGCTAATGGGCCGATAGTCAAATACTAACTCTAATGTTCGTGTCGTTTCTGGCTTAAGATCGGGATTACCTAGTAAAATTGGATTATTAATTGCCCTAAGTTCAGCAAATGTTGGTGCACGAAACCCATGACCATAAAGCAATTTGCTAGTTAAGTTATGCCGCGCTTCCCAAACCAGCGACAAGCGAGGGTTAATCGTGCTCCCAAAGTCAGAATAATGATCGTATCGAACACCGGCTGTCAACAACCAATCACGTGCCATATGCCACTCATCTTGGATTGATACAAATTGATTATGACGCTTGGTATTTTTAATATAAATAAAATCCGTGCCCGTCACATCGGTCAAAGCAGCGGTCACCACGGATTGATTGGGACTGATCACGCCTGGACCAAAATTTTTTGTTTCTTCGCTATCCAACGCCTGCCATTGGGTGCCTACACCAATACGCCAATGATGATTTTTCCAATGACTATAATGGGAAATCAACTCAAGTGAAGTCACTTTTTTTATGCTTCTGGGCTTGCCAGTAAAACCATCTGGAAAATCGACGATTCGCTGTGACATAAAATCAATATTGCCATCATTACCGATGGGTAGTCGAGCACCCGGCGGAAAAGCATTGAGTTTTGCACTGAAATCATTATAAAAAAAACTGAATCGTGTATTGAATTTCCAACCAACAGGTAATGACATACTTTGGTAATCTAATACCAGTAAATACTGTTCAATATTCCCCCTTCCTTGATGATCCAATGCTTGAGCGGCGCCCGCTCCTACGCCGGTATCCTGTTGATGCCAACTTTGAATATTAAATGCCCATCGATTATTGGCGATATGTAAGCTATTGACGAGGCTTTGGTAACGCGTGTCCAAAGAACCCGGTGCTAAACTTGCTGTTGTACCGTATTTGGCATCCAGTATCGTTTGTAAATCTCTATCAATCGTACGTCCCTGATCACCATCACTTTTCGAATATTCACTGCTTAACGATATATTCCAACGAGTGAACTGTTTGCCATACAATGCCCAAATATTTTTGGTATTAAAAGAACCCACCCGCGCCCCCACTTTAATACCATTGATATCGCGACTAGTTTTAGTAATGATATTAATAACACCCGCTAATGCATCCGCCCCATAAATCGCTGATCCCGGACCACGAATCACTTCAATGCGAGCAATATTTTCAACAGGCAAGTGTATATTAGGCGAGATATTGCCATTGAAAAGATCAAGTATTGCTATCCCATTCATCAGAATAAGTACTTGCGGGCTATTCGATGTATGATTGCCTCGCAACGAAAAAACCGGTCGCATGCGATTGATTGGTGATACACCGATATGCAGACCAGGAATAAGTTCTAGCGCTTCGTTGACCGTTGTTGCACCGCTGGCTTTGATTTCTTTTGCGCTAATTACCGAAGCAACAGCCGGTGCTTTAGAAATCGGCTGCAAACTACCTGTCGCAATACTGATCAAATCAGCGTCACCAGAAAGCTCCATTAACAAAAAATCTTCATTTTCGTGTGCATCGCTACAATCTGGAAACACGAGCTGAGTAAAAAACACGCAATAAAAAATAATATATAACTTATTCCTTAGATCATATTTCCACGGCTGTAATCTAACTTCATTTTTTATATCAATCTGATACATCTTTTAGCTCTCTGCCCATCGCTCCCACAACACAAAAATACATCACGTCTTACAAAAAATCGGCGGAGCTTGATCTAATGAAAATCAGATGATAACTTATTATTCCAGTGAAACAGGATTTTTCTTTTTTAAATACTAGGGGACGTCCTCAATGAGCAAGTAGCAGGACAGGGGAGGGAGATGGTAGGGAAAGGTAGGGTTAAACACGGTTAACGGATAGAGCACCCCCATTGCGATTGTTTTTGCAAAGCAAAGATAAATCCCTTTGGGATTTAGAGAGGTCAAGTGACGGGCAGCTCAGTCTTACTCAACAAAAGCATTATCCTTAAACTCTTTATTTCTATTTAAGGTTTTCATTCTAAGTCCCATGGGAGGAACTTCATTCACATCAATATGTATGTCAAGTAAAGTCGGTCCAGCGGCGTGACATATGGCAGAAAAATCAAGCTTTCTTAAATCTTCTGGACTATAAATAGAATATGCATTTGCCCCCATCGTGCGTGCTATTTCAGCATAATTAATGACCGGCAATTGATAGCCAATAAGCTCTCCTCCGCCTAATTTTTGACCATACTTGACCATGCCAAGCGCGTGATCATTCAACAGTAAAAAAACAACAGATAATTTATACTGTATTGCGACGGTAATTTCTTGGCCACTCATGAGATAACTACCATCGCCAGTGATGCAAACGGTGGGGTGATGAGGATTAGCAAAAGCACTACCAATCGAAGCCCCGATAGCCCACCCCATCGCGCCAAAACCAAATCCATAATTGAGTCGCTGGGTGGTTTTCAGATTTAAATAATGGATTGTCCATGCCCATGCATTTCCCGCATCGATAAAAAACCGAGTTGACTCAGGAAAACATTTGGCTATCTCAACCATCAACCGTTGAGGTTTTATCGGAGATTCCTCCGACAGGCATTTCTGAAAATCATTTAATACAAGAGGCGGCCATAATGCAGTTGTTAACATTGAATGCTGAGCCATGGTTTCATCGTTCTGTATTGCGGAGGCTAGTACCCCATCATTGATTCGATTATCGCGATTATATTGTTGTTGAATATTCGGTTCCATGGGAAATAATTGTTGAAAAATGAATTCAAAAATTGACTTTATTTTTCCATATACATGCAAGCATGCCATCGGCGACCTTGAAAAATTTTCGAGGGTGGCATCAATATGGACAAGTTTGTCATTAAGTAATGCCGCCTTATCCCAACTGCCTGTTGATATTTCATCCAGAGGGGTACCAATCGCTAATACTAACTCAACATGATCATTAAGCAGCGCCTTTCTCGCACTGCAATGACCTGCAAAACCAAAAACACCGCGAAAAAGTGGATGATAACTACTGACCCATCGTTTTCCTGCTGGCGTTGCTACTATCGGGACGTGCATTCGTTCGGCAAACTGTAAAATATTATCAATTCCCCCGTGGCAATCATTGCCAAGGAATAACACGATATTTCTCTTTTCTTTCAAAATACGACATAAAATCAATAAATTTTCTTTATCCACAACATCATTCTCATGCAATAGCGATTCGATAACAAATGATGTGTAGCTTGAGGGAGGGGATGCCGCAAGAATATCCATTGGGATACTCAAATGTGCAGGTCCGCTTGGTCTTTGAAATGCACTTAGTAACGCTTTAACAAGCTTCTGCTCTAATTGATCCCCATGTGAAACCAATGAATTATAACGGGTGCAATATGCAAACATACCAACCACATCCGTGGTATCGGAAGAAGATTCTTGTAACGCTAATTTCCCAAAATTAGCTAAGGCTGTCTGCGGTGTAATAACCAGCATAGGAATACGATCACAAAATGCAGAAGCAACCCCGGTGATTAAATTCGTCGCCCCCGGCCCTGTTGTCGCACAGCAAACACCGAGCCGCCCAGTCTCCCGAGCATAACCATCCGCCATAAATGCCGCCCCGCACTCATGTCGGGCAATAACTGCACGCGGACTAGAGATAATACGTTCATTCATTCGCTTGTCGAGTTTATACGCTGGATACACGTGCGGTGAAGAGCGTCTCGCCTCACGAGCTAGCGCATTATAAAATGCTTCAATCGCGCCCCCAGGAACACCGAATACATATTCAACACCGATTTGAGCAAGATAATCCACAATCAAATCAGCGTAGGTATAGACATGACAAGTCGACCTTGGTAAGGAATGTTTCATCATTACTCCAGCTAAGCTAAGGGTTGATTGGCTAGGTTGACATCCCCATAGACTCAGCCTAAAGAGATAGAAGTGAAAACTGATCGTTTATGGTCGTGCTGAGTATCAACGGCGTTTTCAGAGAAAATTTCAATAGCATATCATACAAATATCCTGTCATTTTGGACAGATATTTATTGAAATGGTGAGTCATCAAGCTTGAATCGACCGATCAGGTTTTCCTGTATATTCAATGTCTTCACACCTTAAAGGTAAAAAAGTATTTGCTGGTTTATCTCTTGTATCAATATAACAAGCCGTAATACCACTGGCGGTAATCATCGTGCTTATCCGATAAACCTCTTCTCCGGTAAAATCCTGATCACACATAAATGCTGAAGCATAACCATTAATATTCATACCCTCTTGAAATCGGTCAATTAATATTTTTTCAATCTCATAGGCTAGCGATAAATGATCCCCGATTAAAAAACCAAGTTTACTTGTGACTCTTTCCATGGCTTCAATACGCTCATCACCCTTGGCCAGAGGGCGCACATATCCCATAATTGATGGTTTTCCTTGATGTTTTTTACATTCACTCTCAATGATGTTTTCAATACTTTTCCCATCGTGAAAATCAGTTAACGCTTGTTTGATAAATCTCATGCCTTCGACGGCTGTTTTACTGCCGCCATAAGTACGTGAATCCGCCGCGAGTACACCGGCGGCTGTTGCTGCAACAACAGATGTCCGAACAGTGCCGCCTAATGCCGCAACATGATTACACCATATTCTTGGGTCGGGCCAGCTTAAACAAATGTGGCGTGCTTCAAACCAATCCGCCACCCGTTTCTCTGGTAATCGCCCCGTTGCATTCAATATGACAACTTGCATATAGGAGACTTGACCAACGAGATCTTTCATCATATCAAAATCGTGACAAAATACGCCCTTACCGATAATCCAGCCGCCTTTTTTACTCGCAATATGATGACGAAAATGATCCCAATATGAAAAATCTGTCATGTTATTGTTACTCAATGGTATAGTTTTCATCATTAGGAAAAGGCATTGAAGTCAGTGGCTTGTTTGCCATTTCCAAACCGTGAGCTAATATACCTGGGGCACTTATTAACTGAAATAATCCAATACCGGCCCTTGGCTGAAAACCTAAATCAGTAAAAACTGCCGCCGCAATTCCTGTTTTTAACCAACCTGCATTATTCGTTATTAATTGTTTAGAAAACGCTTGTCCCCAATGCAAAGCTTCACCGGCAGCCTCCGTCGCTAAAAGCTGATTAGCAATTTTCATCGTAAACTTATCAATTCCCCCAAATTCGCTGCCAAATCCAGGGGCAACATGTCCAAGTTCTGTTTCATCTTGGCGGATTTCAAGTAAAAATTTTTCAGCAATCATTTGAGGATCTAATTTTATATGTTTCCTAAAGAACCGCATGCAATGATCAATATTGCCTGCCCCTAAATATAATCCTGATAATATATTGAGTCCGATGGGTAAAATATGCGAAACCTGTGTTTTACTCACGGCTGAATACATTGCGGCCCGAACGGCAGGATGGCGAGGACCCGGATTAATCAGTGCAATCATCAACTTTTCCAACAATTCAGCTTCATTTTTATTAGGTAAATCCCCTTTAAACATTAGATACAATATATCAATAAAACTACGTGCTCCCATCATTTCAAGGACATCATATCCGTGGCACTTAACGGCTGCTGCAATATATGGATTGCTGTCGTCGGGGATTTCTTTCCATATCCGGGTTGAAATTTTTGATGCAAAATTGTCGTCGCGTCGTTGCACTTTAACATGTTCCATTAGCGTCATATTTCCGTCACTTTATTTTGGCAACCAGTGCTAATATGTCTAGCAGACCAAAAGGCTAATTTCAAATATGCATAATTGGACTAACAATTCCTTTCACGTAGATAGATCAAATCTAAGGCGCGGCTTTATCATGGCGCTAAGAAATGAGAATTAGATATATCGAGAGAAAATAGACAAGGCGAGATATACCCATCGCGTGATGGATTTAGGCTTTTTCTCGTCCTCCGCTTTGTAGCGAAGCCTGATATCGGATGTCTGTGGTGTGTTGTCGCGCCTCGCTGAGAATAAAGATTGACGCACGATCAACACCTAAATCCATCACGCGATGGGTATCGACTAAAAAGAGTTCAATTCAGTAATCAATGAAGAAATTCATTGTCTGCTTATATTGGCTGTAAATTAGCCACATGTTGAGTGATTTATTATCATCAAAACGGAGAGAAAAATCTTTGAAAATTCGTCGGTGAGTAAAAAAGCGTTTCCTATCTCTTTACTCACCAACAACCCGTGGGAAGGTAAAATCGGTGT
>CAYUAI010000042.1:26682-34823 GCA_964442745.1 uncultured Chromatiales bacterium
AAGCGTTTCCTATCTCTTTACTCACCAACAACCCGTGGGAAGGTAAAATCGGTGTCGTCTTTGCCCACTTTAAAATTCGTTGGTGAGTAAAAAAGCGTTTCCTATCTCTTTACTCACCAACAACCCGTGGGAAGGTAAAATCGGTGTATTCACTAGCCCACTTTTAAATTTGCCAGTGAGAAAGGCGCTTCCTATTCCTTTGCTCACCAGCTACCCGTGGGAAGGTAAAATCGGTGTATTCACTAGCCCACTTTTAAATTTGCCAGTGAGAAAGGCGCTTCCTATTCCTTTGCTCACCAGCTACCCGTGGGAAGGTAAAATCGGTGTATTTACTAGCCCACTTTTTCGCAGGGAGAAATGCAAGCATTTTATTTTGCTCACCAGCAACCTGTGGGAAGGTTAAAATCAATATCAATAAATAAAAATGGTAAAACTCAAAAAATAAGTGTATTAAGAATTAAAATCTCACAAGGAGTTTATCTAAAAATGCATTGTCAAACGACAATATATGAGATTATGCAGAGATAGGAGGTCGAGTATCGGCCTTTAGGAAAATACTTCTGAAAGAATCACTGTTATAGGGTTTTTGAAATAAATGGCTATGTTCTACATCCGTGTGTTGTTGAGAAGACATGATCGCAGCAAAAACGGTGGACCCATCATCAGATTGACCCGTGCCGTGCTCCATCGAGCTATCACTGTCCATATCGTGTTGATGAAAATGATCGCTATCGTGGCTACTTAGCGCTAAAACCAAAATTTGCTGCTCAGGGTGGCCGCCAGTATCGAAGGTAATACCTATAATATCTTCATGAAAAGTACATTCAACAGACGATGCCAGCGCAAATATCGGCTGCAGAAGATATGTTAAACATATCATCAAAATGACGCATCGGTTTGTTTGTTTATTAATTTTCATGTGGTTGAGCTCAATTGTTAGCCCGTCTCAATTGCTAATTGTCTTGTTATGTAGAATTTAAATACTTTTTTCTATGACTACAGCACCCATATTATAAAAAAGATAAGTCTAAGTCTACCCTCAATATGAAATAATTATTAAATCAAAATGACTAGTTAGGACTTATCTTACAGTTTACTAAAATTAAGACTCACTGACTATTTTGAAGTTCATTAAACAATCAGCGTCTCACACAAATAAACTCGAGCCTATCGTCATCGTCGCACTTGTAATCCATTCGCTATATTCTCAATATAGCAGCCATAATTTTTATGTGAGGGTGATGACTTTCCAGGACAACGATGCAAGGGTGATATCGACGGACAACCTAAAAGAAATATCGCGAGGGAGCCAAGGATCAACCGAAACCGAACCATCCACTATCGGTTACGTTTAGCGACACAAAATTTGAAAAACATAGTGCAAAGCTTCCTGGCTGATTTCCGCTGGTGTTTTTTGTCCAGACCGTTCTGCTTCATTTATCTCAATATCCAACGCATGCAAAAACATAATAATTGCGTGGGACTTTATCGCGAAATTGACGTTTTGTGGCACATCACCGGTCATTTCATGGATGGTTGCTGCATTCAGCTTCGAACACACCATACCGGAGATATGTCCGTAAACATCAAACAATGGTCCTCCACTATTACCGCTCTGAATCGGCGCAGTAAATTGCAGTAAATGCGTTGCATCCCCTGGTGCCACTAAGCAGCTGATATTGCCGGTAGTCACTTGGGCGGCCGACCCTAATACGCCACTTAAAGGATAACCAATTGAAGTAATGGGTTCGCCCGCGCAGGCTTGATAACGTCCACAAAAACTGGCCGCACGATCAATCGGTTGCTGACTACGTAACAACGTAATATCATTGCGCACATCGGAAAAAATGGGCTCAAGCGTAATTTTTTGCCGTGTGGAACGCCCTTCTATTATGGTTGCACCGTCAATCACATGATGATTCGTTAATATAAAACCATCACGGTTGACACAAAAACCTGTCCCGGAAAAACTCGCCGATCGCGTACCCGCAGGCGGTGTAGATTCAGTCGTTATCGCAGATTCTAGACCAAAGTTTCGATTTAATACTTCCGCCCCGAATGCCCCGCTTAACGCTGACAAACCAATCTCATAACCCGCTCCTAATGCACGTATTTTCCATTGACCTTTATATTGATAAATTTCAACTAACTTTAAGGCGCGTTCTTGCCTGTCTTGGCAATCAATAGCGTAACGGCACATGGCCGAACCTGAAAAGTTCAATAACTTTATCTCAATACCTTGCAAGTCTCGCAAACGAACGCCTTCACCATAGGCAGACACCATGGATAATGCAAAAGAAAGACAGGTTTTATGTTCCGGTAACAAATCAAGATCCATGCGAAAACACGAGCGATCTCGATCAAATGACACACAGTTATCTGTGCGAGCTATATGATCACGAAAAATAATATCCTCCGGGGTGGCTATTTGACGAGAGTCTGCCGTTAAAAAAGCAAATAACTCAAGATTTTTGCGCGCAATATCATTTCGATCGATACTTACCTCAAGCGATAATTGTTGCGCTTGCAGCACAATATTTTGACCCGTTAACAAAGTTTTCATCATCAATTAATCGTTTCATAGAATTAAATCAATATTGGACATCATACCGTTGTTGTCGAGCGATGGACCTCCATCTTGAATTTATCAAAAAAATTAACCTGTTGATGGGAAGCTAGCGGCCTATTGACTCATTATTTTTATGAGACAATATTAGATCCATATATTGCCAATAAAAAATAGTTACGAATTAAACTCGAGTGAGTTTCATCCCTCACCTTGAAGTTTTTTTACGGTGTATACTGTATCCGGGCTACGAAAGGCATTAACATATAGCAGCACAAACAAACAACACAGCTGAAGTATTTTTAATACAATTTCTCAAACAAATCATATTTTATGTACAATAGACAATGTTTTTTACCGTTCGAAAACCATTGCACCAAGGATTCTTTATGCCATCGCCATTAGTGAAACTCATTCGCACCATTTTATTCCTTGGTGTATTTTTATTAAGCACCAGCAGTCACGCTGCTCCATTCGGTGATGACAAATCCCCAGTCACACCGAAAAAATATATCTTGGGGGAATTAGTCAAATGCTCGTACAAAGGCCGCTTTGAATCAACCAAAACCATCGAATGCCAGTTAAAAGAAGGCCTCGCAAGGGATAATCTTTGGGAGTTTTCTGCCACCGAAAATTTCTGGGAATCTCTCGGTCAACTGGCTGGCCAACAAGTTATGATTGGCTATCGGGAAGGCGGCATTCGCCATATGGAAGCAGACTTTTCGTTGCTCACTATCAATGTTACCCAACAAAGTGCTAAACTCAAAACGAACAGCATTTGCCAATATGATGCAGGTAAAGACCGATATTCTGTTGGTTTTCGGATTGCACGCATTTTATCTTTTGATGACGACGACAATGTATGGTTAGCCAAAGCCCAATTGGGAGGTCGCGGAAACTTGGAGCCTTGGGAGTTTCAAGTTCTTAAAAAAGAAGCTGAAGATTGTTACCAACAGTTTAAACAACTCGTCATCACCGGTAAAAAAGCCAAATTCTATTATTATCAAGATGGCAAAAACGACGATTATCGGATATGGCGGATTGATGCGCTGGATGAATGACCGAGCGTATCTCCATCTAACAAGTCGTTTTTCAAAGCGGGCTATCTCCACATGGTGATTAAAAGATCAATTTATCTGATAATACTATTGTTCATCGTTAGTTTGAGTCATAGTGTATTTTCCCATAATAAAAAACCGCGACCGATCCATAGCGTCGATCAAGGCTTATCCATCATGGTGCTGGGCTCAGGTGGGCCGGTGGCAACTGATCGGCGCGTCAGCGCGGGCTATCTGATATTGATTGACGGTAAAGCGAGCATTCTGATGGATGCCGGTGGCGGCGTCCATGCACGACTCGGTGCCTCTGGCGCCAACATTAAAGATCTTGAAATGGTACTCTTAAGCCACTTACATATCGACCACACCGGTGATTTAGATGCCACTATCAAAACACTATTTTTTCAAAACCGTGGCATGAATCCGCCACGCACCGCCCCTATTCATTTTTTTGGTCCTGATGCGCCGCTACCCGGTACCCTCAATGTGCCACCCCCCAGCTTTGATTTTGATTCAACCTCGCACTTTATTGCTGGACAATATGCAAAAGACACCGGTTTGTTGCGTTATTTACATTTTTTCTCCAAGGTCATATGCAATTGCCAATTTAACTTTACAAGTACGGATATTCCCTACATAGCGCACCCCGTTAAAACGGTTTATGACAACAATGGCATCATCATAAAAGCCGTTGGCATTACCCATGGTCCGGTACCCTCGGTAGCTTATCGTATCGAGTATCAAGGGAAAAGTCTGGTGTATACCGGCGACACGACTTCTTTAACGCCTGATCGATCTGAGATTGACAGTAATTTGGTCGAATTGGCACAGGATGCAGACTTGCTGATTTACGATACTGCAATCCTGGACAACACTGAAGCACCTTTCATCGCACTGCATACCCGCCCCACCGATATAGGCAAGGTGGCAGCCATGGCTAATGTCAACCATTTAGTCTTATCGCATATCACACCGATGACCGAGACCAACTTGCACGACGTTAAACACAGTATTCGCCATCATGGGAATTATTATGGCCCAATCAGCGTTGCCAAGGATCTACGTGTTTATAATCTGCATCAAGCCATGCCAACCCAATCATTGCCTGCTTGGCTCTATCGTCAAGAATGATTTTTGTTGACAACGTCTTAAGCTTGCCTCGTTAGCGAGGCAAGACCTACCATTATTTCGATAAATCCACGGGACGTTGTTGTATCTTCTCTGGCAGATCACCATTGACATCCACATTAGCTACTCGCATCAAATAAAGCACTAATAAAATCGCCGGTATTCCCAATATCGAAGCATAAATAAAGAAAAATGGATAGCCTTGCGCATCCACCACGACGCCGGAAAATCCACCAATCATTTTAGCTGGCAAGGTCATCAAAGAGCTAAACAATGCATATTGTGTCGCGGTATACGCGGTATTGGTTAAGCTGGATAAATAGGCAATAAAAGCACTTACCGCAAATCCACCACTTAAATTATCTGCGCTAATAACCGCGGCTAATAATCTTGTACTAGGTTCTACCATCGCCATGTAAGCAAACAATAAATTGGTTGATGCCACCAAAATACCACCTAACAATAATGGCCTCATAATGCCATAGCGTACCACAAACAAACCACCAATCAATGATCCAAGAATTGTCATGAAAAACCCAAAAAACTTGGTGGTCACCCCAATTTCAGTTTTAGTGAATCCTAGATCTAAATAAAAAGGGTTCGCCATGACTCCCATGGTAATGTCGCTAATACGAAACACACTAATAAACAATAAAATTAGCAATGCAGTTTTTCCATTGCGTATAAAAAAATCCACAAAAGGACATACTACCGCCCCAATAAACCAGGCCACTATGCTTCGCAACCGCGGTGGCCAATGATTCGCTTTCGCTAAAAAGTTTATCACGCGTGCTTCTTGGCCTAGGGTATTTTGGGCTTTCGGTATCGCTGGTTCGTCAATAAATAACACCGTTACCATACCTACCGCCATTAACCCCGCCATTAACAAATAAACCGACGACCAAGCCATTTGATCAGCCAGGGTCAGCGCCCCCGCACCGGCCACTAATAGTGCAAGCCGATAACCTAATATATAACTGGCCGCCATAGCTCCTTGTAAATGTCTATCGACCGCTTCGATGCGATATGCATCAATGCTGACATCTTGAGTCGCCGATGAAAAAGCCACCAACACAGCAAACACAGCGACCCAATATAAGTCGGTGCTTGGATCGGTCAGCGCCATACCAATGAGACCAAGCGCAATACCAAACTGAGCGATTAACATCCAACTTCGACGCCGTCCTAGCCAATGAGTTAGCCACGGTATCGACAAACGATCAATCACTGGCGCCCAAAAAAATTTAATGGAATAAGTAATGCCAACCCAACTAAAAAAACCGATTACCGAACGACTGACTTCCGCTTCTTTCAACCAAACAGATAATGTCGAAAATACCAGCAAAAAGGGTAAGCCCGCCGAAAAACCAAGAAATAACATGGCAATGGTTCGTGGTTTAAGATAAATCAGTGCGGCTTCACGCCAACTGGTTTCAGCTTTGAAAAATCCTGGTTTCGTTATCTTCATGTATCAATAATCACCACTCATATGCGAGTTTTGTCAAGTTTAGCGATCACATGACAAAAGTGTTGTTCACTGCTCATCACCGGCTCAATTAAGTCGTATCAAGGTCAGTACTTAGGCTACAACGCTGTATTATAATAAGCAACTAATCGCGACCACACACTTGATAAGCCCCGATTATCGCATGATTTAAATTGATAAATTTTAATCATTGCCAACAGACAATTAATATGTAAATACATAGTACATACCACAGTACAAAGTAATGTACCCAGGCAAGAGGGGTGGAATTCAAATCCCTAAACAGATCGTCATCTCCCAGTATCGAAATATTGTCAATGAAGCGGCAGCCAGAAAGAAGGCCACTGAATGGGTAAAACAGGCCAATACCCAAATGACTTTGGAAGCCCAAACATTGTCAAGTGAAAAAATTAAATTTGAAATTGATCGACTGACGCAGGACATGTTAAAGCGCATGCCCTCGAATTTCTGCGATAACTGACCTATCAGGAAGCGATTAAAATGGATTATCCTGAAGGCGTGACACCCTTTAGACCCTGACGAGCTTGAATAAAGGACACCACCGATTTTTTTAGTGAGAAATCATTATCCTCGCCAGGGAGTTTTCCTCAAATTGGCGTTCGCTTTTTTACTTTTAATTCCTGAAGCTCTATAGACTCCATTAAAGGGTAGTATGCACATTCGTGCGTAAATAGGCGCTAAGGGATTATATTGTGCTCTGATTTAGCGCACGACTCTGTTTCTGTTGAGGATATAACCACCGTATAGGATGATATTTTCCCAAGAGACTGGGCTAATATTACTCAGGAGTGCAAGGTCAATATGTTCTGGTAAGGGATGAGTTTGCAGAACACGATGGATTTCTTTAGCTTGCCAGTAAATAATGCAAGCGATGACAAGAGTTAAACTACTACAAGAATTTTTCTGCTGTAACCAATCTCGATTATTCAAGGTTCCTCGGTGTCCATATTTAATATCACGCGCCAATGCGTGAATCTGCTCGCCTTTGAGTAATCCTCGCCGGTTGCGTTTTCGCATGTCTGGATCGGACATAAAATTCAATGTATATTCGGTACGAATGAGGCGACCAAACTCACGATTAGCACGGTAAAAATGGTTTTTTCCTGAGAAGCCGTTCAATCGCTTGAGTGCCGTTGAAGCTGTCGCATGCCCACTTTCGAGTGAAGCATAAAAATGCCCCATTCGGTCCCACTCAGCAGCAATCCATTGTGTATGTAAGATCCGGTCTTTTTTCTCAAGCAAAACACTCAGCGGACCATAATCTTTATCTATGTCAATGCGGAAGATAGCCTGCTTTTTCAAGCCTTTTATTCTGGGTATGAAGCGTTTGCCAAACATAGCGAAGGCGGTAAAATTTGTATCGGTAAAACCGTGGGTATCTGTGTAGTGTTCCTCTATATTTAAATCACTTTCGTTGTACAACAAGCCGTCGAGAACAAATGGAGCATCACGGTCTGCACACTCATGAGGGGTACTGAAATAGGGCGCATAATTGTCGGCGACAAAACTATAAAACTCCAGGGCGAAGTCATTAAAGGCATGACTATAGCTTTTATGCAGTACCTTGCGACGTAAGGTGAATCTCTGTCCATCACTACTTGATGTTGTGCCATCTCCCCAGGCTTTTGTAATATCTAGCTGGCTGATGGCGTTGACAACTTTTGCCAAAGCACTGCGTTGGGTTTCTTCATGCATATGCCAGTCAGTAATATGCTTCATGCGGTTATATGTGATGTCTTCGATAAGCTGTGACATCGTATACGGACCGATTTCACTGGCATGTGCCATGATAGTAGCCAAAACTTCACAGACATGTTGTGCTTCAGGATGGTCCTGCTCAGCAGTTGACATAAAACAATGTGAAAATTTTAGATCGTTATCG
>CAYUAI010000043.1:0-33428 GCA_964442745.1 uncultured Chromatiales bacterium
TTTAATCAGTTTTTGTATCTTAGCAGGTTGTCTGATTTATGGGGTCCACTATAGAGGAAGACAAATCCATAGAAGAAGTCGAAGAGGACAATAAAGACTTTGTAGATAAAGAAAAAAATAAGGAAGTTCAATCAAGGAAAAAATGGTATGCAACCCAAATAAAAAGACTAGCAATATGTATGGCTGACTTTATCTACATGACTTATGTGAGGGAATATAGCATTCAGCATGTCATTCAAACAAATGACCCAGAGTTTTTTGAAATAATGACTGGCATTACAAAAGAAGACTTTAACGAACTTTGCGATAGAGGTTTTATCAATACCTTGGCTCTTAATAGGATTGTCAGAGAGTTCAATAATCAGGAAGAGAGTTCCTTAAAACCCGAAGAATTTATTTTTGATTTCATCAAAAAAGTGGCTTGAAATAGACGTATTAATAATTCATTCGTGACTAAAACAACCAATACCATGCTCGACGGATAATCGGTCTGAGGTTTTCTTAGAACGCTAGTCGCTTTTTTTCATATACCATAGATATAGTTTTACCATCCCAGACATACGATAGATGTGGACCTTGGAGGGGGAGACTGATGGCGGGTGGCCTGAGGGCCGCTATGCATTCACCTCCTGGCGCTCTAACTGAGCGATAGACGATTCCCCACGAGTTGATGGATTTCATTTCTTGGCCGAAAGCTTGGCTAGCGGCCCAATCGTTGGGGTCATGTAGGTGTTGGTATTTATCGTCACGTATATCATGCATGGGTTTGGTGACTTCTCCGATATAAACGCGCATGCCAATTTCTCCCACCTCTTCATGAGTGTAAGCAAGAAACTGTGCGCGGTGGTGCTTGGTTTCTTCGATGGCGGTTTCAAGTGTTTTGGCCGCATAGTAGATACCATAGCTGCCATGGCTGAATCGGCTTGGGCAAGCTGAGCTAACGTGTGTGAATGCGGCCATGACGGGGGAAGATCCAGGACCGCTGAGGCGGTCTTCCGGTGGGACCCGTGCAATATTACCCACTTCATTTCTTAGTCGGTCATTAGTTAGAGACTCGATGTGATAGAGTTCTTCTATGAGTTCGGGATCGACCAGACTCTCAAAGAAGTTGATCGGGGGGTATTTAGACGAAATGACCCGATATTGATGTTCCCAGTCAAGTTTTGTCGTGGGTGGTGCTTTCATTAAAGCCCTCGCTGAGCCTCTAAATAGCGACGGACATCAGCCAGATCGACGAGGCTTCCTGCCAGCATTCTTTCCAAGGCGCTTTGACCATTGAGAAGTGGAGCCGCATTCGGTTTACGTATCCACTCATTTGCCGTACGTGGATTGGCTAACAATATGTTTAGGTCTTTGTAGATACCGAGTAGATAGCTAATGCGCTCTAGGGCGTCACGACTTAACCGGTTTGCCGTTTTTTTTGCCTTCCATTTATAAAATGTTGATTCGGGAGGCGAGCCAAGCAGTGTGCGTTCTTCTGCCGCTGATAGCTTCCAGCGGTTGGATAAATTAAAGAAGGCCTGCAAAGCGGCGTTGGCAATTTTTTTGGGATCATGTTGTGTTTGGTTGAGGGCTAGATGTGGCATGCGCCGTATCTCCATAAATGTAGTATATTTGTATAATACTCCATATTTGGAGTATTTCAACTTGAATTATTAGGCGGCAGCGCCTAATAATTAGCCAATGGAGGTAGGGATATATGGTTTAGGTATGGGGAAGGCTATTATTTGTTCTTGTTCGTAGCCCGGATGCCGCGTAGCAGAATCCGAGTATTCCTTGGATTCCATTGCCTTTCATCCGGGCGACCCTCCTCAGTTTTAGATTCGATATTATACCGAAAAGATTAGATGCCCAATTTGAAAGGATGTAGCATTACTCTTTGCACGTCTATACCTTAATGATCCATTAGATGATGCCATTTAATCCTTAGTCACTCCCAACAAATCTTGCAATGTGACCTCTCCCGATACAAGATCTTCGGCCCAAACATTGCGTTTAATCCCAAGCGTTGAAATCATACTTAGAAAAACCTGTTTCTTTGTTTTTGTGCATGCTTCAAATACATTGATTTTGTTTATTAAGTTCTTCGCATAGACTTTATCTAAGGTAAATAATGTGTTGCAATATTTAATTTCACATAATGTGATTGATTGGTCTGAGCGATCAATCAATAAATCAACTTGTGCGCCTGAGGCTGAGTTACCTTGGCTGGGTAGATAGCGCCAACTACCCACTTCTTCTGCTACATGGCTTAAGTCTAATGCATAGATAATTTCATCAATATGCTTGAGACAAGTGGCTTCAAATGCATGCCCCTTCCATATGTTAAATTTTTGTTCTTTGGATTTGACTTGCCAATAGTTTCGATGACTACCCGGCTGATGATGACGAATCGAATCAATCCAGTAAAGATAAAAAAGTGTAAACTCATCCATAACTTTTATAAAATAGTCTTTTTTTGCACGTTCAAAGGGCACGAATGTTTCTATAGAATCTGCGGATTTTAACTCATCCAGTCGTTTATTAAAGGTACCCCCTGATTGCATGTCTGTTGCATCTAATAATTGTTGGCGTGAAATACCAAAGCGGCGTTTAGCAATTTGCCGAATTAATTGTATGTGTTGATCAGCGTGTTCAAATAACGATGAAAACAACAAATCAAACTCAGCAAACAATGGTGCATTTTTTGCGAAACATAGCTGATTAATAATTTGCACGGGTGACTTGCCTTTGGGAATATGCCGCAGGTAATAGGGAATACCTCCAAGCACCAAATACAAGTCAAGTATCTGTAAATTATTGAGATGTGCACCACGGGCAGATAAATAATTACGTGTTTCACTGAGTGATAAAGGTGTTAAATGAATTTGATAGGTTAAACGATTGTAAAGCCCACCCTTAGCTCGCACAACATTATCTAACATCCACGAAGCAGCGGATCCGCACACAATGAACCATTACATTAGGTAATGTACTCCATTCGGTATTCCAGTAATAATCTAGCGCTTGCAGTACCCCGGAACGTTTAGAGGCTAACCAAGGTAATTCGTCAAAAAATAGAATGATTTTTTGTTGACGCTTAATTTTTTTTATCAAGAGCGTCAATAATGAAAACGCTTCTCGCCAATTAGCGAATTCTTTGGATGGAAATTCTGGTGTGAAGACGTTTAATAGCGTAGAATAAAAATCACTCAATTGATCCGATAGCCTACCTCCTTTTTGTCCCGTTACTTGAAAAAATAAACCTTTACCTTGACAAAACTGACGTACTAAAAATGTTTTGCCAACTCGACGTCGTCCATAGAGTGCTAAAAACTCTGCTTCAGTTGAGCGAATCAGCGTATCCAGTATTTTTTGTTCCGAATGTCGCCCAATTAACATTTCCATGATGTTGCAGTTATCCTTTCTATGATTAGATTTGGCTGGAAATAACAATATCTTTGTCAGCCAAATCCTCTTTAATAAATGCCTGCAAAACGGCGTTGGCAATTTTTTTGGATCATACTCAGTTTGGTTGTGGTGATGTTTAATCAATGAAGATATATGGCTTCGATAGCACCTCAAAGCCCTGTAATGGCACTACTTAAACCTAAACCCCCAACGCCAGCATTGAGGATGGCAATTTTCAGTGATGAATACTCCTTTTGGATAGTGGCTTGTGCTAAATTCAGTGATAGCTCAGGCACGGATAGGCGTTACCACGCACAGGAGCGTGGGAGCGAGAGCGAAATTTTCTTAATGGTATGACTGCAAGGCGTATCATGTGGATCATGAGCAGGAATTGAGTTTATTTCACCCCTTATAGATTTTAGGCTTATTTCCCATTGGAAATAAAGGGGAGCTTCAGACTCATTTGGTATTGGATCAGGAAACAAGCGCTGTCATTTTGTGAATGGATGGTTAGGTGGCCAGTTGTTGCTTTTACCAGGCATCGTTGCTGATTTACTTTTAATCAGACAGCATAATAACCGCAGGTATGTTCGTTAAAATCACGAAATTTTCTATGGTAATTTTTCATTTTAAATTCAGTTTAGCAATGCACTATTTAAAGCTCAATAACGCAGCTTTTTTCATTATTTTTTGTTTTTAATATTTATCCTGCATGGATAAAACTAAAGATTTGGGATAATTATTTTAAACCTGTGATCTGGATATTTTAACAGGAATACAGGTGAAATGCTGGTTATTGTGATGCTGGATTAGCATCACATTATAAAAACAATAAATAATAATAAGATGTATATCGCACTAAAGTTTAAGCGGCTATTGTCATTGTTCTAGTTACATAGTTTTGCAAGCGCAATGACTAGCGATAGGCTTATTCAAATAGTGGTACTTTAAGTGGGGCAGAGAGTCAATCGTATTGTTGCAATACAATATTCGTATTTAGTTACATCGCGTCGCCGTATTATTAATAATAGATAATAATAGATAATAATAGCGAATTGTATGGATGTTTGCGTTGTGTATGTTTCTGCTAACTTGTTGTAGTACCAAATGTGATTACAACGACATAGAAATATAACTTAAATGTTTTACGAGCATGTGCTGTATCTGCATGCCCCACATTGACAGCCTTACATCAATCCTGCCTGGCTATTAAGCCACGTGATATATTTAAATCGAACATGTTTCTCTCCCTTTTAACTTGCATTTCGCATCATGGCATGTGGATATCGCAAAAGGATTTGACTTCACATTGGTTTTTCTGAACGAGCGCAATACTTGTGGCATGAGTGTGCGAAGAAAAATCCGTGAAGGATTCAGGTCTCAAGTCAGACTGTATATCGTGATACGAAATATAAGTTTTTCCCCGCTTGCAGTTAGTTAACTGCATGGATGGGATAGGCTATTTATTGCGTGCTTATTCCATCATTCTCATGATACTTCAGGACGATTAACATGAGTTATGTTGTTGTATATTTTTAGCTCGTTTAGCAGAGATGAAAATATAATATAGCTTTCAGTGGTTTTATCGCTGAATTTTTTAATAAATGGGAGAAACTATGCGAATTAATAATACATTTAACAACAATAATAGTAATTGGCATACGGGGGGTTTAACAATGGCAAAAATGAGTTTGATTTTTATTGCCTTTTTGATGACGGCTTGTATTGAATCATTTACCGTCACCGTGGATGAGCCATTAGATGGAAATATCACGCCGCCGGGGAATACTAATCCAGTAGATACTATTTCACCACTTTTGGATCCATTAACTCAACCTAAATTTGTTAATCCACTGACGATACCTAAAGTGTTGTCCGCGGATAAACAGAAAATCCCTGGGGTCGACTATTACGAACTGGCAATGACTCAAATGCAACAATATTTAGGGTTGATCGACCCTGTTACTGGCCGGGCATTAATCACAACTGTATGGGGGTATGGCGGAAGTTATCCTGCTCCTACCATTGAGACTAGATCGACCTCTTTTGAGAATAAAGTCAACCCCGGATTACCTGTTCAGGTGCTTTGGACTAATGAACTACCGGTGACACACTTATTGCCTTTAGATACCACCTTAGGTTGTGGGACGGTCATCCCTGGGTGTCGGCCTGAAGTACGCACGGTGCCACATTTGCACGGAGGGCATACGGATGCCGCCAGCGATGGTCATCCTGAGGCTTGGTTTACGCCGGGTTTTAGTCAAGGTGGACCCAAGTTTGATCGGTCAATGAACGGCGTTTATCACTATCGAAACGATCAAGAAGCCGCCGGTTTATGGTATCATGATCACACCATGGGGACGACGCGGCTGAACGTTTATGCTGGATTGGCTGGGTTTTATTTCATTCGTGATGATAATGAAGATTTTTTATTAAATATGGGGTATCTACCTCAGCGCGCCTATGAAATACCGCTGATGATTCAAGATCGATCTTTTTACAAAGATGGTTCACTTTATTATCCCAATGAGTCTTTCAAGGATCCCGTGACAGGTCAACCCTTGTCGTTAGATCCATTGACGGGTCAACCTGTCGCATCCGTGGTGCCCGAGTTTTTTGGTGATTTTATCTTAGTCAATGGCAAAGCCTGGCCTGTGCTGGAAGTCGAGCCAAGAAAATATCGTTTTAGAATGCTGAATGCGTCCAATTCTCGTTTTTATGCCATGGAGTTTAACTTGGAAAAAATGGCTGGAGCGACGAAGGTATACAGAAACTTAAATTTTTTTCAGATCGGTACTGATGGTGGTTTGCTGAATGCAGCAGTGGAAACGAAATCCTTGTTATTAGGACCGGGGGAACGAGCGGATATTGTGATTGATTTTTCACAAGCGAATGTATTAGGGGAAACCATCATATTGACGAATGATGCGCGATCCCCCTTTCCCATGGGTGACAGCATTGATCCACAAACGAATGGCCAAATTATGGCATTTAAAGTGGTGAAGCCGCTGAATATCAATATTCCTGATAGCAAACAACCACAATCATTACGACCTGTTAATATACCGCTCTTACGTGCGATGCCAGGGGTACCAGGGAGAGAGCTTATTTTAGCCGAAGGCATTGATGAACTCGGTCGGTTAAAACCTTTGTTGGGAACTTCGGCGATGGGACCTTTAAATTGGTCGGACCCGATTACGGAAACACCAAGAATTAATACCACCGAAATCTGGTCCATTATTAATGTGACACCTGATACCCATCCCGTGCATAAACACTTGGTGCAATTTCAAATAATGGATCGGCAACGGTTTGATACGGCCACTTATGTTCCTGGTCGGCCCGAAACGTTACAATTGCTGGGTTCGCCAATCCCCCCTGGTCCGCAAGAAAGTGGTTGGAAGGATACCGTGCGAGCAAACCCTGGAGAGGTAGTGCGTATCATCGCTTATTATGATTTGCTTGGTGAATATGTTTGGCATTGTCATATCCTGGAGCATGAAGATTATGAAATGATGCGACCTTTCGAAGTCATCATGTAAATCTTTTTCCGTTTCTTTAACGCGTTCCCATGCAACTGTGTGGGAACGCCGATCAAAAAAAGCACGAAAGTTATAGTCAAGGGTTCGCTCATTTATTTTGTCACATTAGATCATACTTTCGATGGAGCTTGTCGTTTAACGTGCCATCGATTTCTCATTTTACATGCCGTTGCAAACCTTTCTTTTTTATAGGCTACTAATTTCATTGTTAACTGATTATACTCAGGAAGAGGAAATGGGCTTAGACCCAGCTCTCGTATTACATGGATTCACGTTTTCTTTCGCATTATTCTCCATGAGTTTTATTTAAGCCGACATTGGGTAGTCTCGCGTTTGAACATCGCGATGAGAATTGATTTCTCAGGGGTTTTTCTGAAGGAGGCCATACGTTGTTGGATGGCTGATTGACGAAAAGTTTCTGTGAAATCAAGGATCAAGTGAGATTAAATGATAGGCTGCTCAATGTTGGTTTAAGCCATTTCTTTTGTTTAAAGCCAGCCCAAGTTCGTTGGGAACTGGTAAAACCTTAATCATCATTGCTGTCACTTGTCGTATTTTGAGCAGCCAAGAGATATGTCATCATGTGCCATTATAAAATGCTTAAAAATTACTTGTTAGTTGCGCTTCTATGGATGATTTTTATTCCTCTATGTCACGGATTGCATAATATGGATAATGCGATCGATGACCGAGATCGCAATGCTGGTCAGAATCTTGAACCTTATTATTTTATTCCTTTAGGAAAAATACGTACTGCGAATTATTCTTTTGCGTATGATATCAATCACCGATTGCAAATTGTTGGTAATGGGAATCAGGCTTTTGTTTGGGATGCCAGTAATGCCAAAGCGATTTTTTTAGCTGATCGTTACTGGAGTGAAGCGTTGGCAATCAATGATCATGGGGCGATTGTGGGTATTGCGGCGAGTAGCGGAAAAATTGGTCATTGGCCAGGACAAGCCTATTACTGGGACCCTGTGAATGGTTTGAAAATTATCTCGATGGCGAGCAAAACCTGGGGTATTGCCCGCGATGTGAATAATGCAGGTTTTGTGACAGGTTATGCAATGAACCTCTCTGAGAGTGGTGTTTTTATTGATGATGAACCCAATGTGAGTTCTTTTGTTTGGCGTGATGGTGTCATGATTCAGGTTTTGCCGACGCTTGGTGGTAGCCATTCCTTTGCGTTCGCGTTAAACAATGCGCTGGAACCTTTAATTGTAGGGACGTCAAAAAATACTGATAACAAATACAATGCTTTTCAATGGCAGCCGAGCCGAGGGATCTTACCGCTTGCGACCCCCGATGATCAGCAAAGTTTTGCAACTAATGTTAATGAGGCGGGTGATATCGTTGGTTGGCTGGGGGATGTGCCGAGTACCTATTTTCCTAATTATGTTCGTGATCCCAATGGTCAAGCTAATGCGCCAATCGCTTGGTTAACCGGGTATTTGGAGGCATTTTCCAGCCAAGCGGTTTTGTGGAAGGATAATCAAATAATTGAACTGGAATCATTACCAGGGTTGCCTCACAGTATTGCTTTAGATATCAATAATGCGGGTCAAATTGTTGGTTTTTCGGCGACTGAAGGGGGGGGAACCAAGCACGCTTTTCTGTATGACCCGGCATTGGGTATGATTGATTTAAATGGACTGGTGCCGGGTCATGTGTCTTTACTGGCGGCGACTTCAATTAATGACTTTGGTCAAATTGTTGCCTGGGGTAGGTATCATCAAACTGAAAATTTTCAAGATTATCGACCTTTTTTGTTAGCCCCGAAGGCAACGACAAAAGTCGCTGATTTAACACTGCAGTTGGTTGGTTTGTCCGCGAGTAATGCAACAGTAGGGGATGAATTAAACTTTGCTATATCGCTAAAAAATCAAGGCGAAAATGCAACAAATGCAGTTGTGGATTTACACATTAAAGGTCCGTTGTCGTTAACCGATTTGCCTATTGGATGTCAATTTGAAAATAATAATTATTCGTGTAGTGTCGGTGTTGTTGCTGCCAATACTTCGGTAAAAACCTCAATGTTTGTTGGCCGAGTGGATGGGGGCGGTCAGATTGCCATTGAAGCCAGTGTGCAAGGACAGGCCGATGTGATTTTGCTGAGGCGTGACGAAGTATATGATCAAAGTAATTTTGCCTCTAAATATATTGATGTAATGAATGATGAGCTGATCGTTGAACCACGTTATGAGATTATTGATTTAGGCCCTCTCCCGGATGAAAAATCGAGTGATACAACCAATCCTTGGCGTCGCTTATATCACGTCTATGGCATGAACAATGATAGTGATATCGTGGGTAAAGCCGGTGATTATGCATTTTTTAAAGAGAATTTAAAGACCACATTTGTCGGTGATTGCCAAGCAATTACCATTGCCTGCCTTGATGGGGGAGGCTGGCAGGAGTTGAGTGCGATTAATGATACGGGAGTGAAAGTTGGCACGGGACATTTTAGCGATGACAATGGTGTGATGCTGAGTTCCGCATTGGTGATACGGCCCGATGGGAGTCGGGCCATCTTGCCGTTTGATGATACCGTACCGACTCAATATGCCATTGATGTCAATAATTCCGGGCAAGTGGTGGGCTTTGCTCAAAACGATCAGGCAAAAATTTTTGGTTTCCTTTGGGATGAAGTTCAAGGGCTTCGTTATTTTTCAGATTTAAACAATGACCATTACGTATTTTCCATCAATAATTTGGGGAAAGTGCTAGGTACGGTATTAGTGAACAGCAATGAGTATTATCCTTTTTTATGGAGTGAGACCGATGGTATACAGGTGTTAGCTCAAGTTAATCAGCAAAATACTTTTGCTTTAGATCTCAATGATAATGGTGTGATTGTTGGTTGGATAGGATCACCGCCGGAAAGGAATAACTGGTCATTGATGATTGGCAACAATCCCAATGCAGGACCTTCGGCTTGGTATTATCGGAATTTAATGGCGAAAGGCAATGCGCTGGTATGGGAGGAGGGTGAGGGGATTGATTTAGGGTCCGGCATGGCTTATGCGATAAATAATAACAATAAAGTGGTTGGTTATTTGTCACGACCCGGTGATATCGTGATTGATGATGAGTCGTTTTGGCCGCGAACCACGGATTTTAAACAAGCGTTTATTTATGATCTAAATACCAAGCAATTATTGTTGCTCAAAGATTTGATTATTCATGACACTCGCCGCCCCGTAATTTGGACAAATTTATATATTGCGAGTGATATTAATGATCAAGGAGAAATCATTGGTTGGGGACAGGTCTGGATAGATGGTGTGTCTGAGCAAATTCCAACCCATGGATTTTTGCTAAGACCACTTGATGAGAGTGCTTTGTCAGATGTGTCGATTACGACTGACAATGTCGCTGACGCTTATATTAATGAGTTATTTCAATGGCGCGTGTCGGTGACTAATCTGGGTCAGTTAACCACGGATGCTACGTTAATGTTTATGATTCCTTCGAGTATTGTGTTAGAGAATATTCCTGGTATTTGTGATGAAGTGAATCAGCGGATCACCTGTCAGTTGATTGCCTTGGAAAAAGATGCGGTATTAAACCTGGCGTTTGTTGGTAAAGTGACACAAAGTCAGCCGCTTCATATGCCTGTTAAGATCACTAGCGTGCAGCGCGACGCGGTAAACAGCAATAACAGTGCGGCTTGGACAATAACCGTGGCGCGGAAAGCAGATTTGAATTTAGCTGTTGATCTGGGTCAAGTGGCGGTGAATGAGCAAGTCACGGCGACTACCGTGATCAACAATGATGGAGGGGAGGCAACGCAGTATACCTTGGAGATGGCGTTTTCAGCGGGCTTGGTCGTAAGCGGGATGCCGGTCGGTTGTCAACGGATCGAGAGCAAGATAATTTGTGCTGGACAAGGTCAGACAATTAATGCTGGAGAAGAAATAATACTTACGTTTGATTTCGTTGCTTTGTCATCTGATAGGCAAACCGTAACGGTGCAAGTAAAGGCACAAGGCCGCGATTTGAATATAAGTGATAATACCGATACGTTAACTTTCTCTGTGCAAAGCGTTGAGAGGCCGGAGATTAAAATACAGTACCCTAAGGAGGGGAGTGTGTTTGTCAGCGAGGGTGCATTGCAATTACCCGTGGAGTTTACGATTAAGCATTGGGTGGTTGCCGAAAATAACAGTCATTATCGCTGGTTGTTAGATGGCAAAGATCAAGGGGCACGTTATGCGTTGAGTCCGATTATATTGAATGATCTTGCGGTGGGATCACATAGCGTGGCGATTGTGTTAGTCGGAGCAGATCATCAGCTGACCGAAATTAAGGCGCAAGTCAACTTCCATGTGATGATGTCTGCGGTACCTACGATCAGCTTCGGTCCGGCGATTCGTTATACATTATACCAGAAAAATAATGACGATAGTTTGCGGATTCCGTTTGCCCTGGAGAATTGGATCGTTGCTGAAGGGCAATCACATTATCACGTGTTGATTGACGGTGTTGATCAAGGACCTCGTTATGAAGTGGCACCGATTGATGTTTCAATGCTTGCCAATGGGGCGCATACGGTGACGGTGCGATTAGTCGATGCCAATCATCAGCCGATTGATGTGAAAGCTTCGACGATCGTTGAGATCTTGAAGCCTTCTGATAATTTACTTGATATTACCTCAAATAAAGATATTTTAGTGGTCGCACTTGAACAAAAAATACGGTATGTCGAGTATACTTGGAATCGTCTTATACAGCAGGATGATTTTCATATAGCCTGGTTTATTAATAATGTTAAACAGGGGGATTTAGCGGTAGGTGAGCCGATTATGTTGCCAACATTAGAAACCGGGAGACATGAAATAACGCTCAAGCTAATTTTGGATGAAACGAATCGTGTTTATGCCACAGATAATATGTTTGTCACTCTGCTTGCGATAGGTAAAGTAATGGAGATTAAGCCTTCGGTAGGTGCTTTAGCATGGCTTGAGTTGTTATTCATGATGCTGCTGGCTTATCGCTGGTTTAGGAAATATACGCCGTAGCGTTTCCTATTCTTAGAGAGGGGGCGTGCTCCAGGTATGAGCGATAGCCAGCCCCATTTTTCTATTGTTTATGTGCTTCTGCTTTGGTTTGCCAACCAATAGAATTGATACGGTGGAATGACAAGCCGATTATTGAAAAGAACGGGTGACTCGCCTGAATATAGATCGACAATCTGACCCAGATGAAACATAAACTTGTTGCTGATCGATTGGAGATCTAGATATTGAGGATGAGCGTCAAAGTTTCCAACCACGAGTACCGGATTTGATGAGCTGCTTAAATTGAATCGTGAAAAAATAAATAAATGAGGGTTGTCGATATGTATGAGTTCACGATTATTAAAATCAGCGAATGAAGGTATTTCTTTTCGAATGGCAATCATTTTTTTTAACGCATTGAAAATTCGATGTTCCACGGTTCCCGATTGATGGCGTAATTCTGCTTTGTTCCAGTCTATATTGGGGCGGTGCGCCCAGCGACTGTCGTTTGCTTTGTTCTCATCATCAAGATAGGTGCAATCATTTAAGGTGCCGATTTCATCGCCATAATACAGCAAGGGGATGCCGCCGAAAGCAAGAATCATCCCGTGCAATAGTAATATGCGTTTGATCGAATTATCGATACTATCTGGATCATTTTTCTCTAAGGCGGTGGCAAGTCCTGCGAGGGATGCCAGTGAGCCTGAAATTCGGGCATCACCTGTTTTATTATTATGACCAAATGGAAGTCCTTTTGCATCGGAGTCATCATAAACCCCGGTATAATAGTCAATCAAAAACTGGCGATGGCTGGCGGGGTCATATCCTATCTGTCTAATATCGTTGTCATCGTATCCTAAGCCGATATCATCATGACAGCGAATATAGTTTAACCAGGTGGCCCGTTCCAATTTATCAGGAATACTTTTTAATCCCTGGTATAATAAGTTCGCGTTTTTTGTGGCGATCGCATCCCATAATAAGGCCATATAGGTGGCGTTATAAGCGATTTCACATTCTTTCGCATTGATGGCATCTTCACCAAAGTACTTAGTGATTTCTACCGGGGCGACAATGGCTTCTGCAATAAACAAGACGCCGGGTGCTGTTACCTGACAACAATCTTTCATCAACTGTAAGATCAGATGTGCTTCTCTTTCATTTTGACCGGTGCTGCCAATTTTTTTCCAGAGAAAAGCGACCGCATCGAGTCGAATAATATCCGCGCCTTGGTTTGCCCAAAATAGGATAATATCGATCATTTCGATGAACACCTCAGGGTTTGTATAGTTCAAATCCCATTGGAAGTTATTAAATACCGTCATGACCCATTTCTTCATTGTTTCATCCCAGGTAAAGCTGCCCGGTGATGTTTCTGGAAAGACTTCTAACATGGTTTCTTCAAACATATCAGGAATTTCACGGGTATTAAATAAATAGTAATAATCCTGGTATTTTTTTTCACCCTGGCGCGCACGTTGTGCCCATTGATGTTCGTTCGATGTGTGATTGACGACAACATCAAGTGCTAATAAAACATTTCTTTTTTGCAGCTTTTCTACCAGCTTTGACAAGTCTTGTATGCTACCAATTCGCCGATCAACTTGCCTGAAATCACTGACGGCATATCCTCCGTCACTTTTACCTGTTGGGCATTGTAGAATTGGCATGATATGAATCATGTTGATGCCCAGTTCTTGGAAATACGATAGTTTTGATTTTAATCCCTGCAAATCATTGGCAAAACCGTCAGTGTATAGTGCCATGCCTACCCATTCTTGGCTGAGAAACCAGTTATGATTTTTTTCTCGTTCAAGATCTTTGGTTTTGAATTCATCAGGTCTTTGAATGTATTGTTTTGCCATGGTTTCTACAAGATGCAATGCCTGTGCTTCAAAATCATGGCGAGTCCCATAAAGTTGTTGAAACAGTGAATATATTGCGTAGAAGTTGGCGCCCAGGCGGGTATAAAAATAGCGAATTTGATGTTGCTTGATTTCGGGGTTGAGTTTGCTCAGAATTTCATTAAGCAGTGAATGCGATACTTGTTCGTACATGGCGCTGGTGTTTCCTTATCGTTATTTTATAACCCCCAGGCATTAATGAAAGATTCATAAAATGATCGATCATTGGTTGTTGCGCCTTGGATACCTACCATCGCACTGGCAAATGCTTGTGCTCTTTCCAGTGTTGTTTCTATGCCCCAATTTTTATATTGTCCTAGCAGAAAAACACTGCTCAATGCATCGCCTGCGCCCACCGTATCAATGACGCTTGTTTGGGGGGCAGGCTTTTTGCTCCGCCAGGTATTGTCTGCTGTTTTTACGAAAGCACCTTGTTCACCGCGAGTCACAATTAGCCTATTTATAGCGTATTTTTGTATCAAATACTTCATTTGAGATTGGGTAGTCTCAATGTCAGGAATGATTTGTGATAATTCATGCTCATTCAATTTGATGGTATGGCTGCCCATTATTCGCTGGTGGATGAGATTGATATGCCACCATGGCTCACGCAGGTTGATATCAATGAAAAGGGGATGTTCTGCATTATTTTTGATGAGATTTAGGGTGTTCCGTGATACGGCATTTCTTAGTGCAAGCGATCCATGATAAAGATATGCTGACGGTTGTAATTCTGGGATCGCGTTATATTCAATAAAATCCCATGCACTATTCTCGACGATGGTATAGCTGGGTTCGCCATGTTTAAACTGGATATCGACGATACCGGTGGCATGTTTGTTATCGAGTTGAATGCCTGTCTGATTCATCCCCCAATCCTGCATAGCATGTAGGATTTTCTCGCCCAATTTGTCGTTACCTGTTCTTGAAATGAATAGCGGTGATAAGCCAAATGCCTGGCAGTGCCAGGCGACGTTAAATGGCGCACCACCTAGCACTTGGTTGCCATCAGGAAAGCAATCGAATAAAACTTCACCATAAATAATGGGGTTAGCATATTGACTCATCTTCATTACTTATCCAGTTAGCTGCCATTGGTAGATAATGTACGACACCTTCAATGATTCCATCACTATAATTACCGTTCATGTTAGAAAAATTTCCGGTGGCTATGTACAGAGAGTCTAGCTGGTTATTCTGCTTTGCCATTTTCAATGCTTCAGCTTTGACATCATCACTGGCATTGGCGACAACAATAGACTGGATTGGGCTTGCCATGACAGAGAGATCATTCCCGCTATCACCGGCGAAAATGACTTCGTCTAATTGGTATCCTAGATTTTTCATCAAAAATTCAATTGCTTGACGTTTTCCTGCCTGCTTAGGCAGTACGTCGAGCAAGCCAATGTTAGCTTGTTCGTCGATGCTCCAGATAATATGTGTCTGGATTGCGTTTTCTATAAACCGTTGGTCCAGTTTTTTTATTAGACTCGCGTGATCGATATCCAGGGGTAAAAAATAACTGAGTTTGTATTTATTTTGTCTGCGAGGTTCTTGTTGTCTTAACTCTTTCAGTCCTTTGGTCAATTGATGAAGATCGTCATGAGATTTCCCGTTCCAGTCACGAGCGATTTCTGTTTCCCATATTTTCCAGCGTTGCCATATGTTGTTTGATAACTGATAGATTGTTGAGCCAACATCGGAAACCACATATTCAGGTTGTGGTAAATGGAAGTGCTTTATTGCTTTTTTTACCAATGCATCATGTCTTCCCGTGACATAGGTAAGTGTGACATTCGGGTGCCTGGCTAAGTTGGCAAATCGATGCCTGGCCATGTTAGATTCCGGTGGCGTGCCATTGGGCAGCAAGGTTCTATCTAAATCGGTACACAGGAGTAAGCGGCCCATCAATTTGGTACCTTGCAAGTATTAAAAAAATCATAGTGCTCGATCGCTTCAAGTATACCGGCTGCATACGGTTTTTTTGCGTAATAAACTCGCTCTAACTTACTGAGCTCGTCGAGTTCTTCTTGGTGTCGGTTGGCAACGATGACGCCTAAGGTATTGCCTCGGATCATATCTTCATCGGCACCTGATCCACCGGCCACGAGGATGTTTTCCAGCGGGATATCCCATTGTTCTGCATACCAACGCAACGCGAGGCCTTTTGAGGCGCGAGTGGGTATAACGTCCAGGAATTGTCCGAATGAAAAAATCACATTGACTGTTTGTTCACGTTGCATCAGCAAATGTTTTATTTTATCCACGGAGGGGGCGAGCGATTTGTCGTAATAAAAGCTGATTTTGTATTTGCTTTGCTCTACTTTAGGTTGCAGCTTGATACCGGGCAACTCTTTTAGTAGCCGCTTAATTTTTTCAGGTTTCCATAAATGATCGATATGATCGCTCCATGCGGTATCATGCGTTAGATCTGGTGCATAATAAATTTCAGTGCCTAAGCTGCTGATGAGCACATCGGGTTTGGGGATGTTATACGTTTTGAAAAGCTTCAACGCTGAATCAAGCCTTCGGCCTGTGGCAATTCCAAAGCTACTGAATTTGTTATTTTCCCTGATGGCCCGAACTAATTGTTCTAACGATTCGGCATTGCCAATCAGACTCTGGTCAATATCAGAAAACAGCGTCCGATCATGGTATAGCATCGGTCGGCGTTTTAAACTCATGCGGGTAAGTCTTTCGGTATTATCGATAATTGGCTGAATGACATTCAAATATTTTTCTGCATGGGCCTGCCATGAATAGTGTTTCCTGACACCCTTGATACCGTTTCGAGCAAAAATTTTCCATTGTTTTTTATTTTTTAATACCTCAAGTAATTTATTTTCGATATCGCTTTTATCGAGTGGATCAATCAAGTAACCGTTTTTACAATTGGCAATAATATCGGTGGGTCCACCATCTTCGGTGGATACGATGGGCAGTCCACAGGCGGCCGCTTCAATCAATGTGAGACCAAATGGCTCCGTCAGAGCTGGATTAATAAAAACCCCACTGGTTAGTGCAGCCAACCGGTAAATCACTGAGACATCATCAGGTCTGTGATGTTTGGGGTAAGCGACTTTTCCGTATAAGTCGTAGGCATCGATCAATATCAAAATATCGGTTAATACTTCCTGGGTGCTAACGTCGAGATCGCGGATGTCATCACGATTTCCTGCCACAATGACAAGATTGGCTTGTGCTTGCAAAGCCTCTGATTCACCATAGGCCTCTATTAAGGTTGAAATATTTTTGCGCTGATCAGCTCGTGATAAGGTTAGAATAATGGGTTTATCAGGCGCTTGTAAAAATCGAAATATTTCACGAACAATGTCACTGCTCATCTCTTCGCCAGTGGCAGGATGGAATTTTTCAAGGTCCGTTCCCGGCGGTATCACGCGCATTTGGTTCGGTTGGTAATAATCATAAAGTTCATATTGCTGTTTGATTTCTTGAGAGGTGCTGGTTATTACGCGCTCAGCAATGCCTAAGGTCGTTTCCTCTGCATCAATCCGGCGAGACATGTGATAGCGTTTCTCGATTTCATCTCGATTAACGCCACTGGCTAATAAACGTTTACGCTTAATTCTGCCTAATGAATGTCCGGTATGTATCAGTGGGACGCTAAGATGATGCGATAGTCTTGATCCTACATAGCCCGCATCGGCATAATGAGAATGAATGATGTGTGGATAGGTATCTTGCTCATAAATATATTTAAGCGCATTATCGACAAAATTGTCTAAGCAGTCCCATAGTTTTTCTTTGGCTATATATGAGCTATCACCACATTCGAGCCTGACAATGCGAGCTTTATTGTCAATGGATTCAAATTTTTCAGCGTAATCACTACTCACATTAGGATCAAAAATTTGGCGGGTGAGTAGATCAACTCGTGCAACCTGAGGTTGTTCGCTCAGTGCTTTGGTCAGTTCGACGACATATTTGATTTGGCCGCCGGTGTCTGCATCGCGCCCTAACTCAAGATTATGACGACGCACAAGCCCGTGTATACTGATTAAAATAAGATAGAGCTGTTGCTTAGGTTCTTCCATGGTCGAGTATTGATGTTTCCTTGTCATACTCACGTGATGAATGTAGCGGTAGTGTTATATTCATTGCCGAATATATCCTAATATTAATACAGCATTCTCCTCGGAAGTGCAATGTGGAATGGGGCGTTATTGGCAAACGGTTTGATCGCAGAATAAAAATAACCGATCAATTACTGGTCGGTCAATTTTTGCGCATAGAAAACGATAGAATTATTCAAGCGATGGCGATTTATTCTGTCGTTTGTGGATCAGTGAGAGATGGTTGTTTTTCGATCATTTTATTATGCTGTTGAGTACTCGTCGGTATTCGATATAATGATCTTCATTATCTGGGTAAAATCATAGGCAAGTCATGATGCAAAAATTTAATTTAGTCATCATCGGTGATGAGTTGTTAAATGGGCGTCGTAGCGATTGTCATTTATCAAATATGATTGAGTTAATGGCTGAACGTGGCCTTGAGTTGTATCGTAGTCTGATGATAGGCGACGTCCCTGAACTTATCGTCGAGACTCTTGGTTCATTACATCATGCGAGTAATATCGTCTTTTGCTTTGGAGGTATTGGGGCAACCCCAGATGATTATACACGTGAGTGTGCGGCGCAAGCTTTTTCTGTTCCTTTATTGGTGCATGAACAAGGCAAAAAAATCCTGGAAGATAAATTTGGGGATCAAACCTATCCGCATCGAATTCATATGGTGACCATCCCGGCAGGTTCTCGCTTGATTCCGAATCCCTACAATAATATTCCTGGATTTAGCTATGAAAATTTTCATTTTGTACCAGGTTTCCCGCAAATGGCTAAACCGATGATTGCGTGGGTTTTGGATACCTATTATCAACATTTGTTTCCTGCAACGCCCTTAGTTCGGCGATCGCTATTAATCTATGGAAAAAATGAAGGCGAGTTAGTAGATTTAATGAATGCATTGTTGGCGAAGTATGCCGACATAAAATTATCGTGTTTGCCAAGAATTGATGTGCAAAAATCCTATGTCGAGTTATCCGTGCTTTGTGACAAGTCACAAATGGATTCGGTTTATCAGTATCTGGTTTCTGAATTGGATGCCATGCTAGCTGACTGGCAGCAGGTGTAATATGCCCTAACGTGTCAAAAAAAACTGGTTAAAAACCGTTACACTACTTTTTTGAAACGTTAGGGTATACTCAGTACCCATTCCTTAGGCTGCTTTATCTGCCTCTGCTTTTATCGGTAAAACTGCACTGAAAGTCGAGCCTTTACGATATTCGCTAGTGACGTGATTTTTTTCACCCATGAGTTGACACAATCTTTGACTTAAGCACAATCCTAGATCCGTGTCTTCAATTTCGGCGACGGCTTCGGTTCTGGAAAATTCACTAAAAATTTTTTTTGTGTCTTGGAAAAACATTTTTGAAATCAAGGATCAAATGATAGACTGCCCAATGTCGGCTACAAGTCAAAGGAAATATAAAATGATACGACTAGGACTGATAATCACTAGCCTTCTTGTTGTGGTAAGTTGTACTCATCCGCCGAAAAATCAATCATTTCCCGATGTGTCCTCTGTTGCTCATGCTGCCTCAAAAGTGACTGAACTCAACCAAGCGGAATTGATTGAACAAGTCATGATGAAGTCAGGTATGACAGAGATGATTGAACAATTGCCGGGTGTGGCAGCAATGGGGTTTGATCAGCAATCGTCTTCGCTAATTAGCCGAAGAGAATATGAACAATTCAGGGGGCTTTATCTGCAAGCATTCAGTGCCTCAATGATCCGGGAAACGATCACTAACTATCTCAATGACCATTATGACGCGAAACGTTTTACCGAACTGCTGACCATGCTGCGTACACCCTTAGCGGAAAAAATGACTGAGTTAGAAGTTCAATCAAGCTCAGTTGAATCCCAACAGCAAATGATGCAGTCGGCCAATATCATTATGGGACAAGTTTCCCCTGAGCGATTAGCCTTGATTCAGCAGCTTGATCAAGTTCAGCAAGCCACGCAAAGCCTGTTAGCGATGCAAATGATGATGACTCAAGCCATGATGGTCAATACGAATAAACTGGTACCGGAAAAGCAGCAGTTATCTGAGAGGCATATGGCAGATTCATTGGAGGATATACGCAAGCAATCGCTGTTTCCTGCCCAACAATATATACAGCTTAATATGGTGTATGCCTATCGTATGGCCACCGATGCTGAGCTAGAAGATTATATTGCATTATATAAATCAAAGGTAGGTCGTTGGTCGATTAATTTACTTAATCAGGCATGGGTTAATGTATCAGAAACCATCGCTAACAAGTTGGCGACTTTGATGACACAAAATTTTGTGAGGAAAAATGCCTTGTGAATGAGTTGTTGGGAATGGGCGACTGCATGGAGACAGGAGATAGAATAATGCATGGAGCAGTAATCGAGACAAAGCCGAGATGCGAAACCGGGAGATGATTGCATGCCTATTCCTTAGCTTTCTCTGGAGGGGGTTCGTCGTGTGGATTAAGCGTAGCGAGAGGGGTTATTGTCATGAGTGAAACAGTGCGGCTTGATAAGCGTTTGATTGAGTTGATCCACTGTTCTCGCAGTGAGGCCGAGAAATATATTGCCGGTGGCTGGGTATTGGTGGATGGTGAGATCGTGGATGAGCCGCAGTTTAAAGTGCTGGAGCAGACGGTTGAGTTGCATATGAATGCTACGCTGGCGCCGCTGGCACCGATGACTATTTTGCTGAATTTGGCGACGGGATTTGATGTGATGACGCCGATTGCTGCGCTGCAGCTGATTACTCCCGAGACCCGTGCTACAGATGATAGGTCGGGTATTCGCCTATTGAAGCGGCACTTTTCCAGACTGGTGCCGACAGTGCCGCTGGAAGCCGGTGCGACGGGTCTGCTGGTGTTTACCCAGGATGGCCGGGTGGTGCGTCGACTGGTTAAGGAAGCCAGTAAGAATGAGCAGGAGTATGTGGTTGAGGTGAGTGGTGAGCTTGTGCCCGATGGTTTGGAGCAGCTTAATCGTGGCATGAAGCTTAACGATAGGCGATTACCGGCGACCAAGGTCAGTTGGCAAAATGAAAATCGATTGCGCTTTGCGCTCAAAAATGTACAACCAGGGCAGATTGAATTGATGTGCCGGCGTGTCGGGTTAACGGTGGTAGCGATGACTCGTCTTCGGATTGGACGGGTGCCGATGGCGAAGTTGCCGCCGGGACAGTGGCGTTATCTGCCGGCGGGTGTGTTGTTTTGATGGAATATGGATAGGCAGTTTGATGTCGTGTCCATTTCTTATTTACGGCTCTTCTGGTGGCTCTTGTTCGCGGCGGCGGCGTTCCAATTCTTCTTCCAAGGCGTCGTTGATGACAAGCATGACGTCTGCCACGTCGGTGGTGGTGCTTTCTGTAAAGTGGCCGGTGAGTTTGATGTCGGGAGAGAGATTACCGCTTTCATAGTGATTCCAGATTTCCTTGCCGTAAGCGGTGCTAAGCAGCTCGGGGGCATAGCGACCAAAGTAATCCCTGATGTTGTTGGCATCGCGTTCCAACATCATTGGGGCGCTATTATTGCCGGCGGCATTGACGGCCTGGGGCAGGTCGATGATAACGGGACCGCTGGGGTCAACTAGGACATTGAATTCAGAGAGATCGCCGTGGACTAATCCAGCACAGAGCATGCGCACGATTTCGCTGATAAGCCTGTCGTGGTATTCCAGCGCTTGCTCGCGACTGAATATGATTTCACCAAGGCGTGGGGCAGCATGGCCGTTGCTGTCGGTGATAAGCTCCATGAGTAGCACGCCGTCGATAAAACCATAGGGCTGGGGTACGCGCACCCCGGCCGCAGCGAGTTGATAGAGCGCCTCGACTTCAGCACAGAGCCATGCCTGTTCGCTCTCTTTTTGGCCGTAACGGGTGCGCTTTTGCATGGCGCGAGAGCGGCGACTGTTACGTGTGGTTCGACCCTCTTGATACTGCACAGCCTGCTTGAAACTGCGTTGCTTGGCCTCTTTATAAACCTTAGCGCAGCGCACGATTCCACCACAGCGAACCATGTAAACTTGGGCCTCTTTTCCACTCTTTAGCTGACAGATGATATCGTCGATTAAGCCGCTATCAATAAGTGGGTGTAATCTCTTTGGTATTTTCATTGGGTTCTGTTGGTTAATGTCAGGCATTATTATAGCAAGCAATTAACCGTATTCATTAAATTTAGTCTCTAATCCCGCGCTTTATGCGCCGGTGAGCATGGGTCGGGTGGATTTGTTTCACTTAAATCCATCCAACGATTCGGTGACCGTGTCATGAATAAGGGGCGGAACTTAGAGGATAGCGTACTAGGCGGGGCAGTCCTGTTGGTTTAAAATGGCGAATTTGCCGGTTGCCAGTCGTGAATTAAGTTGCCGTCGTCGGGTTTTGCTTGATATTTAATCGGCTGGCCTTAGTTTGTGCGGTTGGAAAGTTTTCAAAGGCGAGCAAATTTAGCTGGATTTGGTGATTTTTTAAGCATGGGTTCAATAACATTAAGCAGGGGGGTCAATCGAGTGATAAAGTTATTAGGTGAGGCTGTTACGTTTGCTAGGGCCGTGATACCCGTTTGTCCCGGATGCTATTTATGACGCCTTGGGTTTTACTTGAGAGTGCACCAGTGCCGGGAAACGGTGGAGAATTGAGCTTATATCGGCGAGGCGATGAATTTTCGATCAAATTGGTGGGCCGTGGTGAGCTGATGAACAGCCGTGTCCATGGGTCCGAAGATGCACTTGCTGAACAGACCTGCGCGAGGCTGGTGGATTGTTCAAATCCGCGCCTGCTCATCGGTGGTTTGGGCATGGGGTTTACCTTGGCGGCGGCGCTTCGGCACGTCGGTGACCAAGCGCAGCTGATAGTGGCTGAATTAGTACCCGCTGTGGTGGCGTGGAATCGGAGCTTGCTTGGTCCATCTGCCGCGCATTCACTCGAAGATCCACGAGTGACGGTGCACGAAAAAGATGTTGCTCGTCTGATAAAGGCCGAGCCGCAAGTTTATGATGCTATTTTACTGGATGTAGATAACGGCCCTGAAGGGCTCACTCGTAAGAAGAACAATTGGCTCTATAGCATCAATGGGTTGAATGCGGTCTATGTGGCACTGCGTCCTCAAGGGGTGTTGGCGGTGTGGTCGGCGGGTCCGGCACCCGAGTTTTTGCAACGGTTGCGAAAGGTGGGGTTTGAGGTCGATGAAAAGCGTGTGCGTGCCCATGGATCGAAAGGGGCGCGGCACATTATCTGGTTTGCTAGACGTGTGGTGTAAATGGCTAGGCATGGTGAGGAGAAGTGTATGAGCGACAACAAGACATCAAAAGAAAAATTAGATCAAATTATTGCGGATAACCGCCGGTATCAGGACGAGCGGGCAAAATCATATCGTGAATTGGCAATTAATATGTATCCCTGGATATGCGGTCGTTGCAGCCGTGAATTTACTCGCCAAAATCTTTCTGAGCTGACGGTGCATCATCGGGATCACGATCATGATAATAATCCAGCGGATGGTAGTAACTGGGAATTATTGTGTATGTATTGCCATGATAATGAACACCAACGATTGTTAGAAGCCACCGGTGCTGGAGAAGAAAAAAAACAAAGTGAGGCAGCCACCTTCAATCCATTTGCCGACTTGAAAGACATGCTTAAAAATAAGTGACATGATTCAGTCGATAAAGACCTCATATTCATCAGAATATGAGGTTTGTGAAATTCAGACTAAGGATGTAGCACTAGGAAGATGGGCAAAGTGATCCAGATTGGCTGAGAGCCGTCAACCAAGGTTTGAAGTTATGATGCAGGATGGCTTAAGGTGAAATTTAACGTTGACATAATCTTATCATGTTCTCCGGTAAATTAGCATAGAAGTGATGCGCGTGCTGCAGCACATAAATTTACTGATGATAAACGAAGTATCGTTATATCCATATCGAAAAAAAATGAGGGTATCATCTCAGCTTGTTTTTCTATGAAAACCATCGCTCAATATAAAGTTGTCGATGAGATAGCGAGAGAGTTTAAAAATTATTTACCCGATTATGAAGATGTTGCCATTTCATTTCCCAAATAATGAAAATCATATTATTGAATAGTTAAAAGGAAATCATATGAGGTGCAGCGAGAGTTGATAAGCTGGTGACAGCATCTATGGAAACTGCCCTGGAAATATTGCCAGAAGCGCAATATAGCACGTTATTGCATCACTCATGGCGGATGCGTTAACCGCGCTTGAAAATTTGGCTAACCATTTAAAGTTACCGGATGGGGCGAGAGGCTTGGGAGCAGTTATTGCAGCCATTGATGCAAGATGATGAAACGGTCAATGCACTTGAGTGACTGGATGACAAAAATGCGGATATTGAATGTGCGACGATTGCTTGTCATGAGCAAGGTTCACCCGGCAATGACAGGGTTTGATTGGCGTGACTTTGAACATCAGCGGGATAGATTTTGCGCGCTTGGAGAATGCCGTACTCCATCCATATCAAGGTGACCCTTTAAAAAATCAACGAGAGTCGTATGTCCGAGCTTGGGCAGCCTATCATTTGGTCGCGCTTGATCCTTGATTCGATAGAAATTTTTTGCTGTTGGCCATGTAATAAGTCTTATCTTCTTCAGAAAAACCCTTTAAAATCAAATTCCTTAGAGATTTTCAACTGCTAGATTGCCCAAGCTTGGTATCATTGTCTGTTTTTTTTGCTTGAGTATCTCTATGATTTTAAATAGAAGATTGAGAGTTATGGTAGAATTTTGTCAGGCAATCAGTGTCTCCCTCGGTGAAATCCATTTTAAAATCTGCTGGCGTTGGAAAGGCTGACTCAGGAAACGATGCCACGTTCGGAAGAGGCAATGAATGAAATGATAGGATATTAGATAATGAAGGAAAATTTTTCAATGTTAAGCGAAGAAGAGTTTGATTATCTTGATGAGTTTTTACTTGAGCGGATTGATGATAACACAGATACCGAGGATAAGGATGAGGGGATATTGGATGTTTCTGAGCTGGATGGATTGTTTGTGGCCATTGTTAGCGGTCCGACTCTTATTCCGCCATCGCAATGGCTAGCCGCTATTTGGGGTGACTTCGAGCCGGTGTGGGAAAATGAGCAAGCGTTCCAGGATATTTTTTCATTAATGGTTCGTCATATGAATGGTATTGCTAGTGGATTGATGGAACATCCTGAGGATTTTGAGCCGCTGTTTCTTCAGCGCAAAGTTAAGGGTAAATGGTACACGCTTGTTGATGATTGGTGCAGTGGGTATGTGCGAGGGGTGGAGTTGGCGGCTAATCAATGGGATATAGGTGGTCGGGAAATGAATATGATGCTAATGCCAATCAGGACATTTGCCAGCGATGATGGTTGGCAGGTGCTTGAAAAATTTAACGACTCTGAAATTGAAAAAATTCAGCAAAAAATTTCTCCGGCCGCCCGTGAGATTCACGGGTATTGGCTAGCACAAAGGAAGGGGGATAAATCGCCGGCGTTACCCATTCGCCGTGAGTCACCACGGGTGGGTCGTAATGATTATTGTCCATGCGGTAGTGGAAAAAAATACAAAAAATGTTGCTTGCATTAATTTTAATCATGGGAGGAACTTCAACAGTGATTTGTTGAAAAAAAGATAGACTGTTCCTTGACTGAGACTTGACATCAATTTCGAACTAACAATCTTATATACCATGGATGTGAAAAAACTTACCCTGTATGACGTTATGTGGGCGAACCAATCGACGGCGTGGCTAGATGATTCGTGCCATGTCTTGCGTGAGGCATTGATGGCTAAATATCATCAATTGTCATCGCCTATGCAAGTGATGCTGCAATTGATGGCCATCGACTACGGGGTGATGACGATTAGTGATTTAAATCGCAGCTTAAAGAGTTTGGATATCCGTGATGAAAACGACAAAATTTTTAGCTTTAAGGCGACCACGGATTACGTGCAACAACTGAATGCCTTAGGTGTTGTTGTGCAATATGGGGATCGTGCTGAGTACATATGCCATTTTTTGATAACTGAAATGGTGATGCGGGAGGCGGTGGCGCAAGGTCATGTTGAGCAATGGGCGGCGGTATTGCGAGAAAATATATTGGATTTATTAGCCGATTTTGCAGGATCTTACGTTAACTCCTACCATTGGATTCGCGCCTTTCGTTATTTTTTGTCTATAAGAGATGTGAAACAGGCACAGCGTTGCTTAGCTATGCTTGATCGAATCTCATATAAATATCCAATGCTAAGTCCATTGGTTTTAATGGGGCTCAATCCGTTTGATGTGGATTGGTTAACTCGTTTGCCTGATGAGCTCATAGGCCGAGCTTATCAAGAGATTACGCGTATGCGGTGGCTTGCCTTATTGCCCGTCGCAGACTTGATCCCTGTCATGGAGAAAAAAATTGTCGCCGTGCGTGATAAACAAAATCAGGAGTTTTTGTTCATCGCCTTAACCGATGCCTATCTTATCACCGGGCAGCACCAGGCTTTACAAGATCTATTAAAGAACATTGATATGGTTGAGCGGGAGGCTATCCGTGGTTGTTTGGTTTTTATGCAGGGTGACAATGTGCAAGCTGTGAGGTTATTTCTATCCGCACTTGAAAAAATAAGAAGGCATCGAGGGATTAGTAAAAAAAAGAGTCATTATTTTCGTTCGCTCAGTGGTTTATTGTATCCTATCGCTTTGCTGGCGTGTGGCGATCGACAGTCGATGGCACTGGCGTTGGATTTTTTACAAAAACAGCCGAAGCACATGATGCATCCGCTGGATCGATATTATCAAGAGCTATTAGTCATTTTTAATGTGCTTGATGGCAATGATGAATCCGATGAAAAGCTGGTATCTTTATGCAATAAACAACATATTCCTAAGAATTTTTTTGGTCTGATGAATGCTTTTTTGCATGCTTGGTTTTCACCGAAACTGGGTGTGCAAAAAAAAACGCATATTGTCGCCATCAATGATCGACTTAAGGCTAGTCAACTGCACTGGCTGGCCTATCAAATGCCGGCGTTGTTCAGCCGGTTAAAAATCAAAAACAATAAAAGCTCATTTAATGTGATCGAACATTCTGAGTGGTGCTTGGTGGCAGACATTTATCGAATGAAGGAGCCCTGGGAGCGATCTTTAGATGCTTTGTTGCAATTAACATCAGAGGCGAAGCCGGCTGTCAATGAAGCACAAAATAAAACCATGCGATTAGCTTGGTTCATTGATACGACGCATCGAGAGGCCGGCATTGAAGCACGCGAATAAAAAATACTTAAAAATGGAGAATGGTCGAAAGGTCGACCGGTGGCTCTTCAGCGTTTGTATCATAGAACATTTGATTATTTGACTGATCAAGATCGACGGATATGTGCTTGTATTCAAGAAGACTCAGGGCTGGGCGGGCAGGTGGATCGGTATCATGAGCCTTATTACGCCTTTGACATGGTGCAGGCATTCACTAAAATGGCGGGACATCCCGCATTGTTCGATAAGTCTCATCCGACGCGACCCATGGAGTTAGTGGTGGCAATACCCGAGTTACGGGTGCGTGAGCTAGGTGATCAAGTGGAAATCACGTTGTATCCCGAGATGCCAAGTGGTGCCGCAGGTTATGCCGTGGAGAAACTGGATACACGACGCTTTGCTTTTTTTAATATGAACGAGACCCATGCCAAGGTTTCGGCGATACTTAAAAAAGGTTTAAAAGTGCCCAAACAAGCCCTGGCAAAAACCCAAGCTATTATTAGCTCGCTGGCGCAAGATGTCACGGTGCATTCTGATTTTGATACTGAGATCGCGCAATCCACCTTGGTAGAGCCCGATATGACGCCATGCCTTCAGTTGTCGCCAATGGATGATGGTTTGCAAGTGCGTATGTTAATCAAACCCTTTGGTGAAAGGGGACCGGATTATCCGCCAGGTGAAGGTGGCAAAAACTTGCTGGTTGAAGTGGATAATGAACGGTTGCAAACGAAACGTGATTTAGTACAAGAGACCAACGTGTGTGATCAACTGGTTGCCGCTTGTCCAGTATTGCAATCGCAAAGTGCGCCGGGGTATGACTGGTCAATTGAAGAAACAGAACAATGTTTTGAATTGATATTGCAGCTACACGGAGTCGCTGAACAAGCCAACATCGAATGGCCAGAAGGTGAGAAGTTCAAGGTGACACGAGAGTTGTCGACCAATCATTGGCAAGTCGATGTCAAACGTCAGCGTGATTGGTTTCATGTGTCGGGTGAACTAAAAATCGATACCAATCAAGTGATGGACATGCAGAGTTTATTAGCGTTGATCGACACCACGCCGGGTCGATTTTTACCGGTTGGCGAAAATGAATTTGTTGCACTTACACAACAGTTTCGTGAGCGCCTTGATGCCTTGGCGGCGTATACCGAAGCCGATAACAACGGCCGGCGATTTGCCCCCGTCAGCGCCATAGTGATGGCAGATATGCTTGATGAGCTAGATAATGTCAAAACCGATAAGCATTGGCGGGCACATGTTGCACAGATTAAATCCGGTGAAGCCTTGGTGGCTGAGGTACCGTCGACGCTAACGGCGGAGTTGCGTGACTATCAGTTGGAAGGATATCGTTGGTTAGCGCGTCTTGCCCATTGGGGGGTGGGGGCCTGTTTAGCCGATGATATGGGTTTAGGGAAAACGCTGCAGGCCTTGGCCTATTTAGTGGCACAAGCGCCACAGGGACCCAATTTGGTGGTGGCGCCGACCTCGGTGTGTATGAATTGGTTGGATGAGTGCTCGCGTTTTGCACCTACATTAACGCCTATTTTATTACATAATGTGAGTGACAGGGCAAGCCAATTGGCTGAATTAGCGGCCTATGATGTATTGGTTTGTTCTTACGGTTTGTTACAAATTGAATCCGACTTATTATCCAAGGTGGCCTGGCAGGTGGTGGTGCTGGATGAAGCCCAAGCGATAAAAAATAGGCAGGCTAAGCGTTCTAAAGCCGCCATGCAATTGCAAGGCAATTTCAAGATGATTATGACGGGTACCCCGGTCGAAAATCATTTGGGTGAATTGTGGAATTTGTTTCGTTTTATTAATCCAGGGCTGCTAGGGTCATACGAGCAATTTATGGCACGCTATGGTCAGGCGGAACAGTCAGATTCAGCGGCGCGTCAGCGATTAAAACGTTTGATACAACCGTTTGTGTTACGTCGTAATAAAAGTCAAGTGTTAAAAGAATTGCCATCGCGTACCGAAATTGTCATACAAGTTAACATGAACGAAGAAGAAACCGCCTTTTATCAAGCCTTGCGCTTGCATGTTTTGCAAAGTTTGGATAATAGCGCTGAAAAAGCGGGTGCCAAGCACTTGCAAATACTGGCAGAAATCACTCGCTTGCGCAGAGCCTGTTGTCATCCGCAATTAGTGGTGCCGGATATTGGCATTAGCAGTGCTAAATTCACCGCGTTTAAGAATATTGTTACCGAGTTGCTGGATAATCGGCATAAGGCCTTGGTGTTCAGTCAATTTGTGGCACACTTGGGTTTGTTGAAGGCGTATCTGGATGAAGCTAAGATTGCTTATCAATACCTGGATGGCTCCACCACAACTAAACAACGTAAGCAGCGAGTCGATGCTTTTCAGGCGGGTGGGGGCGATATTTTCTTGATTAGCCTCAAAGCGGGCGGGGTCGGTTTAAACCTGACCGCGGCCGATTATGTGATTCACATGGACCCATGGTGGAATCCGGCGGTGGAAGATCAAGCCTCGGATCGAGCGCACCGGATTGGGCAACAACGCCCCGTGACGATTTATCGATTAATTGTTGCCGATACCATCGAAGAACAAATTGTCGAACTTCACCAACAAAAGCGCGACCTTGCCGATAGTCTGTTAGAAGGCACCGATGTCAGTGGCAAAATTACCACCGATGAACTACTAGCGTTGTTGCGTTTGTGATCACTTATCGTCAAACAAACATACCTAAAAAAATGTCGCCTTTTCCCCTCAAGAAGTGTCTGCTGTCCGTCTCATAAGATGAGGCTTCAACGGTCTGCTGAACCGAGCGTGGTCCGGGTCAAGAAGCCCGGTAGGGTGCATTGCATGCACCAACACAACAATGAACATGACAACCCTCATGAAAATGGCTCCATCGTTGGGGTGGGGGCTATGCAAAATGGTGTGTATAACGCACCCTACGGAAAACGATGCCGAATTATCGACGTGCTGATATAAAGGCCAGAATTTATTTTTTTACCGTTGTGAGCTTTCGGCGCACAAAAAATATTGTGCCACGAAATGGTTCGATCGGCCCTGCGTTGTGCTGTTCGGGAAATGCAAAAATCACATCCCTTTATTATTATCATAGTGAATTGCTGCCGTTATTTTTAATTACGATATTTGGTAAAAACGAGAAATTAAATCTAACGAAAACGGAACGACTTGTCAAAAGTTATTCCTATGTTAATTAAAAAACATGAGGAACATAACAATGAGTAAAGCGTTTGAAAGTATCAAGCGAGGGTTAGAACAAGCGGTTGAGTATTCAAAAGGTAACACAAAAGGTTCCGTTACAACGCATTATACATTCGTCGATATCAAGAAAATACGCGACAAATTAAATATGTCACAGACTGAATTTTCTGCCTCGTTTGGCATTAATGTGGAGACGTTACGAAACTGGGAGCAAGGCAAACGACCACTGAATGAATTTATCGAAAATTTTCTCAAAGTGATAGAGGAAAGATCCTGCTATGGTTTTAAAGGTGATTCGTAGAGCCTCTTGATCCAGGGTAATAATAATCGCGACGATGGCTGAGGAATCAATTATCATTTCGATAAATCTTCATAACCCAGCAACGATTCTTCTTTCTGGTGAGACATTTTTCGGCCACGCTCAGTAAGAGGGATTGATGGCCATACATCTTGCTCCAGAAATTGTTTTATCCGAGTTTTACGATTCGCGTTAACTGTACGTAATGACAATCTTGCTTTGGATAGCTCGTTGTGCCAAGGGGAAACTTTGGCACCGATTGAACAAATATCAAACTATGTGAATAAAAAAGCAGTAGGCTTGTTCAGCTATTAGTCAGTTAAGATCCTGGAATCCATATTGAGCCTATTCCTTTTACCCTTTAAATCTGAGCGCGCCGCACGCAAAAAATTCTGTGGACAGGAATAATTAAAAAATCACCAAATAAACGGGATGTCCCGCCAGCGGTACCATGATGCCATGATTTGTTATTATGGTTAGCCCTGGAATATACCCTCTTATCTTTGACGGTAGGTTTGCAAACGCTTGCGCCAACCGGGCAACCAGCGGGTTTCATCCTGAGGTGCGTTTTCAACACGACGAGTTAACACATAGTCAGCGGCCTCAACAAATGCTTGCATCAGATTGTCTGATTTGCCCCACATGTGCCGCAGAACTTGGGCTAAACCCCAACCTTGATTCTTATAACGTTCTTTAGGGGAGAGGCCTTCTCCTTTGAAATTGACGTAGTCGACTAGTGCATAAACTCCATTTTGTTGCATGACAATGTGATAAAAAATTTCCTCTACATGCTTTCTTTCGAAGGGGTTTTTTATGGCTTTGAGCATTAACGGTAAGGCGTTTTCTAGGCGATTAATGAGGTATTGTGTTTGTTCTCCGATAGTATTTTGTAAAAATTCTCTGAGTTGGGCGGTAAATTGACTGTGTTTTTCTGCAAGAAATTGTTCTCTTGAATGCCAAGGTGGGTTTTTAATATTCACCAGCCAAACAGGTAGTGGCTGAGTTTTTGCCAGGTGCTCTAGCAAATCAGGAAAGCTTCCTTGAAAATTAGATTCAATACCCGGTGGGTACCAGATAAAATGACCGATACCCAGCGAGGGAAAATCCTCGCCTTGATTCCACACAACAAGATTTTCTCGTCGGCCATCGGCTTCATTTAACCAAATTTTTTGGCCAATTTGCTGTGCTTGCGTGCGAGATATTTTAATTTCTCTGGGTTCGGTATAATGCCACGCGATTCCATTGAGTATCGCTAGGGAGAGTAGAAAAAACAGACCCCAGGTCAGTGGCGTTTTGATGGTTGTCATTTTTTTGAAGTTCATCATGAATTAAATGTGGTGTATGTTGAGTGGATCGGAAAAATGGAAGCGTGGATTAATCCATTCTACGTGAATTCGCTAAGTGTTTTCTTATGTCATAGGCGATCGAAAATGTGATGAGTGTGTATTCGACCGGTTTTACCCAGCTAGCTAATTGATAGGCTTGCAGATGTTCGCTGTGCAAATTGATTCCCGAAAAATACGAAAACAATAAGGCGAAAGACATGACCCACGGCGTTATATAATTACGCATTGCGGCGAAAGGTAATACCCATAAAAGGTACCATGGGTTAATCACCGGGGACAATAATAATAAGCTGCCGATTAATAAATCTCCGCGAATGTTGGCAACGCTGGTTTTTTGAAATAACACAAAATAATAAATCATCATCCCCATAAATAGTACGCCACCGACGGCTTTTGCGTAGTGATTTGGCATCGCATAACTGAACAGGCTATAAATGGCGGCGTTAAATTCCCAATGGTTGCCAAAGGCGAATAGCCCCGCCGATTCATTTCCAGCCATAATAAAGGGGGAATATAGGATCGCAACGGTCAGTAAAAAAACAATAAATTGAGTGAGTTTAAATCGCCACAAAATATAGATGGCAATAATCCAGGCAAAAGGTTTGCTGCAAACGCTGAGTCCAAGACAGATGGCCGCTGTTTTTGGTTGGCTGGTAAAAAAATAAATGGCCGCAATGAGAAATACGATGCCTAGTATATCCGGATGGGCAGTAAACGCCACCTCTTTGATGACCAATGGATTCCAGGCATAGAATAAAATATGTCTGGCCTTAGTCAGTTTGACTAACATCAAAATGATGGCCAGGTTGCAAAGGCTATAAATTATTTTTAATCCTAAGATATCGGCGGGGAATAGCCCATGCGATAACCAAAAACTGTATTGTAACAGCGGGGCGTAGATTGTTTTGATATCCGGGTAGTTAATTTGATTTAATAGATTTTGGTAGATCGCCGGAATGGATGTGTCGGAAAAATAAGCACTCGGTGCATGCTGATAAGGATTGCCTGATTCAAAAAAAATATAACCATCCCATAAATAGCGAAAAAAATCATCTTCAAATTGTGGGGTGCTGATGATACCGATGAGATGGAATACAACAGCAAAGCCAATAATGATTTTGAGGGAAGGGTGGCTGTTGTGATGCATTAATTGATAGGCGATCCAGCCATACAAGGAAAAAGCGATGGCAAACAGAGCAAGATAGGCGGTGATATCAAGGGGGCTTGATTGATTCGAATAAAACGCTAACGCGGCATAGGTAAGCATACTGAGCAAGCCTAGGCTGATAAGTTTGACTGAGATTTTTTTGGTGTCAGTCTGGGAGGATGTGTGATGGTGTTTTTTTCGTTGTTGGTTGATTATCATGATTTAGGTTTGTCGTGCTTTCTCGTAACCCTAATTCGTCCTTAATTTTATACACTACATTACATCTTCAGTAAATTTCG
>CAYUAI010000044.1:0-33119 GCA_964442745.1 uncultured Chromatiales bacterium
TTGAATAAGATTTGTTACACTGTAGTGTATAAAACTAAGGACGAGCTAGGGTAAACAGGTAAAGCATTTGCCCACATGATGTGCTTGTTTATTGTTTGAACGAAGATTTTAAGCTGTGCGTTAAGCGTGATACGCGTTCATGTTCGGGGATATTGGTTAATCCTTTTTCAATGTGCTTGCTGATCATAGCGGTGACATGTTTATTGAGGTGTTTGTTTAATAATCCATAAAATGGTGGGCCGGCAACCAGGATGAGATCAGAATATTGATTCTTTGTTCTGCCTTGCTCTAGGGTGTTGGCTAATTCATGAGCGAATCGGTCGGCTTCATATTCCTTTGGTGAGGTTGCCTCCACATGGGCGCCGTGGCCATGGCCTTTGGATTGGTTATGGCCTGGTCTATCTGAGGCTAATTCGGTGCCTTTTTTTTGACTCTCAGGGTGCGAAAATGTTTTGTGTAACTTGATTTCAGCTTTGCCTCGCTGTTCATAAAGCAAGGCAGAAGCTGAATCGGCAACAAGCACCCAAGTATTTTTCATGGCTGATCTCCTGTTTTTTATGACAAATCAATGCGATACATAATTTTTCCTGGCCATCTACTGGTCTCAGGCTTTCAACGAATCAATACCAAGTATCAAGTATAGAATTAGTTTAGCGTTGTTTGATCAATAAAAGAAATATGTTGAGACGTTGTATTTTAGTGATAAGGCATGAGCGGCGTCATGAAGAGATTCGATAGCCTCACCACGAAAAATGTATTATCTGTTGTCTTCATCCTTATAATCCGCGTAATCCCACCTGAAACACGAGCTAATATTTTGTCTACCAACCAGGTCTGAGCGCCAAATCATAAACAGGCTGGCCAACTATTCGTCGAAAATTTATGTTAGCGATACCATTATGATTGCTTCTCTAAAGCCATTTAATATACCTGTCGATACATTGAAGCATATCCAGTATGCAGCGAAATAACAATGACTATTCTAATGAGTCATTGCTTGTACTGGGTTAGTTTTTAGAAATGGAATAGGGTTGTGATTGTCTGAGTTTTCATGTTAGAGAGCATACTTTCTGCCGGGCAGCATTCCGTATAAATTGCGAAAGAAGTAGTGGGGCAGTTTTGGGTGAAGGATGAATTAACCAATCGACGAATTAAAAACATATTACAACAATTGCCGAAAGACTATCTGGCTGATCAGGATGTGTCATTTATTGAAATGTATGCGCATTCGACTAAATTATCCTCCGTTGCGCTTGTCTTAGCTAAGCGAAATTCCCATACAATCTCTGGTTTGCTTGATTATGCGAATAATACTGCATTGACAGTTAACGAAAAGCTTTGTTTGATTTTTTGTTTTGAGCACCGGCTTGATTCACGTGGGGCCGACTTTTTAATAAACTGTTTAGGCGATGCTCATCGAGAGGTACGCAGGCAAGCTGCCTCAGCGCTTGCAGCGTTGCCTACGGCAAAAGCATTGCCCTCTCTTCTTCATTTACTTTTTGACCAAGAATCCAATGTGCGGGTGGCTCTGCTTACCGCCGTTAATTCGTTGCATTTGCCGGTTGATTTAGCTCCGTTGAAGGTTTGTTTGGAAGATAAAAGTCCTTTAGTTCGCCGTAAAGCCTTGAAACTCATCATTCAACAACAAGATGAAAAGGTGACGGGCGCACTTTTGTTCGCGTTACAGGATGATCGCTGGGGGATCGTCAATGAGGCGGTAAAAGCATTACGTTTAAAAGGTGACGGTATTGCAGCGGCGCTGATTGATAAATTATCAGCAAAAGGGCGTTATTGTAAAGTGGCGGCCGCAACGTTGCTGGGTGAGTTTAAATGTGTTGCAGCGGTGCCAATGTTAAATGCACTGCTGAAAGACAGTGGTTGTAAAAAGTTACGTAAACAAATTGCGATTGCTTTGGGCAATATTGGTGATGCTCAGGGAGTTTCTGCACTATGTGCGGCCTTAAATGATGATGTGTTAGACGTGCGTTATGCGGTGATAACGGCTCTGGGAAAAATATCAGAGCCTGGTGCTATTCCCTTTTTTCGTGAAATCATTGTGTCTTATTCTAAGGAGGAAGACGGTGATTTAATCAAGCATACGCTGAACACATTAAAAATGATACCGCATGAGCAAAGCGTTCTGGCTGTTTGTGATGCATTAGACTGTCAGCACAAAGAAATTAAGAGACTTGCACTACAAGTGTTGTTGCAGTTGAATGCAACACATGTCATTGATAGGTTAAAAAACTATTCTGCTTTAGAAACTGATGCGCAGATGAAAGATTATTACGTTGAAGTGCTGGATGCATTGATGTTGATGAAAATTAAACATACCGATCATCAAGCGGATAATGTGGTACCAGAATTAGTTCGCCAATTATTATCAAGTCAGGCGAGCCTGCGGGAGCAGGCGCTAAGTTCATTGAATCTAGAAACGGTATTAGAATTCAAGCCCATTGTCTTTCAGCTAATTTATGATGAGTCACCGAAGGTGCGTACAGCTTTAGCATCGGTGTTTGTTAGGCTGAACAATGATTATCTGATTGATAATTTAATCAATCAGCTACAAAAAATACCAGACAATCATCTTATTTTATTGTTGCAACTATTGAGTGTACTGTCAAATCCTAAAATTGAGAAAGCGGTGCAGTACTATTTAAGGCATCCTAGTCAAGCGATACGAGATATCGCAGAATCCACTTTAGCCTGTTTGGGTATCGATTCATCCGTTATTAGAAAAATAAAGCTTGGATATGAAATACCAGCGATAATTAAGTCGGGTGATTCAAAAGAATTAAATTCATTGAAACGGGATCAGATGTCGTTAGTTTTACTTAGCGAGATGGCTGTCGATTTTTCTATGAATTATTGGCCAGATGCAGTCAGAGCCATGAGCTATTTAGCTTGGAATCCTAAAACAACAGAAGAAAAAACTGCCTATTATCTGGCTGCAAATGATCCGAATTTTGTTTTTGATTTATCGCCTGAGAGATTAGCTATTCTGCAGCGTATTTTACATTGTCATCATGATAGAAGGACATTAGCTTGCACTATGCAAACGTTGATGAATTTTCATCATCAGCCAGAGCAGGTGCTTGTCGATGCACTAACAAGCCAGCATAAAATGGTTCGTGAGTTTGCTATTGATGCTTACCAGAAACTCGATCATCATAATAGCGATACGCTATTTATTTTATTACAAGATGCATCGGTGACGGTTCAGCAAGCGGCCATTAAATTGTTAGGGCTGAAAAAAGAAAAGAAATCAGTTGCTGCTTTATTACAGTTGTTATCCGCTGAAGAAAAACAGCTGGAGTCGGTATTATTACCGCCGATCATTAATGCCTTAACCGAAATTGATGATCCGCAGGCCATTCCTGAGTTAGCCAGATTTTTATGTGGTCAACATCCACAGCGAGGACTGGCCGCCAATCCGTTAATACAACTGGGTGGTAAATCTGTGTTATTACCTTTAGTGCGAGCCTTGCGCGATCCACATACTGGCATGTTGGTGGCCGCGGCATTGCAATCGATTCGTTGGCGGCCATCGCGCACAGAAGATCAGGCATATATGGCGATATGGATGCAAGATTGGCTGGCATTAAAAAAATTGGGTGATGCGGTCTTGCCACAAATCCGTCACGTGATTGCTTATACTCAACGTCATACCCAGGTCAATTTGTTACTATTTTTAAATGGTAAATATGATCCAAGGTCTGTGAGTGTCATTAAGCATTGTATTGGTACCGAAAAGGCTAACCTTGCCAAGTCCATCATTGATGTTTTGTGTAGCTATGGTAGCCAGGTGGTTCCAGACTTAGTTCGTTTTTCCCAACAGTCCGATGGTTGGAATGCTCATGCACGATCACAGGTTACCAAGGTTTTATCACATTTAAAAGATCAGCGTGCTGAAGATATATTTATTTCGTTACTGACAGATTCTGAGTATCATAACAGAAAAGTGGCTGCTGATGGATTGGGGCGCTTAAAAAGTAAAAAATCGATTCCAGCACTGGCTAAGTGCTTAACGACACCTAAGTCAAGTGTGGTGCGTGCGGCTATTATTGCATTAGGAAAAATTGGAGGTCAAGACGCATTAACCCACTTGCAGGCATTGAAGGGTAACATGACCAATGAAGCTTGCCAGAACGCCTTAGATAAGGCGATTGAGCGAATTGAAAAAAAACAAAAACTTCGGATACAAGTACTGTCTGGTCAATTAAAAAATTGAAGAAGCATTGAATAATATCCGTATATCAAAGCCAACGCCAAAATGATAAGTGGTAGCACTTTTCTTTTCCGGTAAATATATCGAAGATGAAAGATAATTTGCTCTTTTAATGGGGCGTTGGGATTATATCCGGTTTCTGCTTGATAGCGTTCCCTTGCCATTTTTGCATAGTGTGGCTGATTTTCTAACAAAATTCTTTGTGCTTCGGTAAAATCTCCCTCATTTTTAACCCAAATCGCTGGCCTAGAAAAAGTAAATACGCTGCCGGGTGTTGTATAATATTCAATACCATGTTGTTGTAAATGCTCACCAACAAATTCTGCTTCTTGGTGATTATCGTTGCTAAATGAAAAAAGTCTTTTTGACATGATGAAAATACATTTTTCGATGAAATTACCGTATTGTATCACATTGCTACGTCAAGCTAGATCGTGGGATAATTCATCATTCGACGTTCCTGCTTCATGGGGTTTTTATGGGTAGCTTAATAATTGGGTATGATTGGGCTGAAATATGATCAATGACGATATTTTTCCGATTTTAGAAAAAAGATTGGGGCGTTTATATGCACGTCAGCGCTTAGGCATCGAATCTGACAGCGAGGCTAAAATATTTAAACGAGGCGCGAATTTCTTTCATTTAGAAAATTGGTACTCGATTCACGCTGTCATTAAAAATTGCTTGCGCATGGTGGGTATGTATCGACGGGGGGTGCGTAATGCGCTTAATGTCCGAGTGCTGCATAATACCGTTGAATTAGTGAATTTGCCGCTTGCATTTGATGGTTTAACTTTGTTGCATATTACGGATCTTCATGTGGATATGAATTCTGATGTGGTACCTGCTATCATTAACAGTATTATGGACCTAGAATACGATATCTGTGTTTTAACGGGGGATTATCGTGCGAAAACATTTGGTCCATATGAGAAGGTACTGCAAGGAATGGAAAAATTACGAGCCTACTTGCGAACGCCGATTTATGCTGTGTTAGGTAATCATGATACGGTGCGTATGGTGCCCGGTTTAGAGTCTTTGGAGATAAACGTGTTGCTCAACGAATCAGTTACCATTCGTCGAGAAGATCAAAACCTGCACTTAGTGGGCATTGATGATGCGCATTATTATCGAGTTGATAACATCGAAAAGGCTGTGCAAGATATTGATCATGATGAAGTGATGATTTTACTTTCACACACCCCGGAAATTTATCAACAAGCCGCCCACGCGGGTTTTGATATGATTCTCTGTGGGCACACTCATGGCGGACAAATTTGCTTGCCGGGAGGCTACCCGATTACCTTAGATGCGAATTGTCCGAGATATATGGGGGCAGGGGCCTGGCGTTATCATCATATGATTGGCTATACGTCCGTGGGGGCTGGTACATGCATTGTTGGCGTACGGATTAATTGTCCGCCAGAAGTGACTTTGCATCATTTGAAAGTGGCAAATGATTAATACGGGGTGTCGCGCCCATTAAATTTAAATAAAATGCGCGATATCACTAATTCACCAATAGAAAACAGCAACACCATGAGAGCGATGCTTATCCAAGATAGCGATGAGCTGGCTTGGCAAGCGATGAGCGGGAAAAGCGACTCTGGGATTTGGTCGAGTCCTAGCGCCATACTGCTAGAAGGGCGTCGTAAACGCCGTTTGATAAAACTTGAGAATAGATCGCCTAACATAGCAAATAGGCCGATTAATAAGCCTATCTGCCAGTGAATGCCGATTAAAGCTGCCGCAACCGGCGTCAAGCTAACGGACAAAATAACACCGCGTAGTGTTTTTGAGGGACCGAGCAGTGGTTGACCATCAATAAAACGTTGGTCGCCATCCATTGGCCAGTTATATTTTTCTCCCCATCGTTTTTTTGTTAAAACAGGGATTCCGTTAGCAATACCGATGAGTAATAACAGTTTTAATTTTAATAGCCTATTGACGTTTAATAATCAGAATCATATTTGTGGATAAATTGGGCGATGTGCTTGCATCTGCTATAGAAATATCCCAAGCTAATGATAAATGATGCAAATAGTAGAAACCAGGTGGGCACCTCTGTTTGATAATAGTATGAGTGCCAACTGAGTAACAACCCGGCGATGAAAGCAATGCCGATGAGTCGTGTGACTTCTTGTATGATTATTTTTTGCATAAAGATGTTTTTATTGTGAGGAAAATCACCCTAATTTTATCTAGCTTCACATTAAAACAGACTGAGCGATTGATTTTAATCAGAATCAAGTACTGAAGAGGTATTTTTTATGGAAGAGGCTCATCGAATACTCAACTCTTTGGATAAATTGAAATAATTGAATATGAATGATCAGCGAGTAGCTAAGCGAGTCAAGCGGCGCAACCAGGTCGCTTATGGTTTGTATGATTGGGCAAGTTCTCCGGTTTTAACATTGCAGGCGACTTTTATTTTTGCCGTTTATTTTACAACCACAGTGGCTCCAGAGAATGGTAGTGTGTTGTGGTCGTGGATGAATTCAGTGACGGCGATTGTGATTGCGATAATTTCGCCGTTGCTCGGTGGCTTAGCTGATGCAAGGGCAAGCCGTAAATATTGGTTAGCGGTAATGAGTGTTGTTGGTGGTGTTGCCACGGCTTTGTTATGGTTTATTGAGCCTTCCGCGAGTTTTGTTTGGCCGGCGTTGATCCTTGCTGGTATTTCTATTATCGCTTTAGAAGCAAGTTTTACTTTTTATAATGCATTATTGCCGAATGTTGCCAATGCAAAAGAAATCGGACGTGTTTCTGGTATATCGTGGGGATTTGGTTATTTTGGCGCGATTATCTGTTTGTTGGTTGCCTTGTTTGTGTTTATTATGCCTGAAACCGCTCCTTTTGGGTTGGATAAAGAGGCTCATGAACAGGTGCGTATTATTATGCCAATGGTTATTTTATGGTTTGCGATTTTTACTTTGCCAACGTTTCTATTTGTTCCCGAGGGGGCAACGGGTGCCGCTCGACAAGGTTTTATCGCAACGTTGCGTGATGGGATTCGTTCGTTGCGAGAAATTCCAGGGCTGTTACGATTTTTTGTTGCCCGTATGTTTTATGCGGATGCACTGGTGGTCGTTTTTGCCTTCGGTGGGATTTATGCAGCAAAAGTATTTGGATTTACTCAAGAAGAAGTGATTTATTTCGCCATTGCCATCAATGTGACTTCAGGGCTTGGAGCGGTATCCATTGGTTGGCTGGAAGACCGTATTGGTGGTTTTAATACGGTGAGATTGGCATTAATATGTTTGTTGGTATTAAGTACTGCTGTGCTGGTTGCGCCTAATGAAATGGTGTTTTGGATTGCGGCTTTGACGTTAGGGTTTTTTGTCGGCCCAATTCAGTCGGCATCGCGAACAACGGTGGCCCGGATTGTACCCGAGCAACAGCGTGCAAGTATCTTTGGTTTGTACATGGTCTCTGGTAAGGCAACCTCGTTTCTTGGCCCATTATGTTACGGTATTTTGGTGGCCATCTTTGAAAACGAGCGAGCTGGAATGGCGGTGGCGGTGCTTTTCATGGGGATTGGTTTGTTGTTGCTGGGTAAACGTGCGCCAGGGTGAGTACATTACCCCTCATTCCTTAGGTGATCACTTTTCGGTTTCGGCTTTCGGCTTGATTTCCTGTCACTTCCATTCAGAAAACGCTACGGGTATATTCACCGGCGGGAATGGACAATATGGCTTTAAGCTGTAAAGAAATGAACGGGGAAAATACGAAAAATTCTTATGAATATTGTCAGTAGACGTAGCTGAATGGCGTTGAATAATGCCCTGAATTGACATTGTTCAGAAGTTTTTTTGTGGCCTATCATTTATTTCTCAAGAAATGTTGCCGGTTTTAGCGCTTCGATAGATGAAATTTTTACTATGCAATATAGCGTGACTCACTATATTTAATGGAGCCGATGTCGCTTATAAGCAACAGATAAAGCAAACTATTATTAGTTATTTATTTTTTTTGAGAAGCCTTCATAATGTCAATTTTAATGACTAGGTATTCCACTGATTTTGTCGTATATTGGTTGTTGTTTTGTTGTAAGTTTAAATTGAATTCAGAGAACAATCCACGCTACCTGGAGAAAAGAAGAGGTCGCGGTATTTTTTAATGATTTTTCCTGAAATCAGTTTAAATTTACGTTATTTTTTAAATAATGAATTTTATTTGCCAGCGTTAAATTGATTTGGCTAATTCAGCGTAAAATAAACGATAGATAAATATTCAATAAAATAGAGAAATATACCCGTAGCGTTTGAGATTGAGGTATTGAGTGCAAGATATATTTTTGTTCTGACAAGGCGAAATGGGGAATAATAAAATTATGAAAAATAATGCACATGGAAATTTCTTACTTTCTGGGCAGCAAAGTCAATTAGTTCGAACGGTGTTGTTGGAGCTTAGTCGTTCATCGACTGACGTTGAGGCATCTGCCGTCGTCACAACAGAAGGTGTTACCATTGCATCCTTATTGACGGAAGGTATTGATACCGGTCAAGTGGGAGTTATGTGTGCCTCTTTGTTAGCTCTTGCTGAAACCGCCTCTTTGGAGCTTAAGCGTGGTAAGTTAAAGCAATTGATGATTGATGCGGAGTGTGGTTTTCTGCTCATTGTGCATGTTGGTGAAACCGCTGCGCTTGTACTTGTGACGCAAACCCGTAATAACGTAGGTATGGTTTTTCTAGAGGCCTATAAAACAGCGAAAAATATTTCTAAAATATTGGCGTAATCTATACCCGTAGCCGGCTGGACGATTGGGTATTGGTGCGCGCGGCGCACCCTACGAGAAAAATATTTACCCATTAATACACAGTTGTTGCTGTACTAGCTGCCAATAACACCGCCATCGTCTTTGGTGATAATGACCGTGGCTGAGCGAGGGCGTGTGATGCCATCTTCGGCTGGCCAGCTAATGCCGGGATGTTGAATATTGACAAATAGGGTTGTGCCATCAGCTGTGCTTGTTACACCAGTAATTTCACAGCCTCTTGGACCGGTCAGGAAGCGCTTGACTTGTTTGCTGACAGGGTCAGCGGCTAGCATTTGATTGGTTCCCATATTAGCGTTATGGGACAAGTTATCGTTATAGTCTGTTTGAATCCATAACCGACCATGATGATCAAACCACAACCCATCAGGTGAAGAGAATATATCACCCTTAATATCACCGATGTAGTTGTTGGGTATGGTACGGCCATCGGGATAACGGGTGTTTTCTGTGTCGCCGGCCAATAAAAACACATCCCAGTGAAAGATGGTAGCGCTTGGATCATTATCGGCTTCGCGCCAGCGTAGGATTTGTCCATGTTGGTTTTTTGGACGAGGGTTGGCGGTGTTAATAGGTTGATTATCATGAATGCCGCGATTGTGGTTGTTGGTGAGAGTGATGTAGCCTTCACGTGTGACAGGATGGACGGCGACCCATTCGGGGCGGTCCATGGGGGTTGCGCCGAGAATGTCTGCTGCCCCGCGTGCATTAAGTACAATATCGGCTTGAGTTTTAAAACCGTTATCTGCGGTTAAGCCGTTTTGACCGACGGCCAAGGCTAACCACTGGCCGGTGCCATCGTCATTAAAGCGTGCAACATATAAGATGCCATCATCCAGAATATCTTTATTCGCGGCGGCATGGGTGGCATTGTAAGCTTGCGAAGGGACAAATTTATATATATATTCACCTCGACTGTCATCACCGAAGTAAAAAGCCATACGGTTATCGGGACCGAGGGAAAGGGTGGCACATTCACGAATTAAACGGCCCATGGAGGTGCGTTTTTTGGGGGTACTGGTGGGGTCAAAGGGATCAATTTCAACGACCCAACCAAACTTATGGGGTTCGTTTACGTAACCATGATGAGCCTGGGTATGATCGGGGGTGGCGTTAAAACGGGCGTCGACGGTTTCCCATGCATAGCGACTGTTTTTGGCGGCAATCCCATAACGTTTGTGACTGATTCGTGTGTTATAATCTGCGGTATCTCGATTGACAAAATAGCCTTGCCAGTTTTCTTCGCAAGCCAGATAAGTTCCCCATGGAGTGATACCATAAGAACAGTTGTTGAGGGTGCCGAAGACTTGTTTACCTGTTTCATCTGCCGCCGTTTTCATGAATGCGTTCGCTGCGGCAATGCCTGTCAATTGCATTTCGGTGTCGGCAGTAATGCGGCGATTGTAGGGGGAGCTCAGGACAATCTCCCAATGATTGAGTGAATTTTTTTGTATTTCGATGATGCTGATGCCATGCGCGGCTTTTTCTTTGTTGACTTCTTCTATCGGGCGGTTGCCATCTGCATTGTTTGTGGCGCCATTAGGATGCAGGGTCGCTTGTATCACAAATTCATGATTCATCACGAGCAAACCCCGTTGGTTTTGGGTGGTTTCGTCAAACGCAAAAAAGTGCATGCCATCATGGCACTGACCCGCTTGCATGGCTTGCTCTACGGCACTATTGTTGCCATCGCTTACCCAAGCGGGGGTGGTGGCGTTAATCGGGGTGCCCCATGGGTAAAAAGCCTTGGCAGTATAACCCGGTGGTACGCTGACTGAATCAAAAAATTCGCCGTGCTCCACGGGGATGGCTTGAAACCCTAAGTGGCTAGATTGTGTTGGAGAGGGCGATGCCTTATGCGGATGGTGTTTAGCAGGAGTTTTAGCGTCTTTATTAACACAAGAGGCTAGCGCAGTGCTGGCAAATGCGCCAGATACGGCCAGACCTAAGCCACCTTTGAGAAAACTGCGACGGCTGGTGGCAATCACTTCATTGAGGTCTTTGTGATTGCTCGCATTGACTTGGCGTCCATCCCATTCCTCTTGGGTATCAATATATTTTTGTAATTTTTTTAGATTGCTCATGTTTTATCTCTGGATTGTCGGTTCATCATGAAGCTAAATTTCTGAGTGGAATAAACGATGCATCAATAATTTTTGGATGATGAAATAGTGACCGCTTAGTGTTTTTAAATATTGCTATAGATGGAGAAACGGCTTGCGAAGTATAACGGTTTCAGCCCCATTCGTGTCTCAGTTTATTCAAAATATTTTTGTTATCCGCTTGGTGATGACAGTAATGCACCATCGTTTTTTGTTCTAATTTTTAGCGACAGAATAGTTGTTTGACTCGTGATATTTTCTTTAGTTTAACCTATACTTAAATCTCAAACGCTTTGGGTATATATGTGTGAATTGGGAGTTATACTTTCGTTGGTTAAATCCTAGCAATGGGTACGCAATAACTCCCCGGTTTCGTATCTACAATCGGGTCGGGTTTGGTATATTGATATATATCAAGCCTGGCTCTTGTTCCCCTGGTTGGAAGAGAGTATAAACGAAGTGTTATGGTTACGCAGTTATTGCCAAACTGTGTGCTGGAACACATTGAAAAATTTAGCAAATGTTGTCACTGTCGGATGATAATTGATGCCCACACTTTGGGGGTGCGCCCAACGTTAGAGGGTCAAATCTTTACTTTTACTATTTTATGATCTGTGATGAATCGTGGTAGGGGAAGGTAGGTTGTTTTTTATTCGAAAGCTTATTGCTAAGGAATGGGCAACGTAATGATTTCCCTTTTTTCAGAAGCCATTCTCCTACGCTTAAGTCAGATCAGCGATGCATGAAAACTGCGACAACGAAAAAGATTAGTTGATTGAATGCGGTATTGGAATTTGGCGGCGAAGTTGTTGGGTATTTTAATTGCGTAAGTAAAGACTTACCCCCTTAGTTTCTAATATCACACTCGTCGTTAGCATACCTAGACTCGCAATATCTCCCGCTAATAGTTGCAGCGTGGCGAGCCCATTGGTATCTTTCAGTATGGCTATCGCGCGCGACGACACTTATACCGGTCTGCTATTCCGTTACCGGCTTGCCATCCACATTACTCAGCGTTAACGTTAATACCATCCCATTTTTTGCCGTTGCCGATGACATCGAAATGCTTGCCGTATTCTCATTTTTATCACCCGAGCGGAAACTAAAATTACATTCGGTCATTAGTCATATGATCAAGAGTAAGAGCAATAATTTCAAACTGCTTTCAGAGGGAAAATTATTTTTGCCGTTTTTTTTCACAAGAAAAATCATTAAAAAATATTTTTTCATCTTCATTTTGTCCATGTCGTGCGGATTAAGCGTAGCGAATCCACTCGGCTATGAGCGAACATCATCCTGTTTCAATCGGGTATTGAAATGAGGAGAATGTTAGGGTGTATATTGATTTGTTTTCGAGTCGGGTTTAGTGTGGATTTGCTGCACTTAATCCACACGGCGAGTCTATTTTTCCTGAAGTCAGTTTAAACTTACGTAAGAGATAAGCAGAAAATCGCAACAACATGAAAAGAAAATGGAATTGGAAGAGAATAAAGAAGGCTATCGTCGGCTGGAGCGATCAATAGGTGTTTTTATCGTCGTTTTAGCTTGCTTGATATCGTCGATGCAGAACGGATTAGCGAAAAAGGTAGCCATGGTGTGCTTGAAATTAGCATTCCTAAACGAGCTACTGTCAAACACAAAATGTATTTCTGTGAATAGCTAAACCCTTATCAAAATGACAACCTATCCTCACAAAAAATAAATAGCATATAATGATTAATTTAAAAACTCACTTCGGCATTACTTTTCAAAAAATTACTTTAGTACACCGAGTATTTTAAGTTCTACCATGGTGAACTTTCTTATTTTTTATCATATTTTTTTATCAAGAAAATATCTCGCACCTAAATCCATTTTTCACCTAAAGATAAATCCAATACGCACGCTAACGGAACTCAATGGCAAAAAAAATGGACACCGGCAATGGCAGTTAGCTCAACATGATTCTATGTAGTCGATTGAGCAATGAATGATGAGAGGCTTTGGTGCGTAGCACTTATGTATGGTAGGCAACATTAGGCATGTACGGTATTATACTAACTCGTTAGCATAATACATCGAAAATCAGTCAACTGTCAGGGCTATGTGAAGACAACAGAAAATATATTTTTTGAATTAAATTGAGAGGAATAGAAATGTCAGATATTCAAAAGGGTTTGACAGAGTTAATGAGTATTGATGGTGCTATTGGTGTATCTTTAGTTGATAGTAGTTCTGGCATGGTACTGGGTTATCTCGGTGGTGGTGAAATAGACTTGGAACTAGCTGCTGCGGGCAATTCAGAAGTGATTAAAGCTAAAATGGATACCATGGAATCACTTAAAATTAATGAAAAAATCGAAGATATTCTAATTACTTTGAATACACAATATCACATTATTCGCCCAATGGCTAATCAAAATGAACTGTTTATATATATGATTCTTGATAAGAAAAAAGGCAATCTTGCTTTAGCTCGACGAAAAGTGCAGAGTATAGAGGAAAATCTCACCATTTAAGATTTTCTGGATAATATTTACACTCAAATCTAACCGGCGTTGGGCAGTTTAGCGGAAGAAAATTTTTTTGATAGGCTGAGCAATGTCGGATTTAAGGTTTAATAGTTTTTATTACAATTTTTCAGGGAAAATAAACTCGTCGTATGGATTAAGCGTCGAAAATCCACTATGAATAAGACTCGAAAAAAGATCAATTCACTCTGGAATTATCCTCTTAAAACCTCACTAAACCCTATTTACCGCCTCTAAGAACGAATGCTCGATTTTTCTAAAACTCACAATGAGTGATATTGCTTATCGTAGGAAAAACTCCGTTTTTCCCTTATCTACTTTTTTTAAACGTTAGGGTAAAGAAATAGTTCGTATTTTATAATATCATTATAGGCTTAACTATGCGTTCCATATTTTTTTACGGCACCAGAGGGTCCAGTATGCTTTCAATCTGTTTTGCAGCTCTCTGTGCGGAAAAAAAAAGCATGCCTAAATTAATTTTTTCTTGAGAAATAATGACTAAAGCCGCATTGCTACCAATATGTATCACAATAACAAATCCATGATCGCAATCGAGCATGACTTGATTTAGTTTTCCGCGTTTGAATTCTGTTGCGGCTGTTTCAGCAAGAGCTAATAGTGATGCACACAGAGCACCACTGCGATTGGTATCAATGTTATTACCTAGTACTGCCGCTAAGGTAAACCCATCACGTGAAATAACGGTAGAAGCTTCAATTTTTGATATTTTTCTATTAAATTTTAACAACAAAGATCGAATTTGTTCATTTAGATGCTTTGTATCAATAGAATGGTTAAACGCATTATTATTCATGAAGACCCTCAATGTTCCATAAAAATTAGTTTGCTGCTTTGTTTACTGTCATGATAACGAATACTCTTTTTTTAAATTTACGAAGATCAGTTCTTTCTCCTTTTAGATGAAACTCTGCTTAATCTATTATTTAAGCATAAAATTCGCGACTCTTGCTCATGTTCTTTAGATACGTTAATGGTTCTGATTTTTTGTAGAATCCAAATCTATAATACCAATGTCAAGCGTATACATGAGTGCTTGAATCATACTACGAATATCATCACGATTACGACCGTCGACTTCAAAAATAGGTGGATTTATATGATATTTTCGTAGTTGTTCATGATAGTCACTAATGGTTGGAGTTTTTTTATCTTCCATGTGAGTAATCCCAACAATTAATGCATTAGCTTCGATGAACGATTTAAATTCATTGTAATAAAAGTGTAAGTCATCAAAAGGGTTATCACGACTATTGTCCATTAACATGATTAAGCCTAACCCTCCTTCGGTTAATATTTTCCACATGAAATTAAAACGCCCTTGCCCTGGTGTACCATAAATATGGATACATTCGCCATTATTCAAGCGTATCATGCCATAATCTAATGCAACAGTTGTATGCATTTTATTATCTGCTTGATCGGTGGAAACCTGTTCAGTTGATACTGTGGGAATATCGCTAATAGCATTAATGGCGGTTGTTTTACCAACCCCAACTGGCCCAGTAAAAATAATTTTATGCATGGCTTTTAATGTCCTCTATTATGATCATTTAATTCCGATATGAGATAATAAAGCAGACAATATATTGCGTTTTTTATGGGCTTCTGGTTTGGATGTTAATGCAATAAAGGTCTTGTCAGTGCATTTTGTTTGACCGGTTAAGCCGATTACATTGGCTGCACTATAGAAATTAAATACTTCGTATTCAGGTATTCTCAATATTGTAGGAATAGATGATAATAGACATGTGTGTTTAACTAATAAGGCACTTATTCGCATGGCACTGGGAGTTTTTGTCAAGCGGGTAAAGTTAGGCCAATGTTGCAGAAAGACCTGTTGCGATAAATCAGTATCTTGTGGCACGCGCCCATTCGCTGTTAAATAAGCTAAATCCCATAAAAATTTTTCAATTCGATGGGCTTGTATTTTTGAGTGTTTAGCTTTAATGTCATTTAATTGGGTTTCGCTGATTTTTTCACTATAGATCTCTAGCATTTGCCGAGGAGTCTGAGTAATTTTTTTTAATAACATGGTTGGTAAATTGATGTATATCATTTGCTGTACTGGATCGATAATAATCATGCTATTTTCTCGAAAATTCAATCTGAAGTATGCTTTCTCCTGCTTAGCACATTGAATTTTATCTTGCAAATAACCCTGTAAATAATTATTAGGTTGATAGTAAAGTGATCTACTACCTCCTATATTTTCTGGTGTTTCCTCTTCTTGCTTCTGTTTATTAATCATTCGATGTACGTCAGGTACGGCCTTAGCTTGAGCTATTTTTCTTGTTTGTTGGTAACGAGTATCAATAAATTCCCAAAGTAAATTGATATTCAATGGTTTAGTCATACCATCAGCGTAGTTAACAACAGTTGGATCGGAAGCGATAATAATATTTGGACGTGAGGGATATTGCTCTAGGGATTGTTGCCAAAGAGTATTGCCTTTAGGATCATCGAAATCAATAATGCATAAATCGGCATTGTCACTCTCAACCAGATGGCATTCATTTTTATAAATACTCTTGAATACTTTAAATAAAGATTTTAATCGCGTTAACGAAGGCAAATCTAAGCCTAGAGCAACGATCTTAATTGAATTTTGATAGGCAGTATTCATAGATGAAATAATTATCCAGGGTTTTATAAATAATTTATATAAGCTTCCCTTTACAGTTTTAGAGTTTTACTCATTGCCTAGAGGGGATAGAGCTTCATTTTTCCTCACTGCCAATCACCTTTAAAACCTTCATCAACAAGCTGTTCCTGTGTTGCTTAGAAATAAGCACGAAATAACTTACCATAGCTCAGTTAGCTATACCTGCATGTTAGTCAGAAACTTCGGGTCTTCCAGTAATTGCGTCTATGGATATATCGACAATAGAATATAAATATTTATTTTTTTATGATGGACATAGTATTAAAAAATAGAACCGCTATCTAATTGAATATGCGGTAAAAAATCCAGCAGTGAATGATGGCCTTCATCAACATTTCGCATGAGTAAGATTAGCTTGTTACATTGTTTCTTTAAGTCAGAGCCCCTTGCTTGATCGCTTCGCAAGATTCTGTTCTCGGGATTGTCAATAACTGGCCAATAAATGGTCAAGTTGATTGGCCAGTTATTCTTTTCTATTTTTTTAAATAAAGTGCTACTCTTTATTTAAAATTTGGATCCTACCGGCTCTATTATGCTCAACACGGCCATAAATTTGGATTTTCGCGCTTAGATTTAAGTTAGATTTGACCGATCTTAGAGTAACCTCGATTAGCTTACAATAACCGCGGCTCAGCGAAGGCAAAGAGATACGGTAATGGATACGCCAAAGACGGCCCGTTTTTCCCGGCTCTTTGACAATTGTCGCATCAAAAGGACCTTGATTTAATGATAGTGTGACTTTCTTTTCCTGAAATAGGGTAACACACATGGCATATAGCCAATTTTTAGACTTTCATAAACGCTTTAATAATGCAATATCCGATAAATCAGAGAGACCAGTCTTTTTTGCACGTACAACCGTTTCGCGTAGCATGTGCCCAGATTCCAGATGAATCGAGACTTGTCTTTCCGCCAGCGCTTTCAGTGCATCGCTGTCTGCTACCATATTACGCCATCCGTCAGGAAAAAAAGACAACAATAATGGCCAATTCTCATCCACTGATATTCCCTCATTTGTCAATTATCCAGAATATAATACGAAAAATCAGCCCTAAAAATAAGGCAGCGCTTGTAGGAGTCAATCGCTCTCTAGCGAATAATTTTTCCATACTTACCCGAGGTATAATCCTGATTGGCCTTGATTATTTCTTGTGTGGTATTCATGATAAATGGACCGCCCATGGCAATAGATTCGGTGTATTTCTCTCCACCAAAAAGCACAATATCTATGCTTTTTTCTGTATTATTATTGATATTGATTGTTTCTCCACTGGTGTCAAAAATTATCATTTCAGATAACTGAGTACGCTCATCATTGATTAAAGCCGTGCCATTAGTGACGACGAGTGCTGTTTCCTTTTCCTCTTCAATCCGTATGCTAAAAACATGATTAGCATTTATCTTTATATGGTAAGCAAACATATCAGAATAGGTTGGTATTTTTGATATGGCATTGCTATATTGGCCAACTAATACCCGAAGAATGCCCACGCTATTTTCTAGTGCTACTTCTGGAATTTCGTTGCTTTGAATTGCCATATAGTCAGGTTTTTCTGCTTTGTTTTTTGCAGGAAGATTGATCCAGAACTGCAATCCATTCAAGGTTATTTGTGATACTTTATCATCAGTGACAATCACTTCATCATGGATGATACCGTTGCCTGCTTTCATCCACTGCATACCACCCTCGCTAACAATTCCGTGGTGACCCGCACTATCAAAATGTTCTACGCCCCCTTTGAAAAGATAAGTGAGGGTTGCAATGCCTCTATGTGGGTGTGAGGTATCCCCCATTTTGTTGACATTCTCTCTAAATTCTTTTATTGGATAAGATTTAAGGGGCACCTGGTCAAGAAAGGAAAAATGTCCTATCATCCGGACATGTTTATTGGGTAAAGATCTGACAATGGGAAAGAATCCAATAAATTCAGGTTCCCCTTTGTATGCGGTTGCTATGCTCTTGTTCATATTTTATTATCATTCCTTTATGTGGTCTGCAATTATTTGCGCTTAATTTATCCAGCGCTAGCGCCTTTACTAAAATTTTATCTATTATCTACATGCCACATATTCGTTTTCTCGCTGTCGTAGAGGCCCGAAGTGGTATCATTAAAAGATCAAAAAACAATCTCTATATTGAAAGCATTGATTTTGTTATCCCAAGTGCTGCTAACTAGAAAATCAATTCGGTGTTGTAAACCCAGCGCCTGCCTCTTTGTCCGTAACGCCACAAGCCAATGGTCCCCCGTCACCTTTATTAAAGGTTGTGTCAGAGCTTAGATTATCAAGTATCGGCAGAGGTTTATTTTAAAAAATAACAGACCCATCTTTTGACCATATTCCGCCGCACAAGGAAAAGGGACGATCAAAGTGCCGGCGGCACAATAGTGAATAATTTTTATTAAAAAACTCTGTCCAAATTTTTGACTCATGAGCTTGGGTAATATGCTCTAGACAATGGGGTCCATTTTACTCTGTCGCCATTGTGACAGTATTTTGATGCCATCACAGTGCGCTCTGTCTGGATATGCGAAAAAGATAGCTAACTGCAACCTGGGTTACAGAAAATGAGGTAGGTGCGTGTTACGGTGTATACATCCTGGCCCAAGATTAGATGAATTATAGCGATGAGCAGCACACGCGGAAAATTCAGCGATGGATTCAATTTGACCAGAAAGCGTTGGTGCTAATAAGGCCAATCAAAAGGCGGAAATGTGGTGTCAGTAGAACACTAAACGTAAATAAGGAGAGAACAATGAGCACACTACCTATTGATGAAAAAATTCTCGATAAATTTGGGAGGTATACATCCATCACGGGAATTTTGCTAGTCGTACTGGGAACGGTGGCTATTTTCCTGCCGGGGGTGGTGTCTCTCGGTACCGCGATATTTGCTGCCTGGCTACTGCTCATTGGCGGTGTTTTCTGGGGAATCCATACTTATCAATACGATTCTAAGAGTGTCATGAGTTGGCTCAAACCGATCCTGCTGTTTAGTACAGGTTTTTTGATGCTGCTCTATCCTATCTCTGGTGTAGCCGCCGTGGGTTTGTTGTTGGCCATTTACCTGTTGTTGGATACCTTTGGTAGTTTTGCTCTTGCTCAGTTGATTCGTCCAGCTAGGGGGTGGGGTTGGATGGCCTTGAATGGTATTATCTCGGCATTGCTGGCCACACTGTTTTTGGTCGGGTGGCCTGCGACTTCTATGTGGTTGGTCGGTTTGTATGTGGGCATCAGCTTGCTATTTGATGGTTGGACATTGATTGCTATTAGTTGGACGTTACGCAAAGATGAATAATGATAATAGTTGATTTTAGACAATTCTGGGTGGTACAGGAGATCTCACGATCTGTCTGAATAACTCTCCAGGTAGGTAAATTTTGTTGTGGACGAACAAACCCAATCTGGGCGCGAAACCGGAAAGTTATTACATGCCCATCCCCAGGAGAAAAAACCTCCTCTTTGTTGCGCTTGTTAGGTTACTTCTGGGGTCCTATCCCATGGATGATCGAGATGGCAGCGATGACCAGCTTATGATCGCACAGGACTGGATGAAAAACTGGGGCGCTGGGAAGTGAAAGTAAATTTAAACTGATTTCAGGAAAAAATAGACTCATCGTGTGGATTCAGCGCCGCAAATCTAAACTCGACTCGAAAACAAATCAATGCTCTTGGCTTATCAGGAGTATCAATACTGGGATGTCCATCAGCAGGCCTATTAGAATGCGCTGAATTAGTGTAATACTACCGGTCAACCATCCTTGATATCATAACTTGGTGGTTTCAAGGATGGTTGTCGAATATCTGGGCGCGTTGCAAATGAGCACACCAGAATCCAGAATAGATATCAATACGCTGAAACAAAAATATCATCTTTGACATCCAAGGCCGACAGTTGCTATGGAATGGGCATGCAATGACTTCCCTGTTTTTCGCTTAGATTTGGTTTGTATTTGTTCGTTCCGATTGAGAAAAAACGCCGCTTTAGCTGGGCTAAAGTGAGTATTTTTTGATTGCCTACCGGGAAGTAGGCAAGGAGCGTGAGCAGGAAGCTTTGAAGAGCGGGCACTAAAAGTAGGCGCTTTAGGCGAAGACAAACCAAAGATAAGAGGCCAAAATGGGTAGTTATTGCGTGCCCATTCCTTCGTCATGTATTATCTGTGGGCCGCTAGATAATCAATCCAGCGGTGGTCTAAATGTTGTGGTGATTCTTTTAGATGCTGACTCCCAAATCGACTAAGGAGCAACCCTGGTGAAAAATTGAAACCGATGAGGAGAATAGATATGAATGATAGACGACCACAAGCGCGAATGGTTTGTCTGAGCGTGTTGCTTATGTTTTGGTTTCAAGGGGTCATTGCGGCTTTGCCGTTAGTGATGGATGGTGACACTGGCGACAATGTTAAAATAAGTGATTTTACCGATGGTGAATATTTATACTAAATTCTATGCGCGTATGCAATAAAATCCGCTGTTTATGGATCCTTTTTTTCGGCGTTTTTTTGATCTCCCCGATATGCTGCGGCAACAAGAGCGCCAGAGCCTTGGTTCCGGCGTTATTGTAGATACGGAGACGGGTTATGTGCTGACCAATAATCATGTCGTCGAAAACGCTGATGAGATCACCGTAACTTTGCACGACAAGCGCCATTATGTGGAAGTGATTAATGTGGCACGTAGCAGTACGGCAGTAAGAACGGGGCTACGTCAGGGCGATATTATTATGTCGGTGAATCGCTAGCCAGTGAAGCGTGTTGAGGATGTTCGTCGTGCTATAAAGGCAGGTAAACGTGGTATTCTGTTCAATATCCGCCGGGGTAACGGTGTATTGTTTTTGGTAATACGGTAATAAGTGATGGGGCGGAGGATCATGTTATCACTCCTGCTGTCTCGGTGTAGTCTGATTAAATCCGGTAATTAATGAAGAAAAAACATGAAACCTGAATCCCCTTTTTATGCCGACAGCTTGCAATGCTTGAAAACTTCGTCGCTGTTTAATCAGTCGGCCACGGCGGCGTTAGCGGGTATCCTGAAGCGTGGCCGCCGCGAGACCTGGAAACACCGGCGCTTGTTGCCTATGGAAGAAATCTGGCAGCGCTTTCACATATTGTTATCTGGCCGGGTACGACTCAGTCGATGTAATCCGGAGAGCGGTCGTATGATAACACTGTTCCTGCATGGTTCTGGTGACGGTTTTTGTCTGTTCAGCCTGCTGGATGGTCAACCTCATGATGTCATGCTTGAGCCCCTGGACGATGTTACCTTGCTGAGTATGCCTATGTATGAAGCGCGCCAATGGATAGAGGAGCATCCCGATTTCAATCGCACGCTATTGCCCTATATTGGCCGGCAAATGAGCACCCTAGCTAATCTGGCTGCCGATTTGGCCTTGCATGATACTGAGACCCGCCTGGCCCGTTTGATCTTGCGACACATTGATGAAACTTCACCGGCATATATTGAACCCAAATTGATTAACGATCTTTCGCATGAGTCCCTGGCCGAAATGATTGGCAGTGTACGGGTTGTGGTCAATCGCCAACTGCAGCATTGGAAGCAGGAAGGTATTGTTGATGCCCACCGAGGTTACCTGATGGTAGAAAAACTCAACGAACTGGCGCAGCGGGCAGAGCGCAGACTGACGAGCCTTCCCGATAATGTGCCGGTTATACCAACGCAATAGGCGTATCAGCTATGCCTCCTAAATTTTCTGACAAAGATAGTGTCACTGCCTTGCTGCGATGTTCTCCCTTGTTTGGTTTATTGGCGGACGATGTGTTGCTAGATATGCTCAGTCATTTTCGTCGGGAAACCTGGAAACATGGCCGCTGTATTACCAGTTCTGAAAATGAGCAGCGTTTTCATGTGATTCTTTCGGGGCGACTAAAAATGGGGCGTATCAATCCGGAAAGCGGACGGATGGTGACCTTATTTTTATTGGGGGCAGGGGATGCTTTTGATGTCATTGGTTTTCTGGATGGTGAACCAAACCCGGTAAACCTAGAAGCTCGGGATGACCTTGAACTACTTTCCGCTCCGGTGGGTGAGGCACGTGAATGGATTGGGCGGCATCCAGAGTTTAATCGTAGTTTTCTACCCTATTTAGGGCGACAGATGCGTGTGCTTGCCGACCTTGCTGGCGATCTTGCGTTGCACGATATCGAGACTCGGCTAGCGCGACTGATACTACGCCATGTTGACGATGATGATCCACACCACTCGTTGCGCCTGATTTATGATCTTTCACACGAAGCTCTGGGGGAGATGATTGGTAGTGTTCGGGTAGTCGTGAATCGGCAATTACAGCATTGGCAGCGGGAGGGTGTGATTGTTTCCCATCGTGGAAAACTGATGGTCCAGGAACTTGAAGTCCTTTTGAAAAAATCGATGCATCATGCTCATCATCATACGCAAAAAACATCCTCTGATAAACCTGTAAAGCCCCGTTGATTTCCCAGCACGTCTCTCAATCTTTTGTGTAACCCAGGTAGCAGAACTCATTGCATTTCCAGTGCATGATAACCTATCGTAATAGCAGCATTTTATGCTGGGGGTAAGGGTCAAATTATTTGAGAGGGATTAAAATGGCAGACGACAATAGCTGTGCAGCGTTATATCGAACTCATGAGCAAGTCGAAGCAGCGATTCGGGTGTTGCAAACTGCCGAGTTTGATATCAGAAAAATTTCTATCGTCGGCAAAAGTTATCACGGCGAGGAGAACCCCATTGGGCTTTATAAGATTGATGATCGAGTCAGCTTCTGGGGCGCACAGGGAGCTTTCTGGGGAGGCATGTGTAGCGCGGCTTTGTTTTGGATGCCAGGACTGGGGCCTGTGGTGCTAGCTGGTCCTTTGGTGGCTACGCTGGTAGGTGCTCTGGAGGGTGGCATGGCCGTGGGTGGGCTCAGTGCGCTAGGTGTGGCGCTTTACAGTATTGACATCCCTAAGGATAGCATCATTCGCTATGAAGCTGCACTCAACTCTAATCAATATCTGATTATCGTCCATGGTACGCAAAAAGAGGTGGAGCGGGTGTACGAAGTTTTGGTGGTCAGTGAATCGACGGATGCCGCTATTCATCTCAGTTGATTACTTATACTCAGTACGGTCATAAACTGGGATTTTCTCGCCCAGATTTAGGTTGGATTTGACCGCTCTGATTGCCGACAAGGACGTAGGTAAGAGGCGTGAGCAGGAGCGGAAATTTGGCGAAAAACTGCAGGAATGGTTGTGCTATTTTGAGGGTTTTTGACGAAAAATCGGTTGCCAAAAATAGGTGCTTTAGGCGAAGATCGCCTGAAGATGGGATGTGAAAATGATAGCTTATGATCATGCTGAGTATATATTGATGGTATGATGTGTTGTTTACTACCGATGTTAAATCTATTGCCACCTTGTCTGCCGAAGAGTCGCAGGATTTTTCACTAGCTGCGGGGCGTATCTTGCTGCATACTGACAACGCTCGTTTAGCGATGTCCAAAAAAGACAAGAAGTCTGCTTTGAATTAAATCAATCAAAGTCTGACGCTAGTCAAGGTGATTGAGAATGCGCTTTCTAAATATAAAGTCATCACAAAAATTGAAGCGAGTGGTGTTACCTATAACACTGAGGACGAAGTAAGTCCGCGTTATGTGATTGTGTTTGATGAGAAAAATATTGAAGACGTGATAAAACCCGTGGTTCAGGCAAAGAAAAAGTCTCATCTCGGAACAAAAGCAGAAAAAAGAAAACATGCTCGAAAAAAGGAGGGTATCTATCAATTTTCTCTTTCGGGGAGTATTTTTCAAGCCTTATTCATCACTCTTTTTTTGATTTTAGTTTCTGACTATCTATACATGGCGACATGAATAAATGAACTAAGGAATAGATATTCAATAATTTCTCGGTTTTTCGCTGAGATTGGGTTTGTATTGGCTCGTCCTGATTGACGACGGAATGGAAGCAGGAGGTAGAGCACTAACAGTAAGTGCTTTAGAAGAAGACAGGCTAAAGATAAGATGCCAAAATGGGAAATGATTGCGTCGCTCATTCCTAAAGTCCGTGTTTTTGCTTTCGATAACGCAGCTTTTCACGGCTAGTGCCCAACATTCGAGCGGCGGCTGTGGTGCTGTTATGGCAACGTTGTAGTGCTGTTTCGATGATATGACGTTCCATGGCTTCGAGATTCATGCTGCCATCCAGTGGGATGAGCAGGTTATTGTCGTTATCTGTATTTATTTGTGTTGACGGCAACGAATTAAGTTGTAACCACTGTTGCGGCAGGTTTTTATCTTCTGCAAACAGGACGCATCGCTCAATGACATTCCGGAGTTCACGTACATTACCGGGCCAGTTATGATGATTGAGTTGTTGCCATACTTGTTGCGGTATTTTTGTTACTTGACGGTTTGATTTGAGGTTGAATTCTTTAACGAGTATAGGTACTAGTGTGTGAAGATCCTCTTTGCGTTCTCTGAGTGCCGGCAGTTTGAGTTCAAATAGACTCAAGCGATGAAATAGATCACTGCGAAATTGGCCATCGTTTACCTGTTGTGCAAAGTTACGGTTGCTGGCTGCGATGATCTGGATGTCTATCTGAGTTTCAACTTCACTACCGAGTCGTCGGACGCTCTGATCTTCTATTGCTTTCAGCAGTTTGCTCTGAAGCTCAAGTGGAATTTCGCCAATCTCATCAAGAAATAAGGTGCCGCCATCAGCTTGTTCAAATAAACCTTTGCGTGATTTTTTAGCACCGGTGAATGCACCTGCTTCATGGCCGAATAATTCTGATTCCAACAGATCGTAGGGTAGCGCCGCGCAATTAAGTGCGATAAATGGTGCATCAGATCGGAGGCTTGAATGATGTAAAATTTTGGCAGCCAACCCTTTCCCTGTTCCGCTTTCTCCACTGATGATTAATGAGCTAAATGGAACGCTTGACAAACGTTTGAGCATGTCGCGTGTTTGCTGTGCTAGTAAGCTGCTACCGATGAAGGCATCAGGCGAGTAACGTTGAGTATAGGTGTTATGTTGTTCTTGTAATCGTCTTTGCGCTAGCGCACTGCGCTTAGCACTGGCAACAACAAGATCGAGGCGTCCAGGGTCGCAGGGTTTTTCAAGAAAATCATAGGCACCCAGTTGCAGTGCCCGTACTGATTCCTGTACCGAACCGTAGGCGGTCAGAAATAGCCATTCACTCGCGCTCAGTCTATCGTTAATTTTTTCCATAAGATCAAGTCCGTTACCATCGGGTAAATTGATATCAGAAATGATGACTAAGGGTTCCAATTTATGCTCGAATAGTTTACTTTTAGCGTGTTGAATGTCTGGTGCTAATACAACACTATAACCTTGTTGTTGAAAGCGGCGTGATAATTCAGCACCTAACAAAATCTCATCTTCAATAATTAATAATGTGTTACTCATGAATTGAATTCCTGGATAATTTTATTTCAGCGCACGCGCCACCGTCGGCAGGATTCGTGAGAATTAATTCTCCACCTTGCTCGTAGCAAAAACGTCGAACAATGGCAAGTCCAAGACCGGTTCCATGATCTTTTCCGGTCACAAATGGTTGTACTCCATTTTCAAGTAATTTCTGAGGAAATCCTTGCCCATTGTCACAAACTAGAATTGCTAACTTGCTCTGGCAGACTGAAGCGCTTATGGTAATTTTTCCTTCTGATTTACCAACGGATTGAGCCGCGTTAAGTATGAGGTTTAATAAGGCCTGCTTTAATCGCCCCTGTGGCAAGACACATTGTATATTTTTGGTTTCATTTTGGTCAATGTCGATTGTTGTGGGTATTTGATAGCGCACCAATTTCAGTAGTGAGCTCAACATCTCATTGAGATTAAAGTGGCTGATGGATTCTGGTGAATGACGTGACTTATCGAGGACTTGATTGAGAAGTTTTGTAACTCTTTCCAGTTCTTCAATCACTAGTATCAGTCGATAGGCTTTATCGGTATCATCAATTTCGCTTCTTAAGTTCACTAGGGCTAAATGAATGCCAGCAAGTGGGTTTCTCAGTTCGTGAGCCAGTCCGGCAGTCAGTTCGCCAACGGCTGCGAGTCGTTCCGATTGTGCCAACGTATGTTGATACTCTAGTAGTGATTGGGTGGCGTTACGTACTTTGTTTTCAAGTTCGATTTGATGTTTTCGCTGAGTTTGTTCTAGCTCCGATAATCGGTTAACCAGTTGAATGAAATCAGTAAACAGTGGTTTCAGAAGAGGGTCAATATCATTTAGACAAACGGCTGGCAATGTTTGTCGGCCTACGCGAGTGATAAGAAGGCTTAAATTGTCGAGTGGTCTAAAAATACGATGGCGTAAAAAAAAGAGCAGCAGTAAGCCAAGCAGAGGCAACGTGATTGCAATAAATGTCGTCGTTTTTAGTTCGAGGCGATTGTCTCGGGCTAATAGATGCAGTAAGCCATTCTGGATGTCGACTTCAATATCCAGTGCAGATTGAATATTTTTATTGGCTAATGTTAAATCGTTTGTTGTCGGCATTTTAATATTTTTCAGCGTTTTTGTTGCCTGACGTAACAGTAGTCGAGCTTCATCATTTAATATTTTTGATGTATTCAATATATCCGTCATTGCTTGATATAACTTATCGAGTTGTTTTAACGATTTTTTTGTGGGGGATGATTTTAATTTTAGTGCTAGGTTGCTTAGCTCAGCGCTATAGTCTTGTATATCATCAATCATTTCCATGTGTGCTTTGATAGGTTCGGTTCGATGTAGCGCACGCCAACTGGAGTTGATGAGTATGGTTAATGCAATTGTCAGGGTAATGAGCAAGCTGCTTACCGTGATCCAAAACGGACGGTAAATTAGCTGAGTATAAGGGCTTTTTTCCACGATTGAATGGCGCATTAAGATGGTTTTATCCTTTGCTTTTCGTGGTATTGACAGCCTTTCTGCCTAGCAAGTTCCTGATTTGCGCTATTCTTAGATGGCAAAGAAAGGGTGGACAAAAAATCCATCATAGAGTGGGATGATAGAAAATAAGGTGTGATTAGGAATGGGCATGTAATAACCTTCCTGTTTGGTGCCCGGATTGGGTTTGTCTTCGTTCGTTCTGAGTGAACAAAAGTGCAGAAATCGTCGTTCTATTTCGAGCTTTTGTGATGGATACCTACATGGATGTAGATAATTAGAGCAATGCAGGCGCCATTGCCGAAGAACGGGCGAAGACAGGTGGAAGATGGGAGGCGAAACCGGGAAGTTATTGCGTGCCCATTCTTTAGCTCTGCTGTTCGTCGATGATAAATTCCAACATGTGTGTTAAGGCGTCAATCTGGTTTTCGCCTTTGTTGCGATAAATTTGATACATACCCAGTGATGCTTCATCGCTAGGCATGAAAGCACCTATTTCCAGTTCATTGTGTGTTTGGTTTAAAGAGGCGCAGTGTCCGGTTCTGAAATTGTATAGAGTGGTATGCTCGTTTTTATTATTTAGGTCTGAAAGTTGGATTTTTTCCCGATCAAGCGTGCTGAGATCTATTGCATCGCAGGCATAACTAGTGGTGGATATGAGCAAAAAAGAGACGCAGATAAGGATTTGCATAGGTAGTGATTTATTAGCCATTTTGTTTGTTAATCTCCTCTGTGTAACACACTTAAATTGTTGTGTGGTAGATGTATCTCAAATTAAAAGCATTATCAATGCCATTTGATACATTCCAGTAAATAACAGTAAGTTAAATTAAATCTCAAGATCTTGCCCTTTTACTGTTGGTTGAAATGAACCATACGTAGGTGGAAATCAACGAGTGTGTTGATGAAATGTATTGCTAACTGTGTAACTTAAGTAGCAGAAAACGAGCGGATATCGTGACATGCTGTTTTCATTTCGAGTCGATTTAGCATGGACTGAATCAATGGTTAAATTTTACGACTTTCAATTTTTCAAGGGACTTTATCGTCGTAAAAAAGACAAAGGTGAAATCTCATCATCAGAAAAAGGCAGAGAGTTTCAGCGCAAGTATTAAAGCTCAAGGTGATGGACTTAACTACGCAGATAATCTATTTAGGGAGACTTCGTTGGAGTTTAAAGATTACTATAAAATAATGAGGGTTGAGCGTAATGCTAGCCAGGATGATATCAAATGTGCTTATCGTAAGTTGGCGCGAAAATATCATCCCGATGTGAGCAAGGAGTCGGATGCAGAGGTGCGCTTCAAGGCGCTAGGCGAGGCCTATGAGGTATTGAAAGATCCGGAAAAACGAGCAGCTTACGATCGACTGGGAGTTAATTGGAAGTCGGGGCAAGATTTCCACCCGCCACCGGATTGGAATCAGGGATTCGAGTTCCACGGTGGTGGTTTTACCGAAGCGGATGCTTCACAATTCAGTGATTTTTTTGAGTCACTGTTTGGGAGTGGTTATGCGGATCGTGGACAGGTCGGTCGCTCTCATTTTAGTCAACGCGGCGAAGACGCTCACGCTAAGGTGCTGATCGAGCTGGAGGATGCTTATCATGGTGCTTGCCCGCATGATTCTTTTGCACCACACTGAGCTAGGAGCAGACGGACGGCCTAAGGTCATAGACCGAAGGCTTAATGTGCATATTCCCAAAGGCGTACATCAGGGGCAGCATATTCGGCTGGCGGGTCAGGGAGGTGTTGGCATCGGTCAGGGAAAAGCAGGGGATCTTTATCTCGAAATTGAATTTAGACCACATTCCTTCTATCGTGTAGATGGTCGGAATGTCTATCTTAATCTGCCTGTTGCTCCTTGGGAAGCCGCGCTGGGGGCGAGTATTAGTGCGCCAACCCCAAGCGGTAAGGTTGAACTAAAAATTCCGCCAAATTCCAAAGCGGGACGCCAAATGCGTCTCAAGGGAAGGGGGATTCCAGGCAATCCTGCTGGCGATCTCTTCGTGGTGCTGCAGGTGGAATTACCGCCAGCAGAGACTGATGAAGCCAAGGCTTTGTATCGGGAAATGGAACAAAAATTGGCGTTTAATCCACGTGCCGCACTGGGGGTATAAATGACAGTCATATCTTATGTATTTAGTGGTCATGTTGTTGAAGAAGAACTTGAATTGTCACTAGGTGAGCTGAGCCAGGCTTGTGATGTCAATGCCGAATGGTTGATGTTGTTGGTGGATGAGGGGATACTTGAGCCACATGAAGGTGAGCGTCAGTGCTGTTTCGGTGGTGTTAGTGTTAAACGTGTTCGAACAGTTCAACGCCTACAGCGAGATTTGGGCGTTAATCTGGCGGGTGCAGCACTGACGCTGGAGTTATTGGAGGAGATTAGTGCTCTGCGGGCTCGACTGGTAGCACTTGAGCACGGCAGTAAAGAATAACGATGAACGGATGAATCCTGTAAAACATTTTACAATAGCAAGTAGAAATGAGGATTAGCATGTCAAACATCACCGATGAATACAGTACTCAATCCATTGAGGAGACGGTTCAAGCCTTACATACGGATGCCGAGCATGGTTTGAGTTCGGTCGAGATTGCTCAGCGTCTTGAACAATATGGATATAACGAAATTAAGGAAAAGGAGGAGCCACTCTGGCACCGAATTTTTCGTCGTTTCTGGGGGCCGATTCCATGGATGATCGAGGTGGCAGCACTGTTGTCAGCCATTGTTCAGAAGTGGGATGATTTCATCATCATCATGATTATGTTGTTGGTAAATGCCTTTTTCGATTTTGTTCAGGAGCATCGTGCGCTAAATGCGCTTAAGGCGTTAAAGCAAGGCCTCTTAAATGAAGTGATTGTGTTACGTGAGGGGAAGTTCACAATCGTGCCGGCTCGAGAGTTGGTGCCTGGGGATGTGCTCAAGCTCAAAATTGGCGATATTGTGCCTGCCGATGTACAACTCATGAAGGGTGATTATCTGCTTATCGACCAGGCGTCGCTGACCGGTGAGTCACTACCCACGAGCAAAAAAATCAATGAAGTAGCTTATGCTAATACGATTGTTAAACAGGGTGATATGTTAGCCGTGGTAATCAATACCGGCATGCATACTAATTTCTCCCGTGTTGTATCGCTGGTGGCTAGAGCCAGTCTGAAAGAGCGCAGCCATTTCCAGAAAATGGTGATCCAGATCGGCAATTTCCTGATTCTGATTACCTTGGCATTGGTGCTACTGATCGTGATGGTTTCGCTGTTTCGCCACGAATCTTTCCTGGAAATCTCTCGTTTTTCGTTGGTGCTGATCGTGGCGGCTATTCCGGTGGCGCTTCCAGCGGTATTGTCGGTCACCATGGCGGTGGGGGCGATGAATCTTGCGAGGCGTCAGGCTATTGTTTCACGATTAACCGCTATTGAAGAGTTGGCGGGTGTTGATATTTTTTGTTCGGACAAGACTGGTACGCTGACTAAAAACGAGATGAGGGTGGTTGAGCCAGTGATACTTGATGGCTACAGCGAGCGTGATTTGTTCCTGTGCGCGGCGCTTGCTTCACGGTTGGAAAACCACGATCCTATCGAATTGCCTATTTTTCATTACATCGACGAACACTTTCCTGATCTGGATATGAGAGGTTATCAGCAGATTCAGTTCACGTCCTTTGATCCTATCCGCAAGCGTACCGAGGCGACTATTGAACATGAGCAAGGAGAGGTACATTTTGTAGTGGTCAAGGGCGCCGTGCAGGTGTTGCTGGAGATGGCGCAGCTTTCTAATAATGAAATACAAAATATTCAAAATAGGGTTAGTTTGTTAGCGAGTAAAGGTTATCGCACGCTTGCAGTCGGCCGTCAGCAGGGTAATGAGCCTTTGGTTTTGCTGGGTTTGATTCCACTTTATGATCCGCCTCGTGATGATTCCCGGCAGGTAATCGCCGAAATGCATGAGTATGGGATACAGGTAAAAATGATTACTGGGGATAACCTGGCCATCGCCAAAGAGGTGGGTCGACTGTTGGACCTGGAGCAACGCACGATTCGTTCAGAGCAACTGTCGGGTGCGGCGGGAAATGAATTGCTTGCCTTAGTTGAGGTGCTGACAACCGTTATTTATCAGCGTCTCAAAGGCAATACACCGATGAAAGAGGCTAAGCGTTTTGCCTCCGAGGTAATGACGGAGGTGAATAATATTTACGATACCCGCCTACTGAAGCATGAATTCATTCATTCCCACGAGTCAGCCATTATCGAGATGATTGAGGAAGTCGATATCTTTGCCGAAGTGATGCCAGAGGATAAATACCGTATCGTTGATACATTGCAGAAGGGTGGTCACATCGTTGCCATGACGGGTGACGGGGTCAACGATGCGCCGGCATTGAAAAAAGCAGATTGTGGTTTTGCTGTCTCTAATGCGACCGATGCGGCTCGTGCGGCGGCAGACATTATTCTCACTGCGCCGGGTCTGTCAGTGATCAACGAGGCGGTGCGCCAGGCGCGTATTACTTTTTCCCGAATGAAGAGCTATGCCACTTTCCGCATTGCCGAAACCATTCGTATCATTCTGTTCATGACTTTGTCTATTATTATTTTTGAGTTTTATCCCATTACTGCCTTAATGATCATCCTACTAGCTTTGCTCAATGACATTCCAATTTTAGCTATCGCCTACGATAATACTAAGGTGCATCGAGCGCCGGTGCGTTGGAACATGCACGAGCTGTTAACGGTGTCAACAGTGCTTGGCGTTACTGGTGTTATTTCTTCGTTTCTGCTGTTTTTCATCCTTCGGGAGCAGGGGTTTTCTGAAGATGTTATTCGCAGTCTGATATTTCTCAAACTCATTATCGCTGGTCATAGCACTTTATACGTCACCCGTGTGGAGGGATGGTTTTGGGAATTTCCCTGGCCCTCTCCATTGTTATTCTGGGCGACTTTCGGGACCGAGATTCTGGGGACGCTGATCGCTGTTTATGGCTTTTTGATTACCCCGATCGGCTGGGAGTTTGCTCTGTGGATATGGCTCTATGCGTTAGTGTGGTTTGTGGTCAATGACGCAATTAAAATGCTGACTTACCGTTTGTTACGAAAGGAAGAGTTTTTTGCATGAGTAATGGATAAGCCCTAAATGATGTTATATAATGAATCATTCTATGGGGTAATGCAATCACCGAGGGGAGCACTAAAAAAACCTGAGTGGTTTCAAACTATTTATCCATCAATATCATTTCAGGTTTAGTCACTACCAAAATCAATAAGGAAAGGAGATGAATATGAATATTCAATCAATCGGAGCTGTAGGCAGTCTTGATCGTGGGGTACGTATCGTGCTGGGATTGGCGTTGATCGCGTTAGTATTCATCGGTCCACAGAGCCCATGGGGTTGGATCGGTGTGATACCGTTGGTTACGGGTCTTATCGGCTGGTGTCTTTTGTACCGGATCTTTGGGGTCAGTACTAAAAAACTCACTCGCTGAACTCAATAGGAGGTGAGCGTGTTTGATGTCATTGTTGGGTCTTGCCGAATTAAACTAATATTAGCGGGTATGACTGGAACTATCATAAAAGAAATTGATGGGGTTCGGGTGATCATCGGGGTGCCATCATGGCTGATCAAGGGCTGAAACGCGATGACAACGGATTGAAAATTTTCGTTATGTGTGGGTCGTGATTCAGAAATTGTTGCTTTCGATTTTTATGATAGCCTGATTGACTGAAAATTAAAACGATCCCGTAGTTTTTCATTTATTAGTGAACTGTAACCTAGGTAGCAGATAAGATTGTTATTTTTTTGTTAGTCTGTGCCCTAACGCTTCAAAAAATGGATAAAAACTGTTGAACTGCTTTGTTTTCTATATCTAAGGAATGGGCATGGAATAACTTCCCTGTTTGGCGCCCAGACTGGGTTTGTATTGGTTCGTTCTGAGTGAACAAAAGTGCAGGAATAGTCGTTCTAT
>CAYUAI010000045.1:0-31859 GCA_964442745.1 uncultured Chromatiales bacterium
TAAGAGGTTTTATTTTTTGCTAATATTTTAATTATTAGAATGCAGTCTCATGAATGGCGAGATCGACCCACTTTAAATATCGTTCAGTAAATTTTTCATGGGAAATAAATTTTGTTACATTATTGGTTTATTACTGATCAATTGTCACGGGCAACTAAGCTCATAGGTGAATATTTCTTAAATACAACGAACTGCCTGTCGGCGATGGAGATAAATTCACCAAAACTCCTGGCTGAAAAAACGGTAGCCATGCCTTCGGTGGCGAAAAATCAGTCTCCTGTAAGCCCAAGCAGTCAAACAATCATGGTATTATCCATGTCATATAATAACATGGACAATCAGGATAACTAGGGATAAATTGTTGAATGTGACACCAAATATGAATCCGTAGTGCGTATTTCGTTGGCTAATTTGAATGAGGAACTATCGAGAGAGCTCTGAAATCGCTAGAATCCATCAGGAGACATAGCTCTCAGTTAAAAGCCAATCATGAGTTAGCCACTAATGATAAGAAAATATCAACTGATTTTAACGGAGTTTGTCTACCCTTGTCTGAGGTATTTTACATGAGGGCAAAAACATCGGATTTTATTGAGATTTGATTTATGATGATCTTCGTAGGTTGATTTAACCAGCAAAAATATTTTAGATTCTGCACAATATAGTGCGATTACTCAAAATTCTTTTTTGGGTTTTGTCATGTTGATTGTGTGGCCTGGTCTTTATGATGGAGAGGTATTATTTTTCACAATAATACTTTCAACGAATGAACGGATATTGAGATGGCGCTAGCGACAAGATTTAATAATTTACGATATTATCTATCATCCAAAAAACTCAAAGCCGCTTTTGGCTTATTAACCAGTGAACAAAGAGTCAAGTGGATTCAAACAGTAGCAATACTAGATATTGAGCAAATTACTGCCGCTAAAGCGTTGCCGTGGTATAATTTTGATGCCATTGATTTTTTAGAAAGGCAGGAACTTGCTAGGTTAAATGTTTTGGAGATGGGCGGTGGTTATTCGACGCTGTGGTGGTCAAAGCGTTGTTTATCGGTTACAACAATTGAACGACAGGGTGATTGGAGGCGAAAATTATCGAGGTCGATTGGAAAAAATTCAATTACCAATGTTGATTTGATCAATGATGTACCAGAGGGCATTGATGAAGAAGGGTATTGTCAGCGGTATGTCGCTTGTTTGGCCGATAAAAAGAAATACGATGTGATTGTTATCGATGATGTTTGTCGTAGTGAGGCGCTATTAGCTGTTGTTGATCATGTGCAAAAACCTGGGATTTTGATCTTAGATGATTCTGAAAGATTATCTTTTCAGTCAGCTATGGATGAAATTGGTGAGTATCCGTGGGCTCGGTATAGTTTTAGTGGGGCGGCGCCTTTTCATTTTCACGAGAAACAAACAACAATATGGTTGGTTAAATAACTGAAAATTAATATCGTGGGTCGATTTAAAAAAAATATTTTTCTGTCAGTTTTTGATCAAGGTGTTTGCTCCCTGTCAAATTTTATGACCGCAATGATTGCCGCTCGTCTGTTACTTCCAGAAGAATTTGCCGTATACGTGATGTTGTTTACTGCAATCATTATGTTAGGAGGGATACAAAATTCTTTGGTATTGACCCCCCTGAGAATTCTAGGGGTTAAACCTGATCAAGAGCAAAGCCAAGATTATATTTTAATGCAATTGATCTTTCAATTGATTTTATCCACCGCGATTGCATTCATTGCGATGGTATTTCTGCTTTGCATGGAATTGGTCAATAGCCTCACTATTATCGTTTTTTCGGTGACTGTTTTTAGTATACAGCTGCATGAGTTTTTTCGGGTATTTTTAATCACACAGTTAAAAATACAGTTTGTTACACTTCTCGATATCAGTGTACATGGCTTTAGGATTATTGGCTTACTGACCCTCAATTGGTTCGATCTTAAATATATTGAATTAGTCTTTTTAATTTTATTGCTTGCGCCAATGTTTTCTTTGGTTTGCCTAAGATTTATAACACCGTTGTCATTGTCTTTTAGCCAATTTAAAAAATTGGTGACAGAAAATTGGTCTTTTGGAAAATGGATTTTGATTGAAACCGTATTTTTTTCTCTGTCAATACATTTGTATTTGTATTTAACCGCAGCGACATTAAGTTTAGAAAGTGCAGCGGGCTTAGGTGCCTGTCTTAATATTGTGAATGTTGTCAATATTGTTATTATGGGGGTTTCTAACTATGGTACCACCATTGCTAGAACTAAATTAATAAAAAATGGTATTGATGCATGGCGAAACTACTTAATTAAAATTTGTTTTTTCATACTGGTTGTTACCTTTTTTTTCTTGATTATGGTCAATATTTTTTCAGAAATATTGCTAAGCATCCTTTTTGGCGATTTTTATGCGTCTTATGCAAGCCTAATATTTATTCTTAGCTTTTCTTATATTTTGATACCAATGAATACGATTTTTTCAATATCCTTTCGGACGTTAGAAAAACCCCAAATTGGTGTCATTAGTAAAATTATATCTGTCGTGCTCACCGCTATTTTTGCTTATCCTCTTGTCAGCTTATTGGCCGAAAATGGCGCTGCGATTGGTATGTTTTTGACACAACTTACTTGGTTTATCGTTTATTTGTATTATTTAAAAAAAGGATTTCTCAATGAATATCAAAAAAAATTTTAATTGGTGAGCCCATTTCTAAGCACTGAAATAGAGTAGGCTTGATCATGCAGGGCATTGATTATCTGTTCAATTCAGGCGAATATTTTTTAGTGGTACAAAAATAAAGAAGCCTCCGCTATCAATTTTTTACAAACAGTTTTTTTGAGATGAGCGAATGCTTTATAAGCCAGATACCATTCAATTCGCATATTTTTTAACAGTGACTTTAGTGTGTATATCACTGTTAGATTCTGTCGTGTCTGAAGTTCGTTATGTTAAATATATTACATTACCGCTACTGTTAATTATTTGGTTTGCCAGTGAGCAAAGATTTAAGCTGTTTGTGAAAGACTATACTCTGCCATTTTTATTATTATTACTTTCTCCCATCTATTCTTTTTACAATATGACGATTTTTGGTTACAAAGATATTTTTTTTATCGCTTCTTACTTGGCAATATTTTTATTTTTTCGAGACATTCACATCAATGTAAAGAGAATAAATATTTTATTAGCTGCCTTATTTATTTTAAGTGCAATGATAGATAGCCGGGGTTATTTTTTTGTTTCGATGATTAATTCTTATTCAACATTAGAAAATGCGACATTTGGTTTTATCTTTGGATTTTTTGCTATTTACTGGATGACAAAAAAAAAATATGTGGCTTTTGTATTAAATGCAATATTCTTATTTTTGTCTTTTAAGAAAATTGCATTTATCGGTCTCGTGTTAGTTTTTTTAATTTGGTGTCTTCCTAAACGAAGACAAAAAATGGTTGTGAACTTGCCGGTTATTATTTCGGTAAATATTTTAGCCTTGATGTTAATTATTTTATTTTCAAGGGGGACTTTTGATGAATTGATTATGAATATATTTGATATGAGTGCTAATGCGCTATCGATGGGGCGGCAAACGCTTTATGCTAATGTTAGTTATGAAATTACTCGTGATCTTGGTAGTTTTTTTTTCATGGGAATGGGATTAGGGACGACGTATAGTTTTGTAGCAGAGTATGGGGCCGCAAATCTTCATAGTGATATGTTGAAAATTTTTTCAGAGCTTGGTTTTTTGGTGTTTATTGCGTTTATCTGTTTATTATACAGAGTAGCGACGCCGGAATCTAAGCTATTAGCAATGTACCTGAACATAATATTTTTAAGTGACAATATTTTAATCTATGTTTCTGTCATGTTCTTCTATTTTTTGTTGCTATCGCAAAACAGAGTAGATTCTAATGTTTCATAAAATGCAATGGAAAAATTTTATTACTCGCTGCGGGTCCATTCATCTAGATATTTTACAATTCGCACGGCGGCATTGCCGTCCCAAAGTTCAGGTGTTCTTCCGATATTGCCACCGGTTGTCATAACATCATGAAATGCGGCTTTAATCTTGGTAGAATCCGATCCAACAATGGTATTGGTTCCTTCAGAGACAGTAATGGGTCGCTCGGTATTTTCGCGCAAGGTGATGCAAGGAATACCCAGCGCTGTTGTTTCTTCCTGAATGCCACCGGAGTCAGTCAAAACCAATTTGGCATTTTTCATCAAGCCAAGTAAGTGCAAATAACCCAACGGAGGCAGCAAAAGAATATGACTCTTTCTTATTTCATCCATCAGGCCAAATTGTTCAATTTTACCTTTAGTCCGTGGATGGACAGGAAAAATCATGGGCAACTGATTGGATAATTCTGATAACGTACCAATTAATGACGCCAGTGTTGATTTATCATCTACATTGGATGGTCTGTGCATGGTGATTAAAGCAAATGCTTTTTCTGGAATTCCCTCTGCGCCTTCAATTTTCGCAAGGGTTTGTGCCATGGGCACTGCATTTTCGAGATTCTTAAATAAGGTGTCGATCATGACATTACCAACAAATATCACACGTTTCTGATCAATTCCTTCGCGCAACAAGTTATTAAGTGCTGATTTTTCCGTGGTGAAAAGTAAATCAGAAACCTGATCAGTCAATACGCGATTGATTTCTTCCGGCATCGCTCTGTCGTAACTGCGTAAACCGGCCTCAACATGGATGACCGGAATATTTTTCTTGACTGCAACCAATGCGCAAGCAATTGTTGAATTCACATCACCCACAACCAAAATTGCCGCTGGTTTTCGCTCGTCGAGCACCGGCTCAAATTTTTTCATTACGTCTGCCGTTTGTATTGCGTGACTAGCGGAGCCAACTTCCAGATCAATATCCGGTTCGGGAATGCCGAGCTGCTCGAAAAATGAGGCTTTCATCGCCTCATCATAATGCTGTCCGGTGTGTAATAAATACGGTTTGATATTTTCACCATGAGCCCGCATCGCGGCTATAATAGGTGCAATTTTAGTGAAATTTGGTCGAGCACCGACCACGCAGATGATCTCTTTTTTTAATTTCTGTTTCATAGGTAAAGTCTCAACGTTGCTCAACTTGAGCTATTATTGGCGATGAATCGTCGCCGCTATGTGGCCGAAAAGGATTGGGTAATTGGCGAAAAATGGATTTTCCGTACAACTTCTCCCATACAGTTATACATCAGAACGAACTAGGCGAATACAGGCTAAATTTGGGAAGGTATTACGTTGTCCCATTCCTCAGTACGAGCTGTTAGAGCCTACTATATCAGTCTATTTTTCAATATTGCAATATTATACAGCCAGTACAACCATCAGCTGTCTTTCCTAATTCAGGTGTTAAGTGGTGATAATTTGTCCTATTTGAGCAAAATGACTCGATTATGCTTCGATTGTGTCGCGATCATGGCGCGATTGGCCTTGGCCTATTCCTAATGGTTATAAAACCGCATATTTATCCTTTTTTTCATGAGATAGATTTAGCAATGATTGTTCAAAGGTATTTAAAATTCTGTCTAAGCCAAGATTTTTTTTTGCATAGTTGAGAGCCTCAATGTTATGGGTACGTTTCTCTTTTTGGCTAAGGGTATGGGCTAATTGATTGATCGCATCAATCAAATGATTTTTACTTTCGGGTGGAATTAATGTGGCGATATTTGGATTGTTACTTATTATACGGCCAAGTTCCGTATTTTTTTCAGCGGTGATAATGGCATGTCCGCCGGCAGCAAGAATTCCAGTGACTTTTGAGGGGAGTACGGCATCGGCGGCGCCACGTTTTTGCAGGACGAGATGAATATCTGCGGCACATAATAAATCAGACAGTGATTCATAAGGCTGCAGTGGGTGGAATTGAATATTGTTAAGCTGTAACTGTTTTGTCTTTTTAATTAAATGATATTTTTCGGCGCCTTCGCCGACGATGATAAAACGAAATCGAGGGTTATCTGAAAGACTTTGCGCGGCGTCCAATATTAAATCGAGTCCTTGTTTTTTACCTAAATTGCCTGAGTAAAGTATCATAATGTCGTTATCGCCGATATTCCACCGTTGCCGATACTTTGTCGTATCCGCCTGAGGTGAAATAAAAGAAGTATCGACCCAATTCGGAAAGTAAGTTACTGCGCTAGTCGAGACTCCTTTTTCTTGCAGTTTTTGGCACATGGTGTGTGAAATACTCGATACTTGATCAAATTGACTAAAAATAATTTTTTCGAAGGTGTAAGCCAGGCGGGTGAGCCATTTAATTTGCCGCGTTATACCTAGGCCAATCATGGCATCTATTTCAAAATCCTGTATATGCAACCAAGATTTTGCACGGGATAATTTACTATAGAGTAAAGCTCCAGGTGTACAAAAAAAAGCGGGAGCGATACAGATAATCACATCGGCTTTCCAGCTTAATTGTCGGATTAAAATAGGCAGGCTCGATAAGGCGAAACTGGTTAGGTGCAATAATCGTTTTATCGCTTGAGGATGTTTGGGCACCCATAAAGGACAACGATAAATTTTAGCATCGTGAATATATTCTTTTTGATACCGCCAGGATGAATACGTTTGACTGACTTTCCAGTCGGGATAATAGGGTGGGGCAGTAACGATCCGGCATTCATGACCTTGCTGTGTTAACCAGTGTACCATTTCACCCGTATATTTACCGATGCCAGTGAGTTCGGGCGAGAAATTAAGTCCGTAAATTAATATTTTCATGAATTTTTTATTTGAGTTTCATTTTAAAATCTAAATAGTAGGAGGGTCGTGTTTGATAATTTTTAGATGGCTGTTTTTTCCTCAATTCTACAGCCTGGTTAGATAGATGGAGTATAGGTGAAAAAGGGAGTATGTTGTCAATAAAAAATTTGGGGTGTGCGCACAAAATAATCGTAAAGCGGTCAATCCCTCTTCTTTTTTTGAATGCTTATTGAGCACTTGTCTCATAAGAACCTCAAAGATAATTATCTGACTAGCTTCCATAAAAGAGCTTCTAATGTAAGCTTTGTCTTTGCTCAACATCAGACTATAGAGCTTCGCAATGAGGGATTATATTACAACTCACACTGGACATCTACCCTGACACTGGGGCTGGTATTATCCAAGGCACACCGACCTTGCCATTGGCAGAGGAACTTGAGTTGGACTATGGCATTTTATTGGCGCGGCGACATCACAGATCCAGTCATTGGCGTTAACCCATCAATTTGAGTCAAGCGCCCGAAATCGATGAAATGTTCCAAAATTCAGGTGAAAAAGTTACTAAACACCCCGACCCGGATGACCCACCTCGTCGTCGAGCCAATAAGCGTCAAGGCAAAGACGATGGATCCGTCCAACGGTGGTGGGCGTGGCGGATCGTGAGAGTGGGCCAATTCGATTAAAGGTCTGTGACAATGAAATCGCTGAATGGGCCGTTTTTGGCATATCTCCGGCAATACAGGCGTCACCAATAATATGGATATCTTTGAATTTTAGTTTGCTCACCGGCTTGCCAGGCGAGTGGTATTTTTTCTGTTGTTGATTGATCGATTCCTTTCCAGCGAAAACTAATATCCGGCGATATAACCATCTTATTATAGATTGATTTGTCACCCGATGTCAGTTGTACTGTGCGTTTATTTAAATTGGCATCTGTGATCGTATCATGAATGACTTGGATGCCCAGTTTTTTAAGTAGCAAATAGTCATGGGTGATGTGGCTCATTTTTTTTATATTAGCTAACACGGTATTGCTGTAGGGCAAGTGATATAGTTTGGCTTTGGTTCAATTAATACGATCGACAAACTAGGGTCAAATTTTTTCAAAGAGTGTGCACAGGTCGCTCCTGCGAATCCACCACCAATAATGATAACTTTCGCACTGTTTTCCCTTGCGATATTAATGTTCTCGGTCATCCCTATAGTTGATAGGATAAGGCCGCTTGAATATTTTAAAAATTTCGACGTTCCAATGTATGTTCCATTTTTTCATCCACCATAAAGCTTTATTAATGATGTCGGAGAAAGTGGAAAAACGATAGGGGAAAGATACGATATGTTTGAAATCTAGTAACGCAGTAAAGAAATCCTTATCTCAAATATTGCTATATCGGCTAATATTTCTGCCTTAGCCTAAGTTCCTTCATGTCCATTGTTAAGTAGTAATAAGAAAAATTCAGATTGATTTTTACGTAAGTTTAAACTGATTTCAGGAAAAATAGACGGGTAGTGTGAATTAAACGCAGCGAATCCACACTAAATCCGCCTCGAAAACAGATCAATGCCTCCTGGCATTTTTCCCATTTAAATGTCCTATTGAAGCAGGGTGATGTTCGCTACGCTTAATCCACACGACATGGACAAAATGAAGAGATATTTTTTAATGATCTTCCTTGCAAAAAAAAAGTATAAAATAACTTTCCCTCTGAAAACAGTTTAAACTTACATTCTTACAAGTAAAAAAATGTTTAAAATACACCTGCTAATAAATTCAGACTGTTATGTGTTTTTTCATTGATAAGCACGAGTATAACAAAATTAAATTGAATTCTAGATGAATTTTAAAATGAAAAATGTCGCTTAATGACAATAGAATGTCAGGTGGAAAATGGCCGTGTGATAAGGTTTTAAGTTGGCGCAAGATTTTTTTTGATGACCGACAAGAAAGTTGTCTCGGACAGTCGGTGTTTTAGGCGTGGGGGAGCAGGATGCGGAAGCTTGTAAACAAAGTGTCTTGACTGTTAGGGGCTGCTTGATTCTTCTTGCTCATTCGTTTTGATCTGTGCATTCGTCCTATTTCGTTAGCAAATGGCAGCTTGGCCAGAATAGGCACTATTTCAATGTATCTGGTCTCGGTGAGTCACTGCGATTGTATTTTGGTTAGCATGGATTTGGGTGAATATTCGCCGCATGCGCTATGCGATAGTTTGGGGAGGTAAATATCTTTGTTGACCAAAAGCCTTTATAATTACCAACTGATCCATGATAAACTCATTCGACTATGCTGACATATCCAGAAATTAATCCTGTTTTGCTCGATTTAGGTCCAGTGAAAGTCCACTGGTACGGTGTGATGTATCTCATTGCGTTTTCTATTGCGTGGGGCTTGGGGATTTTGCGTGCCAAACAAGCACATCGTGGGTGGAATAAAGACCAAGTGGGGGATTTGATCTTTTTTGGTGCCCTGGGTGTGGTTTTGGGTGGTCGCATTGGTTATATGTTGTTCTATAATTTTTCTTCCTTGCTGGACGATCCGTTGAGCCTATTTAAAGTGTGGCAAGGAGGCATGTCTTTTCATGGTGGTTTATTAGGCGTTACCATTGCCTTGTGGTTTTTTGCTCGCCGACACCAAAAGACTTTTTTTCAGGTGGCGGATTTTGTCGCACCTTTGGTGCCGCTGGGGTATGCTGCCGGTCGTATTGGTAATTTTATCAATGGCGAATTATGGGGGCGGGTGACCGACGTGCCATGGGGTATGGTGTTTCCCCAGGCGGGTGAATTGCCTCGCCATGCATCGATGCTTTATCAGGCCTTTTTAGAAGGCATTGCGATATTTGTTATCTTGTGGTTTTATTCGAATAAACCACGTCCCCCGATGGCTGTATCGGCGTTGTTTCTTATTTGCTTTGGTGTCTTCCGGTTTTTTAATGAGTTTTTCCGAGAGCCCGATGCACACCTGGGATTTATCGCGTTTGGTTGGTTGACCATGGGTCAGTTGTTATCTGTGCCGTTGATCGTTGCTGGGGGATTATTGTTTTGGTGGGTACATAAAAAAGAGGCGCTTGCATCCGGAGTGAAGCCATAAATTATGCAGCAATACCTTACGCTATTAAAACATATTCGTGAACATGGTATCGAAAAGTCCGATCGCACAGGGGTGGGTACTTGTAGTGTGTTTGGTTATCAAATGCGGTTTGATTTAAATGTTGGATTTCCGTTAGTCACTACTAAAAAATTGCATGTGCGTTCGATTATTCATGAACTGTTATGGTTTTTGAAAGGATCAGGCAACATTGGCTATTTAAAAAAATATGGGGTTTCCATTTGGGATGAATGGGCCAACGAACAGGGTGATCTTGGGCCGGTGTATCCTGTGCAATGGAATGCTTGGCCGAGCCGCGATGGTGGTACGATTAATCAAATTGAACGGGTGGTCGAACAAATTAAACAAAATCCTCATAGTCGGCGTCATATTGTGACGGCTTGGAATCCGGCGGATGTGGAAGAGATGGCGCTACCACCTTGTCATGCCTTGTTTCAATTTTATGTCGGAAAAAATAAACTCAGTTGCCAATTGTATCAACGCAGTGCCGATGCCTTTTTAGGCGTGCCATTTAATATTGCCTCGTATGCTTTGTTCACTCATATGGTTGCCCAGCAATGTGATTTAGGCGTAGGAGAATTTATCTGGACCGGTGGCGATACCCATTTATATTCCAACCATATGGAACAAAGTTATTTGCAGCTTTCTCGTCATCCCTTGCCTTTACCTCGCTTGCAAATCAAAAAACGACCGGCGTCTATTTTTGATTATGCATTTGATGACTTTGAAATCATTAATTATCAGTCGTATCCACACATTTCTGCACAGGTAGCGGTATGATGTGCTGAGTTGTGTTCCGCTGTCGATGGCCGTTGACAGCCTAATCTGAGGAGCATTGGGTCTGATGAAGTGTTCTAGCATAAGTTTCTTGGATGACCTTGGCGTCGCTACTGGCACGATGGCGGGGAAAATGGGAGTTTTTTAAAATATTGGCTTTGGTATCGTGCCAAATGTTCATTTGAGATTCAGAAAGAATCATTTCTAAGGCACTCATGGTAAATTTCTGAGGGATACTAGCCGCATGAAAAAGCGTAATAAGCCAGGGTTTATCAACCACCCAGCCATCGGAATATATAGTTTTACCGGCAAGTAGTGCATTTAATTCGTTCGCGACAGCAAAGACATTATTGCCATGTTTTTCTAATGTATCGCGGCTCAGCTGGTGCATCATTTGGGCGTCGTGATCCCAGTGAGTCCATTGCGGTTGTGGCTTGATTAAACTGCAATAGCTTTTGCCAGATGACAAGACAATACCGATTTCTATGGGATAGCTAAATGCTCCAAAACCAGAAGCTTCTATGTCAATGATATTTGGGTAAAGTCGGGGTTTTGTTTTTTTCATGTTGATGATTATTTGTTATTATAAGCGAATGCATTGCTAGCGTTTGTTTTTGCGCTGAATGTGGCTTGTTTTGGCGTTCATATAACCAGGCCACATCCAGAATAGCCGAGAAGATGCAGGAAAAAGGTTAATTAATTGTTTTTCTTTTAATTTTGTAGCTGCATTTTGTTGACTACGAATTAAATACTCAAATTCCAGACCCAATGTTTCGATAATTTGTCAAAAATTGATCAAAAAAACAACCAAAAAACCGTGGCTGAATTCGTCACGATGGCCTCCCATCCGCCCGTGGTGCGATTGGATGATTTGCTTGCTGAACGTCCACATTGGATTAGTGATAGTTATTTTGTGACGGCAGAAACCAAAAGTTATTTAAGCTCGATGACTTCTGCGCTTAATCAAAGCTCGGGCTGTGGTATTTTTTTCGATTGGCCAATACGGCTCAGGTAAATCCCATTTTCTTGCCTGTCTCACCCAGCAAATACGCGACCATCCATTGGCTCAGTGCGATTAAAGGTCATCGCCTTATCAATTATAAATTATAGCGCCAATCATCGCCTAGAGGATATTGTACTCGATGCCTTGGGATTTTACCGGCGCGCGCGATGCGTGGCAGGCTTTATCGTTGGATGATAAGGAGACAAGCGGCCTTTAAACGAATGGTGATCCGAGCTTTATTCAGATCGGGTCTTACAACGGCACTACGTTGGCTTTTATTGAAACCTTCATTCATATTCACAAACCTTGATAGGGTTGTTTCATCTCTTTTTTGCCAGCTTTACGAGCGGAGATAATTTTTAGGATATTTTTCTCTCGATAAGCGTAAACGACATAAAGAATGTTTAAATATGAACCTATGCCCAACGTAATAAAACGTTATTCATCATGAACTTCATGGTCAATCGTTAAAGCATTTTCATCTTCTAATGCGATTACCGCATCAGCAAAATCAACCTTATGCTTTTTTAGATTCTTTGCGGCTTTTTCTGGGTCTCATTCGTATTTCATTATGCTATTGTATGTACAAATGGTGCGCTTATCAATTTTTGTGATTTTTCTTCATAAGAATCGAAATTCACAAATTGTGTCTAATTTGTGAATCTTTTGTGATAACTCGTTCATGGTAATAAGTTAGGCTACTCAACTGGGAAAATAATCAACGTAAAAAAATAAAGAGGAATACCTAATATGTTTGCCTTTATCCAAGCACATAAAATAAAAACTGTTTTTATCGGTAGCTTGTTAAGTTTATGCATTACGTCGTCTATAAGCGCTGTGGAATTAAAAGTGTCAGTTGAAAATCTATCTTCTACCGATGGGTTATATTTAACGCCAGTGTGGGTTGGTTTCCATAATGGCGCATTTGACTTATATGATTACGGTAGTGCAGCCTCTGCAGGCCTAGAGCGTATTGCAGAAGATGGTGATCCATCTGTATTGCGGAGTGAGTTTATGGCAGCGGCTCCTGCTGGTTCTGATGGCGTGATTTTTGGTCCTGCAGGGTTTGCTGGTGCGCCAATCATTGATCCAGGTGAAGTGACATCGGCTATTTTTAATGTTGATGGTTCTGTAAATAAATATTTCTCCTATGCCTCAATGGTGGTTCCGTCTAATGATGCGTTCATTGGTAACGAAAATGCATTCGGAGTTAAACTGTTTAATGCTGCTGGGGATTTTACAGGTCCTATTGATATCCTCGTGCTCGGCCTTAATGTGAATGATGTTGGTACAGAAGTTAATAACGAAATTGATGCTGCTTTTCTCAATCAGGCAACGCCGAATACAGGTGTTTTTGAAGGTGGTTTCGTACAACAGCATGCTGGATTTTATGATTCATTTTCCGGTCCAGGTGGTATACCGCTGATTCTTGGCGGAACCAATGGTGCAGGCATATTTTTTGATCCAATGGTCTCTGATTTTACAAGGGATGGCTTTCAATTGGCACGGATTAGCATTTCACAAGTGCCTGAACCATCCTCTATTGCTCTTTTTGCATTAGGCTTGTTGGGTTTGCGAGGAATTAAAAAAATTCGAAAAAATGGTGTAAGAACTTAACCAAATAAAACCATTTTAATTTAATAGTTAAGCGTCATGTTGACTGTTTAGTTTTATGATTTGTTGGATATGTGACAATCAATGCCATTCAAATATGACGCTTGACCTCTAAGTTTTGTGGCTGATATTTACCCAATTCCTCAATTTACTGAGGAGTTACCCTGTCTTCCTGTAAACCATTAAAAAGCAAGGTTTATCTCGGCAATCACCCAAGCCTTTTTCTCTTGATCAAGAAATGCACACCAACCCTCCGCACGAGTATTAACGTAAAAAAGAAACTTCTCTGCAATTGTTACCCAACTTAAGTTTTAGAATTTAGGCGCTAACTAAGGTAAAATAGAGCTTTAAAAATCTGCTTAGGAATTCAAATGACAGATAAGTCTAAAATTATCTATACACTAACGGATGAAGCACCGGCTTTAGCGACCTATTCATTCCTGCCGATTATTAAGGCGTTTGCCAGTGCGGCTAGTGTCGCCGTTGAAACCCGCGATATCTCCTTATCGGGACGGATTATTGCCAACTTTCCAGACGACCTCAATGCTGAGCAGCATCTTGCCAATGCCCTATCTGAGCTGGGTGAGCTGGCTAAAACACCTGAAGCAAATATGATAAAACTGCCTAATATTAGCGCTTCTGTTCCGCAATTGATGGCGGCGATTGCGGAATTGCAGGCGCATGGCTATTCGGTACCGAACTATCCGGCAGCGCCGAAGAATGATCAAGAAAAAGCAATCAAAGCAACGTACTCCAAAGTGCTGGGAAGCGCGGTCAATCCGGTATTGCGTGAAGGTAACTCTGATCGTCGTGCCCCTGTTTCGGTTAAAAAGTATGCTAAAACACACCCGCATGCGATGGGGGCCTGGTCTGCAGATTCCAAGTCGCAGGTCGTACATATGTCAAATGGCGATTTTTACGGTTCTGAAAAATCCATGACAATGACTTCTGCGACAGAATTTAAAATAGAATTTATCGACACAGACGGGTCAATTACCTCATTGAAATCCTTGGCGCCCCTGCTGGTAGGCGAGGTGATTGATACCGCCGTCATGAGTCAAAACGCGCTGCGTGCTTTTCTGGCTGAAACCATTGCCGAAGCTAAAACGCAGGGTGTTTTATTCTCGTTGCACTTGAAGGCGACAATGATGAAAGTGTCTGATCCGATTATTTTTGGTACAGCCGTCACTGTTTTTTTCAAAGAGGTATTTGATCAATATGCTGATACCTTTGCTGAGCTAGGTGTCAACCCTAATAACGGTCTGGGTGATGTTTATAGTAAGATTAAGTCGTTACCGGCAGAGCAACAAGCCTTGATTGAAGCTGACTTAGCGGCGGTGGTGGCATCGAAAGCCGCCATCGCCATGGTGAATTCTGACAAAGGCATTACCAATTTGCACGTGCCAAGCGATGTCATCGTTGATGCATCAATGCCAGCAATGATTCGTAGTTCGGGTCAAATGTGGAACAAAGAGGGTAAGCAACAAGATACGATGGCGGTTATCCCTGATCGTTGTTACGCCAGTGTCTATCAAGAAACGATAAAATTCTGTAAAGAGAATGGGGCTTTTGATCCCACCACGATGGGGACGGTAGCTAACGTGGGTCTCATGGCTCAAAAAGCAGAAGAATACGGCTCTCATGATAAAACTTTCCAGATGACGGGCAACGGAACCGTTCGTGTGGTCGCGAGCGATGGCCGTGTGCTGATGGAACAAGCGGTACGACAGGGTGACATCTTCCGTATGTGCCAGGTAAAAGACACGGCAATACAAGATTGGGTAAAACTTGCTGTTACTCGCGCGCGGGCATCTAAAATGCCTGCTATTTTCTGGCTCGACGAAAATCGTGCGCACGATGTAGCGATAATTAAGAAGGTTAATACGTATTTAAAAGCGCAGGATACGACGGATCTGGAACTACACATCATGGCGCCTGTTGAGGCGATGCGCTTTAGTTTGCGTCGTATCAAAGACGGTAAAGATGTTATTTCTGTGACGGGTAATGTGCTGCGGGATTATCTGACAGATTTATTTCCCATCCTAGAGCTTGGGACCTCATCGAAAATGTTGTCTATCGTTCCACTGATGAATGGCGGTGGCTTATTTGAGACCGGTGCCGGCGGCTCCGCACCTAAATTAGCACAGCAATTATTGGAAGAAAACCATTTGCGCTGGGATTCGCTCGGCGAGTTTCTCGCGCTGGCGGCATCACTTGAGCATTTAGCCGTCACATTTGAAAATTCTCAAGCGCAACTGTTAGCCGATACACTGGATGAGGCAACGGGTCGCTATTTAGATTACAACAAGTCACCGAAAGCGAAAGTGGGTGAGTTAGACATTCGTGGTAGCCATTTTTACCTCACGATGTATTGGGCACAAGCCTTAGCAACACAAACGATTGATACCAATCTTCAATCTCGCTTTAAGCCATTCGCTGAAATTTTGATCGCAAATGAAACAAAGATTATCGCTGAAATGATCGACGTGCAAGGGCAAGTCATTCAGCTTGGCGGTTACTACCAGCCCGACCCTGAGGTAACCGCAAGAGTTATGCGCCCCAGCGAGAGATTTAATGAAGCGCTAGCGGCGATATGATTCAACCGTTAGTTATATTGATGACTTCCATAGGGCGATTGCCCAGAGGGATAGCTTATCGTTGACCAAATTTTGTATATGTGTGATGACTAATGAGTGACGCGGATGTGACGCTTCAAATAATGAGGAAAAATATGAGATTGGTAATGAAAGATATCGACCGGATAAAAAAAATTGAAATAATGAGCAAAATTTTCGAGCTAGCCCAGCGGCGAGCTCGGATAGCACAACGACATTTTAGCGCCGGGGGTCTTTGTGGGAAATAACGATGTATTGCGCCGTGTCCGCTATATTTTTGATTTTAGCGACATAACAATCATTGCCATATTTGCTTTAGCAAGTTATCCCGTAACGCGGGGGCAGATCAGCGATTGGCTAAAAAAAGAGGTTGATCCTGAATTTCAGGCATGTAGCGACACTCAGTTAGCCATTTTTCTCAATGGTTTGATTATTTATCGACGCGGCAAAAAAGAGGGGCCACCGCCCAAGCCAGAACCGCAGTTAAATAATAATATTATTTTACGGAAATTAAAAATCGCCCTCGACCTGAAATCTGACGATATCTTAGCGATAATGGACCAGGCGAGTGTACGTATCAGTAAGCACGAACTAAGTGCGCTTTTCCGTAAGTCAGATCATAAGCATTACCGTGAATGTAAAGATCAATTTTTACGTAATTTTCTGAAGGGTGTGCAGTTCAAATATCGTGATAATATTGGATTGAAGATAGAGTGAAAGCGGTTCTGGTTGAAAATTCGTCGCCGGCTTAACTTGGTCGAGATGTAGGGCATTAATTAATGAGGAATAACTCGTTGACAATCAGACGAGGCTATGTATAATTCGATTAGCTTGAAAGTACGTCTTACTTACATTATGCAAAACCATTTCGATGTCCTGTCTTTAGTCTTCGTCCTGTTCTTCATAAGTAATAGCAATACTTCCAGCCAAATGGCCTGATTAGCATGGCCCCAATTACTCTTGAAATAAATAGGTATTATCAATTATGTCTACTACTACTGGCACCGTTAAGTGGTTCAACGAATCAAAAGGTTTTGGCTTTATTGAGCAAGAATCTGGTCCTGACGTATTTGCTCACTTCAGCGCTATCGCCGGCGGTGGGTTCAAAACCTTGACTGAAGGGCAGCGAGTTGAGTTCACTGTGACTCAGGGCCAAAAAGGTCCTCAAGCAGAGAACATCGTAGCGCTCTAATTTTATTGGGTCGCAACATCGTTTGCATTGATCGCAATGTAAGCTAGCCTCATACTCCTGTGGAGTTGAGGAAGAAAAGGGTGAGACCTTAAGGGTCTTGCCCTTTTTTGTTGTTAGGGGCAGAAGTAAATAAATTCTCGATCTCACCGAGATTGGGCAGTCTAGCGTTTGATAATCGCAAAGGCAATTGATTTCACAAGAGTTTTATGCTGGATTTTTTAAACCTGATTTAATTGCTTCTACTGGAAATGGTGGTGTTCTCGTCGCTTTCACGGTAGTGACCCTAATGGTAACGAATAAGTGGTGCGTAAGTTTAAACTGATTTCAGGACAAATCATTAAAAAATACCGCGGCCTCTTCTTTTCTCCACGCTACCCATCTATATGTTCTCTGAAATCAATTTAAACTTACGGTAGTGCAAGGAACGAATCATTGCTTTATTGATCTTTTGCTGATTGGCGTTGTCGTAAAAATTCGTCTTTTTTCTTGTCGTGAATTTGGTAAACAAATGCTAAAACTTCGGCGACAGCTTTATAAAGTGAAAATGGAATTTCTTGGTTTAGATCCAGTTGGCCCAGCAATTTGACAAGCTCGCCATCGTGATGTAGCGGTATATCGCTTTCCTTGGCGATGGCGATAATTTTATCTGCTAGGTGGCCATCGCCTTTGGCCACTACGTGGGGTGCTGAACCTCGATCATCGTATTTTAATGCAATCGCTGTGGGCGGGGTGGTTTTTTCTGTCATGCATGGGTGTCCAATAATTGGGTGGCGAGTGGCATGATTTGTTTTTTTGGTGGATGGCCGTGGTATAAATTGATTTTATCCGGTGTTAAACCCACGTTTTGCAGACTTGTTTTTAGCTGAGCGATGTTTTGTTTGACTAGCTCAAGGGTGGCTTGTTGCTCTGCCCATAAAATCACTGAAACCGACTGATTGATAAGGCGGATACGTGCATGAACTTGGCCGATATCGTCCGTATTGACGGCGAGTGTGACGGTGAGCGCCGGTTCGTGGTCGGGGAGGGGTTTCAGTGGGTTGGTCTCGATGTATATTAAGTTCCAATAGGGATATTTTGTTTTCATGCACAATGGGAAGTTCGAATACCCAGGATAGTTTGCCGGCTTCTTGCTCATTGAGGGTAGATATTTGGTGTAATTGGATACGTGCGAGCGCACCTTCAGTTTGTTTCAGCAATTGTTTGATTGAGTCATCCCTGCTTAAGGTTTCGTCGAGTAGCGCGGATTGTTCGGGGCGAGCGTGTGTTTTATCTAAGGTAAGTACGGGTTTTATCATCGGCTCGTTGGTGGCTAACGAGCTTGGCGATTTGTTGTGAGGGTTTGCTTGAAATTGGGTTGGTTCGGCAGTCTGTGTTAGCTTGTTGTCAGTGGTTTGCATCAAAACGGGTGCTAATTTTTTATTTGGAATGGGCGTGGTATTTTTCAGTTCATTGGATAATAAAGCATATAGTTGTATCAAGGTATTTTTTAAATCATGAGTTGATGGCGATTGTTTGTTAGCTGATGAATGAGATAGTAAGTTGCTCTCATAAAATAGGCCTGAATTCTGGATCGATTTTTTTAGATTGATGGGTGATTTGAGCGTGCTGGATTGTGGTAAATTGGCAATGATTTGTTGAGCCGCCTGCAAGATGGTGTTAGGTAATGGCCGTTTGTTTTGGGGGGGGCTCTCACTCCCCAGTGTGTGGAGCTGGTTGATAACATCGGAGATCGGTGCTTGGCGTGGTAGCGCCTGGCGTAGTGCTTGATTAAGGTTAATTTTCTCTTGCAATGTATCGATTATTTTTAGTTCAATTTGCTGACGGGGACTTCGGCTAATTTCCACTTGAATGGTTTGCCCTTTTAGCAGAGGGAGGTCAGTTTGTACATCGAGTAATGTTTTGTCGATCTGTGGCTAGCCAGGCCATGTGCCTGGCTAGCGGTGACGAGTGCATTAATGCGTTGCCCTAGTAGGGCTAAGGCAGATAATTGATCGGTGGCGATAGTACGGCCGGGAGTCACGGGCGTTGGAGAAGATGAGGCGAATGTCGTTTTATTGATTTCCATACGTAAGTTATCGGCAGTGAGGATCAAAACGTATATGGGAATTAAGCACAAATCAGGCCTAAGGAATGGGCACGTGATAATTTCATTTAATTTCCATCCCTAACGTTTACGAGACGTGTTGCCATTGCTGGATAATTTCCTTAACAAACTCTGGGTAAGGGCGTGGAGGGTGGCCAATAACAGCGTCTTGCTGGAGCAGTGCTTCGGGTGTTGCTATTAATCCATGTTTTTGGAAATAGGCATACATCAGCCGTAAATCTTGCACCATCCAGGCGGGCATCATGTGTTGCGCTTGTTTGGTCCAGGCATCCAAATCGTCTCCCCCATACCCGATGTTTCGATTGAGGTATTTTCCAAATATTTGTGCGACCATGGGACCCGTTAAGGTGTTTGGTCCATGTAAAAAATATTCTTGATTGTCATGCATTGAGAGGTTAAGGGCGTTGACGGCGGCATCCGCGACATCCCGTGCATCGACTCGGTTTAACCCAACGGAGCCGATGGGTTGCGGGTAAGTGTTATAGGTCATTACGCCGGCTCTAGCCCAATAATCATTTTGATACAGGTTGTTAGGTCGCAAGATCGTATAGGTTAAGCCCGATTGATCGATGGCTTGTTCGATAGGTATTTTGCTTAGGTAGTGGGGGATGTGTTTAGAGGCTATTGGCATAGGCACTGACATATAAACGATTTTTTCTACTTTGGCGCTGATGGCGAACTGTACGGCCGCCAGACCTTCTTCTGTTTCATATTGGCTAAGCGGGGAGACCAAAAATACTTTTTTAACGTTTTTAAAAGCGGCTCTTAATGAGCCAGGTTTCAGTAAGTCGGCCACATACCCGTCTACACCCGGCGGAAAATTGGAGATGTTGCTAGCAACACGTGTCATGCATCGAACGGGAATGGAGAGTTTTAAAAGTCCGTTAACGACATGTTGGCCGACAACACCGGTGGCTCCGATGACCAAGGTGGTTGTATTTTTGGTTTTCATGAGCATGGTGTCATTGGACTCTCTTTAGTTGTTTTTTTTATCTTCGTCATGGATTCATTTGTATCATTAATCGTCATTATATACGTGTGCTCTAACGGTTTACAGTTGAAATTGAAATAACATAAAGCATTTGTCAGGTTTTTGTTGATTGGGTGATTTTGTCACGGACCTGTGTCTTACGATTATTATGCAGCGCGCAGAGTAAACTAAACTGAATTTACTAAAGGGCTAGGCTATACTTCAGAGTTATATTTTATAAAGGTAGCGGTGAAGGAGATAATCCGTGGAAAGGATCTGGCGAACATTTTTTTGTGTCGGTGTTGCTTGTTTATTATGCACATCGGTTCTCGCAGAAAATACGGTTTTTCATGATATTCGCATTATTATACATCCAGACGATCATTCTATTGAAGTGGAAGACCAGATCACTTTGCCTGAAGCGTTGAGGTCTCAGGTGTCGTTTGATTTTTATTTGCATGAGTCGCTGACGGTGGCATCCAGTGACGTAGAATTGACTCGGTCCGCTAGTTCAGTGCCAGCCAATGCACAACGCGTGGCGGCCGGTGGAGTGCCGTTAGCGCACTATACGGTGAAACGTAAGGTAGACAATCCCTCATTTACCTTGCGTTATCATGGCAAAATTTTCCACCCGATCAAAACCTCCGCCGAAGAAGCCATTCGCAGTTTTAGCGATACGCCAGGCATTGTATCATCAGATGGTGTTTTTTTATCCAGTTCGTCCGCTTGGTATCCGCAAATTGATGGTCAATTAATTTCCTTTCGTGTTAACGTCGTGGTGCCGTTGACGTGGAGTGTGGTGAGTCAGGGGGTGCGAACGCAAGATGTGTCCGAACCCGATAAGCGTGTCATCCGTTGGCAAGAAAATCAGCCACAAAATGACATTTATTTAGTGGCGGGGCCATTCACTGAATATAGTCAGTCTGCCGGTGTTGCTCAAGCGATGGTTTTTTTGCGACAACCCGATCCATCCCTGGCCCAGAAATATCTCGATGTGACCGGGCAATATATCGAAATGTATCGGCAATTAATCGGACCTTACCCGTACACTAAGTTTGCTTTAGTCGAGAATTATTGGCCATCCGGTTTTGGGATGCCCTCGTTTACTTTGTTAGGTTCTCGAATCATCCGTTTTCCTTTTATTTTGCACAGCTCTTTTCCTCATGAAATTTTACATAACTGGTGGGGCAATAGCGTCTATGCGGATTATCAAAAAGGCAACTGGGCGGAAGGTTTAACGACGTATTTAGCCGATCATCTTATTAAAGAACAACGCCATCAGGGGGTGGCCTATCGGCGTGATGTTTTGCAGAAGTATACTGATTTTGTGAATGCCGGACGTGATTTTGCGTTGACTGAATTTCGATCTCGACATAGCTCGTCCAGTGAGGCGGTCGGATATGGAAAAACCATGATGTTTTTCCATATGCTACGAACCCAAATGGGGGATGAGGCATTTAAGCGAAGTCTTCATACGTTTTACCGAAAGTTTCAGTTTCGAAAAGCTGATTTTGGTGATTTGCAAGCGGTGTTTAGCGAGATCAGTGGCGTTGATTTGAGGCCGGTGTTTGAGCAGTGGGTTAAGCGGGTAGGGGCACCTATATTGCGAATAGAGCAAGTGAAAGCCACGGCTCAGCAAGATCACTATGTGTTAACTGCGCGTCTTGAACAAATCCAACCGCAAGCGCCCTATCAATTAAAAATACCCATCGCGATTCATTTGCAAGGGTCCGATCAGGCCGTGCAAAAAATGCTAAGCATGGATACGAGACAATTGGATTTCACTGTGAGACTAGATAAGCCTCCGATTCATTTAGATATCGATCCTGAGTTTGATTTATTTCGCCGCTTAGATCGCAGCGAGATTCCACCGGCACTATCTCAAGGGTTTGGCGCGGAACAGGTGTTAATGGTGTTGCCTTCCCGCGCTGATCCTGCATTATTGGCGGCTTATCAACAATTAGCTAGTCAATGGCAAACCGCATTGAGTGGACGAGTCAGTATCATCGACGATGCCAAGCTGGAGGCATTACCTGGGGATAAAACCGTTTGGGTTTTAGGGTGGAAAAATCACTATCGAACCGTGTTTTCGGATGCAGCACAGCGCCATCAAGTGAGCATGACAAGCCAACAGGCAAACTTTGCGGATGAGCAATTTTTAAGTACCGCGCATGGGATTATTTTGTCAGCAAGACATCCAGTGAACCCCAGTCATGGCTTTTTTTGGTTGGCGAGCAATAATAAAAATGCCATGGCGGGCTTAGCAAGAAAATTACCCCACTACCGTAAATACAGTTATTTAGCTTTTGAGGGAGATGAGCCGACCAATATTGCGAAAGGCCAATGGCCGGTTTTACAATCACCCTTGTCATTGCCGGTGTCGATTGATGGTCAAAACATGCCGATGTCGATGAAAGCGGCGTTGGTACCCCGTAGTGCATTGGCACAATTACCGGCGGTATTTTCTGAAACACGAATGCTCAGCGATATTGAATATCTTGCCAGCAAGGATCGGCAAGGACGTGGTTTAGGCACCCCTGAGCTGGATGATGTCGCTGACTATATTGCTGAGGAGTTTAAAAAAGCGGGCTTACAGTCGGTACCGGATAATGAAGGCGGCTATTTGCAAGTTTGGAGCGAACCGATTGCGGATCTCAAGCGAACCCTGACCTTAAAAAATGTCATCGGCATGATTCCCGGCAGCCATCCCAAATATGCGGGGCAGAGTGTGATTGTGAGCGCACATTATGACCATCTTGGCCATGGTTGGCCCGATGTCCATGCTGGAGATCAAGGTAAAGTCCATCCCGGTGCCGACGATAATGCCAGCGGTGTGGCGGTATTACTTGAGTTAGCCAGGATACTGGGGGCTCGCTGGCAACCCGAGCGCACGGTGATTTTTGCGGCGTTTACTGGCGAGGAAGCCTCTCGACTGGGTTCCATACATTATGTGAAGCATAGTCGCGCTTATCCCGTCGATAAAATATTCGCTGTTGTCAATATGGATACCGTAGGACGTATCGACGAACAGGGGCACACGGTATTTGGGACCGGTTCTGCGACCCAGTGGGTGCATATTATGCGAGGCATTGGTTTTGTCACGGGTTTAAAGATTAAATCCGTCGCTGAAGATTTTGGCAGTAGTGATCAACGCAGTTTTATCGAACAAGGAATTCCGGCGGTTCATGTGTTTGGCTCGGTGCATGAGGATTTTCATCGACCCAGTGACACGACAGATAAAATCATTCCATCAAGCTTGGTTAAAACGGCGACCTTGTTGAAAGAGGCGCTGGATTATTTGGCGGGGCGTGAAGATCCGCTGACCATCACACTGGCCAATGCGGCACCGCCATCACCTGCCGCGAAGCGCCCATCGGGCCGCAAGGTCAGTGTAGGCACCGTACCTGATTTTGCTTATCAGGGTAAAGGGGTGAGAATTACTGGGACAGCCACGGATTCACCTGCGCAAGCAATGGGTTTGCAAGCCGGAGATATCCTGGTGGAGCTTGATAACCAGGTGATCATGGATTTGTCTGATTACGCAAAAACTCTACGTGTCTTGACCCCTGGTCAATTAGTGAGCTTGCACTTTTTGCGTGATGGAAAGCGACATATGGTTCGCTTTCATGTAAAAGTTCGATGATCATTGTTCAAACCACCCGCCTAGGAGACTGTCCCCGAGAATAGAAAATCTCCTAGGCGGGTGGTAAGGAATGAGGCATTGATTAAATTACCCATCTTGCTGATCTTTTTGCCCATCTTTTCCACGGTCCCGTCGGTTCCCTCGCTCACTAGGCGCCCCACGGGACCGTGAAAACGACAAATAAAAATCTGGCGCCATATAGGTATTTTAATTTCAGCCTCATCCCTAACTTATCAGCTAGTCTTGATAGCGCTGGAAAATAAGGGTGGCATTGGTTCCGCCAAAACCAAAACTGTTAGACATGGCCGTGTTCAGTGGTACATTATCTTGGGTCTTTGTGACAACAGGTATACCTGAGGCTGCTGGGTCTAATGAGTTGATATTGGCGGAGGCGCTGATAAAACTTTCGTCCATCATCAGTAGTGTGTAAATGGCTTCGTTGACACCGGCGGCGCCGAGGGCATGCCCGGTTAGGGATTTCGTTGAGCTGATCGGTGGTATCTTGTCGCTAAAGACTTCTTTGATGGCTTGCAGTTCTTTAACATCGCCGGCAGGTGTGCTGGTGCCATGAGCGTTAATATAGTCAATTTTCGTTGAGGTGCTTGCCAAGGCTTGTTGCATACAACGTACGGCACCTTCGCCAGAAGGTTGTACCATATCGAAACCGTCGGAAGTGGCACCATAACCGGTGAGCTCTGCATATATTTTAGCGCCACGTTGTTTGGCATGTTCGAGTGATTCAAGGACCACAATACCGCCCCCGCCGGAAATCACAAAACCATCCCGGTTCGTATCATAAGGGCGCGATGCGGTGGTGGGTGCTTCGTTATATTTGGACGATAGTGCGCCCATGGCGTCAAATAACACGGACATGCTCCAATGCACCTCTTCACCACCGCCAGCAAAAACAATGTCTTGCTTACCCAGTTGAATGAGTTCCATGGCGTTGCCGATGCAATGGGCGCTGGTAGAGCAAGCGGAGCTAATTGAATAACCGACTCCCTTGATTTTAAACGCGGTACCTAAACAGGCTGAGGTGGTACTGCCCATGGTTCGCGGTACCATAAATGGTCCCACTTTCTTGATACCTTTTTCGCGCAGCAGGTCGGCGGCTAACACTGTATTTTCAGTGGAAGCGCCCCCTGATCCCGTAATTAAGCCGGTGCGGGGATGGGAGACTTCGTTGGGTGTTAAGTTAGCATCAGCAATGGCTTGTTCCATGGCTAAATAATTAAAGGCAGCGGCATCCCCCATAAAGCGCCGTAGTCGCCGGTCGATGTGTTGTGTCACATCAATCTCGACTTCACCGCTAATACGGCTGCGAAACCCTAGCTCATCATACTTTTGGTTAAAGCTAATTCCAGAGCGGCTGTTGCGTAGAGAATTGACAACTTCCGCACGATTAATACCTATGCTAGATAAGATACCTAGACCTGTCACAACAACACGCTTCAAGATTCACTTTCCTCAAAAATTCTGGGCTGATGTAAATAGACCGACACGCAAACCTTTGGCCGTATATATTTCCGAGCCATCAACCTCCATTCGAGCATCGGCGATGCCCATGCATAATTTGCGCATGATGACCCGCTTGATGTCAATATGGTAGGTGACCAGTTTATTCTCTGGCGTGACTTGGCCAGAAAATTTAACTTCACTGCTACCCAGCGCACGGCCACGTCCTAAACCGCCAAGCCATCCTAAGTGGAAACCTACCAGTTGCCACATGGCGTCGAGCCCGAGGCAACCGGGCATGACCGCGTCATTTTGAAAGTGGCAGACAAAAAACCAGAGGGATGGGTCGATATCAAGCTCGGCGATGATGCTCCCTTTATTATAGTTACCGCCTTCATTTGAAATACGGGTAATACGATCGAACATAAGCATCGGTGGCAACGGTAGTTGCGCATTGCCTGGACCGAACAATTCTCCGCGTCCGCAAGACAGTAGTTCATCCTTCGTATAAGCGCTTTTATTTCCCATTTTATTAATCACTAAATCACTATAGTTAAAAAGTCTTCGGGGTTAAACTTGTTAAGTTTAATGGTTTGCTTCCGAGCATTGATGTACCTTGCTAAGGTCGAGTAAACTAACACAATGGCTTAGGTTTTTCGAATAACAATGGTCTGTGTGTTTAATTAATAATCAAAAACGTCAGCCAGAAAATGCCTAACAAGCGCTGTGATGACCTAAATGTCTAGAAGGCTATTCTTTGGTCTTAGCTTGACCCTTGATCGATGAAGGGTTTTTCTCTGCCTGGGCCGCCAAATTTAAATTTGAGCAGAAAACCCATGTGAAAAAGATATTTGCTGGTATTGAGAAGCTTATCTTATCGTTTATTGAGTGTCCAGTCATAGGGTAATTTTTCAATTTTAAGGCGTCGTGCATTTTCGCTCAGAAAGCGTTGTGCATCACTGGGTGCATATTGATAGATGAAGCTAATACGATCTTGCCGGGTTTTGCCAAAATCTTCTTTATATAAGTAGAAAATTTGTGAAATCGAAGCAAAGGGAATGAGTCTTCCGAAAAGATTATCTCTCGTGCCAATACGTAAGCCTTTTTGACTGTCTGCTAAAAAATTTCGAGTAGCTTGTTTCAATTGCTTGTGTAATTTTTCAGTACGATAAACTTCGGGATTAAGGTCGGCAGATGATGTTGATGCACGCACGATGGCAAAGTGGATCAGTGGATCGCCCATCGGGCGTAAGTGTCGATGAAATATATCATCTAGGCTTAGCCGTAATTTACCAATCCGCCAGCGTTTGTCTTGCCAGCGGCGTGCCACCGGAAAATCAGGAATCTCTTTAATACTTTTAATTTGAGGCCAATAATCCAGAATGAGTCGTAATGTAAATGCATTGTAAGCATTAATCATCAGTGATTTTGCTCGGCTACCATCGAGGCCGGTTAAATTTTGATCGGCTAAAATTTTAATGTAGTTTTCCAGGGGTTCTCGATCTCGATTTAAGTTTTCATAATCGACTTTGCCATTGACCACCACGGAACGGAGAATATTTTCATAGCTTTTTAAGGCTTTTTCGTAGGGGTCTTTCGGTGCTGCATTTATTGAGAGGGCAAAAAAACAACCGAGGCTTGTCAAGAGTAAATAGCAGCCGACACGAGCGTTATTAATTAACATGAATTCTCCTCATGACATGCGAAGTGCTGTGCTTGCTGAATGACTCTATTATAAACCACTATTCAGCCGGTGTTCTCAATTATTCTGGCCGTTAGAATAATTGAGAACACGCTCCAATGGTTATCGAGAGAATATTTCCTTTTAGTGATTAATTTTCATTCTGACGTGGACTGGGGTGTGATCATATTGGTTGTTATTTAGTCGTTCGATAATGGATAAGTCTCTTTGGTGCGATTTGACCACATTTTTTCGGCCAGTGCGATTGCCTCACCAATGCATTTTGCACGTTCCGTGAAATACAATGCTAATCCGGCAGTACTGATAATGGCGTGATGACCATAATGATCAAGCTGGGTGCCGCGCCACACATCGACGAGTTTAGTTAGCACCAGGTTGTCTTCTTTAGTTTGGCGCTGATTGACACGTGCTGGCCAGTCAGTCTCCAAGAGTTCGCCATTTTTCAGCCAATGAATGACGGTATTATTATCGGGCCGGCACTCCGACTCGCCACCGTCACCCCGAAAGCTGATCAAATTGTATTGATTCAGTTGTTGTCCGGCCTGCTGATGGATGATTAAATAACCCGGATGAAAAATACCCTGAATGGAATAAGGTGCGTTGCATGGGTTGATCATTCTGGCGACTGTATGGACTGGCGAGCGTAATCCTAGCAAGGGTCGTAAATCGATTAATGTTTGTAATTTAGGTGATAAAACACGCAATGGTAAAAAAGCGAAATGATGCTGCGTGATGCGATGCATTGCCTCTGACATCGAAGCGGCCGGTGTGATGCCTAAGGTGGCTAAAGCCTCTTCGGTATAGAGACGGCCCTGAGTATGGCCGCTGGTACCGTGCATTAATATTTTTATGCCGTTTTCCGCTAATAGGAGTGCGGCAAGTACAAACCAAGGCAGATGGCGTCGCTTACCGGCATAAGATGGCCAATCTAGATCAATGGTTTGATTGACGCTGTTCAGTAATGGCGCTAAATGCGATGTCACCGCTTGGGTAAATCCGGCGATTTCTGCAGGGGTTTCTTCCTTCACCCTCATCAGCATTAAAAAGGCCCCCAGTTGAATATCTTGCACTTGTTCGGCAAGTATCATGCGCATGGCATCATAGGCTTGTTGATGAGTTAAGGCACGTGAACCGCGCTTTCCGCGACCAAGAATTTGAATAAAAGGGGCAAATGGATGTTCAATATTCGGCATAAGTATATTTCAATGACCATTATTTAGCGTATATTATTACTTGTTTTTGCGCCTGAGGCAAAAGGGTAAGCACTGATGAGTGCCTAAAATGATCGGCGGCGGGCCTAGATAAAGTTATTGATTCGTTTGCCGCTAGCACAGGATATTAGGCATGGGCGGTGCCCATTTCTGAGTTATCAAGTAATGGATTGATTGCTCTTTATTTAGCGCTTCTCACTGAATTTTAGGCGATTAATCCTTGCCATTTGCCCTTGACATTGAAGATGAGGGACAGATTGAGCAGTCTGTGAGCGAGTCAATTAATCATAATGTTTCTGGGGGAAAAATGCTAATCATTGACTCTATCCAGGCCATTAAATTCATTGCTGCCGCGGGTTAGTTTTCGAGGTTATGGAAAGAGTACTGCTTAAAAATTTAGCGTCAGAGATGACCATTGCCGATGACCTGCTCGGCAGGGATGGGCGTTTGTTGCTTAAGGTCGGTGCCGTGCTGACTGAAAAGCATATTCGGGCAATGAAAATCTGGGGCATACCCTATGCCTACATCAAGGTCGGTGAAGAGATCGAAGCTGATGACAAGGTCGCTCAGCAAAAAGCGGGTCATACCGACACGATTCCAACTGAATTATTGGGAAAGTTTAAGTTGGCGAATATGGATCATCCATTAATAAAAGAACTTTTTGAGCAAGCGGTGAAGCGTTATGAGCAATAACTACTCGCCAGCACTGCCGTTCGATATCGACCCGGTTCAATTAGTTAAAGAAAATATCAAATTAACATCACTGCCAACCATTGTTTTTAAAATAGATAAAGCGATTAACAGTCCCTATACGACGAATCATGATATTGCGAAAATCATTAGCGGTGATCCCGATTTAGCCGCCCGCCTATTGCGTATTTCAAATAGTGCTTTCTTAGGTTATCCAACACGCATTGAGACGGTATCACAAGCGGTTTCTGTGGTGGGCACACAGCAATTGCGAGATCTGATTTTTGCAAGCACAGTCACCACATTGTTTAAAAAAATTCCAGAAAATATCTTAACGATGGAATCTTTCTGGCAGCACAGTATTGCTTGTGGCATTGTGGCGCGTTTACTTGCTGAGGTCGCATCATATAAAAATACTGAGCGTTTTTTTGTGACAGGTTTGTTGCACGATATTGGGCGTTTGTTGTTATTAATTGTGATGCCCGATGTGATGCAAATTATTTTTAAAATTAGTGAGCTTGAAGAGCGTTGTTTATTTGATGTGGAGGAAGAAGTGATGGGGTTTAATCACGCCTTGGTGGGTGGGCTCTTATTAAAAGAATGGCAGTTGCCTGATCGATTATGTGATGCTGTTTGTTATCATCATGCCCCCCATCAAGCCGAGCAGCATCGGATTGATGCCTCCCTGATTCACGTATCTGACATTATTGTCACGGGCATCGGATATGGTAATAGTGGGGAAAAATATGTGCCGCCGCTCGATGATGATGTTTGGCAGGCACTTTCGTTTAATCATTTATCCTTGAGTAAATTGCTGGAGACGTTGGACCATCAGTTTAAAGAAGCGGTCAGTTTTGTATTGGATGTCGATTAATCTATGAGTTTGCAAACAATAAAAAAAGAATTGTTTTATGGACAAAAACATGATCTTCAAGTTCATGAATATAAACATATTGTCAAATCGTTAGAACTTATTACCGATTTAAACAGTAATAAATTCGTTTGGCACAGCCATCACCAAAAGGCTGAGAGGCTCAGCCAATGCATTAAAACCGTGAGTCAAATTATTCCTTTTTACATGTCCGCAATGTATTTGATTGATGAGGATGGATTAGATATCTCACTCAGTCAATGTTTGCCGCGAGAGGCTAAAGATCAATTTTCTGAATATCTGGAACAGTTCATTGACGATGGTACCTTGGGCTGGGTCATTAATCAACCTAAAGCCATTGAGTTGCCAGAGAAACATAAAAATGAAACCCATATTTTTCACATTATCGCCACTAAAAACCGTGTGCTTGGTATTTTTTTTGGTGTGTTAGCGGGTAGTCAACGAGTCAATCCCGTCTTTCTTGATTTAGTTTCGCTTGTCTTTGGCCAGTGTGCTTCTCATATGGAATCCGATGATTTGGCTTGCCAAATTGAACGGACTGAACAGGCTTATAAAGCCCAACGGGGTCAATGCTGTGATGAACTGAATTTAGCGAAAGAAAAACAGCCGTTTGATAATGACGCTGATACTTTGCTGGGGGATCGTTGCCGACGTGACATGGATCGTTATTTACGTGAGATGAATCGTGCATTAGTCTTGCTTCAGGAAACTAAACTGAGTGATCAGCAGCGAAGCTTGTTGAATGAGGTGACTCAATCAGAGCATAAGATGGATAACTTGCTCAATTTATCGTTGCCATTGAGTAACAATGAGCAGGCTGAAACTAATTCGGCTGCCCATCAAATTTTTAATGTCGCTGATCATATCGACGACGTGTTACAGCAGATGGCAAACCAGGCATTTGACAAAGGGCTAGATATTCAAAGTGTCATATCGCCTGATATACCCCGCTGGCTGACTGGCGACGCACAATACTTACAGCAGCTATTAAAACATTTAATCACCAATGCGATCGAATATACGCCCACTGGATCGGTCATTGTTCGGCTGAATCAGGTTGATGTCCCAGCCAATATCTGCATGTTGAAATGTGCCATCGAAGATACTGGCGTTGGCCTGATTTCAAAAGTGAAACAACGTATTCAGCGCTATCTTTCTTCTCCGAACTTGGCCGTGTCTGACACACCGCTCAATATTGGCTTTGGGTTAGCCGCCTGTAAAAAATTAGTGCAGAGTATGCATGGCCAAATGGGCATGTATAGCCAGTTTGGCCAAGGCAGTGTGTTTTATTTTATTGTACCGTTTTCGATCGCTAATAAGCCAACGGAGAGACAAAAAATACCGGTCCATTTAACATTAATCACAAAAAATAAGCCGTTGATGGAGTCGGTGAGTGCAAAAGTTGATGGCATGATCGCTGGGTACTCGGTATCCTCTAGCCTAGAGGCGTTAACTCAGGTAGACCGTTCTGCGGGGTGGCCAGTTTGTCTCATTGATGAACCTATTTTAGACGATGCGTCCTTGTCGTTATTGAAGCGTGATGATTTTGATCCGCAAGCGACGTTGATTTTATTGAGCAAGGAGGTGCTGTTAGGTGAGTTGAAGAATTTGACCTCCTATGATGGTTTTGATTTTATGTTAAGCAAGCCATTGCCTGGCCAGGTTTTATTGAATCGCTTAAAAGCGGTTGTTGATACACACCATAGCATGAGTGTGATGGCAAGCTTGAGTCCATCAATATTTAGCGTTGATTCACAAGCTACCTTCAAAGCGCTGGTCATTGAAACTCATTTGTTATCTCAAGAGATTAGCTCGTCGTTATTAAAAAAAGTGGGTTGTCAGGTTGATATCGTTGATGATGGTGATGCCGCATTACTTGCGTTAGCCTGCGTGCAATATGATCTCATCTTTATTGATTGTCATTTAACTATCACTGGTGCTTATCAAACAGCCTTGAAAATAAGAGCGTTGGAACAGAGTGAAGAACGTCCGAGAGTACCGATCATTGGCATGGTGAAAGAGGTTGCTCAAGACCTTAGCGCTCGCTGCCTGGAGGCGGGCATAGATGACTTATTAGTGAAACCTATCAAACCAGACAGGCTGCGCAAAGTCATCTTGAAGTTATTAGTGGTTACCGAGCTTGGGCAGCCTATCATTTGATCTCGCTTGATCTTT
>CAYUAI010000046.1:0-31771 GCA_964442745.1 uncultured Chromatiales bacterium
AGAGTCAATTCAGGGCGCCGCCTAAGTGCTTAAACACCAGATTTGACCATAGCTCACCTCAAACTCGGACGAATTAATCCACCCGAACAGTCACCATGTTGTCGAAAACTCTGATTTTTATGTGCATAAAATGGGCTACACCATTCGCGGAACATGGGGAAAAGTTGTTTAGCCTGTTTTTTGAGCAGAATAAAAAACGAGCATAATTGATTCACCTGCTTCAGACTCATTTGCCTATTGGAATACACCAGGGAGGCGCCACCCAAAATTGGGGAGTATTATAATATTAACGCAGCAGCAATTGTTTAATTTTAGACCCCATTGCCCTGGGGTGAGTACAATCTACAAATAGCTTCCTCAAACAAGGGCATGGTAATGGAGTCAACATGGATACTACGAATATATGAAATAGCCGAATTTGATGCCGTTATCCAAGCATTGGAATCGGATAAAAACAATTCAACATATTTTCTTAAGCCATCAATATTTGTTACGACTTGTCCCATACCAAATTCAGAAACAACATCATCAGGATCAAAAGTAGTAATCAGTGGTAAACCAAAACTCCAAGCCTCAAGATACACATTAGGAAAGCCTTCGTATATAGACGTCGAGCACAACAGCATAGATTCATTATATAGGTCATAAACTTGATGTCTAAGTAGACGCCCGTGATATACTACATTTGAGATATTTTTCATTCGACTTAATATTTCGCAAGCGTACCGTGAATTATCATTAGCCGCTCCAGCCACATGGAAACTGTATTGAGGCATTTTTTCTGCAAGATCCAGGAACAATTCTACCCGTTTAACTTTGGTTATTCTTCCAACCCATAAAACTTTTTTTTTGTTTTTTAAGAACGTGTCGGAATCAATTTTATTGTTCAGGTCAACATCAAAAAATGGCATAGGAATAACTGTTGAATCTAAATTATATTCTTCTTTTAATAAATTTTTTTGGTTTCTTGTTTGAGTAACAATAGCATCAGAATTCCGTAGTCCATATCGATATAATATTCTTTCACGCAATTCTTTAAGTGCAGGTAGATTCATGTAACAATCTATTTCGTTAGCTAAAGTGTATAGTAGTTTTTTACCATTCATTTTAGACCAAATTGCAATTTGCCCTAAGGCTAAATCCCCGCAATTATAATAGTATATATCGGCATTGGCTTGCTCAAGTGCAGAGATAAGGCTTGTCCAGCGAGGGTGTATAAAACGAATTAGCGGTAAGCCATCATTACGGCAGCATAATTTAAATAGCTTTACACCATGTACTATATCGCCGTTCTGGTAGCCATCATCCCATGTAATCATGCTAACCTCATAGCCATTATTAGCAAACCAACAAGACATACGAGATTGCTGAGTTTCAATTCCTCCGACATGTCCATTATCAACACCGGCTAGAGCACCATAGGCATTATGTGCAACAAAACAAATTGAAGGTTTATTATTTCTCATGATTTTTTAATAAGAAGAATTTCATATAAACTACTTTAAAAGCGGGCTTAATAATTTTCATTCACATTTCTTTGTTCTTATCATCAACATTAACCCTAAAAATGGTAATCGAGAAAGGGCCACACCTAAACAACCAAGCTTGGGCACCTCAAAATAAGTACTAGAAAATTTATCAAATTTAAATTTTCGTAATGTTTCCTCAAATTCTGATTTATTGTATCGTCATTAGCAATAGGCCACATCTCGTTTTCCTCGCAAGCCCGGCCATGATTTAATAAAATTCTCAAGTTTGGCAAGTAAGCTCGCATCATGGGGAAACGTTATGATTAAATGACCGTTTGGTTTTAATGCACTTGAAAATTTCTTTAATAATCCTATATCATCATCGACATACTCCACGACACGAGAGCATACAATGGCATCATATTTTTCTTCACCAAGATCGAAGTTATTCGGATCAATCTTTGTAAAAATAACATTATCTAGCTTCATATTCTCCTTGTTGATCTTAGCTCGTGCAATCATACCTTCGGCAGCATCAACCCCATTGACAGAATACCCATAATTAGCGAGTTCAAGAGAAATCACGCCCGTCCCACAACTATAGTCCAAGATGCAAGCCTCTGGAGGTACCAGTTCTAATGCGGAAGCAACGAATAAGCGTAGCCGATCGCTAAAAATTTCCCGTTTATACAAATTTGTCCATTGTTCAGAGCGATTATCGAAATGCGCCCATGCACTCTTGCTATTCCCCATGATAACCTTCAAAAAATAGCGTTATTTATAGTTAGAAATAACCTGTCCTAAGTTTAGCTGCCACTTTGATGCAACAGCATGCCTACTACTGCTGATATTAATTATATCGGTACATTTCCTAGATAATCGATTAAGTTTTTCATCATCATTCAAAACCGAAATAATACTTTCCGAATAACCGTGTATGTCATCACCATCATGCACATACCCTGTTTTATTATTAATAATATAGTCGGTTAAATCACCTACATTAGAGACAATGGGAACAACACCATTCCCCATTGCCTCAAGCATAGCGATGGAGACACCTTCCCATCTTGAAGTCAATAAATAAATTTTTGATTTTTTCAACCAGTCAGGTACATCCTTACGTTGTCCTAGAAACGTGACATTTTCCTGTAATCCTAAATTTAAAACACGCTGTTCTAATCCGTGTCTATCCGGACCATCACCAATCAAAATGGCTCTTACTGTAGGTAATTTTTTCTTAACCTCAGAGAGAACTTCGATGCATCGATCAGGTCGTTTATATTCTGTTAATCGACCAACAAACACGATGTCAATGTTACGTTTAATTATAGGCATCAATTTGCTAGGCATTATGACACTACCTGTTATTGTTGCGGTTGTATTTTTATAGCCTATTTTCCTTATATAGCGTTCTGATCCACTTCCTCTAACCACAATTAAGTCAAATCTTCTAACCACTAAATTGACTGCCGTTTCAACTAATTTGCTTGGACCACCGAGAGAGGTTAGCAAACGATTTTCCGCATTCCATCCTCCACCTTCTAATTCAAGAGGGCCAGATGTATCTTGAAAACAAGCAGGCCTGTTTAAAAGTCGGGCAACAACAAGCGCGGATATAGCAGCAGGAAATATATGATACCCCATGTAAAGATCCGGTTTATATTTGTACCCACAGTAGATTGTCCAAATAAATTTTGCCACAGCACGTGTCAATAATTTCTGCATGATGGCGGGAGGACATTCATACACAAGGTTTTCTAAATCATCTAGTTTTTCATCAGTGACTAGAATAACATTATTGAATCCAGCCTGTGTCAATGGTGTCACATGGGCATGAAACCAATTAGGGTTATGAAATGTGCCGATGACTAATAGCTTGTTTTTTTTAATAGGAAATGATCGCCTATACAAAGAAAAAATATCAGAAGTTAATGCTGTGGCAATATATAAAAAGAATAAAACAATAATTGCCAAATAACGAAATAGTAATTTTTTCATATGTATTCCAGTTTTACCCAGCTATGACTTTTCGATACATATCTAGAGTTTTATTAGCCACAGAAGCAGGATGATATCTATCTATTGCTACTTGCTTACAATTATTAGACATCCTTAATCTTAGGGGGTTATTCTTTAATAATTTTTCAATACAGATTCCCATTTCTTTATAATCATCTGGATCTACTAAATAGCCTGTTTCTCCCTCCTCAATCATATACGGCATGCCACAACACCGAGTTGATATCACAGGTATGCCAACAGCCATAGCTTCTGCAATTGCCATGGGAGCATTTTCTTGGTAAGAAGGCAATATAAATATTGATGATTGGGAAAGCTCGATTTTCATTTCATTTTGATCAAGTCGCCCCTTCAATGTGACAATATTTTCAAGATTATTCACTTTAATATATGACAGCACCTCTTGATAATACTCTTCATCACTTACCTCACCTGCTGCATGTAACGTAATATTGCAATCAGCTGTTTTTAATTTTTTAATTGCCTTAATAAGAGTGAGTAGGTTTTTTCTTGGATTTATCCAGCCGGCATAAAAAATTCGACCTGATACTTCAGTTCTTTTAATATTAAAAAAATCATCAGATATAGCATTTTCTATATCGTGAATGTTAGTCTTAGCTAAACTTTCAATTTGTTTTCTTACATAGGGTGTAATGGATACAACATCAGTTTGAGAATTCAGTCCGTATCTTTCTACTTGTTTCCATATCCATGAGCGTAAAGGCCAGAGCCATTTTTTTTCAGCCACTAAATTTAAGCTATCAAAACCGTGTAATGTGAATACACTTGGAAAATTTCTCTTAGGTCTAACCAAGCCATAAGACTCTTGAGAATGCAGGATATCCGGTGCTAGGCTTTCAATATATGATATCAAGCGTTTTTTACCGGGACCACCTAAAATATCGATAAACATTGGCAAAAAAGGCCCAGGAATTCGATGTATCTTTATATTAAGATATTCATCAATAAGATGTTCACTACATTCTTTTTCAAATGTCACTACATGGAGGTCAATTTCTTCATGTGCTGCTAGCCCTTTCACTAAGCCCAATGTCGCCGTTTCTACCCCACCGCGTGGTTGAAGAATGTTAAGTGGAAATCGACTAAATATAACTACTCTCATATTGAATGGTATGCCTACTTGAAAATATTTAAATCCTGTTAAATTTAATTAACAAATTTTTTTATGATATTTTTCTTAATTTTTTGTGGGAAAATAAATTTCCAATACAACAAACCCAGCACTAATAACCCTGTCCCTGTGCCATAACAAAAAGCTATATAAGGCGAGTCTGGCAACGTTATTCTAAATGTTATTAGTATTGCTGAGAATAAGCTACCGAGTATAAATGGTATAAAAAAAACTTTTTTCACATACGAGCTTATCGTTATTTTTAACAATTGACAGGCAATCAATGGTACCGCAATACCGTTGCCTATTGTTAGTGAGCAAGCAATTAAAATTGCGGCCGATTCGATTGTCCATCCTGATAGAGAAAAAAAGATAATTCCGATGATATAGGTCGTGATTGATAACAAAAGACTATACAACGCCACTTTTCCATGTTGGTTTATACCTATCAGTACTTGTAATACTCCGCTTTGAGAGACCGGAAGGAAATAACCTAGCGCCAATATACTGATAAGTATCCAATTTGCATAATCATCACCCATCCATAAGGCAAGCAATATATCGCCATAAATTATTAATATCAAAAACATTGGTAATGAAAGCGCAACCCCGTAAAACGCGCTGTCTAATAATAGTTTCTGTAAATTTTTGGTTTCGTTATTTCCTTGTAATGATCCTGCTGTTGGGGCAAGGACATATGAGAATTTTTTAATAAAGGTTTCAACGTGCCGTGTTAATGATAATGGCCTTACAAATAACGCCAATACTGCCGGACCAAAGAGACTAGTCACGATAATATTTGTTGTTTGAATAATCAGTAAAGGTTGAAGAGTAATCGTCATTGTTTTACCGCCAAAAAATAATAACTCTTTAACTTGTGTCCAACGGATCATTGTCATGTCTAATCTATATTCAGAACAGATTTTTTTTGCTATCCGTAATCTTATCATTTCGGTAATCACCGTCATGAATAGATACACACCACTTAGTGCTAATAATCCTTTGCCCATCACTAGTGCTGTAATCATTAAAACTGTTGTAATCACATAAGAAATTGCTGTTAAGCCATTATGTAAATCCCATCGATGGTAGCCTGTCAGTACCCCTCTTGAGGTATCAAAAGCCATTTGAAAAGCAACCGAAGTACCCAGTAATAAGATAACCCAGCGAGTTGTTTCTAATTGATCAGCAAGTTGATCAGAAAAAAACAGAGGTAAGTAATAAGAGACAATTCCGGTGCATAAAAGAACAAATAGCGCCATGATTATTTGCAGAACAATCACTGACGATATGACAGTACGTAGGCTATTGATATCGTCTTTTGCACGGCTATTAGCAATATAGCGATTTATCGAAGAAGCGACACCAACATTGCTCAAGTGTAAATAGCTGACAATTGTCCAGCAAAAATCCCAAATCCCTAACGATGCCTGCCCAACATGATCGTTTATCAGCCTAGGCATAATAAACCCAGAAATGACAAAGATTAGGTGACTTCCCCAGCTCGATAAAACATTGTAAACTATTTTACTGCGACCAGAAGTGTCACTAGAATTTAATTTATGAGAAGCCATAATTAAATAGGCTGCCGACGACTATAAAGTATCATGCCGATAAATAACCCAATTGGTTATTCGCTTTACCCGCCACTTTTTCAAATGTAGACAGTTCCTCTTGAGATAAATTATCTTTCCATTTTTCGTCTAGTTTTATCTTATTCATTGTATTCAAGCGCATTGGGTTTCCTAAAATATGCTTTTGATGTACATTTAACTCGGCAGTAGAATCCATGCGCTCTATTTCAATAAAGTCAAAGATAGAATCAAGTGTTTTTTCTGTATGTTGACAAAGATCTTCATATCGAACATCCATGACCATATTTTTTTTCAATATGTTTTTTGTTTTCGCAATTTCATTGATGGTTATATTCCATTCGTTAGCGGCTCTTTCCATATTAAAATTTTGATTTTTCATTAGTGAATTAGCGACACCACGGCCATCTCTAAGTAAGTTTACAACTTTAATATCCCACTCATTACTCCTTAAAAAATGTTTTAACCGAACCGAGTCTTTTGATCCATCTAGAAAAATTTCCTTTTCTTGAAGTTTACATATTATCTCGATTAGATGGCGATTTTTGTTGATAATTAATTGCCATTTTTTTTGACAGGCTGGCAATAATTTAATAACCGACTCGCGCATAAACTCAAAAGCCTGGCCTCGTAGGCGTGTATGTAATAACCTGTCATGGAAATAATTATTACTACGAAAGTGCGTCCCAAAGTCATCAACCGAGAAATTAATACCTATTTTTTCAAGCTCATCTTTAACATCATGCCAATAACTGCATTCTCTGATCAAGGTGTCACATGAACATCGGTATTCATCAATATTTCCCATTGACGTTGCTTTAAGTTCTCCTATGGTCGCTATCCGAGGGTGTGATGCTAATAAACACGTTAGCAGCGTTGACCCTGAATAACTTGGCGACATGATATATACTATTCGTTGTCTCTGATTGACCATATTTCTCATCATATTTTTTTGAAGTGCTGGGGTTACGTTGTTATTCGATCACTCATTTTTCTTGTGATCAATTGTAGAGAATCCTTTTTAACAATTGGCGCACCTGATAGTGCTCTTTATTTCTTGATAAATTGATCAATAATAAAAATGGCGGATGTTAATTGATTATAAACATTTGAATATTTTTTTGTAGTGTTTAAAATGAAAAATACTAATTGATTATTATCTTCATCTAATATGAAGCAGCATTCAGTGTAAGTGTCTTGCATACGTTCATGTAATTTATTCCCTAAGCTAGGGAAATTAGAATGAGCAATAAAATATTTTCCATTGTGTTTTCTTCTCCTTAAGAGAATAACGCTTGGTTTTTTTTGGATGACATAGTTTACTATTTTTTCGGGAGTTTTCATTTTGGCAATATTTTTATCTGTTAACCCGACCAAGTCAATACTGTTCCAAGATGAGAAATAAGGCAACGCTCCTTGGTCTCCCGTCGCAATAATATTTGTGTTTTCCAGTTGAGACAATTGCTTGCCTATCGTTGCATAATTAATTGTATTTTTATTCGACAAGGCGCTCTGGTAAACATGATAATTACTACTAACCAACCATGAGACTAGCCAAAATGAAAACAGTATCAATATGATTTTTGATTTTTTATTTTGACCATTAATAATTGAATTACTTAATGAGCTGATTACTATTATAGAAAGTATTGGCCACATAGGAATTAGAAACCGAAAAGCTGTTCCCATCAGAGGTTTGAAGTGTATAAAAACCAATATGAATGCTGTTGATGCGATGAATAAAATGATTTTTTCTCGGGATAAATTTTTAAGAAAAAACAAGGTGGTTAAATATAGCCCTGAGGACCAAATAAAAAACTGAGCGACATAAGAGAGGCCATGGAGATCTATTATCGTTTTAGCATTTTTGATGAAGTAAGGGTTTGGGAAATAAGAATCAAAGTAGAAATACCTGAAAATTGAAACAATAGATACAGCAATGACTAATGTTACTGCAAAAATAGCATAATGAGATAGGGTGATTTTTTCTTTGAAATAAAACTTTGATAGCAATGATATTGAGTAAAGGATTGCAAAAAATGCCAATGAGTCTGGTCTGCATAAAAATGCTATCAATGATGCGATCGCTAAATAGGCAGCGGTACTTGTTTTTCCACTCTTATACCATGCATGAAAAAGGATTGCGCTAACAGTATAAACTAGCGCAATGATAATAGTTTCTAATCCAAATAATGAAGCGTAAATTAATAATGGATTAGCTATCACTAATAGGGAAAAAAGAGCATAGCTGATATTTTTATTTGTTAGCTTACTTGATTCCCTAAGCCAGCGAAGACAAATTATGGTGATGAAAAACAGTGATAGAAATGATAATATTCTTGTGCTGATAAGAGGACTCATGCCAAAAAATTTATAGAAAAAACTTAAAAGTAAAACATGGAGGTAGCTTGTGAATCCTTCGGACGGAACTTCGTTTATATTCCACCTAAACCCATAACCATTCGCGAAATTTTCAGCATACCTATACGTAATATATGAATCATCAAGAACTCGACCTATACCAAAATAAAATGATGCGATCAATGATATTAAAGCCGTAAAGAATAAGATAAAAGATAAAGGAATTTTTTTTATATAAAAAATCATATCGGTCACGAATGTAGCAATTTAGGGTTGAGTTCACGCATTGAAAAAATTAAATACAATTTTTAATTACTCAAATTAAAATTGTATTTATATGGGAGTTTCCAAATAATAAGGCATGATTTATTGTTTTCTGACAATCTTCGGTATGACACAGGGGAACTTTTGTAATATTCATCATTAATAGATACCTTGACCGAATATCCTTTAGGCGTATATTTTAATTTTCCTTTATAAGCATTGATACTAATTTTTTTCTCTGTGTAATCACAGCTTGTTTCTGTGTGGGCGATGTATTTTGTGTTTTGTTGTAAAAGTAATTCCTTAATTGTCCCATTGAGTATACTGTCCTGAAACGCATAACTATTAATCAACCCATCCAGGTTTATCGTCGCTCGCTCATTGAAGTAACCAAAGATTCCGGCATCCGCCACCGCAATTGACTCATTTTCTTTTGAATGATTTTTAAACCAAATGGCAGAATTATATACATAGCGAAGATGCTGTCCCTTGTCCAGATAGATAAGAAAAGAATAACCTATGGTCGCAATTGTTAGAAAAACTAGAACCGCACGGTTTACCAATGTTTTGGAATGTGAAGAAAAAGTGTTAGTGATGAGATATGGTATGAATATAACCATCAAGGGGATGTATGCTACGAAGTGCCATTGAGATACTGCCCACCGCATAAATAACATAGTCCATGCTAAGTGTAGAAAGGAGCCGACTAGGAAGACAGTTAAAACAATTTGTTGACTGACAATGTCTTGAATAAACATATGCTTCTTCTGTAGCAATTGTTTTATAGACCAAGCGATGATTAACAACAATGAAGCGATATATGGCACGGCACCGAAACTAAAATTTTTATCAATATAGGGATGTGGAAATGAGCTTTTAATGGCGCCTGATATTGGTGTGAGATGTTCAAAGTTAATGTAATTCCATAAAAAATAAGGGAGTGCTAGCGATGAAAATATCAAAATACTAGAGAAATAAGTTACGGCTAACTCAAAAGCATTATGGGTAATGGATTTGTATTTTCTATGATATAAAATCTTTAGTAGTACGAGCGCGATTATGAAAAAAGCGGTATCGAGGCGAATCAAAAAAAGAGTACCAAACAGTAGTCCCACGAGAATCTTGTTACGCGTATTAATTTCACTCAGAAAAGCATATTTATAATCCAGTGACAGCATAAAAAACAACCAGAAAAGCAAAAGCGCGCTTTCTAACCCATTTAATGATATGGCTAACGGTGAAGCAAATATTGCAAGCAGGAGTAATGCCAAAATTCCGAATGGCTTGTTTTGTACTCTTGAGGTATATAACCAGCATAACCAAATGGACCCGAGTGTGAATAATGTTTGAATTGATAAAATTATTCGTAGAGGGAGTTCGAGGTCGTTACCAGTGAGTTGATAGATGGGCAATAATATTACCATCCATAACGGATGGTAGCCATTCGTCTGGTTATATGTGTCAAAGCTTGAGCCTTGTCCGGCAACAATATTCAGTGCAACTTTGAAATAGTAGTAGGCATCATCAGAAAAAAAATAAATGATGGATGTGATTGGTGCGATAAAAACATATAAAATGAATACGGATGCAATGAGTGATAATGCAATAAGCAGCTTTGTATCCGTTGTATCAAGGTTGAAATTTTTTATAGTAATGCTTTTTTTGGTCTGCATGGTGTATGAATTCGTTTTTCTTTATGTGGGCAGCTCTAGTTTTGCTTTATGCTAGCGGGAGCATTCGGTATATGCCGTTACATGTCAAATATACGTTTGTTGCGTGATCGTCGTGAATTAGATCATATTGGCAATGACAAGGATGCAGGCTGCTAATACAGCAATGACTTGACTTTGCCAGTCTTTAAATGCAAAGACTACTGGATCTTCATTCATTTCGCCTCGACCGGTTTTTAACCAGACACGACTGATCCAATATAACAACAAAGGGCAAAGCAACCACAAAATTTGTGGTTGAGAGTAAAACGTGAGAACTTTGTCTGAGTTAATATAGAGTGCAATAACAAGAACAGAAAGAAATCCGCTTGATGTTCCCATACTATGTAAATATTCTAGATCAGATAAAACGTAACCTCGGCCATTTGACTTGACTTTATTTTCTTCTCGCATAGTCACAAGTTCGGCACTGCGTTTTACAAGAGCGAGGCTCAAAAATATAAACATTGAAAACGCCAGCAACCAAAAAGAAAGGGGAATATCGGTTGCAGCGCTTCCTGCAATGACCCTGATAGTGTAAAGAGAGGCCAATAAAAGAACATCTACGATCACTTGCTTTTTTAAGAAAAAAGAGTAGGCAAGTGTTGTTATATAGTAACCTATGAGTATTAAGACGAAAATTGGAGGAAGAGTGAGGGCCAAGACAAGGCTGCTCAGCAGCAATAATGGTATGAGCTGGACGGCAATGATACTATTCACGGTTCCAGCGGCAAGGGGTCTATTTTTTTTTGTTGTATGTTGTCTGTCTGAAGACAAATCTAACATATCGTTAAGAAGATAGACGCTGGATGCACATAGTCCAAATGAAATAAATGCCACCGAAATATCGATTAATAAAGTGATATCGTCTACTTTTTGTGCAGCAAGCAGCGGTAAAAAGAGTAGTGAATTTTTAACCCATTGATGAACCCTAATTGCTTTAATATATGCCTTTATTGAGGGTTGCGTTTCTTTAATAATCTGGGTTGGTTTATTGAGCTTGCTTGCTTGATTTTCAACCCCTGCTTCAGGATTAACAACGATGATTTCGCTAGAAGATTCCCAGATAGGCATGTCCTTTTTAGAATTTCCAGCATATGCAAAGTTATTATTTTTTGTATAGTTATAAATTTTTGATAATTTATTTTTACCTGATAAATTAGTATCTAAATCGCTTGCTATCACGTGAGTAAAAATGTTTATGTGTTTGGAAATTTTATGAGCAATTTTTTCGTTTGTTGCTGTAGCAAGTATGATTTCTCTTTTGTTAGCGGATTCTATTTGTAAGTATTTAAGAAAAGTATCATTGTAAGGCAATAACGACGGATCGATATCGACTCTTGAGGCAATTTGTTCTTTTAGGTAGGATTTTCCTTTAAATAACCATCGAATGAGAAAAAAAATATACATTGGATTTTTTTTTAATAAGGAAAACGTCGACTCGACGAGCATGTCAGCTTTTATCAATGTACCATCTAGATCAACAAATAGTGGCAATTTTGTGTCGCTATTCATATTTTTTATTTTTCTCTTGTATTGAATTGATCGGTAATGTCGATCTTTTATAAAATAATTATATGTTTAGTTTTATGAAAATTTTCTCAGGAATCATTTTTATGATTATCATGATGTAACGCCATATCCATAGCGTATAAATTACGGGCTTGTTTTTTTTGTAAGCGATGTATACATCCTTGGCTATTTTTTCTGGGCTAGCGGTTAATTTTTCTGGCAAATCGAGATCTTGTGTCATTTTAGTACGGGCAAAACCGGGTAAAACGGTGATAACAGACACGTTTGATGCTTTTAATCGATTTCTCAATCCACTCAGGTAGGCTGTTAATCCGGCTTTAGCGGATCCGTATAGATAATTGCTTTGTCTACCACGATCTCCTGCGACTGAACTGATACCGATGATGCAGCCATGACGATTTTTTTCCATATCGTTGGCTATTACTTCGAGTATACTAGTGACCCCGATGTAATTGCTCTCAATGATTTTATGTGCTTCTTTAAAGTCATCTTGTGCAGTTTGTTGATTTCCAAGATAACCGAAGCTAACGATAACCACATCTGGCTTGCTTCTTAACGACTGATAAAAATCATGATGGGAATGATAATTACTTCCGTCAAATGAGTATGTATACACATCAACTGAATAACGTGATTTTAGATCAAGTTTCTTTTTATTAAGTTGATCTTGGTTTCTAGATGCAAGATGAATTGTGGCTTTTTCTGTTTGTGAAAATTCCTTTGCGATAGCGTAGCCAATATCAGAATTAGCACCTAAGATTAAAATATTCATTGTTATATACCTAGCCTGGCTGATTGTAGCGACTGGAACTTTATGGTTGAGTCGATTTTTTTTCGAAGGTCAATAAATTTATGTATATTCGGGTATGTGTGTGTAAAAAAATCTTTGGACATTCGTGAATCTTTTGTAAGATATACACGCCCACCATAATATTGAACAATTTCATCCAGTTTAGATAAAAATACTAGAAGGTTTGAATCCATTTTAAAATCCAAGGCTAAAGTATAACCTTCCTTGGGGAAAGATAACCAGTTTTTATTCTCTGTGCCAAATAATTTTAGTACAGATAAAAACGAACCTCTTTTATTGTTTGATATGTGTTTAAGCATTTTAGTTATACCTTCAAAACCTACTTTTTTTGGAATGACACATTGGTATTGAATAAATCCTTTTTTGCCATAAAGATTGTTCCAGTTGAGAAGGTTGTCTAATGGATAAAAAAAGGTATTGAGATGCACTCTATCGTTTTTTTGTTTGCCGCGTATTCGACAATAGTATAATGAATTAAATGCTTTAATGGTAAATTGATTTAAGATTGAGCTTGGCATGTTAGTCGGAACGGATTTGTATTTTTTAGGATCAATAATCAATTCACCACTATTGCTATGCTCGCCAACCATTAACAATGACCGACCAAGCTGGTCCCCTGTTGCTAGGCAATCAAGCCAAGCAACGGAGTATTTGCTGGATTCGTACTGTTCAAAAAGTTGAAAAATTTCTTGAAGGTTTTTCGCTTTTATTGTTTTTTGGTTTATAAATGCACTGTTTATAGGGATGAGTTGAATAGTGGCCTCTAAAATAATACCGGTTAACCCCATGCCTCCACAGGTGGCATGAAAGAGGTCTTGGTTAGTTTTCTTGCTGCACACGGAGATGCTTCCATCAGGTAGCATTAGCTTAATAGCTTTGATCCATTCTGAGAAACATCCATCGTGATGATGGTTCTTGCCATGTACATCGCTTGCGATAGCTCCGCCGATAGAAACATATTTTGTTCCTGGCGTGACGGCGGGAAACCAACCCCGAGGCATCAGGCAATCAATTATTTCTGAAAGACTGACTCCCGCCTCACAGGTGAGTACCCCCGAAGTATCATCGAACGCTATAAAATGGTTATACCGTGCGGTCAAAAAAATATCTTCTGCTAACGAGCTGTCACCATAACTTCTGCCAAATCCACGTGCAACGCATTTATTTTTTTTTATAAGTTGCGCCCTGAGTTCTTTCTCTGTGTCAAAGATATGTTGTTGTGTTTCGACAGCAGGATATTTACCCCATCCTGATATTTTCATATACGATTAACCTTGTTCGAAAACATATTTTTTGTCTAGATGATATTTGAGCCAATAGCCTATCATTAACCCTAAAATACCACCGATATATCGCATCATTTTTGTATCAAATGCATAATGAAATCCATATTCAAACCCCCAGAAAATAACAGTCGTAAATATTCCCATCGTAGAATAGATAATAAATATCCGAGTATCATGAGATAAATTTTGTGTTTGGTAAAAGAAAATGTATTTTTTGTCCAGTATATATTTAATGACAAGACCGGTGATGGTGCCAGCAATAATCGAAGCTTCAATATAGTAATGCCAAGTATAAATATGTGTACTCAACTCTTGGGTAGCTAAATTTATTATTGTTGCGATAATAGCAAAAATTGAATATTTTACTGCGAATGGCATGTTGGCGATACAGATGGTCGCTGATTGGATGAATGTCAAATGATTTTTTTTGGTATGATACACTGTATAATCATCCTAACTATGTCTTCAGCGAGCGATCAGAAAAATTCTTCTTAATAAAAATTTCCTTTAGCACTAAAAAAATAAATATTGCATTAGTAACCAAATATCTTCTCCAAAGTCTTCGAGGTTCTTGTTTGACTCGATATAGCCATTCTAAACCAAAGTTTTGCCAGCTAAGAGGGGCTCTTTTTACTTTTCCTGATACGATATCAAAAGAACCTCCGACACCATGGACGATGGGGACACTCATTGTGTTGCTCCACTTGGCCATGAAATTTTCCTTTTTAGGTGAAGTGATCGCGATAAATAATATATCTGCCTCGGATTTAGCAATTTCAGCGGCGATGTTTGGCTCGTCATTGGAAGAATAATATCCATTGTGTCGACCAGCAATGATAATATTAGGGTAGTCTTTTTTAATTTCTTGTTCGACCAGTGCTGATACTTCTTCAGTCGCTCCCAGGAAATAAACTCGATATTTTTTAATATTTCCTCTCTCAAGCAAGCGATACATTAAGTCAATTCCAGCAACTCTTTCCGGTAATGCTTTCCCCAGGATTTTACTTGCCAAAACCACAGAATAGCCATCGGCAAGTATCAAATCAGAACTTATCACATCTTGTCGTAAGTCTATATTTTTTCTCATATTGACAATTTTTGCTGCATTAACAACGCCTATTTGTATAGGATCCTTATCAAGGATTGCAGAATCAATTATATCTAATAATTGATTCATCGCAATTTGGTTTATTGAAATGCCGAACATTTTAATTGTTTTTTTTGCTACGATTGGTAGAGCCATAAGTTAATCCCCATGATTTTCAATTTCGCCGTGATGTTGCAACAGGCGGTGCAATTGCTACTGAATTAGCAGGCCATGAAAGTGGATAAATTGCAGAGCGAATGTTAAATTTATTATCATCTTATTTACGCTGAATATTTTAGAAGCGATTCGGTTAAAAATCAAGCAAACCTTGTTGACATAATGCGCACCATGGCAATTCTCAGCATACTGTCAGCCATTAATGTGAGTATTTCATGGTCTTTTGAAGGGCGTCGATAATTGCCTAACCAACCAAAGGCACGTTCAACGATCCAACGAATGGGTAATGCAGCAAAGGTGTCTTTGATTTTTGTTGAAAACTTAGGAAGAGTGATCCCTAATTGTATTTTTAACAAACTTCAACAAACTCAACCGCAGTTCCTCAATATCCAGCCTCCCCTGAGAACGCATTGATCCTTACATATTTCTCTTTGACTTGAGCCAAAACGTGTCTCCGATAAATTGGCGGCATGTACAATGACGTGAATTAAGTAAGTGACCTAAGCTGTCGATGCCAATATGGCGCTTTCGGCCTTTCACTTTTTTTCCATCATTACAACTTCGTTGTTCACTTGGTCCTACGATCTTGACGCTTTGTGTATCAATGATGGTGTAACTTGGTATCGAAGTTTTTGCGTTTTTTTCGATAGAATCGATTCAGCTCGTCTAACACCTTTTCCCAAACACCACGACGGCTCCATTGGCTATAATGATCGCAGACTGTTTCCCAAGGTGGGATATCACTGGGTAACATTCGTTACTAGGCACCGGTCTTGTTGAGGTATAAAATCGCATCCACTATCGCCCGTTTGCTGCGATCAGGTTTCGCGCCTCGTTTACTTTTTGCGTAAAAATAAAATTCGATGCGTTGCCATTGTTCGTTTGTACAATCCGTATTGTACAATGGATAAAATCCGCTTTGTGTTGAAAAAAAGCATTTCACCGTTCGGGTACTTTTCAACCAATCAGATTCTAAGAGCTTCAGTATCTCCTTCTGTGTTTTTCTCAAGATTGCAAACCCCAAGATTATAAACCCGGTCGTTTTAAATTTGCAACGAATTTAAGTATATGTATAAACGAATAAGTATATGCACATAAGAATTTTTCTTAGAAATATAAGAAGATATAGTAGCTGGTCGGTCCTTGGATGAAGGATCACGGCAAATTCAGCATTATTAAATATAGAAAAAGTATGCTACTAAATTTTCTGACATATGTTGAACTTAGTGTTCGTAGGGTTATGAGTGTATTGTCTTGATTAATAATTATCCATTATGATAGCATGTGGATGCTTTTGCACACATTCAAAGAGCCGCTAAGAGTATCCTTATGTTCATTTGTAGGATGCAGAGAATGGGCGCGTAATAATTTTTTTTCGCGCTCTAGATTTAGTTTATATTCGCCTATATTGGAACTCGTTCTAACTGAGTAGAAGTGTAGAAATAATCACTCTATTTCGAACTTTAGTGAAGGAGGCATCAATAGCAGGCGATGATGAGTAGAAGATAACGATTGTATGAAGGCCGGCAATAGGTACCTTGACACACTCCGCGCCCATTCCTAAGAAATTAAATCGTCGTGAATATCGCGAGGGGTATAGAAATAGAAAAAACAGGGAAAACATTAAAGAATAATCTCAGATAAAGAGTTATAATAGTTATTGATAAATTGATTCTGCTATTGGTTTTTTTTGATGAAAAAACCAATATTAGGCAGCCTAATTTCCAATGAATTGTTTTATTAATGTTCAGTCTGTACAGATGATATTCAAATTATTGAATGCGCATTTATGTTGAATGATTTTTTGATTCCCTCAAACCATAAAAATACGAATATCAACAGATTTTTGAGAATTTGATTTTTACAGCGCTGAAAAATAGCCCAAGTGCTCTCACAATAGGCAGTGGTTATGTATGTTTTCTCAGCAGTATGCTTGTTACATCAGTTTTTATAAATTTTAGGCTGTCCAATGTCCGAAAAAAACCTGCGTACCTTTCTTTAGTAGGGTAACGGTTTTAACCGTTTCCTTGCAAAATAATTCACAAAGTCCTAAATGATGGTTTGGATATATGCAAAACAAGACAAAAGCACATGATGATCTACTGACTAGCATAATAAGCATATTAGATCATTTGTGGTTGAAGCGTTGGTTGATATTGGGTGTATCCTTTTTAATAGCGATTCCTGGCTGGGGAATTGTTGGGTTTGTTATATCTGATAAATATGAATCCATCGCTAAGGTGCATGTGGACACTAAAAGCATATTGCGGCCTTTGCTCAAGGGGATAGCTGTAGATAGTGATTTTACCCCGCAGTTTGCTTATATAACACAACGGACGTTGCTTGTGAATTCTAACTTAGAAAGAGTGATTCTCGATGCAGGTTTGGATACCGATATCTCTAATCAAGGTGAGAAAGAAAGGCTCATACACAAATTGAGAGATGAGATAAAGGTCAAAGGTAAAGCAAAAGATAATATTTATTCAATTTCATATATTCATCAAGACCCACTCATGGCTTACAAAGTCGTTAAAATTTTATTAGACATTTTTGTTGAAGGGAGTTTAAAAGGGACTCGGAACGACTCAAATGCAACTGAGAAATTTATTGATCAACAAATTGTAGATTATGAGGTGAGGTTAATCGAGGCTGAAGAAAAGTTAAAATCATTTAAAAGAAGAAATATTGGTATGATGCCAACACAAATAGGTGGATATTTTGACCGGTTGACTGTGGCTAAAGATAAACTTAGTGAATCTCGCTTACAATTAAAAGAGATGGAAAAGCGAAAAGATGAATTAACCAGGCTTTTGCAACAAATAGAAGAATACCTCCCCGGTAGTATTATTATTGCTAATACAGAGCAGAGTGTTGGTTCAAGGTTGGATCAGCGCATCGATCAATTAGAAGAAGAGCTTGATTTGCTTTTGCTTAAATATACTGAGGTGCATCCTCATATTGTTTCATTACAACAAATGATCGAGTATTTATATGCTAAAAAAACTCTAAAAGCTGAAACACCTGAGCAGCAAAACATTAAACAAAAGAACCCCGTTTACCAGGAATTGAAAATTTCGATAGGTACCGTACGTTCAGATATCGCTGCATTTGGTGTTAGAGTTGAAGAGCATGAAAAAGACGTCGATGAGTTAACTGATTTATTAGACACAATTCCGCAAGTAGAGGCTGAGTTGGCTCAACTCAATCGGGACTATAGTGTAAATAAGACTAATTATGAGGTGTTCTTAGAGCGCCGTGAATCAGCTAAACTTTCAAAAGATGCTGAGCAGAGTGCCGATAAGGTAAAAATTAAAATACTTGAATCACCTAAAGAGGCTGCATTACCATTGAGCCCTAATCGACCACTTTTGATTATTTTTGTGCTTCTCATATCCATCGGTAGTGGTGTAGGTATCGCTTGGTTATTGAGCATGGCAAATCAGGTGCTTTTATCAAAATCAGATTTAAAGATGGCATGTGAATTTCCAGTTTATGGTAGTGTGGCGCTAATCATGGATAAAAAACAGCGAAGAAGAAAAGTGCTAAACTCATTTTTTTTTGTATTCGCAGTTTGTTTATTCGTAGGACTTTTTATTACTACGTTAGCATGGCAAGTATTAGGTATTTTTTCAGCGACTTGAGATTTAGACTTAGATGAATACGATTGTTCGTGCGATGGAAGACATCGAAAGTGATGGTAAATTAGACGGTGAAGGGCATAGAAAGCGTAAACTAAGTTCGAGGACCCTTAACCATGTTGAAATCAGTAATGAATATTTTAAGGAAATAGATTCATGCCGTATTGGCGAAAAAAAAAGTAGTCTTTTAGAAGACTATCGGCAAATAAAAAGGGAATTGCTTAAAAATATGATTGGGCTGGATTGCGCCTCTAATGATAATTTGATTTTAGTGACCAGTTGTCTGGCGGGTGAAGGAAAGACATTTACAGCCATTAATCTTGCCGTTTGTATGGCGTTAGAGCTAGATAAAACAGTTTTGTTAGTCGATGCGGATGTTGTCGCGTCTTCAATTTGTAAATACCTGGCTATTGAATCGTCGCCAGGACTGATCGAGTACCTTAAAAATAATGATAGGCATTTATCCGAATATTTATTAAAAACTAATATAGAAAACTTAACGATTTTACCTGCGGGTAAACCTGAGGTCCGTACGCCGGAAATTTTGTCCGGAGACAAAATGCAACGTTTGGCTAAAGAGCTTGCCGAGCGCTATCCTAATCGTATTGTGATATTTGATGCTCCTCCCGTGCTTGCTGCCTCAGAAACTAATATACTTATGCAGTATGCAGGACAAGTTTTGTTCGTTGTAGAGGCAGGGAAAATAAATGCGAAACTGTTGAAAGAAGCAATGTCGAAAATGGATGTGTCAAAAAAAATTGGAATGGTTTTGAATAAGTTTTCTATCGAAAAAAAGATTAAAAATAAATATTATGGATATTGATATCATTGATTAAAGTGAAAAGTAAAATGGAAAAAATTAACTGGTTTTACAATAGACTTCGAGGAATGTCTTTGGAGGAGATTGTATGGCGTATAAAGAGTCAAATTATTAGTTTTTTAGATATTTTTAAGGTGCTTATGCACCTATATCCCTCAGAAAAAAAAGTCATACAGCAGGCAAACTCTAGTAATACAGAATCAATTATATTTTCCGGGACACTTAAAGAGCAAGATAGTTTGCAGTCTTATGATGATCAATGGCATATATCATTGATCACGACAGCAGATAAAATCTTGAACTACCAGCTAAGTTTTTTTGACATGCAAAATGTCTTTATTGGAAACCCGATCAAGTGGCAAAAAGATCACTCTAGCGGTAAAGAATCTACATTGAAATTAATACAGTTTGTAGACTATCGAGATTTTAATAATGTAGGCGACTGTAAACTTGTTTGGGAGCCTAATCGACATCATCATCTTGTCGTATTGGCTCGCGCATATGCTGTAACAAAGCAGAAAAAATACGCCTCCGCGGTACTTCAGCAGCTAGATGCCTGGATGGATCAAAACCCATTTGGTTATGGAATGAATTGGCGAAGTCCTTTAGAGCTAGGTGTGAGATTAATCAATTGGGTTTGGGCGATCGATTTAATAAAAAGCTCTGGTTTATTCACGGGCGAGATAAAAGAGCGAATTCTTCATTTCGCGTATCTCCATTGTTGGGACATTACACGTAAATATTCCAAAGGTTCTTCTGCAAATAATCATTTAGTGGGTGAGGCGGCGGGTATTTTTATCGCCACAAGTTATTTTTATTTTTTCCAAAATGCAAGTCAGTGGCGATCTGAAGCTAAGAAAATTTTAGCAGCGGAAATTAAAAATCAAGTTTTTGCTGATGGATGTATTCGTGAACAGGCATTAGGTTATCAATTTTTTGTTTTACAATTCTACATTTATTCGGGTATCGCTGCGCGTTGGTCAGGGGATGATTTTTCATCAGACTACTGGGCTACAGTACAGAAAATGCTGATGTTTATCGCTAAATTAACCGAGGCAGGCAATGATCTACCTATGTTCGGTGATAAAGATGATGGATATGTACTAGACTTAGGCAATAATCCTACGGATGTTAAAGCATTATTAGGTGTAGGTGCAGTACTCTTTGAGGACGGTTATTTTAAGGCATTATCACAATCGAGTGAAACATTGTTTTGGTTGTATGGAAATAAAGGAATAGCCGTGTACGATTCGATTGTTGCTACAGAATTAACTGAGCTTGATTCGATGGCTTTTACAGAATCAGGCCATTATTTAATGCAATGTGGAAATTATTCTGAGGATAATACGGTAAGTATATTATTTGATTGTGGTCAATTAGGATTTGGCAGCATTGCAGCGCATGGCCATGCAGATGCTCTGAGTCTTACACTAAGAGTGGGGGGGGAGCAGCTATTGCTCGATAGCGGTACATATGATTATTTTACCCATCCTACGTGGCGAAACTATTTCCGCAGTACCATGGCGCATAATACCATCGTTGTTGATGGATTGGATCAATCCGAAATGCTGGGCCTTTTTTTGTGGGGGAAAAAAGCCGAGGCTAGTTGTATACATTGGTTGGATGAGGTAGATTCTGTTGAAGTCAGTGGCGAACACTCGGGATATTTAAGACTTGATAACCCAGTGAAGCATGTGCGGAAAATTCATCTGAATAAAAAATCGAAGCAAGTCACTGTCGATGATAGCTTGCTTTGTGAAGGCAATCATCAAATGGTCATGTGTTGGCACTTTGCTCCTAAGGTAATATTGACTAAAGAGGCTAATCATAGCTATAGAGCTACTTTGCCCAATGGAAAAAATGCGCTATTTTCCTTTGATTCAACGACTGAAATTGAAATTTTCACCGGCGGCAACAATAACGCCAATTCAGTGGCTTGGTATAGTGACCGTTACCACAATAAAGTCGCAATAAATTCAGTCGTATGTAAAAAAATATTTAAAGGGAATAGTCATTTTAAAACCAAAATCGAACTTATTTAAGTCTTGAATTCAACTCATAAGTGCAATCGTTTAATGGCAACATTGAGGGCGGTTAACTGGTATAGTTCATCGCTTCCCAATCTGGCAAAGATAAGGACCACGACCAGTTAATCATTAAACTGCGATACCGATTGCTATACTATTAAAAGATGGTAAAGCGCAAAAAGAGATGGCGGCATTAATGTCGATCCTTCAGCCCTATCCAGAGAGTGATGGAGTAATGGCGGCAAGCGTGGTTATCGCCCGATATTCGCCGCAGACCGGCCCGTAAAGCCATTAAGATGACACTCGAGGTTATCGAGAAAACCAAGCTTATAGACGTTCAGATAATTAAATACAGTAATAGCCCTTAACTTTTCCCCGTCGCTTGTATCAATCCCTAACGCCTCTATATTAGTGCAAACCCAACAGCGTCTTGTCTCTATGCGCCCATGGCCCTTATTGGTTTTCTCTGAATAATTCTCATTGAAAACCGCTTCTTCAGGCTCAAAAAACATGATTTAAATCGCCTCATACAACATCGGCTGATTGTCTTTGACCGCCAGCAGATAATCGGCACCTCGGCCAAGAATCGTTTCGGTTATTTTCTTTTGGCACCCCATGGCATCAATGGTCACTAAACATTTCTCAATAGAAAGCATTTCAATACGCATCAGTATCGCTTTGATTTAAAAGCGATTTATATTTTTCTTTAAACTGACCTAATACCAGAGCATGGCTCGTCAACCACGCACTGACCATATGAATGGATCGCTTCCCATTGACCTGATCATGGGATCGGCGTCACGTTTTTCCATCCACCGATACCGCTTCCCCCGGCAACAAATACGATATTGATGAAGTTCATGAAATAAAGCATTTCTCGAACTGTTCGGCACCGATTTTTGTAAAGGCACCATTAAAGATATCATGCGAGGGAATACCCTCAGGGATCTCTAAAAAGGTTCAAACCACGCTTCCTTGGCTCGCCCATCAGCGGCAATTCCAGTCCAATAGTTAGCGCCAGAAATCGCACCACACATCGCGATGACAAGGATATCAATAAAACGATGGTACTTATTCTTCGTTACGCGACTCTCGGGTCTTGCACTTCACTAAAGTGCTTTTCAATGGATTCAATTAATGCGGTGGCCATACCCTTATCCCCATCACTTGGTGATTTAATATCGCAAATAGCCCTCTCGCTACTTTATTTTCAACAATATGTCAAACTGGGATAGAGAGAATCTCAGATGCAAAATAGTTGCTAAATGAGGAGAAAATGATTCGATTATGCATCATTTAGTCGTTATCATAGAGCGATATCCCCTGGGATATCCCATGTTTGACTTATTAAGAGGACATCAAACCCAATTTAGGAATTAAACAATATAAGCCTCCGTCGCATAACGTCGCATCATACGATGGCTATTGAAAAACGACGCATTCTTGCAAATGGCGCCTTTCATCACTTTAACCCAACTTACTTGATCTTGGTACAATGGCAATACTACTTTTTCTAATTTTTCATAAAGTGCATACGCATCCGTATCGTTCACCGATTCGGTGCTGTCACCCACAGCCCAGCCGGTAACCCCTTCGATACAACCTTCAATCCACCAACCATCAAGTACACTTAGATTAGGCACGCCATTAAAAGCGGCTTTCATCCCGCTGGTGCCTGAAGCCTCCATCGGACGCAAAGGGGTATTTAACCAAACATCCACACCCGCTATCATCATCCGCGCTATATCCATATCATAACCTGGGAGGAAAACCATGGAGATCAAGCCATTGAGTTCACCAATATGTTGGTGCAAGGTGGCAATGAGCTGTTTGCCACCTTGATCTTGTGGATGGGCTTTACCTGCCATCACAATCTGTAGAGGCTGTTGACGGGCAATGGCTTTTAAACGCGCCAAATCAGAAAACAATAAATCAGGCCGCTTATACGCGGTCATGCGACGAGCAAATCCTAACGTTGGAACCGCGATATCGAGCGCCACCCCGGTTACAGTTTGGATATACTCAAATAAGCTAGATTTAGCACGTTGGTGTGAAGTGATAATATCAGCGTCAGGAATATTGCAATCAGCACGGACTAATAATTCTGGTTCATGACACCAACCTGGCAAATAACGATCATAAAGTGCAATAAAACTGGGACTCGTCCAAGTGTGCGGATGGACACCATTAGTAATCGCTTTAACTCGATAGCCAGGAAACATTTTACGCGACACTTCAGCATGGCGCTTGGCGACCCCATTCACTTGTTCACTCAAATTCAGTGCAAGTCGGGTCATATTGAGTGATTCATCACCGGCAAGATATTTCAATGTTGGCAAATCAACAAAATCTTTCAATACTCGCTGAACTAACTCATAAGAAAAACGGTCATGTCCAGCCTCCACCGGGGTGTGCGTGGTAAAACAACAATGCTCACGCACGCGTGGAATATCGTAGCGTGACTCGCCTGGGCGTAAATCTTCTACTGGGTAAGCATAACGACGCAACAACGCCAGACCTAACAACGCCGAGTGACCTTCGTTCATGTGATATTGGCGAACTTTAAACCCAAGTGCTTGCAACAACCGAGTGCCGCCAATACCTAAGACAATTTCCTGTTTGAGTCGATAGGTACTATCCCCTCCATACAAGGTATCGGTGATATATCGATCTTCAGCATGATTTTCCGCCAAATCAGTATCCAGTAAAATAATCGGTTGCTGGCCATTCATATGGCCTTTGAGTACATAGAGCCAAGCACTAATCCAAACAGTACGGTTTTCAATGACCACCGCCACTTTCGCATTGAGTAACTCGGCATAGTTCGAGGGTTCCCAACGCATGGGTTGTTCAGTCTGGCGACCTTCAGCATCAAGCTCCTGCTGAAAATAACCTGCCCGACTCACTAAGGTCACGGCTACTACCGGCAACTCAAGATCCGTCGCAGAACGCATGGTATCGCCAGCCAATACACCTAAGCCACCACTATAGGTAGGAATATTATTTTGTAGCGCAATCTCCATCGAGAAATACGCAATACGCGGCTCGTGGATAAAGTCATCTATTTTGGCCATGGTTTGTTTCTCCCTTTTAAATATAACCACGTTTGAACGTGGCAACTCAGTGTTCATCCGAGAACGATTTTCTTATCGTCCCAGCACAATACGGCACCAACCATCCGCCAGCCGCCGAAATGAGCGAACTACGCCTACGCCGTCGGGTAAATGCTCAATGGCTAACCGCGTAGCCACCCAGGTCATGCCGATGTTCATCACCTTTGCCATCAAGGCACTATAACCACCGTCTGACACTCCAGCCCAAAAGCTCGGCTAATCTCGGCACCCAACGGCGGTGCCGCCAACGGGTAGCACAAACCGCTGAAGCATCTGCCAAGTCAGCCTCAAACTGGGTTTGCAAGCGATGGCATAGATCAGGGTCTCGACTGACTAGGTTCAACTCATAGTTCTGAAACAAGCTGCGGTAATCGAGGTTAGCCGTACCCAACGTTGCCCACTTGCCATCCACAATGGCCACCTTGGCATGCAACATTCTGGGCAGATATTCGAAGATCCGAACCCCGGCATCCAACAACCGCGCATAAACCGCGTTCGCTGCCCAACGCGCTAAGCGCACATCACTAGTACGCGGTACTAACAAACGAACTTCAACACCCCGCTTGGCCGCGGTAAGCAGTGCCTTTTGGGTACGATGATCCGGTACAAAATAAGGGGTTGCCAGACAAACTTGCTGTCTAGCATTGTCCAGTGAATCGCCATAGATACAGGCCAGCCTATATCGACAGATTCGAGACTGATTAGGCACCAACATACTGTTTGCAAGTTTATCTTTTTTGGGCAACCAATGCTTTTCACCACGCCAGAATGCATCATACAATTCGGTGGCTTGCCGAGCCAAGTCCCCCTGAAAAGACGCATGGGTATCACGCCAACGGGTTTTACCAAAATACTGTTGTGAACTTTGTCGATGAATGTTAAATCCACCTAGAAAAGCCTGATGACCATCCACCACCAGCAGTTTACGATGATCACGCCGGTTGTAACGCCGCGGTTCTTGCCAGTGCCAGCGATGAAAGTGACGTACCATCACCCCTGATCGTTCGAGCTCAGCCCCTAATGAGCGGTAAAACTGAAACAATGAGCCAAGTGCATCCACCAGTAGGCGCACTTGTACACCGGCTCTTGCCCGTTCGGATAAGGCATGAGCAAAATGACAGCCCACCTCATCATCAGCAAAGATGTAAGTCTCCATCCATACTCGCTCTTGCGCACGACTAATGGCAGCGAGCATAGCTTCAAACAACAGATCCCCTTCCGTGTAGAGCTGGATGGCATCACAATCTATTTTTTCGGATTGCATGAACAGCTATCCTCAGCTAACGTGATCAGCACCGTTAACCCCGCCAAGCCGGTACTTGCTATTTTCACCGACGTTTCGGGATGAATTTTATTATCTGTCATTCACCATATTCAGCATAGTCAGCTTATCGGCAAACTCATGAACCACGACGTTATGACCAGGATGAGACGAATTCAAATCATGTTCGATATCTTGCCAAGTGAGAATCACCAGTCCCCGTAACTAGGGTTCTCCGCTCACCGCCTTTAATTCACGGCTTATCAGTCCTACCGGATCTATCTGCTCGTGCCTAATTGCGAACGTAGCTGCTCATCCGACATAACCTCACGCTCAAACAGTAAACCTATCCCACACGTCTCAATATGCATGATACATGAGAGCATAACAAACTGCATATTTAAAATCTGGAAATCTGTTTTTATCATTGAATTTACCCGACAGTAGCACTCTGGTATATTAACAGACATTCCAGTAACGGAAATATTTTTACTGAAAACCTGAATATCACCAAATTCAGCGTTAGTGAATCTGACAGATAAATTAACCGTATATCTTGTATCGCAACGATGATTCATCATCATATCCCCTACCCCAAAATTGATTACTGATGAATAGACTAAAACTAATGGGTAACACATGAGTCAACCTTTAGGAATAGGCACGCCATAACTTCCCATTTTGGCATCTTACCTTTGGTTTGTATTGGTTCGTTCTAAGTGACGACTGCATAAATCCAGGAAGTACAACCCCATGGACGGGGGAGATAGACGGTGTCTGGCACTAACAGTCGAGAACACCAACAGTAGGCGAATTAGGCGACAAAGTCAGGGGAAAAATAGGGCCATAATAAAACCTAAATCTCAAACGCTTTGGGTATAGCTACCGTTCAACGGATCAAACCCAGCAATGAAATCGACTATATCGGCTCAGTGACCGCTTCAATCAGATAACACATTGCATTGCCATCAGGCTCACCATCGGGTAACACCGCCCATTTATCTACAGTCTCATCCATTCGCTGTTGTAATGCATTGAGTTCAATTAATCGAGATCTATTCTCATCAATGCGTTGACAGATAATCTCCCGAACAGCGGGGCAAGGGGACTGCCCACGATTCGCGTGCGAAAAAATTTCCATGACATCTGCCAATGTAAAACCCAGCCTTTTTGCTCGCTGTATAAATTTCACTTTTTTCACATCATCCACCTCAAACAAACGATAACCGTTTTTCAAACGCCGTTGTGGTATCAGCAAACCAATATGAACATAGTGCCGCACCGTATCAGGCGTCACTCCAGCCAATTTTGACAATTCACTGACGGTTAACATTTGCCATCACCTTACAACCAGCCATCTTAATCGTTTTTAGAATACTCCTAGGTGCTACACACAGGTCAACACAATTTTGTATTTAGACTTTTACAAAAATAAGACATAAATACACATCAATTTCATGGCCGTTATAAAACCAGTCGCATGGTAAAAAATATCGCTTCATCTGCTTTTATCCATGTCGCCATGTCGGGTGGATTCGCAGCGCTTAATCCACTCTACAAATCTATTGTTTCCTGAAATCAGTTTAACCTTACGGGAAATCAAACAGATTGCCGATAAGGCAGATCGGCATTAGCGAGGATAGCTGCCGAAACAACCAAGTTATGTGACTTTTGTTCAGCGGTTTATCCCTTAACGATGACAACTTAGCCGACGGCTACCCATCCCCCTCATTAGACTCTATAATTGTCTTAGCCACATCCTGGAACTCAATTATTTAAGCAAACGGATGGACACGCCTACCAAACTAAGGAAAGCTATATGGAAATCGCCGTGACTTTGATTAAAGACCTGAACAGCCTGGTATGGGGAGCCCCCATGCTCATCGCCATTCTTGGGACGGGTTGTTTTTTAATGATTGGCTTACGTTTTTTGCCAATAATAAAAATCGGCTTTGGGTTTCGGTTATTGTGGCAAGGTCGCGTGGCAGGAAGCAATGGTGATATCGCGCCTTTCAGTGCCTTGATGACATCCTTAGCCGCCACCATTGGCACCGGCAATATTGCCGGTGTTGCCACGGCCATATTTTTGGGTGGTCCGGGCGCGCTCTTTTGGATGTGGTGCACCGCGATCGTTGGTATGGCCACCAAATATGCCGAAGCGGTGTGTGCCGTACATTATCGCGAACGCGATGAGCACGGCAGGTATGTCGGTGGTCCGATGTACTATATTAAAAATGGTTTATCCAAAAAGTGGGCCTGGCTCGGCACGGCCTTTGCCATTTTTGGTGCGATTGCGGGGTTTGGGATTGGCAACAGTGTGCAGGCCAATTCTGTCGCTGATGTCATGCAGTCATCTTTTCATATCCCTACCTGGCTCACCGGCATTATTTTAATGATACTGGTCGCTTTGGTACTGATCGGCGGTATTAAACGCATTGCTCATGTAGCGACCACCCTGGTACCTCTCATGGCCATTGGTTACGTTATGACAGGACTCACCATCTTAATGTTCAATATGCCGGCCATTCCACAAGCTTTTGAGACTATTTTTACTAGCGCCTTCACCACCACCGCTGCCCAAGGGGGATTTGCCGGGGCAGCGGTATGGGCCGCCATCCAATTCGGGGTCGCCAGAGGCATATTTTCCAATGAAGCGGGCCTCGGTAGCGCCTCCATAGCTCATGCCGCCGCCACCACCAAAAGTCCTGTGCAACAAGGTTTCATCGCCATGCTGGGTACCTTTATTGATACTTTGGTCATCTGTACAATTACCGGCTTAGTAATTATCACCTCCGGGGTTTGGACCAGTGGCGAGACCGGTGCTTCATTATCCTCATTAGCGTTTTCAGCGACCATTCCTGGAGGCGAATATTTGGTCGCCATTGGCTTGTGTTTGTTTGCCTTTAGTACCATTTTAGGCTGGAGTTACTACGGCGAACGGTGTGTGGAATATTTATTTGGCGTCAAATCTATATTACCATTTCGTATTTTGTGGATCATCGCCATCCCCATCGGCGCCATGGCACAACTGGATTTCATTTGGTTGTTGGCTGACACCTTAAACGCATTAATGGCCTTGCCAAATTTAATCGCCTTGCTACTGCTCTCTCCGGTGATATTTAAACTTAGCCGAAACTATATCGCCGCAAAAAACTGATGAGCCGTTATCGAATACCACAAAAACCTGGCGCAAAATATATTACTCCCGAAGGCAAACGCCAACGGCTTGAGGAGCTCAACTATCTTTGGAAAGTAAAACGACCAGAAATCACTAAAACCGTCTCTGAAGCGGCGGCCATGGGCGATCGTTCAGAAAATGCCGAGTATATTTATGGTAAAAAGCAACTACGAGAAATTGACCGACGAGTCCGTTTTTTGCAAAAACGTTTAGATGATTTAGTGGTCGTTGATCGTCCCCCTGACGACCAAAGCAAAGTCTTCTTTGGTGCTTGGGTACAATTAGAAGATGAGGCTGGCAACATAGCGCTTTACCGCCTCGTTGGCCCTGATGAAATCGACCTAAGCCAAGGTTTCATCAGCTTGGACTCGCCGCTAGCAAAAGCGCTGCTAAAAAAATCCATTGGCGACGAAGTCATGGTGTATACACCATCGAATCAGATCACCTATCTCATTATTGATATTTGTTATGGCATCAAGCCCAATATTGCTCAATAAATGGGTAAGAGTAAAGCTAACCGCTTATTCGATAATAACTCATTCAGTTGACATGGCTTTCAAACGCTCCATATCATGAACAATAATTTGGCGCCGTTTCACCGTGATGACCCCCAACTCCTGAAACGACGACAATTGTCGGCTCACCGTCTCCAATGCCAATCCCAAATAATTGCCCACATCTTTTCTCGACATGGATAAATTAAATTCTTTTTCAGAAAAACCACGCTCTCTAAACCGCTTTGACAAGTTAATCAAAAAATTAGATAAACGTTTACGGGCATCTTTCTTGCCAAGCAACATTAACATCTCATGATCTGAGGCAACCTCTTGACCGATGAGTCGGTTAATTTGGTAACCGAGTCCTGGGATCGAACTATACAATTTATCGATTTGCTCTAGCGGCAATTCACAAACACTGGCCGGTTCCAAAGCAATCGCTGAACAGGAATGAATATCTGTTTCCAAACCATCTAAACCAAATAGCTCACCTGGCAAATGAAACCCCACCACTTGCTCAACCCCATTATTGTCTAACACCAGCGATTTCACAGACCCCGATCGAACCGTAAATAATGAATGACAAGGGTCATCCATATGATATATATACTCACCTTTATTCACAGGTCGTCGGCGCTTAATGACACTTTCGAGCTGAATGATATTTTCTGCACTCAAACCTCGTGGCAAACACAATTCTTTCAAACTACACGCGCTGCATGAAATTCTATACTTACCGCAAAAATTTGCTTCTGGTTGATTCATCCCGCAATACCTTCAGTAATTACTGAAGTATTCTAAGCTGTAGTATTGACGCGGATCAATGTATTTTTAGCTTTAGCTATCCTATCAATGAGCTAATACAGGCGATTGCCAAAAATAATGCGCTAATCGCAGAAAAAACACACGCACAGAAAATCCCGAGTAAATCCGTCGCCTTTTATCGACGAATGCGATCCACAAATAGGGATCGAATATTATCGAGGTTAAACCGCATCAATCGAGAGACCCCCACCAAGGCTAAGTAAGAGCACCATGTGTACCGTATAACCGAAGCGAGCCCATTCCTTCAGGCATTTCTAAACAAGCGACCTGAACAAAAAGCTCAAGCAGACTTATCCTCAGCCCGTGCTGAATATAACGCCTAAAAACGAGCCGCTACAGAAATACGTAAATAAAAAATACTCAATCGGACCAGCGGTTAGACAAACAAACCACCTGTTTATTCTTGCATGCTTTATTACGCAAAACCGCATAATTATCAATGAATTTTTTCATCAAATTGGGCTTGCTACTGAATATTTGGAATTTCACTTTGGCTTGAATTGGTCGCTCTAACAAGGTTGCGGTATATTTCTCTAAGGTGGCATCATAAATGCCAAATTGGTCTTCTGCCATGACATGCGTTTCATCCCAAATACTGGCATCATCACTGCCCCCAATCCAAACCTTAAATTCTTTAACTTCTTTATTTAAGGTAAAAAACAGTCCTCTCAATTTGTTACCAGGTTGTATGCTATCGTCTAACGTCCAACCAAAAAAAGGTAAATGCCAAACCACCACTCTGGTTCCAGACCAGCCTAGCTCTTGGGTACCTTGAAAGGATGAACCCGCGTTGTCAATATCACTTATGTCGATCTCTGTCTGCCCGGTATCCACGCCAAACAAAACAATATTTTCATCATCATCAAGCATTTTACTACCAGCAAAATAAGCATTATTATCAACATAAACCATATGCTGCCCAGGCGTCGCTACTTGGGGCAAAATAGGTCCCTGATTATGCAAATTCAT
>CAYUAI010000047.1:0-31415 GCA_964442745.1 uncultured Chromatiales bacterium
TGGCTTAACGCGCCAATGAGTGAGATATTTTGGCCACGAGGCGTGGGCTTGGCTCCCGGTGCGCGTTGACTGGCGGGTGCTCTCGCATAATCGGTGTCATTCCCAACTGAATACCCGATTCATCGATAAAAATAAGCTTTTCTACCTCCCGTGTGGACCTCTCCGCGATAAACGCTTCACGTTCTTCTTCAATAGAATTCCGTATTCCCTTATATCGATCTAAAGCAAGTCCGGCTCGCTTCAATCTTATTCCCTTTGCAGATTATGGTGCCGCATGGAACAAAAGCGATTCATTTAAGCCACAAAATGTTGACACTCTTTATTTCGTGGGTCTTGGATTGGAAATGATAGCATTCAAGTCGCTACAGGCTAAGCTCAATGTATTAATAAGGCGGCTAATAAAAAAGGCAATTTACAAGACCAAGGAGTGCATTTTAGCGTCGCTTATCAGTTTCAATAGTTGACAGCTTCTAGCCGATTCAGCATTATTGCTTGTTATCTTCACTAACATGATAGTCGTGACAAACCGAACAGTCTTCACTGACCCTATTTCCATCATGGCACTGATTACAGTTTAACTTTGATAAGCCTTTAAAGTTCGATTTAAAGGTCTCAGGATTACGGTTTTTATAGCTTTCCAAATAGTCTTTGCTTCCCTTAAGCGCATGGCAACTGTGACATATCTCTTTGCTCGTTGAGTTGATATGAGGCGTATGATTAAACGTTGTTAGGGTGGTTGACTGTTTAACTTTCAACGTCCAGTTAATCTTGAATCTGTTTTGTCCTTCATCCACACTGTGGCAGCGACTGCACTGGCCAGGTTGCTCAGCATTAATGATGTATTCAAACAGTTGTTCAGTGAAGGTATTACTGGTTGCTGTTAGCGATGTTGCCTCATACCAGTGGGTTAATATTTTGTCGGCATGACCGCTGGGTCGATAAAATAGGGAAAAATCGTGAGTGTACCATTCACCCAATGCGATATCTTCTGCTTCCATTTCAGTGTATTCCATGGAATAAAATCGTGTTTTTGCAATAGCCCCTTTTTTATACTGGGCGATTTCATACTTCAGATTGGGGAACCACGTTTGAATGGCACTTTGCAGTGATTTTTTCGAGAATAAATGTTCAATATTTTGCTGGTTAATTAGCATTGATTTAACGGTCGAACTTGTATTATTTTGTAAATCAAAATAAATATGTTTCAATCGCCAAATAAGACTTTGCACACTTTTTAGCGTCGTTTTGCTGGCTGAGGATAAGTCGGTTAAATCTAATGTTTGTTCCTCGATTTTATTGAGTATTGGCCATAGTTTTTTATCAGATGACAATAACCATATTAACAATGGATTGAGCTCTTGATCTTCCACATCAGCGGGCCATAAACCAATTTTTAATTTTTTTGCTTTTAAGGTGTCCACATCAATGGTTGGTATTTGCAAGAATTTGACACCCGGTTGAATAAATCCCTTGCCTGTTACATCTTTTACATGACAATCTTTACATATTTGATCAAATTCAAATAATCCGGATTGTGCCTTGCTCTTGTTAAATTCATGGCAGTTTGCACAAGCTTTAGGTTTATATTGTTGTGAGGATTCGGTATCAAAGTGTCTATCATAATGCCGTTGGTGATCAAAAATGATTGATGTTCTTTGTTTTGGCCAAAAGTTGTCTATTTCACGATGATCTTTAGAAAAGCTAGTATATTTGTGTTTATGACAAATATTGCAGCTTATTGATTGCCTCGCTTGCTTAAGCAGACTTTGGTTGTTATGCACGATATGACATTGAGAGCAATTGAGTGGTTGATTGCTCTTATCAACAACTGCCAACTCTTTGTTGGTATTGATCTGCTTTAAATCGTGTTGACTAAACGAATGCGCATTGTTGCCTGCTTCTCCAAGCGCATGACATTTTAAGCAATACTTGTTTTTGTCTGAATTTGCTGCTTGAGAAAAAGCGAGTGATAACCAATGTTTCACCTCTGATGCTTTATTACTGTGACAACTATTACAGTTGATATCTTTGCTGCGATGCGGTTGCGTTAATCGCCCTGGATTGACAAGATCAGTCATCACCGGGGATACGCTTATTCCACTGAGGCCCAAAATAGTCAGTAAACTCGTTACCCAAACCACCCGACCACGTGTCTTTCTTAAGCTTAATTTAGGTTGACAGGCTTTGCCAGCATAACCGCATTCACCATTGGCGGATGGTCCTGTCGTACATGAGCCACCGATATGAGGGGGACGCGTACAACGCCAACGATCAGTCTCTTTAAAAGGAACGCATTGAGCCGAAGACTGGCAGTTGCCTTTGTTACCGGGTCCTGCTAAACAGCTTTCCCCCTCACATTTTCTGCCGCATTGCCATTTTTGATTAGGACGTTCATAGGGGATTGAACGAAAATCGATCTGTTTATCTTTATACATATTTCAATTACGCTTGGCCAACAAAAACATAGACAATGAGTAAATGATACATCATCAATACCAATGAGATATAAGCTAGCGGAATATGTATAAACAACCAGTTTTTGAGTAACCCTAATTGTGCATGGGTATAATCCAGTTGAATTTTTTTGTCGACATAAAACCATAAATCATCGAGTATTTTCACTTGTTCACCCCGCATGTGGGATCGCAGATTATCAAAGAGATTTTGCCATTGATGTTTTGGGCGGCTACTGTGAAAAAAGTGGGCGTGATAGTCCGTACGACCCTTAAGAAAAGTGGCCAATTTTTCATGATAAAACGTCGCTAATTCTATCGAACGATGATGCTCAATCGCATTTTCAATAATGGCCTCCACACGCTGACATATTTCGTTTTGCAACGCTGGAATTTTTTCAAAAATAATTGTATCGCCTCGCTGATTCAATTTTTTCGGAATCGTTTTAGACCAATACCAGCCAAGCAATCCACTTAATAGCGTCAGCATCATTATTAGAAATAATACGATTTCAAAAACACCTTGCACAAAGAGCGTATTGACATGAAAAAGCAGGCTAATGGTGAATAATAGCCCTATCCAATAATGCCAGCCGGCCCAAGTTTTTACTCTAACAACAGCCAGAAAATTAATTTTTTTACGAAAATTGAAGAGTAATAAAGACATTAATAAACCGAAGAGCAACCACCCGGTGTAATAAGCAGGATTTTTTGCTTGTAACATGAGCATGTTCTGAGACCAGTAAATGCCTGTGCTAAAGATCAATAAAATGCCTACCGATAAAAATGATTTGACAAGATTGTTTTTCATCAGCGCATCCAATCGAGTACTTGATTAATATTTTGCATGTCAATTCTGCGCAAGGCATCGTGTGGACAGGATCCTTCACATGCCGGTGATACTTTTTGTTGATAACAAAAATCGCATTTTGTCGCTTTTGTTATCGGGGTGTTTTTCTCATCAATAAGCAGGTTACCCTGCTTATCAAAAACATGGACCATTTTAATGTTCTGATAGGGACAATTATTGGCGCAGGTGGCACAGCCAATACAAACGTTATCATTGATCGTGACTTGCCCACCATCAACAAAACGACTGATGGCGCCCGTTGGACAGCCGATTAGACACAATGGATCGACACAATGCATGCAAGCGTTGGCAATCATGATATTTTCAATTTTTACTCCTTGGCGAACAAACCGTGGATTGTTTTGATGGGTGGCAGCACAAGCTCTGACACAATCATCGCATCCAGTACATTTATCCAAGTTTATCACCATCGCACGGGTACCATTGATTAAACGATGATTGATCAATTTGTTGACCAATGCCGTACTTTTATCCAGCAACGCGGCTGAAACAGCCGCCGGGTTTGATAATTGTCTAGCTTGATTATCTGCCACAATGGTACTTATTTCTTTAGTATTTTCTTTGGCAATGGTTTGCTCAAAAACGGCCAGTGGAATACGGATGAGGTCGACATAACCTATCGCTTTATAACCATTTTGAAAGGGGATTTTATGGGTGTTTTGTGCGTTGTGAAAAAGTTCGGATAATCCGATGGTATCGCCTGATTTTAAAAATCCCACAGTAACTTCATTGGCACTCAATTTTTTAACCATTCGGATAAAACCATAACTGACAATATTAATGCTGCTGGCGTATTCTCCCTCTTCAAATATAACGGGTTCAGAATTCACGATATCATTGACGCTGTCATTTAGTACATTGGTTTTGCTATCTAACCAATTACGTTTACCAAAGGATTCAAAGACAGCGCTTTCTGAAATTTTATTAATGCTATCCTGACTAAGATTAGCTAATAAATCTAGCCTACCCAGTTCATTATTTAAACCGCGTTGGCGATACAGCGACTCACAATAGGCTTTGAATTTTTTGCTTGTACCCATTAAATCTCGTAGACCCTGCCATTTAATTTCTAGCACTGACGTTTCATCGGTATTGGCGAATGCCGTGCCTAATCGTTCTGTTCGGCGCAGGCAAGATAACAAACCAAATAACTCGCTTTGTTCAAAATAATGGCCATCAGTTTTAGTCAAATTGTCGTCAGGTTTTAGTTTTTTAGTCCCAATACTATATTCGACACTGATCTTATCTTCAGCAGTGATTTTTCTGACCTCTGGCATGCGCTTAATTCGCCATTGTTCAACCATCGACTGCCAAGTACTTTTACGGGGTGGTTTTATTTTTTCTCTGGAGTCTTTTGCACTATGATGAATTGATACGGCACCTTTTAAAACAAAATAGGCTGAATTCCCATAGTTTCCCTGCATAAAAATGGGTTGATGCTTAGACAATCGTATTATTCGGCATTCGTGACTGATGATTTGGAAAACAGTCTGTAGTTTTTGCTTTTGTTTGACAGGGTCTGGCTCATTTTTAATCTTATCTTCCCTAATTAAAGCAAACGCTCCCTGCTGTATTAATTGATCAAACCATTCCGGTGAAATCGCATCCCCAAAGGGGGTATCCCACTTTTGCGGGCGTCGTACAATCGTTGTTGGAATTTTATGGGTGTGCATTCGGTTTTTATCAGTGTTTCTGTTTATCAAGTGATAAATTATTGAATTATTTATGAATGAATTTCACTGTTTTCCAATCAAAATTCTCACGATGCTTCTTACCGACAGTGGTAAATGCCTGCTGCAGTAAATCTGCACTGTATTTAGTGTTAACCGAGGTATCACAAACATCAGGGATTGCTGATATTGAATCTTCAAGTGCCTTTTTCGCCTCAGCAGAATCGATGGCGACTGCGTGTAGCCACTCAACTCCGGTTTCATTATCTAAGCCAATGGCAAGCATTTTTCGAGATTTATTTTGCGGCAATGCTAATGTGCCAGCTTGCTTTACTTTATTTGATACATCACCCAATGCATTACAATCGTTGGGAAAGAGTCGAAAGGATTTGCCGTTTTCTGACTGAGAGAAAAAATAAATTTGGCTTGTTTTGTTGGTTTTTAGGCGTAATGCAAAACAATCCTGGCTACTCATACTGCCACCATTATTTAATACTTTAATGCCTAGCATCCAGGGGTTATTGGTTTGACATAAACGATTAATGGTTGGAACCAGGACTTCAAAATTAGCGATTAAATCCACGTTTTTCGTTTCTTTTATTTGACCAGGCAATGGTTTTGCTATTGCAACAACAGGGTTAATCGATGGTTTTGTTATCGGTTGTTTTATTTCTGGCCTTGGTTGAGTCTCGTGATTATTTTTTTCACTAATTGTCGAGGATTCTGCAGGCTTAGGTTTTTTAGAAGGGCTCGGTTGCTTCGATATTTTTTCGGGAAGACTGGTTTCGGATTTCATATACTTAGCGAGATCTGCTTTTGCTAACTTAATGTGTGTATGATTTTCCGCACCTGCTAAAGCGTCGCCGCTTGATTCCTTGGAAAGTTTTTCAGCCTCAGCGGAAATTTTTCTAGAGACTTCTGACAATTCAGTATTATTAACGGTAATGCCTGTTAATTTTGCAAGATTGACGATTGTGTTTAATCCTGCATTATTTACTGTTTTTTGTAACGCGTCCAAATTAGCTAATGCGGTTGCTGCACGGTTTATCATCGCATCGGCATAACGACTCGCCTTCGTTTTGGCCAACTCTGCCAAACTAAGTTCTAATTCAACGGCATATCCTAAGATTTTCATTTTCCGAATTTGGCTGATGCTGGCTTTAGGCCCATGGCGTAGTTTGCCTTGTGTGCGTTGTGCTAGATCAAAAGAATCAGGGACGGAATGAATGGTGACATTTAACAGTTTTTCATTGGTTACCAGGTGACAGCGATAACAATTTTTTGCCACTCGATAAATATTTTCTGGAAATATCATGCCTAGTGAGGTTTGTTTTTGATGTCGTTCTGCACGATGTACTGGCGATTCAAATTTACGTTTTTTTACCTCTTTTCCGCCAAAATCATTGTGGATACCAAGCCAGTCTTTACTTGGCCCATGACATGATTCACAAGACACACCCGAAATAGGAGAGGGTCTGCTCTTTTTGTGCCCCAGTGTAAAATGACAGCTTGCGCATATTGTACTTTTTTTTATTTTTTTTGGATTGACTCCCATGGAGATTGCAATTTTTTTTGCATTTTTATGTTTGGTTAGTTTTTTGTATCCTTTAAAATGTTTTGTTTTTTTCCAAATTTCAACCTGATTTTCGTGACATTTAGCACAGAATTTATAACCTTGCACCTTTTGGTATGACCAATTATTTGGGGTTGCGTGAGCAAATCCACCATTACCATTGAAGGCAAAAAAATAAAAGAGTAAACTCGCCAAATAAAATTTTTTCATGCCTATATCTCTGTATTACGCATCTAGGGTAATATCACTTTCTGGAATGCAGACACAAGGAAGACACTTGCCAGACTCTACGTCATAACCTGGTTTACCTGCCGGATAAGTCACTTTGCCATTCAGTAAATCAGTTTCGCAACTACCACAATTACCCATTTTGCAGCCAAATGGCATATCCAGTCCTTTATCTAACGCAAAGTCTAGTAAGGAGTCGTCATCACCCGTCCACGAGTGCTTTTCACTTGACTGATCAAACTGAATACTTAACGCATGAGTCAGCACGGATTTTTTCTTCTTTTTAGTGACACTCGCAGGGCCAAACGCTTCATAATGCACATCGGTGGTTGGTACCCCCCAAACCGTTAATCCTTCAGTCAACGATGTCATTAATGCGCCTGGACCACATAGATAATATTCAAAATTACTGGACGGCAAATAGTGTTTAAGCACATCGAGAGACAATCTGCCCTGATGCTGAAAGTCTTTCCATTTTTCATCACATTCCTGCGGTCGACTATAACAAACGACTAGGTGAACATGATTATGATTTTTCCCGATCTCCTCCAGATATTCTTTCATGGCATGTTGTTCACTGTTAGTGATCGCATAAAAAAACCAAACTTCACGTTTGGACTTTTCTGATAACAACGTATTCAACATAGAAATCATCGGCGTAAAACCCACTCCTCCAGCAATTAAAACAACGCCCGCTTGACTGTTGCGTTGTAGATTAAAATGACCAGAGGGTGCTTTTACGTCAAGAATATCACCAATTTTTATTCCATCATGAAAATAATTGGAAGAAAGTCCTGGTTTTAGGTCGGGTCGATCTTTTGGGGCAGGCACTCTTTTAATGGATACCCGGTAATATTCCTCGTTCACTCTATCCGATAAAGAATAACAACGAACCAGTGCTTTACTTTGCCTGGGTATATGATCTAAACGAAACGTCAAGTACTGCCCTGGTCGAAATGGCGGCAACCATTGGCTATCATAGGGCTTAAGATAAAAAGAGCAGATATTTTGATCAGGACTCTCAAATACTTTGTTAAAAACAATAAACGGTCGAAATCCTTTCCATAGCTTTTCAGTTTCCTGTTCCTCCAGTCTTTTTAATACGTTACTGAATTGATTTTGAATCGGGGCTGCTGTTGGTGTCGTCGAAATTTGGTTCTGTGAGGAGGAACTTAGCCACAAACCAAAATCAAAAAAAAATTTTAGTCCCAACAATATAACCGCATAGCTTATCGCAGACCAAACAAGCCCTTCGTTATTGATGACGCCCCATTCAAAACTTAGCATTGAAGGATTTAGCGACAAAATAGAAAATAATACACTATAACCGACAAGCCCACCGATGGCACAACTTGCGAACAATTTGAAATAATGTGTTTTTCGCTGATTGTGTCGGTTAATATTTGTTTTTCTGTCCATTTGAATTGTGTATTAGTTGTAGCATTAGCAAGTCCGGCGGATGTCAAGATAATTGATCGGGATGAATAAAAAACAATCAAACAACTGTGTCATTAATCATTATTCTTCACCTGCATTCGTTCTGATACTGGAGAACTGATAACTCTTGAGCTATAAAATATAAGGTACTTAATAACTAAATGCCTAAACGACGAAAGGAGAGTCTAGCAGTGACAAGCATGGTCGATAATCAACGCAGTATCAAGCATCAAGCTAAGGTTTTTCATATTGAGCAGGAACAAGCCGTGATTCCTTCGTTAACTGCTACTAATAATGAAAACTTTTGCTGTAAAACGCTGATTTAAATGGACATGGCAGACGAATTAGATTTCATCAGCAGAAAGCAGAGTTTGCATATAAAGCCATGGTTGTTTTTTATACTGCTTGCTGGCTTTCCATTGACAAGTGCTGCGACAGATGAAGCAGCCGTGCATAACAAACTCTTTGCAGAAAACAATTATCCTAGCGCTGCTCAGTGTTCAGCGTGCCATAAACAAATCTATGATGAATGGCGGTCGTCTTCTCACGCTTATTCCGCGATCTCACCAATGTTTCACAAATTTGAAAATGCCATTAATGCCTTGGCACCGACGATTAGCAATTTTTGCGTGCGTTGTCACATCAGTGTCGGTACTGCACTCGGTGAAGAGCGTGACATAGACTTTAATAAACGGGCAGCGGTTGCTAAAGAAGGCGTGACATGTATCAGTTGTCATCGAGTAAAAACTGAGTATGGGCGCATGAACGGTGAACGCCGCATTGAACCTGGGCCTATTTTTGACCCCATGTATGGTTCCGCTAACGAAAATAATATTAAACAGGTCATCGATAATGCTGGCGACTATAAAATAAAAACCAATAATGAAGATAATGGACAAGCGATACATACCAACGTAATAAAGTTTGAACAGATCCATCAAGCAGAATTTTGTATGTCGTGTCATCAAGTGGCAGTAAACCTAGGTATTAAACTGGAAGTTGTTTGGGAGCAGTATCGTGCATCTCCTGCACATGATCAAGGTATTACCTGTCAAGCCTGTCATATGGGTAAAGTTCCTGGTATTCCTTCAGGTTTTGAACAAGCGACACCCGCCGTGATAAATGATAAACCGATAGGAAAAAAACGCGATCATTATAATCACGCATTTTATGGCCCTGGTACTTCTATCGCACACCCTGGAATTTTTCCGCACAATTTAGATGCGGATGAATGGACCATGGATCAATGGTTGCAATTTGATTACCGCACAGGTTGGGGATTAGTCGATTTTGAAAATAACGTTGCTGATAGTTATCAATTTCCTGAGATATGGGAAGACAGTTCCGATCGAGAAACCGCCCGTGAAATCATTGCTGATAATCTGAAAAAACTAAAACAACGGAATGAAGAACGAAAAACAGTGATGGAAATGGGTTCCCATATTAATGGTCCATTTTTTATCAATCAACCAAAAACATCTAAGAACTTAACATTTAGTTATGAAGTCATCAATACCAACAGCGGCCATAATGTACCGTCCGGTTCATTGGGTGCTCAGCCAGAAATGTGGCTAAATGTCGCGCTAGTAGATCCATCGGGCAATACTATATGGGAGAGTGGATATATTGATAGCCAGGGCGACATGGCAGATTTGCATTCGCAAGATGTCCGGGATGGGAAATTGGTTCATGATGATCAGCTCTTTAATTTACAGACCAAGTTTCTTACCACTAACGTCAAGGGTACCGACCGTGAAATGTATTTGCCGGTTAACTTTGATATTGATCAGATTCCGCTGCTTCGCCCAGCACGCCAACCAGTATCAGTTATGAATCATCCTCCCTTTGTTCGTATGGAAGGACATAGCATTCCACCCTTGGGTTCTCGCAATGCAAACTACGAGGTACCGGCAAACTTGCTGAAGCAGCGTGGTAAATATCGTTTAGCCATTCGCATGCGAAGCCGAGCAGAACCCATATATTTTATGAGATTTGTTGGCGCAACCGATGAAATGATTCAACGTATGAACGAAAGCATCATTGATTTTCATAGTTATAGTGTAGAGTTCGAAATTAAATGATTATGTCTATTCAACATAAGTGCAAGATGGGTAAATTATTTCGTGCTCATTCCTAAACTAAAAAATATGAATAAATAACCTGACATGCAAGCAAAAATATCTCGACTATCAGTAGGCATCGTGTTATTGGCAACTTGTGACAGCAATCTTCTTGCGGAAGAAATATGGTTTTCAGAGGGTGTTGAGCGAATTGAATATGATAGTAGTGTATTTAAACCTGATCCCAATTACGATAATAATCAATATGACTCTAAAGCAGAAAGACAGACCTATCAAGAAAAAGTCACACCATATAACCCACGCCCACTTATTGAGTTAGGATACGATATTTATGCTAGTGGTCCCTTCCCTGAATCCAGTTATATCTTTGGAAAGAAAAACCCTGTTACTCAACAATTTTTGGTTTACGGAGATTGGCTAACCACATTTTCTTACGTTGATAACGATGCTCCAGCAATCGGTCAAGCTGCTACACGTTTGAATCTGGATATTGACTGGAAACTAACAGGAACTGAGCGCGTTCACTTATTTTTTCGACCATTAGATAACGATGGATCAATCACATCCATTCAAAAAATAAAGGGTACCAGTGAATTGAATGAGAACTTCGAATTTAACCTTGAACCAGACGTATTATTTTTTGAGGGCGAGTTAGGGGCTATCACTAGTGGCATCACGGGTGAATATACTAGTTGGGATTTACCCTTTGCTGTTGGACTAATGCCTCTACTTTTTCAGAATGGTATTTGGATGGATGATGCTTTTACCGGTATTGCGATGACTTTGTCCGCATTAAATAGTCCAGATTGGGATATCAGTAACTACGATATCACATTCTTTGCTGGCTTTGATAAGGTCAGCTCAGCGATCGCAAATGCTGGTGAAACCAATGTGAATCTGTATGGTATAACGGCATTTGTAGAAGCCCACCAGGGTTACTGGGAGCTTGGTTATGGATTTACTCAGGATACCAGTGGTTTAGGTGATCAAAGTTATCATAATCTTACTGCTGCATTTAGTCGTCGATATGGTGGCTGGTTATCAAACTCAATTCGAGTCATTGCTAATGTAGGACAACAAAGAAAAAATAATGCGCTAAACACTGCCGATGGTTGGGTTTTTTTCATTGAAAACTCATTGATCACTCGCTTGCCATCAACCTGGGTACCCTACGTTAATCTATTTGCAGGGATAAATACACCTCAATCACTTGCTAGAGCAGTGGGTGCCGGTGGAATTTTAAAAAATACGGGGCTTGCTTTCGAATCAGCAGGGCTTGGTGGCATACCTAGTCTTGATGCTAGTGCGAATGATACTGCAGGAGGCGCAATCGGTATGGAATATTTGTTTAATTTGGATCAACAGATTGTTGTAGAACTGGCTGGTTTAGTTGATTTAGACACCAGCAGCACGTCCACCAATACTAATACTAATCAATATGCATTAGGTCTAAGATATCAACGGCCTTTTAACAACAGCTGGATAGTGCGTATGGACGCTAACTCTGTTTTTGAAACAGAAACGGACAACACTCGATTTGGTGCAAGTTTAGAAGTCAAACGAAAATTTTAAGAAAAACCTCAATTAATCTGATATCAAAACTCTCCACGGACGCTTATATTCAACTATTATCCGCGAGTTTTTTTCACGCCTTTTCGCCAAGTATTTCACCATTGAAATTGAAAAATTCGTTTGAACATGTAAAAAATTGAACCAAAAAGTCAAAATGAGGGAGTGGGGCAAGTATTAATACTGCTAAATTGTAACAACAGGCGAGTATGAGCTTGATGCATCGATATTAGCGTTGCACCCATGATGAAAACAAGGGATAGGGCGGATTAAGCGATCAAAAAACTATTTCCCAGGGTGGACGCTTCACGACATAACTGCCGGTCACATCAAAAGCCTTACGATCCAAAAAGTAAGCCAGTAAATGTTTCATACTTTTAAAGAGATGGAAATTGATGAGCGTGCGCAATTTTTTCCAGAGGCTGCGTTGACTCCCGGCCATTTGACGGCAGGCCTGGTAGGTCCTATCACCACGATTTCGCGATGAAAGCCAGCAGGGTCAATTGATAGAAATTGAAGGCAAGATGTTTTTCTCCATGTCCGTCATTAGGCGTCAAATGGTAACCTTGATTCTCGAGTGTATTGAAGCACTCGTTCTCGACTTTCTAGCGAGTTTTTTCGCCTTGCACAAACAACGGCACAAGCTTAGTGGTGACCTCAGTCGAGGTTACCCAGCTTTCGGGTGCAACAGCGTGGTGTTTTACCTGTTAGGTCGAGGGTGATCGTTTTTTTTCGAAAAAAATTGACCTTGATTGTCTCCTCTGCGCCGTTTAAAGGAACGTCAAGAACAGTATGTGACTATCGGATATATAAAATATATTTGACTGTAGGAGAAAAACTGTAATGTCCGCTTTGGGTCATGTCCAATGAGGCGTAATTGATCAAAGGGGCACTAGAGTTGAGCCATCAGGAAATAGATCGACTTGAGGTTATCAATACGCCAAGTGAGACGTATGTAACTGATTAATAAGTTGAGAAATTTGGCAAATAGAAAATTAATCCGGCTTTTGGATTCGCTACTTTCAAACCAAGCAAACCAGGGCTTACCGCTAAGCCCATTGATAACAGCTCGGCCTTTTCTTCATCAAAGCCTTCATGGCCTTCCATCAATAAACGATTCAACTGCCTCTCAGGAATATCTACCCCATATTCGTGGAGCTGTTCGAGCAATAATGGTTGAGTCACATGACATTGGTGATACTGGTAGAAAATAAAACGGACGATCGATGCATGATCGAGCCATTTCGTTCAAATCGGCTAAATCACCCCGCAGTACTTGGATGACTTCCGATTGATGCTGCACTATTTCGATGAGTTCGGTGACTAACGGTGTGCGCTCCGGTTTATCCATCTTGGGTAGTTTGGGCGTCTTACCACTCATGTTGCTTTGTCGACAGTTGGTCTAAATGTAAGGAGATTTTCAGTGTAGTCAAATCTTGGCATTTGGCAATATTTATTCCCCAAGTTATTGAGCAGAGACATAAAGAAGTACCCGTCGGATTATACCCGAACCTGATTAAATGTCGATGTCACGCTTCTGCTAGGAGCGGTGATGACAAAAGCAGAGTATCTGCAAACCAGTTATGACTTTGATAAAGCGGTGCTTATTCAGGGGGGGTGTGTGATTGTTTCTTATATGCTAACTGGTGAACAGCGTACCATCAAAAAAGCTAGCTTATATCGTCAACAGGTAGCGCGTCCGGCAACAGGGGGGCAAGGTTGGGGAGTTTGGGAGATAGCGATGCGCTATTCGTGGTTTTCGATAGATAATCTATTCTTTGAGGACGATGGGTTATTTGCTGATTGGCAAGCGGTTGCCAACGATCGTTATACGGATGGTGGCAATGCCTGGACATTGGCGCTTAATTGGTATCCCGAACAGTGCATTCGTGTCATGGCCAACTGGATTTGGTCATCAGTCAAAGCGTCATTTTTTGATAACGATGAGAAAAATTCGTCGGCATCCGCCGTGAATATTGAAAAGGCATTTTTACTACGTTTCCAAATTGAATGGTAACGCTGAAAATTGAGAAAATCAGCTAAGTGATCGGTATAAGTGGTTGTGGTAATTGTCAGAAAAAATTCATTTATCAAGTTATATTAATACTCATGCCTATTTGTGGATGGGTCAGGAATGGGATAATGTTGTTTTATTGCTCATTGATATTGGTGGTGGAAGATCCTATCCGTCCAATCCGGAAAGCGCATTGTAGGAAAAATGCTTTTTTGATAGCATCTAACAATAAATAATTAAAATATATCTCACATATTACATAGAATGTTCTGATTTTTTAAGTTAAAACTGATTTGTATTACTGATTGTTTTAGTTGAGTATTACAATGAGTTTAATCAACTGGCTTCGGCCAAAAAATCATCTGCGCAATTTTCCCTCGAATAGGAATAATAATGGAACAAAAAAAAATTCCCACGATGCTTCGAACAACATTGATTGGTGTTATTTCGCTTGCCATATTATTTGTCATGATAACAGCAATGATAATAGATATGTATGTGCTTTCAAGAGGGTTTGCTGAACAGCTAAGAGATAAAGCCGCCTTGCTGGTTAGCACATTTGATGTGGCTGTTCAAAGTGAATCGGGTTTGAGTGATGAGCAAGAAATCAAACGCAAAATAGATGCATTAAAAGATTCTCGTCGCGATATTATTGAAATTGATGTTGTAGTGCCGATTGCCGGGAAAGAGAATCAATATCGTATGTTGGCTACCACGGGTCATAACGACGGGCAACTCGAAGAAACCCCCGACCAATGGGATGTGCAAGTGATCAAAACTGGTTTGCAGTTGACAATGTTAGAAGTTGTGGATAGGAAAACCGGCTTTGATTATATGAAAATTCAAAAAGTATATTTTAGTGCGCCAGATTTAATCAAGGCATTTATTAATAAAAATAATATATATGTTTGGGAAATCATCGGCCCGATTCACGATAATAAAAATAATATCGTTGGCTCAATCGCTATTGAGCTGTCTATTGATGATGTTATCGTACAAGCTAAAGAGTTTATATTAGATACATTTGTTATTTTTATTAGTTCGTTAATTGGTTTGATGGTTGTCATTTGGTATAGCTTGAATCATTTTGTATTGAAGCCTATTTACTCTCTTAATGAAGGAATTAAGACGGTTAAAGAAGGTGATTTCTCCTATCAGTTAACGGCTGAAAGAAATGATGAATTTGGTTATCTCGCAGAAACATATAATGATATGATTAGTAGCTTAAAAAAAACACGCAGTGAGGTAGATGAATTAAATCGATCGTTACAAGAGCGAGTTAATATGGCAACGTTTGAATTAAGAAAAACCAATCAGACACTTGCAGCAAAGCTTGATGAATTAAAACAAACTCAACATAAATTAGTGCGTTCTGAACGTTATGCTGCCTCAGCGCTGATTGCCGCCGGAGTTGCCCATGAAATAAGAAATCCATTAAGCGGTATTAAACTCATTGTACAACATATTCAAGATAAGTTTTTAACTGAAAATGCACACCTAGATCCTGACTACCAAGAGCTCGATGATATTTTCACTCAACAGGTGAAACAGCTCGATGATCTTGTGGTTGAATTTTTAGATTTTACCCGCCCGGTTAAACTTCATTTAAGTGCAGTATCAACGAATGAACTATTAAAGACGGCATTAGAATTATCACTGAATGAATTCACAGTAAGCGGTATACAGATAGACACAAGCTGCGATGACAATATACCTAATATGATGCTGGATAAAGAGATGATGAAGCGGGCATTAGTCCATTTGATAGTGAATGCAATGCAAGCGATGCCTAATGGTGGGATACTCTCCATTAAAACTGAATTTAATGAAGCGCTTCATGAGGTTGTTATTTTCGTGAAAGATACTGGGCAGGGAATTGACCAGAATAAATTTTCAGATATATTTGAACCATTTTTCTCAAGTCGAGTGGGCGGTGTAGGGCTTGGGTTGCCCATTGTGCGACGAATCATTGAGGCGCATCATGGTGATGTTTCGGTAATCAGTGAAATCGATAAAGGCACTGAATTTAGGATTCAACTGAATATAAATACATAGTAATGAGTTTTATATTTTAGATACCCAGATGCGAAATTTAGAATGAATCACGTGAGTAAAAAATAAAAAAACTCTGTAAAAGCCGATATTGGGCCGCCTAGCGTTTGAAAGTCACGATGAGAATTGATTTCATTGGGGTTTTTCTGAAGGAAGCCATACTTTGTTGTATGGCTGACTGACAGAAAAATTTCTGTGGAATCATGGATCAAATGATAGGCTGCTCAATGTTGGTTTTAAGGAAAATTATTTTTTATAGAAGTAATGTCTTAGGTATTGAATCGCATTTTAGTGGCATCAGTGTTGGTGTGATGATAATAGTTATTTGCGGTGATGTGGGTGGCTAGATAACAGGGAAGTTATCATGTCGTTCATTCCTTCGTGCTTTTTTTCAGAAAGGATACAATTTGTTCGATGGCATGTGGATGTCTTAATATTCGTTGGTGTCCTAGGTTGTTGGTGACTAAAAGGTCGGCGCCTGGCCAGGCATTGGCCAATTTTTCTCCATGTGTAAGCGGCACTATCGTATCATTTTTATCATGTACGACAAGAGCAGGAATCGAGAGTGTTGCGACGTTTTTTAGGGGAGAGAGGCAGGACCAGATGTCACTATCAAAATAAGCGTCAATTCGCTGAAAAAAATTATTTTTGGCGCGAAGGGGTAAGCGCCACCCGAGACAAAATGCTTGCGCTGCATCCAGCATTTGGGCGGGTGCGCTAATGCATACGACTTTTCGAAGCTCAAGTTTTTGCTTGAGTGCATAGGTTAAGACCACGGCCCCAAAAGAATGGGCAATGACTGAGTCAATGGGGGAAAATTCTCGGATTACCGTGTTTAGTGCATCAGTGACGCGCAATATATCGGTGCTGTTTCCTGGCGTGCGGCCATGGGCTGGAGCATCGAACGCGATGACTTGATAGCCTGCTGCTAATAAAGGCGCAATGAATGCGCCCATTTGTGTTGCTCGGCCATTCCAGCCGTGCATGAGTAATACTTTGGGTGCATGGTTATTTTCTTCTCCCCAGCGATAGATCATTAATGGCCCATTGGGATGAGCCAATGTAAAAACATGTGCGGTTTTTCGCCAAAGGGTTTCTCGGTTAGGTTCTTGAATACGGTGGGTAGAAAGCCAGAGTTTCAATGCCCAAGCGCCTGCTAAGCTGGGCCATAGACTACCCGCAAGGATAAATTTCCACCGCATCACCTGATAGAGGAGGGGGGATAAGTTGGCGTGCTGTTTTTTTTTCATGTGGGTGGCTCGTCGGGCAATTATATTCATCAATAAGTAAATTTTTTACTGAAGCGTATACTGATTAAGGCGGATATCAGCAATGCTTTATCTTGGGCGGGTCCCACAAAATAGCACATAGGATGTTGATGGTCTAACTTAGATGTTTGCATCAATCAATCTCGCATACCTAGGTTCTGAGTTTTTTTGTATGCTGCTTGGCAATACATTGAAGCTTGCTTTTAATGCGCCGAATGTCCACATCCGCTTTAGTTTTGTTTAGATAACGACGGGGAATGGTAATAAAGTCATCGAGTAATTTATCGGCTTGCGGGTTATATTTTGTCTCCAGGTGGCTGATTTAGCTTTTAAATTCGATCACGAAAACGCTGGATCATTGCGGTGCCTAAGTAGGGAAATATAGGCATAGCTGAAATCGTTATATCCTCGATATTGCAATAAGCTGGCAGCAAGATTGAGAATCTTATCTTTGATATCGTTACCTTTCATTTTTCAAACTTACTCATCCAATACGTCGTCAACTTATTTCTCCAAAAGTAAGCATTACTGTTGATTGCGCTATGGGATTGATCTAATAACGGGGCGTGCTGAAATACTTTGTTTCAATTTAAGAAATTGATCGACAGTCTTATTGTGCTTCGGGTACTATTAACAAGGTGCTTGAATTTAGTGAATAACTAGGAGGCTTTCCATTCTGAGACAGCTTCCTAGATAAATACCAACTGAAGCGCTACGTATTTTAGCTGGAGTCATACCCGATGAAGAACGAAAAAATAATCGCCATTATCATGGCTGGGGGTGAAGGGTCACGTTTGAAACCACTCACCGCAATACGTTCGAAACCCGCTGTGCCCTTTGGAGCACGGTACCGTATTGTTGATTTTGTACTCAGCAATTTCATTAATTCAAAAATTTTTACGATTTATTTACTCGTTCAATACAAGTCACAAACCCTCATCGAACACATTCGAAAAGCTTGGCGGCTTTCACCGATCTTGCCTGACCAATTTATTACCGTCGTGCCACCGCAAATGTTAGGTGGGCAACAGTGGTTCCAAGGCACGGCGGATGCGGTATATCAGAATCTCAACTTAATTGAAGACCAGCGGCCCGACATTGTCGCAGTATTTGGGGCGGATCATATTTACCGCATGGATATTAGTAAAATGGTTAAGTTTCATCGCCAGCAAGCGGCGGATGTGACCATGGCTGCACTACCTGTTCCTATGAAACAAGCCTCATCCTTTGGCATCATTGCCACTGAAGAAGATGGACGGGTCTGTTCTTTTGAGGAAAAGCCAGCGAATCCTAGTCCGATGCCACACGATGATAGTCAAGCGTATGCATCCATGGGAAACTATTTATTTAATACCGATGTATTAGTCAAAGCATTACAAGAATCCCATGAACGAAAAGAAAATGATTTTGGTCGAGATGTGCTGCCACGATTGCTTAAAACCCATCGTTTATTTGCCTATGACTTTGGGAGTAGTCAAATACCCGGTTTAAAAGCACATGAAGATCCCATCTACTGGCGTGATGTAGGAACCATTGATGCTTATTTTGATGCCCATACGGATGTGATTGGAAGTAAGCCTCTGCTTGATGTATTTAATCCTCATTGGCCGATTTATTCAAGTAATTATCAAGGCCCAGTGGCGAAAATTATCAGTGGTCAGATTGATAATGCCGTGCTTGGCGCTGCCACGATTATAGATGGTGCAAAAATTAGCAATTCAATTATTCGACGGGAAGTGGTGATTGAACCTGAGGTTGAGTTAGATGATTGTATTATCATGGATTATGTCCACATTAAACGAGGAGCAAAACTAAAACGCGTTATTGTTGATCGGCATAATGTGATTGAAGCGGGACAACGTATTGGATTTGATTTGAATCATGATCGGCTTAAATACCATGTTTCGGAGGGCGGTGTTGTGGTCATACCACGCGGTAAACAACATGTCTATGCTCGAGATTCAGGTACGGGAAGATTGGGTTATATTGAATAAAATAAAACAATCACCGATAAATTCTGTACTTGCCGATGACTTTGTAGATTAATTTTTTTCAAGTGTTATTGTGCTCGTTGATTTTTCATCAATAATCAAATCTCTTAGCGTGTGTGCTTGTACGTTATGTAGAATTGCCTCATTAATTGCTTGAGCTAAATGATCAATCATAGGGTTGGCCATTGTCTGGTTTTTTATCTCAAGCGAGTCTTCGTTCATACAGCGAAGTGCATTTAAAACATCGTATACGCTTATTTTGTCAGTATCTCGTGCAGGAAAATAGCTGGCGATCTCTTGTTGTGTTCTTATGAGTAGTTGATTTTTTTCTAGCGTTAGCATTATTTCATCAATCAGATGAAGCGGGATAGAAAGATTTTCTGCTAATTGCATGGATGTGGGTGCTTGTTTTCCGTGCATAAATTGAGTCGCGACATATTGCATAATTAATAAACCCAAATATTCACGAGCACGGCAGCTTAATTGAGGGTTATTATTTTTTGTGTTTAAGTATTCGGGGTGTTGATAGTAAAATGTGACTTTGGCACCGAGTAATAGAATAAGCCAGCTCAGGTAAATCCAAATCATAAACATAATCAGTATCGCGAAGCTAGAATAAATCGCGTCATAACTTGTCAAACTTGCCGCAAATAATGTAAATACCCAACCGGCTATTTTCCAACTCATGCCAGCCAGAATGCCACCAATGAGTGCGGGTCGAAATTTTACCCGCGTATTAGGAATAAAAATATAAACAAAAGTAAAGGCCGCAATGATCAGTAAGTAGGGAATTGTTTGGCCGATCAATAAATAGAGGGTTCCAAACGGTTCAATAGCAAGGATGTGTTGTACAAATTGATTGCTTATCATGGAGGCTGTGACTCCCAACCCGGAAAACACCAATACCGGTCCAACCAGGATAACACTTAGATAGTCACTAAAGCGGCGTAATAAACGGCGAGCGGGTAAATTATGCCAAATTTTGCTAAAAGCGCCTTCGATTTTCTGGAGCAATGAGATGATGGTATAAAATAAAAATGCTAAGCCAACAGCGCCTAATACACCGACCTTGATGTTTTCAACAAAACCAATAATATTGATAGTGATTTCTTCCCCTTGGCTGCCAAGGGGAGCGAGCAGATTAAGTAAAAAGGGTTCAAGCTGATTATGTACACCAAAAGCTTTTAGTACCGAAAAGCTTACGGCAAGCAGTGGGACTAAAGAGAGCAGGGTCGTATACACCAAACCCATCGCGCGCAGGTTCAGTTCATCTTGAGTTAGGTCCTGATAAATTTTGTACAATATTTGTTGGGTTTGTATCAAGTGCTGATTTTTAGTTGACATAATATTGACGGAAAATCGTATTTAAGTTGTGTTGACATTATCACGATGATTCGTGATCGTTGCATACGGTGATTCCCCTCAGAATAACTCGTATTGCAGTAAGCTAATTCTCGCCATTCCCATTATTTTTTTAAGTAATACTTTATAATACCAGTACTGCGTATTTATACTTAATGATGGTTTGTCTGAAAGGCATGACTCGTCTTGTAAGGCAGCAGGCCCGAGCGATTGCGCAGGATTTGTATGAATTGTTGCTAATACCCAACGTTTTTTTTTAGAGCTTTCTTTGCCGCTATAGATAACTGACTAATAATGTAGATAAAAATATTATGGCACGATGCTTGTAAGATAACAAGACAAAAGGTTTGCTGAATAAAAACAATAAATAAAACTTGAAAATACTTTTAGCGCACAAACGTAGTACTTTTTTATGCGGAGTCGTTTCCATGGCAATGGAGAGTTTTATCGTTGTATGGGGAGTAAGGACGGGGTATTTTTTGATGGGATTCTATTAATTTAGCAAATTCCACATCATTTGGTTGATATTCTGACCATGATGAAATTTCAACAACTGCAAGAAAATAAAAAACGCTTATTTTTAGGAGCGATGAATGACGTGTTGCAGGAGGAAGAATTTATTATCTTACCTTGTGATCAGTATTTTTTTATTTTTAAGTGATGATATTTCACTTTACGCAAATGAAAATACAGAGCCAGATATTATTCGTGTCATTTTGCGAGATGCAATCAACCAGCAGTTGTTAGTTAATCGCGACATTGTTGCGATTGAGATTTTTGAAGACGGTTCGAAGACCTGGAGGGCTAGACGTACCACTAACGATAAAGGGGTTGCTTTCTTTAATTTAAGTGGTATGGCACAAGGACGTGCATTTTTTTTTAAGACGAAAGCATTTAGCAATGATTGGGTATATTCAAAAATAATATCTGCCGAGACAGAGTTAGCCTGGTTGATCGGAAATGTTGAAGTTAGCCTATTTGATGGGACTCGGCCAGAGCAGCCTCCGCTAGGGCACACTGAAATACATGCTTACCAATTGCAGCCGGACGGTACTCAGCAATGGTATCAACGGGCACTCAGTGATGAATCAGGGTCGGTCCGTTTAGATTTGCCGGGCGTGATGGAGGGTAATCAATATATTCTCAGAGTGCGTAGCCCAACCACTGGCGAATGGAAGTTCAGCTCAATTCTTGCAAAAGTGGGACGCCATCAGTTTGTGGTGGGTAATCCACCTTTAACGGTGAGTTTAATTGACGCGCAGTCGGCCGCCCGGATCAAAGCACAAGATATTGTGGTCTATGAAGTCTTGGCGGATGGTGCCGAAAAACGCCAGCAAAAGAAAGCAACCGATAGCGATGGGCAGGTCACTTTTGATTTAGATGGATTAGGTCAGGGACGTAATTATTTACTAAAAGCTTCCGTGTTTAGTGATACCTGGAGCAAAACATCGATCATTTCAAAACCGCAAGCGATGCAATGGAAAGTCGGGACGGTGACTCTGAATGTGGTGAATGGTGGTGACCCACTGTCCCCACCTCTAGCTAGCTATGAAGTGCAAGCAAGAAAGTTGGAGCAGGACGGAAGTTTATCCTGGTATCAGAAGGGATTGACTGATAAAAATGGCGTATTTCGAATTGATCTTGCCGGTCTAAAACAAGCCGCAAAATATATATTTTTTGCGCGCAGTTTGACTACGGGGAAATGGAAGTCCAGTATCGCCGTGAGTAAAGAAGGCGTTTATCCTTTCAAAGTAGGTAACAGGCCATTAATTGTCAAGTTAGTGAATGGTTTTACGAATCAAATACTACCTGATCAAGCGGTGCATGCGATGGAAGTGCTGGTGGATGGGAGCTTCCAATGGCGGGAAAAATCCATCACCAGCGAAGGCGGGGTGGCGAAGTTTGACTTAGCGGGATTAGGTGATGGCGGCTCTTATTTTTTAAAAACTAAAGTCTTTCATGAGGCTTGGATCATTTCTGATATTATTGATCAGCCGATGAAAAAAACCTGGGCTGTGGGAACGCTGGCGGCCACTATTTTGGATGGTACGAAACTCGACTCTGAGCCATTAATTAATCACGAGGTGAATGTGAATGAAGTGTTGCCGGATGGGCGTAGCAAGTGGTTTAGTCGCGTTTTCTCAGATGGGCAAGGTAAAGTTTATTTAGATCTACCGAAACTAGATACCGGTCGTCGTTTTCAATTAAAAGCACGAAGCACCTTATCCGGCGAATGGAAATATAGTCGCATTATTGATCAAGTTGATACTCTGGATTTTGTGGTTGGGAACCCACCGTTAATTGTCAAGCTGCGCGATGGGGTGACAGGTCAGCCACTGAGTCAAATAGCTGTCATCGCAATGAAACAACTCGCCGATGGTAGTGAGCAATGGTTTCGACGTCAAGTCAGTGATGGGAATGGACAATTAATCTTTGAACTCGATGGTTTGAAGGATGGTCAGCCGTATAAACTCAAAGCTAACCCGTTTGATGCGGGCCGTGTGGCCAGCGATGTGATTGACCAGCCTGGCGAATATGAATTTCGTCTCGGTACCGTTCCGGTGACCCTCATTGACCGAGCGACCAATCAAGCGTTAATTGATCAAACATTGGTTGTCTTGAGGGTTTTAGCTGACGGAGAACTGAGTTGGTTGCGCCGCGGCAAGACGGATAAAAATGGTAAAGTTAAGTTTGATCTCGAGGAATTAAAATCAGGTAGCAGCTTTTTTATAAAAACCAAGAATCCTTTTGGCTTAGGACAAAGCTATTACAGTGCCCGAATTCAAACCGAAGGATCACTGACCATGGTGATTTCTAAGGATATCGCCTCGCCATTAGATATGAAATCTCCGGTGGTTATTGTGACTAAGCCTGGGACAGATCAAGTGGCCAATGCGGCGGGGTTTATCTTGGAAGGTTTGGCGCTTGATAATAATGAAATCAGTCAAATACATGTGTCAGTCAACGATTATTTTCGGGGTCGAAGTAAGGGCGTTGCGGATTACAATAAGATGACCAAACAATGGAAATTTTCCATCATGCGGGCCATGATAACGGCTGGCCATTCCATTGACATTGTTGTCAGAGCTCAAGACCAATCAAATAATGTTGCCACCACAAAGATAACGTTTCCGGTCGTCATGGATCGTTATCCACCTAGCATTGTATTTCGCTCCCATCAGGTTGATGAACAAGTACCGATGACCGGGTTTACTTTGCTTGGTATCGCCACGGATGATACTGGCATCCGAGATATTCGGGCAAGTGTTGATGATCCTGGGTTAGGGCGAACCATTGACCGGGTACCGCTGCCATGGGATATGTCCACATCCCAATGGGTTTTTTCCGTACTCAATGGCCAGATATCTCCCAGCGCCAATATCCAAATCACTATCGAAGCGCAGGATGCCGCCGGTCTTTGGACAACTGAAAAACTGAGCTTAAAGGTTAAAAAAGAGGAGGCAGTGGATGCTTACCACGTGTTGAATCGCACTAGTTTTGGCGTGACGGAGGCCAGTCTTGAAAAAATAAAGCGCTTAGGGGTTGGTGATTATTTGGCCACACAACTTTCTCCGGAAAACATAGACGATTCAGTACTTGAGCAGCAACTAAGCGATTGGCAGCCTAAATCGAAACCAAAAGTGCAACAATACCTGTTATATCGGATGGCAAAAAGTGAACGTCAATTGTTAGAGTTGATGACTTGGTTCTGGGATAATCACTTTAATACCAATTTAAATCGCCATGGTCAGGTGGCGTATGAGTTGTCAGAGAATCATTTGTTTAGAAAGCATGCATTAGGGAATTTTAAGGACTTATTGGCAACCAGTGCAAAAAGTCCGGCCATGCTATTTTATTTAGACAGTATAAAAAACAATAAATCTGAACCCAATGAGAATTATGCAAGAGAACTGCTCGAGTTGCATACGATGGGGGTGGATGGCGGCTATCAGCATCATGATATCATAGCCTTAGCAAAAATATTCACTGGTTGGCATGTGAGAAATAATATGTTCTATTTTAATGACCGTCAGCATGACTATAGTGACAAAATATTTCTTGGAAAAACGATCGGCGGGGTGGGTGTTGAGGAAGGAGAGCGCGTATTAGAAATACTGTCTTCACATCCGGCTACCGCCCGATATATATGTGAAAAATTAATTATTTTTTTTGTTGATGAAGGGATGCTGCCATCACTTAATCAGACGTGTATGACCGCTTTTTTAACTCATCAGGGGCATATCGGCGAAGTATTAAAAACGATTTTCGCTTCCTCCGAATTTAATGATGTAAAGTATCGGCGCAATAAAGTAAAAACGCCCTTAGAATACGTACTAACGAGCATGCGTAATCTAGACATCGACTATAATTTTGATGAATTACCGGGTGTATTAAGAACAATGGGGATGCCGTTGTTAGAAAATGACATCCCGACCGGTTGGTCAGAGATCGGTGAGGATTGGATTTCAACCGATTTATTACGACAGCGCATTCAATTCGCTTTTGTATTAAATACCTGGATAATTCGCGATACCCCTCAATTTTGGTTGTCTCGATTAAAACAAAAAGGATTGTTCACTGCGGAAGAAATTCTCGGCTATTTTAATCAAATATTATTTGGGGACAAGATGAATAAGACGGGATGGGATGTGGCTTTACAACGATTGAATACCTCGACGCCCATCAATCTCAATGAACCGGATGATGAGTATCGCCTGCGTGAGTTATTAACATTATTAATGACTTTTCCAGGCTACCAATATCAATAGGGCCATATGTATAAAAAATGCTAAGAAGGGAATTCTTAAAAACATTAATAGCATCGACCGTAGGCTATCGTTGCTTCGGTGCTGGTTCCATGCTGTTGCCGAGCATCGCTGATGCGGCGGTTAATAAAACCTTGGTTGTTATTTTTCAGCGTGGTGGTTGTGATGGGTTGAATACTTGTATACCGTATGGTGATACTCATTATGCAGCACTACGCCCTAACATAGCCATTGAGCCACCGAGCGAGGACAACCCGGCCGCAGCGATCGATCTCAATGGTTTTTTTGGATTACATCCTGGATTGGCCACTTTTAAGCCAATCTATGAGGCCGGTGACTTGGCTATTTTCCCGGCGACCCATTACGCCAATAGCAGCCATTCACACTTTGATGGGCAAAAAAATATTGAATCCGCTTCGACCAGTAAAAAATTAGATGGCTGGTTAAATCGGTATTTGCAATTGACTCAATTAACAAGTCGGACGCCTGCCTTGGCGATTGGGGGTAATTTACCGCACGCGTTGCGAGGGGAAATTCTTGTTTCTGCAATGCAGGATGTCGCTTCTTATTCACTCGTCAGTGATCAAGCGTTTGAACAACGTTTAGTGAGTGATTTGCATGCGATTTATACCTCGTCGGTAACAACGGATGTCTATCATAAAAAATTGCACGAAACGGGATTATCGTTACTGTCGGATGCTCAGCAAATGCGGGCGCTTAATCTGGAGACCTATGTGCCAGCCAACGGCGCTGTTTATTCCGACTCGAAGCTGGCTAGACAACTCAAGCAAGTCGCTCAACTGATTCAGACTGATATCGGTTTACAAATCGTTACGCTAGAGAGTAATGGATGGGATACTCATAGTTCTCAAGGTGGAGGACAAGACAATGGGCGTCAATTTCTTTTGCATCAGCAATTATCATCCGCGATGGCTGCATTTTATACGGATCTCGGCCCGAAAATGGAGGACATCGTACTGCTTACCTGTACCGAGTTTGGGCGTACTGCCAAAGAAAATGGCAGTGGTGGCACCGATCATGGTAATGCGGCGACTTGGTTCGTGATGGGGGGAGCCATCCAAGGTGATATTTATGGTGAATGGCCGGGTTTAGCTAGCGAGCAACTCATTGCCGGTCGTTATCTTGATTTTACTATTGATTACCGCGATATTATGGGAGAAATACTCGAAAAGCACTTGCAAAATAAACAAGTGACGGCATTGTTGCAAGGATATAAATATACCTCTCCAGGTTTTTATCGTTAATTTGTATTCAGCACGTAATTTTTCGATGGGTGAATCAAAGTTTTAGAGGAGGTACCCTCAAAGCCCCCAATGGCCCACCTCCTTATGCCGGAATTAAAAATGATTTAATTCCGGTTTTTTTTTGAGAAAATATAACAATCAATATTTATTTAATCTTGATTGTTTATTGTTTTCTGTGCTTATTTTTTTTGAGATAAAAAATTAGGCATACGAGGCCTGACTATTTCGCAGTTCATCTGTAATGGATATCCCATATAAAAAACCAAGGTATATCTCATGACTCAGCTATTCAAATCATATTTTTTCGACAATTTATTGCAAAAACGACATGACTCCAGTGAAGAGATGCATCTCCGTTGCCCGTCGTCGCTTAATCAGCTGGTTACCCTATCCGACGAGCAATTTAAAAAAATCATTCCCATGCCAAACCCCGCTTGCCATTTTCGATTAAATGGTGGATTTGTTCTATCGGTTGATACGGGATTAGGTGGCAATCAACCCTTATGTAAATTATCTCCCTTTGAAGTGCAAATCCTTAGTTTATTTCAAGGAAATAAATCCATCGGTGTCATTGGTAAGCAATTAAGTGAAAAATTTAATCTACCCGATGAAGAAACCTTCCAAGCCGCAAAAAAAGTTTTCATCCGGGTCAGTAAACTTTGTCTTTATGTGCCGACAGTCAATTGATTCTCCAGATAACTTCTTAAAATGGCGGCTATATGAGGAGAGACGATTAAGTTAACATATTTTTAACTGTAGATAGCTGGGCGTTTAATGCCCTAAAATATTTTTGATTAAATGTGGCTAATGTTTCATAATTTTGCCTGGCGTGTACTTAGGAATAAGGTATTATTTCAACCTCATTCCTTAAAACGATCAAGACGGGAGGCGAATGATAAATGGGCACATTGAAAATCTATGCGGAGGACGATGCTAATCCATTAGCAAGCATCACAGATTTTGAGATGATTGCGAGTACCTTGCAAGGTATCGGCGTTCAGTTTGAGCAATGGACAACAGATCAGGTTTTGGAGGCGCAAGTCACCAGTGAGTTTGTACTGAGTGCCTATCAGCCGTCGGTTGATCGATTGAAGCAGCAATATGGATTTCAATCCGCCGATGTCATTTCACTGACCCCAGATCATGTCGATAAAGCCACGTTACGGCAAAAATTTCTTGACGAGCATCGCCACAGTGATTTTGAGGTACGTTTTTTTGTGGAAGGTAAAGGATTGTTTTTTATTCATCATTTGGACCGGGTTTATGGTGTGATGTGTGAAAAAGGAAATCTCATCAGTGTTCCTGCGGAGACTAAACACTGGTTTGACATGGGGGCTGAGCCCGAGTTTAAGTGTATACGTCTGTTTACCACCTCGGGGGGTTGGGTGGCCAGTTACACGGGCGATAAAATTGCGGATAATTTTCCTCGTTTTGAAACCTTTTAATTCCCATGGTAAAAGCGATATTAACCGATATTGAAGGGACGACAACGTCACTTGCTTTTGTCAAGGATGTGTTATTCCCCTATGCTCGTGCGCACATGGCAAGTTATGTACGCGAACAGGCGCATGTGCCTGAAGTCGCTGCGCAACTGCAATGGGTTTCCGCTGAGGTGGGTAGTGAACTATCCATCGAAGCCTGTATTCGCCAGTTATGTCAATGGATCGATGAGGATAAAAAAGTAACAGCCCTCAAGACATTACAAGGCATGATTTGGCAAGCGGGTTATCAAAACGGTGATTACACCGGTCATCTCTATAGGGATGCGTATGAATACTTGAAAAAATGGCATGAGGCCGGTATCAAGTTGTATGTTTTCTCATCGGGTTCGGTCTATGCGCAAAAATTATTATTTGCACATACTCAGTTTGGCGACATGACCTCCTTTTTTAGCGGATACTTTGATACCAATATCGGTGATAAGCGATCACCGGTTGCTTATCGACGTATTGCACAACACATGGCTTGTCCCGCCCAGGAAATCGTCTTTCTTTCCGATATTCAAGCAGAACTGGATGCCGCGAAACAGGCGGCGATGCAAACTTACTGGTTGGTTCGCGAAGGACAGACCTCACCGGATGCGGCGCATCAACAAGTGACTGATTTTTGTTCGATAGCGCTACTATAGGCATGGAACTCTATCCTAACGTTTCGTATCGGGGTTCGAATGCTTGCCAAACGGATGGTGAGCGCCAGATTGCTGGTTTTGTTTTTATGGTTTGTTCAACGATATTTTTTCTAAAAAATTAATCGATTGCCAAGCCGATTTCTCCTTTAATAAATCAGCCACGGTATGATTTTCCAAAGCGTGTAGAAACTGATTCATGGCATTGGCCAATAGGTCTTTTAATGCGCAGATGGGTTCAATACTACAAGTGTGTTTGGCTTGTGGGTTAAAGCAAGCGACTAATGCCAAATTAGGTTCGGTATGTTGTATCACATCAATGATATTGATTTGTTCAGCGGGACGTGACAAGCCTATTCCTCCGCCTTTTCCTCTCACCGACGTAATAAATCCAGCTTTTGATAGGTTATGCACGACCTTCACTAAATGGTTTCGTGAAATATTATAAAAATTTGCTATTTCACTAATGGTGCATGATTTTTCTTCATGTAAGCAAAGATAGGCTAAGGTTCTAAATGAGTAGTCTGTATACAGGGTGAGCTGCATCTGTTCATCCATTCCATAGTGATGATTGTTAAGCGCTAAAAACGTTTAATCTCGTTTTTAACTATCTGTACTTAAATATTATTTGACGATGTCGAAAAGTATATTTGAAATGCATTTTTATTGACATCCCTCTATTGATCGTATTTAATGTATATAAAATACATTAAATAAACTTGCTTGGGGGGCACATTGTTATTTCTAAAAATACGAAATAATTAACCATGGCGATAAGTATACATTCCCTAATCCATCAAGACTAATTTTCCTTGCCGCTCTGTAAAACGAGCCCCGGAATAGAATGTGCTAAGGGATAGCATGTTGTAATTATGATGCGCAGGAAGCTTAAGTGCTGCATTTCTAATTCAGCAATATTTTAAATAGACTAAAATTTTAATGTCAGGAGTTATTTTATGGGTGATGCGTTATTTGATAAAATTGGTGGAGAGGCGGCGGTGAACGCGGCGGTTGATATTTTTTATCGGAAAGTACTTGCAGATGATCGGATTAACAAGTTTTTTGATGGGGTGGACATGGAAAAACAGGCGACAAAGCAAAAAGCTTTTTTAACAATGGCTTTTGGTGGTCCTCACAATTATACTGGGAAAGACATGCGAGAAGGCCATGCCCACTTAGTGAAGCAAGGACTCAATGACACACATTTTGACGCCGTCGTTGAAAATCTCGGCGCAACATTGAAAGAGCTTGGTGTGGCAGATGAACTGATTGCACAAGTGGCTGCCATTGCCGAAACCACACGTAATGATGTGCTAGGTCGTTAGTGGCGAGTTAGCTGAGGGGGAGGATATATTGTTGTCAAAAGTGTTTTTTGCTGATCAATGGTATGAGTGTCAAGAAGGCGAAACAGTATTAGATACTTTATTAAGGCATGATGTATCCGTTCCTTTTGGTTGCCGTCGTGGCGTATGTCACGCTTGTATGATGAAAGCAAAGCGAGGTGAGTTGTCAAATGCATCCCAAGCGGGTCTAAAAGAAACCCAAAAACAGCTTAATTATTTTTTGGCTTGCCAATGTGTGGCTGGCGGTGAGCTTGAAGTCCAATTGCTCGATGCCAAGGCGTTAGATCGATTCTCGACGACGGTGGTGACTAAAATAATGTTAAATAATCAGATTGTACAATTAACGTTAAAGCCATCTCAACCGATTCCGTATCATGCTGGACAATTTGTTAACCTCTATCATAACGATAAAATCCCAAGGACGTATTCCATTGCGAGTGTTGCCGAATTGTCTGACAATATTGAGTTACATATTAAGCGATGGCCCAATGGTATCGTGAGCGAATGGGTGCATGATGAGCTTTCTGAGGGTGAGCAAGTGATGCTCAGCGAAGCCATGGGACAATGCTTTTATACGGCAAGCGATCCCCAACAAAATCTTTTATTGATTGGCACCGGCTCCGGTTTAGCACCGTTATATGGCATTATAAAAGATGCACTGAACCAGCAACATCAGGGTGAGATTTGGTTATATCACGGCAGTCGTCAACAAAATGGCTTATATTTGATCGATGCACTGACGGCGTTGGCCAAACAATACAGCCACTTTCATTATTATCCTTGTGTTTCTCAAGATAAAGTAGATAATGAGGCGGTCTTCAGTCAGGGGCGTGCCAATGAAATTGCCCTCGCACAGCATCATGATTTAAAGGCATGGCGAGTGTTTTTGTGTGGCCAGCCGGAGATGGTTGTGACGACAAAAAAAGCTGTATTTCTTGCGGGCGCTTCACTCGCTAATATATTTGCTGATCCCTTTGAATATTCCACATAACCCAAATTGAAGTAAATTTTAGGGGCTTGTTTTAAGCCACTTGCTCAGCGAGGGGTTGGTCACTCATCTCTTTCAACCGCTATTGCTATCGCATTACCTTATCCATACACTATCCTACCTACATATTGCTTGGCGCATGCCGATCGCTAATTTCGAGCTATCTCAAATTCATGCATCTTGCAAAATCACTTAATGTGCTTTGCTGCTATGCATAAAAATCAGACATCTCCGTATCAAAAAAATCGAATGGATTTATCATTTAAGGATAAATCATTAGAGCATGAATTTAGCTCAGAACATGCGATCAATACACTCAGCCAAATTCGTACGGCATTAATTATTGCGGCCATATTATA